>NZ_CAUVME010000084.1:0-2674 GCF_963553175.1 Oribacterium sinus | reverse complement strand
GGCATACAGGAAATGGAGAGATCCTTTTGTTTTCCCAAGGATTCTCCATCCACATGGAAGGCCACCTCCTGCTCCAAATGAATCTCCATCTTCTTAAACCGGTAGCAATGCACCCCGGGAAGACTTTTATGCTTTCCGAAAAGTGCCGCAAACATAATGTAAAGCAATCGCAGCTTTTTCTTGGTGCTGACCAAGCATAAATCCAGGACGCCATCTTCTCCGGAAGCTCCACATCCCAAGGCATAGCCGGATTCATAGGGATGATTATGGATGGACAAAAAGAGGATATGCTGGAATTCCACTCGTTCTTCTCCATCCAGGAGAATACTTCCTTTGATTTTCTTTGCCCGTTTTAATTCTTTCACAAAAGCATAAAAATAAGAAAGGGCCTTGGAACGAATCCTCTGTTTTTCTTTGGGGCAAATGCTACAACCCATACTGAGCAGCTCCTGCAGGACAGCTGCCTCAAAGCCCAGTCCCACACTGACCACAAAACGTCTGTGTCCTCTTTCTCCCTCTACAATGCCGTAATCTACTTTTCGCTCTTCCTTGGCAAAAAGGGCAGAAAGACTTTCCGGAATCTTATAGCCCTTTTGCAGGGCTCTGGCAAAATCGTTGTCCCTATGCACCGGCAAAAAGGAAATCGGGAAGGAGTTGTTATCCAGCATAGCCCCGTCAATCACTTCATTTAAGGTACCGGTTCCGCCAATGACGCAAATCCTATCCTCTTCATATGTGGCTTTTGCTTCTCTTTTACTTTCTCCGGAATAATCTCTATGAATCTCTTGTTGGGTTTCTTTAGGATTTTCTCCAGTGATTTCTCTATGATTTTCTTTATTGATCTCTCCGATGATTTCTCTATGATTTTCTTTATTGATCTCTCTGGTGATTTCTCTGGCAAAGAGTCTGGCATCTCCCTGTTTTTCCGTAAAGAAAACGGAAAAGCCTTCTTCTCCCAACAAAGACTTTCCCTCTTCCTTCATTTTCTCCCAAAGTCGTAACCCCATTCCCTGTCCCGCTCGGGGATTAACGATAAAAAATACCATGCCTCACCATCCATTACTGTTCATCTTCTGATGAACTGAGTATATCATGGGCTGTTTTTATCGTGTATAAAATTAATATAAAGACTCTCTGCTGCTTTTCTTAATTGCAGGTCTTTTGTTCTGTCCCGAAGATAAGTGAATTGATCCGCCTCCGGCATTTCCACCGTAAGATCCGGCGTGATTCCCTTCTTGTGGATGTTTCGTCCTGCCGGCGTAAAGTAGTAATGGGTGGTAAACTCCACCGCAGATCCGTCCGGGAAGCTTCGTACCGTCTGCACAATACCCTTTCCGTAAGACAGCGTTCCGAAAACCCAGGCTCTGTCATAATCCTGCATGGTTCCTGCAAAAAGCTCCGAAGCGGAGGCGGAGTTTTGATTCATTAAAATGATGATGGGCAGTCCCACTTCATGTCCATCCTTGGCATACCAGTCCTTCCCCTTTCCCCACTTGTCCTCCGTATAAAGAAGCAAGGTCTTGTCCTTTTCAAATTGACGATTGGGGTTGGGAGTGACTTCCAAGACGGAGGAGGAAGCACTTTCGCCACGATTTTCCGTCTGTATAGTTTTGTTTTCGCTGTCCTTTCTCTTCGGCTTCTGCAAATGATCCGGCAGAAAGTAATCCAGCAGTTTGGTTGCCGCTTCCACGTCACCCCCCGGATTTCCTCGTAGATCGATAATCAAGGCCTTCTTCTTTCCGTCAATATCGGATTCATACTGGGAAATGAAGGAATCCACCGCCTCCATATAGAAGCCCCTTAAGGAAAGGTAACCGATATCTCCGGGCTTTAGCTTGGCTAAGACATCCCTATTTACATCAGGCTGCTGTTCTTCACTCTTCTGTGGGTCTGTTTCATTTTGCTTTTCAGCTCCGCTCTGAAGCTTCAACATCTCTGCCACATCTCCAACTTCAGAGCCGGGAATGACCACCTCTCCTCTGGTAATCCGCAGAGTGACTTCCTCACCGTTTCGATTTACCACCATTTCCAAAGAGCTTCCCGGCAAACCCTGAATCAGATTCTCCACAATATAGTTTAGGCTAAGGCTCTCCACGGAAATGCCGTCCACCTTCAGTACAACATCTCCCGCCAAAAGACCTGCCTTTTCCGCAGGAGATCCGGGATAAACATACTCTACCAAGGGGCCGCCTTCCTTTTCGGATACCGCCGCACCGATTCCTTTGTATATTCCCTTTTGACGATTTCTGGTCTCCTCTATCTCTTCCTTTGTATAGTAAGCAGCGTAGGGATCCTCTTGCAGAAGGCTGGTCAAAAAGCCCTTGTAAATCATCTCCTCCGCATCTTTTCCATTTTCCTGATAAAGGTAGCTGTCCGTCAGCAAATCCTGAATCTTCCTAAGCTTCTCCGTAACTCTTGGAAGGTTAATGGACTCCAAGTTCTCCAGATTGGAGTCGGAAAGGGTGGAAGAACTGGCCGCTCCATTATGAATGGCCTGATTTTCTTGTCTTTTCGGAAATCCGAAGAAATAAAAATAGCACAAAAGCGCACCAAGAACAAAGGAAAGGGTAAAGCACAGGAAGAAAAACACTACGCCCTTCCAAAGCCCTTTTTTATGCTGTTCCGGCTCAGCTTTCTGCGCTTCCTCCGTCTCCGGCCCCGATGTCTCTATCCG
>NZ_CAUVME010000083.1:0-3223 GCF_963553175.1 Oribacterium sinus | reverse complement strand
CTATTTATCCATCAAAGAAAATCATTGTAGTCAGTCACTGTGTTTTGAATCAAAATGCTGTGGTGCATGGCTTGGAGCGTGCAAAAGGCGCCTTTCCCCTGGTCGAAGAAATTCTAAAGAGGGGAATAGGCATAATTCAGCTTCCCTGTCCGGAATTCTTGTATCTGGGAAGCAATCGTCCTTCAATGAATAAGGCTGAGTATAAGAAGACGGAAGGCTATACCGAGCATTGTCGGAGAATTTTAGAGTCCGTTTTTTGGCAGTTGGAGGAGTATCAGAAAAATGGCTATAGTTATATTGGAGTTTTAGGAATTCAGGAAAGCCCAAGCTGTTCTCTTTCCTCTCCCCCAGGAGTTCTAATGGAAAAATACATGGAAGAAATGGAAAGAAGAAACTGGACACAGGCCTGTTTCGAAGTACCTGTCTTTTACGATGAAGAAGAGAAGGACGAAAAATGGGAAGAATATAAAGCTCGCTTTACTGCCTTCATAGAAGAAAAGCTTGAATCTTAAGTGAAAAAGATGAAAAAAGCTCAAGAAATGCAGTAAGAAAAATCTACTATAAAAAAACGAAAAAATGTGTTCTGTACGGTAAGTGATACAGCAGGAATTCAATAAAGGAGAATTGCAATGAACAAGTTGAATAAGAATACGAAGATTCTATTATTTTGTGCTCTGGCGGTGGTGGTAAATGTGGTCTTTGGAGATTTTGTCAGCATGCTAAAGATACCCCTTCTTTTTATGGATACCATCGGCACCATTTTCATTGCGGCATGCTACGGTATGGGCTATGGCGTTCTTACCGGTGTGGCCACCAACCTTTTGATGGGCTTTACGGCAAGCCCCAGCGCAATCCCCTTTGCCTTGGTCAATGTAGTGGTTGCAGTGGTGGTAGCCCTGATCAGTAAAGCCGGAAAGAAGGGCTTCAGCCTTCCCAAGGCAATCCTTGCAGGACTGCTTTTAGCCATTTTATGCCCAATGGTTGGAGCTCCCATTCGTATCTTCCTCTTCGGAGGACTGACCGGTTCCGGAACAGACTTGGTGATTATGGCCTTAAAGCAATCCGGTCAAGAGCTCTTTACTTCAGTTTATCTAGGGGCTGTTAGTGGAAACTTGGTGGATAAATTGCTGTCCTGCGTACTGGTGTCCCTCCTCTTACAAAGACAAGCTATGAAACGAAGCCTCAGCTTGGCCTAAAGGAAACTACGCCCATTTTCCGGACAGGCTGTAAACCTTCGCCAAAAGACCTCCCAAAAACTTGCCGTGAAGCTTCCGGAATTGTTCCTTTTCTTCCTTTAGGCGGTTTTTGTTCTTCATTTGCTTTCTGGTTTCCGCCTCTTCGTGTCTTCGATAGGAAAGCAAAGCCTTCTTGATATAGAGGAAACGCCCCTCTTTTTCCGCCAAATGCAGGAAGGCATCCCAATCCGTAATAAAACGATAGTCATTTTTGAATAATAATCTTCTGCAATGTGCTGTCACATAGGTACAGCTGGGGCAGGAGATGCTGTTGCCAAAAAGCAGAGGAAGCTTTTTCCAGAGGCTCTTTTCCGTATGATGGGTAAAATGATAGGGAAGTCGTAGGATTCTTTTCACTTTCTCGGCAACATTCGGCAGCTTCTGTCCCATACCGTCAATGTCCTGCACCGCAGTAAAAATCAAGCTGGCATCCGGATAGAGGGAATAGGCATGCTCCACAGCCTTAGTGTAATCTTCATGATACAAATCGTCCTGATGGGCAATGGTCACCAGTTTTGCTCTCTTTCTGCCTACCTCTAAAGCAAAATTCCAATCCCTTGCCAAAGAGGGCTCTCCGTTTCGAACAAATAAGGGCAAACGATATTCTCTGGAAATCCTCTTTAAAAATGCATTGGGAGTTGCGGTGCAAAGATAAATAGGAGATGGATTTTTTTGCTTTAAAAGAGATTGAATGCATGCTTCCAGATAAGAGGATTCTCCATAGCAGGGAATGACAAAGGCATGCAACACCTTCTTTCTCTTCTTTAGCGCAATAAACTTTCTTTCCGGAAGCCCTCTTACGCCTCTTTCCTCTGCATGAGCGGCGGCTTTTTCGATAAATGCCTCTGTTTTTTCCTTTGCTGTCTTAAAAAATCTGCACCTTCTGGCTTTTCGCGCTTTAAAGGAAAGGCCGGATTTTTCCGACTTCTGAAGGATAGCTTGTGGCTGTTCTACCTTCCGTTCCGGTTCATGCGACAGCTCCTGCTTTTCTTCCTCCAGAAAGCGGTTTACACCGCCCTTAGCCTTCTCTCCTTCTGCAAATATTCTTTTCTTCAATGCTTCCTTATCCATTTTTACTCCTTTGGCATTGCGGTAAGATTCATAATGCTCTTATTTTAACAAAAAATTAATTTTATTTCTACCGTTATTCGGAAGCTTTTTCCCATAATCCAGGTTTTTTCCCTAACCTCGGGGTTTTCCTTTAATTATAAGAAGGGACTGTAAAAATCAAAATAGTTTTCTAAGCAATATAGGTCTAAATTTGGGGCACGCTCTCGCTAGCTTCGCCTCGTAGCGGATACTAAGCGAAAAACTGCGTTTTGCTTGTTTTTCGCAAGTACCGACGGGCTCAGACTACCCCCTCATTTAGACCTATATTGCCGAAAATCTATTTTTTTTGATTTTTATAGTCCCTTCTTCATGAGCTTATATTTTTGCTATTCCGGGTTATGCCTTCTTCTTTCTATAGAATGTATTGTCCATAGGAAGCTTGGTTCTGAACTCATGGTCAAAGGCATAATAAGCATTGGCAATGGCCGGAGCAATAGGAATGCTGGCAATCTCTCCGATACCCTTAGCGCCGTATGCAAATGGGATAGGAGTATCTCTTTCTACATAGATGGCGTGAATATTCGGAATCTGGTTTGCACGAAGCAGTCCCAGGGTTCCAAGCTTAGCAGTGGGTACGCAATCCTTTAAGGGGAAGTCCTCAGTTAAGGCATAGCCCATTCCCATTAATACTCCACCTTCAATCTGTCCTTGAATCGCAACCGGATTTACAACCTTTCCGGAGTCATGGGCAGCATACACATCCGTTACCTGTCCCTGCTCATCCAAGAGTACCAGATTGGTTGCAAAGGCATAGGCTACGTGAGACTTGGGGTTGGGGAGGTCAGCGCCAAGCTTATCTGTGGGATCAAAGAACTCGAAGAAGTATTCTTTTCCTTCCAATGCGGAAAGGTCTCCGCCTACCTTGTCCAAATCTCCCT
>NZ_CAUVME010000082.1:0-3239 GCF_963553175.1 Oribacterium sinus | reverse complement strand
TAGGCGGTCATGGGAGTTTTAATCTCAAAATGATTTAAAAGCTTGATGGAGTTTCTGGTATCCTCAGCGGCGATAAGGTCCGCTTCTTTCAGGGTGCGAAGCACCCGAAAGCTGATGTCCTCCAAATTGCCGATGGGGGTGGCACATAAACTGATTTTTCCGATGGGCATAATGGTCTCCTTGAATATATAAAAATTAAGGATTTATTGAATAAATCGAGCTTGGATTGCAGCTCTCATATCCGTTAATGGATAATATCCGAATGTGGATAATAGGTATTTTATCATACTTGTTTTATAATAGGGAAAGAAGCTTTTCTCATCATTTTAACTATCTTATTTTTATTCTGATAATCTTAATTAAACGATTTATTTATCTAAAATCATTAACTTTATATTCTTTTCATCTTCTGAAAATCTATCACAGAAAGGAGCTTCCCTTTATGACTCAATCAGCTAAAAACTCAAACTTTCATCATACAGACAAGAAAGATATGGAGGACTTGGAAAAACGCAAAACCATAGAATCTTTCACTTTAATGGATGATATTTTCATGAGACTTGTATTTGAGGAAAAGTCTTGCACGGAATATGTTTTACAAGTTCTAATGAATAAAAAGAGTTTAAAAGTGAAAAAGCAGTATGTACAAAAAGACCTTCCTAATTTGTACGGTCATTCTTTGCTCCTGGATTGCTTTTGTGAAGATGATCAGGGGAATTTGTATAATATAGAAATTCAAAATACATCCAAAGATGCCGGGCCGAAAAGAGCCAGATATCATGCCGCGCTATTGGATATTCATTATCTGGGAAAAGGGGAGGACTTTACGCATTTGCCTGAAAGCTATATTATATTCATTACAGATAAGGATATTTTCAAAGCAAAGAAACAGCTTTATCATATCGAGAGGAAGATAGAGGAAATAGGAGCTGATTTTCAGGATGGTTCCCATATCCTATATTTTAATACAGATTGCAAACAGGATAATACCTTAGGGAATCTTGCCAAAGACTTTCATCGAGAGAATCCTGAGGAAATGCAATCTAAAATTTTATCGAAAAGAGTAGCTTTGCTGAAATCAAGGCGCTTGGATAAGAAAGGAGAGCAAAAAATGAATTTAGTGTTAGAGCAATACAGACAAAAAGCATTTCGGGAAGGTATTGAAGAAGGCATGGAAAAAGGCATGGAAAAAGGCGTTGAGAGTGGAAAACAAAGGATGGCTCTTCTTATGGGAATCCTGGCCGAGAAGGGTAGGTTGGAGGACATCAAAAAAGCTGCAGGTGATAAGTTATATTTAGAAAATTTGCTTTCCGAGTTTGGCTTATAGAATTCGTTTTTTAACTATGGAGAACTCTGCTTTTCTATGGCGGAAAGTTTTCCCCTATGGTAGAATGTAACTGCTTATTTTTTTATTCTACCGGCTTGCAAACTGCGATATTCCAAAAGAGGAGAGGTGCTATGCAAAGAACAAAAAAACACAGCTCCATTCCTGGGGAGTATCCGCTGCCAAGGCTCTATACCAGTGTCAGCACTAAAGAAGAAAGCCTTAAAGTTGAGGCGGACTGGCATGACTATTATGAGCTGATTTATTTTCAAGAAGGGAGCTTTCAGCTCTATCTCAATTTGAAAGAAATCCATATCGAAGAGGAATGCCTGTTTTTGATTCCCAAGGGCTGTATCCATCGCCTGTATGCTATTTCGGAGAAGGCCGTGGAACATTCCTTGTGTTTCCGATTAGAGGACTTCTGCTTTGCGGAGGAGGATATTCTGGAGCAGGGCTTCTTCAGGGCGTTAAGAGAAGAAGAGTATTTTTTTCCTAAAGAAATCAGTTTATCTCACTTGGGATTTTTAGAGATGGTACAGGGCTTTTCGGAAATCTACAAGTTGTTTCATCAGCATGGGAAGAAGGAGGCATCTGTTTCCGGCAGCTATTCCTATCGTCTGGAAAGACTGGCGGATCATATGATGGTTAAGGGGAGATTGTTACAACTCTTTGCCATCATGGAAGGCATGGGGATGATTTCGGAAAGACGTCTGGTGGAGGAGGAAAAGCAGGTGCTGTTTATCAAAAACAGCATCGAATATATTCGTGAGCATTATGCGGAGAAGATTTATATTCGGGATTTGGCAAACCTTTGTCAGTTAAATGAGCAGTATTTTACTCGTTTTTTTGGAAACAATGTGGGAATTTCCCCACTGGAATATATTAATCGTTACAGAGTAGAAAAGGCGGTGGAGATTCTCTCCGGTGGAGAGGATAAGGTTTTGGATGTGGCTAAAGCCACCGGTTTCCATAATCAAGGGAATTTTATCAAGATATTTAAGAGCATTATGGGAGAGACGCCCCACCAGTATAGAAAGAGGTTAGAATGACATATTATTATCCTGCGGTAATTCGAAAAAAAGAAGATGGCTACAGAGTGGATGTAATCGACTTGGAGGATTGTTACGGAGAGGGAAAAACAAAGGAAGAGGCTTTGGAGGACGCTCGTTATGCCGGTGTGAACTGGTTGCTAGTGGAGTCTGAGGAGTCTATGGATTTTCCGAGACAGACCCATTTGGATGACATTGTTTTGGGAGAAGGAGAAGAGAAGACCATGCTGGCGTTCCTTATGCCTAAGGAGGGCTGGGACGAGTAGAAGTCTGTTTAACTTGTTGAAGATAAGAAGCGGTTAGCCCTTTAAGAGGAAGACCGGGAACTCGGAATCTCCCCTTGCAAGACCTTCGGAATTTTGCTATACTCTGTCGGACGTAGAGATAGGAATAAAGGAGGATAGGGTGAATAAAATCGTTCTTCGCAATGGCTTTGTTTACAAAAAGGAAGGAATCGTAAAGGCTGATCTTTTGATTTCTGAGGGAAAACTATTTCTTCAATTCTCTAAAATGGACGAAGAAGGTGCCATCGTTTATAACATGGATGGGAAATTAATAGTTCCGGGCTTCGTGGATGTACATGTACATCTGCGGGAGCCCGGTTTTTCTTATAAAGAGACCATAAAGAGCGGAACTAGGGCGGCTGCCCATGGAGGCTATACGGCGGTTTGCGCTATGCCGAATCTAAATCCCCCTCCTTCGACCATAGAGAATTTGACTTTGGAAATGGATAAAATTCACGAGGATGCCTGCATTGCCGTGTATCCTTATGGAAGTTTAACGAAAAATCAGAGTGGAAGAGGGGAGTTATCCGATATTGCGGAGTTGGCTCCCTATGTCATCGGTTTTACCGATGACGGAAAGGG
>NZ_CAUVME010000081.1:0-3313 GCF_963553175.1 Oribacterium sinus | reverse complement strand
ACAGACAAGACCTTCACCTTCACTATATCCCCAAGCTTTACCACATCCAAAGGATGCTTCACAAATTTCTTGGACAGGGCGGAAATATGCACAAGGCCGTCCTGATGCACCCCGATATCCACAAAGGCACCGAAGTCAATGACATTTCTCACGGTTCCCTGTAGAACCATGCCTTCTTTTAAATCTTCCAGTTCCAGCACATCCTCTCGAAGGATGGGGGCGGGAACATCTTCTCTTGGGTCTCTTCCCGGCTTTGCCAAAGCTTCAATAATGTCCTTTAAGGTATATTCTCCTACGGAAAGTTTCTGCTCTACGCCCTTTAATCCACCGGGGAGAGAAGAAAGGATTTTTCCCATTTCCTTGCCTTTTCCGAAAAGGAGTTCATTCTCCGCAATTCCCGCTAATGCCAGCATTTCCTTCGCTACGCTGTAGGACTCGGGATGTACGGAGGTCATATCCAAAAGCTCTTTTCCCCCACGGATTCTGAGGAATCCGGCACTCTGCTCAAAGGCCTTTGGTCCTAACTTGGCCACCTTTAAAAGCTCTTTTCGAGACTTGAAGGCACCGTTTTCTTCCCGGAAAGCCACAATATTTTTGGCAATAGTCTTGCTGATTCCGGAAATGTAGGATAGGAGAGAGGCGGAGGCGGTGTTTAAGTCTACCCCTACCTTATTTACACAGTCCTCCACCACCTTGTTTAACTGCTCTGTAAGCTTACTTTGGTTCATATCGTGCTGATACTGTCCCACGCCGATGGACTTGGGATCAATTTTCACAAGCTCCGCCAAGGGGTCTTGCAAACGCCTTGCCATGGAGGTGGAGCTTCTTTCTCCCACATCAAAATTGGGAAATTCTTCTGTGGCAAGCTTGCTGGCAGAATATACGGAGGCCCCTGCTTCATTGACAATCACATATTTTACAGGACTCTTTTGCTCCTTTAAATAGTCGGAAATCACCTTTTCCGATTCTCTGGAGGCGGTTCCATTTCCCAAAGCGATAATATCCACATGGTGCTTTTGAATCAGCTGGTGGATTTTTGCCATAGACTCCTTCACCTGATTTTTAGGAGGGGTGGGATAAATGACGGTGGTATCCAGTACCTTTCCGGTGGCATCCACCACGGCGATTTTACAGCCGGTACGAAAGCCCGGATCCCAGCCCAGCACGACCTTTCCGGTAATGGGTGCCTGCATCAAAAGCTGCTTTAAGTTGTCGGAGAAAACCAGGATGGCTCCGTCCTCCGCCTTTTCGGTCAAAATGTTTCGGATTTCCGTCTCAATAGAGGGGGCAATCAGACGCTTGTAGGAGTCGGCAATGGCTTCCTCCAGATAAGGCCTGCATTTTCCTTTCTTGCTGACTTGCACCTGCTCCTCTATATAATGAAGGATTTCTTCTTCAGGAAAACGGAGCTTTACGCTGAGAATTTTTTCCTTTTCCCCACGATTTAAAGCCAAAATACGGTGTCCCGGAATGGATTGCACTTTTTCCTCGTAGGAAAAGTAATTTTCATATGTCTTACTTTCCGGCGTTTCCTCCTTTTCCTTTAGAGAAGAGCAAATGAAGCCCTCCTTCAGGCTCTTGTTTCGAATCCATTCTCTTAAGCGGGCATCCTCGGAGAAGTCCTCCGCCAAAATATCCTTGGCGTAGTTTAAGGCATCGGTAGCAGTCAGCACTTCTTTTTCCGGAGAAATATACTTTTCCGCCTCGGCTTCCGGATTATCGCAGGGGAGAAGAAGAGCCTTCGCCAGTCCTTCCAGCCCCTTTTCTCTGGCAATCATGCCTCTGGTTCTTCGCTTGGGCTTATAGGGAAGGTACAGGTCCTCCAGACGAACGGCGGTATCTGCGGCCAGGATTTCCTTTTTCAATTCCTCTGTTAATTTTCCCTGCTCTTCAATGCTATGGAGAATACTTTCTCTTCGCTCCTCCAGCTTCCGAAGATATTGCAGCTTTTCCTCCAGATTTCGTAGCTCTTCATCATTTAAACCGGAGGTTAGCTCCTTACGATAGCGGGCAATAAAGGGGACGGTATTTCCTTCATCCAAAAGCTGTACTGCTGCCTCTACCTGTTTTTTCTTTAAGGACAAATCCTCGCTGATTTTCTGAATAATATCCATTTTTTTGCTCTTCTCCTTTTTTTGATTTCTTCCTTGTAGGATGCTGTCATATACTTGAAAAACGCATTTCTTTTATTAAGGAAGAAATAGCTTTTTATGTTCCAAAACTGCTTCAAAAAGTCTGCCTAAGTATACAATAGCTTTGTTTTTTCCGAAAGAGAATCGCCGAGATTTTCCCGAAGCAGAAAAGGCGCCCGAGAATAAATCGATTATATGTATTTTCCTAAGGAACCATACGCATTTTCCTGAGTGAGATAGAAAAAAACTGTTCACAGCGTTATACTGTAAAGGAAAACTAATCACAGTGTTATACTGTAAAAGAAAACTGTTCACGGCGTTACGCTAAATAACTTAAGTTTGAGAGAAGGGAAAGGAGATTCTATGGAGTTTCGGAAAATCGGAGAGGATTATGTGGTACGTTTAGACAGGGGGGAGGAAGTGATGGAATGTCTTACAAACCTTTGTGAGAAGGAGGGCATTGCCTTAGCCAGCATTTCCGGAATCGGTGCTTCCGATTGTATGGAAGTGGGGCTTTATAATGTTTCCGAGAAGAAATACTATCCCAAGGAGTTTACCGGGGAAATGGAAGTTACCTCTTTAGTCGGCTCTGTAACGGAAAAGGACGGAAAGCCCTATTTGCACATCCATGCCAATGCTTGTGATGAAGAGCTTAGAGGCATAGGAGGACATTTGAAAAAATGTAGAATTTCCGGAACGGGAGAAATCTTCCTTCATACCCTGCCCGGCAAGGTGGGAAGACAGGAAGACTTAAAGGGACAGACCGGACTGAATGTTTTTTCGTTTGAATAAATCTTTGCGAAAATGGTTTCATCATTGTTCCATAAAGTTTTCAAGAGGAAAAGTGGCTTTCTTCATTCTATTCTGTATGGGAAGAAAAACAGTCTGAAATGCTGTTAGAATTGACTAACCTCGTGCTTTTATGGGAAACTCCTTAAGAGCAGTGAGGGAGTAGCATACGCGAAAGCGCAACAAGTCAACATACTGGCGGGAAGCCTGGCTTGTTTTAAAATGCGAGACTCATGTATAACGCAAGCTATACATGGAGTCTGTCATAGGATTTTTAAGGTATAGCGAGCAATCGTTATACCTTTTTGTTGTGCGCCTAGCGGCGCACGTTTCTAATGGGTTAAAGTCCCGAATCCGCCCGGTAGTGGGAAGGATATAGCCGAAGGCAAGGG
>NZ_CAUVME010000080.1:0-3412 GCF_963553175.1 Oribacterium sinus | reverse complement strand
CGGGTAAAGCCGGTGAAGAAGAGCATCAGATTCTCTTCCAAGGCCTTCTTTCTTTCCGGGAAAATGAGGATGGGGCTTACGGTATAGCCGTTTTGGGAAAACTCGATATGATTAAGTCCCCCAAAGGCCGCGGCAATCTGGTCCTGCCAGCCGCCGGATTCATTACAGAGTACCCTTTCCAGATAAATGGCTTCATCCGCCAGGGTTTTCTTTCCCACATACTTTCCCTTTAAGGCATGGAAGGCATGGAGCATACCTACCGCAAAGGAAGAGCTGGTGCCAAGGCCGGAACGGGCGGGAAGATCCGCCTCATAATTCAAACGAATCTTCTGCATATCCAACATTTTCATCGCCTCCCGGATAGCAGGGTGCTGGATTTCCTCAAGAGAAGAGACCCTTTCCGTCTTGGAGTAGGAAAGCTCGGTGCTATAGTCAAAAAAAGGAGGCAAATGCCGGACATTTACATAACAGTATTTGTCAAAGGTGGTGGAAAGCACCGCTCCGCCATGCTCCTTGAAATATTCTTCCATATCGGTGCCGCCACCGAAAAAGGACATTCGAAAGGGGGTTTTGGTAATAATCATGTTTGCTCCTTATGGAAAATTGATGTAGCTGTCAGAATGAGGGGGATAGCCCCCTTATGCACCCGCCGGGTGGCTTACAAGCTCCTACACATATTAGCCTGTAATTTTGCTTTTACAGTATAGCATTTAATCGGAAATATCCAAATCTCGGGTAATCAGAAACTGATAGCCGGGGAATTTCTCTTCCAGCTCTTTTTGGATGCCGGCAATAAGGCCATCCCGGTCCTTTTCTTCGAAATCCACCACTATATCCATGTGAATCCGTTTCGTCTCTTCTTCTACATAAAAGCCATGCATCTGTAAAACATGCTCCTTGGATAAAACCAGATCATGAATTTCCTGCTGGAGCTTCAGGAGGGCTTTATTTTCCGTGTTGCGGGAGTAAATGCTGATTCCCGCCATAACCACATGGAAGTTTTTGTAGATTTTCCTTTCAATCTTCCGCATTAAGGCATCCAGCTCTGCGGCGTGCATGGTATCCGCCACCTCGATATGGGCGGAGGCCAGATAGGTGTCTGGCCCATAGTTATGGAGGAAGAGATCATAGGTTCCGAAAACTTCGGGAATGGCATTGATGGTTTCTTTAATCTCCTTAGTCAAGTTGCTGTCCGCTCTTGCACCAAGAATCTGGGAAAGGGTTTCCTGTAAAAGCTCCCAGCCGGCTTTTAAGATAAAGAAGGAAATCACAACACCCACATAGGCCTCTAAGGAGATACCGGTAAAACGGAAAAAGAGGGCGGATAAAAATACGGATAAGGACAGGATGGCATCATTTCCCGCATCCTCACCACTGGCAATAAGATTTTGGGAATTTACATTTTCACCTCTTCTTTTTACAAAACGGCTCAAGAAAAATTTGACCAAAACCGCTACAAAAATGATTACTAAGGAAATCATACTGTAGCTGGGCTCCTCCGGATGAAGGATTTTCTTTCCCGATTCAATTAAAGAAGTGAATCCGGCATAGAGCACCAAAAGACTGATGACACTGGCGGTGAGATATTCAATTCGTCCGTGCCCCAAAGGATGCTCTCTGTCCGGTGCCCTGCTGGCCAGGCGGGTTCCTACAATGGTTATGACTGAGGACAGGGCATCCGTTAGATTATTTACTGCATCCAGAGTAATGGAAATGGAGTTGGAAAAAAGTCCGACTCCTGCTTTAAAACCGGCCAAAAACAGATTGGCCAGAATACCGATGATACTGGTTTGTACAATGACTTTTTCTCTATTGTTATTCATAAAGTTACTTTATTCTATGTTTCGCAGAATTCCTTTCGCTTTCTCTCAACTGTTTTCTACAGAAATCTCCCTTCTCTTTGCTATCTTATTTCCAAAAGATGTTTTTCGGAAGCTTTACCTCCGGCTTGTCAAAAAGCTTGTCTTTAATGGCAAGCTTCTTCGCCTCTTCATCGTAAATGGCCATAGGCTTCTGTCTGTCCTTGATGGCAAGGATAATGGGCACAAGGAAAATGGCCACCACACCTCCGGCAAAGCCGTTGTTATAAAGATTTGTCCCATTATAAAGAATTCCAACATTTAAGGCAACGGAAGAATGAAGAAAACCGGCTGCAATTCCCCAGAAAATGCCGAATTCTCCTGCAATGGGAGCCAGGGTGGTCACAAGAATCAGGGTGAGGGTAGAGCTGGGATCCTGCACGGACCAAACCTTCAAGAATCCTGCAAGAATTACGCCGAAGATTACCGGTAAAATATTTCTAAGATGCTTTCCGGTGGCGCTAAAGCCCACCAGACAGAAGATGGAACCGATGGTGGGGCCGTTAAAGTCTCCTCCCAGAATGTAGAGAATCAAAGTCATGGCAAGACCGTTTACCCCCATGTTGAAAATGGTGGGATAGTCTCCGTATTTCTTTAAATAGTCCGGATTTCCCTGTCCGCTTTCCTTCAGGATATCCCGATAGCCAAGAATTGTTTCCTTTCGCCCAAAGAAAAGGGAAAGGAGCATCAAGACGAGAAAGAGCGCAAGCAGACTGTAGAAGCCAAAGAGTCTGTGGTCGGTATCCCAAACCAGTCGGGACTCGATTTTTACCCCGAAGGATTTCATCAGGGAAATGACGATGGTGGCGATAATACCGCAGGCGAAACCGGCATTGTAGAGGGAATAGCCCATGTGAGCGTGCTTGGTGTGGAGGGAAATGGGAACCAGAACATAACCGATGACAAGCCCCACAGCAAGCGCCAAAAGAAGCTGCAGGACATCCGGAATATTGGGAATCAGCAGAATCTGGGTGATAATCGGAGAAAGGGTGGTACCGCAAAGCCCGATATGAAGATATTTTCGGAAGGGAACCCGGTGAATTTTGGCATAAAGGGCATAGCCCAGAATTATCGCCCAGATATTTAAAAGATTCTTTCCGAAAAGAGAAAAGCCGAACATCAGGCAGGAGGCCATAATACAGCTTCCGTCAAAATTGGATTTGGCGATACAGAGTAAGCCCAGGGAAATAATGGTGAGGCATCCCGCATTGAAAAAGGCTGCGCCCACGCCGCCTACCACAAAATAGTCCGTAATCAAAATATCCGGTTGCACAATGATTTCCCGTACACCTTCAAAAATGCTCATAGGGTTTTGCTGGGTAAGACTGATGAGCATAAAATAAATAGGCACGATGGACATTAAAAGATAACGCTCCCAGTTCGGGAGAAAATGATGTAAAAGCAACTTGCTGTCTTCTGCATTTTTCATGAAAAAATTCTGCTCCTTCACTGCCGGGGGAGGGGGATTTTCCTAGCCGATTCTCCAATATGAAACTATTAAAATAGTACAAGAAAAAGAAAAAATAAGCAATTATAAGATTCTAAGCAATTCC
>NZ_CAUVME010000079.1:0-3503 GCF_963553175.1 Oribacterium sinus | reverse complement strand
AAGAGGTGGTAAGCTACGGAGCACCGGTACTGCCCGGTTCCATGTTTATGCTGGCTTACGCCAAGGGAAAGGTGCCGGTTTTGGGACTTCCCGGCAGCATTATGTTTTGCCCCACCACGGTTTTTGACCTGGTACTGCCGCGAATCATGGCAGGGGACATTGTGAAAAAAGAAGAGATTGATGCTTTAGGTGAGGGCGGTTTGCTTTAAGCCTGTAGGAAAGCGAAACAGGCAGTAGAGTAAAATGGAAGTACAGTTCTGAATAAAGTAATGACAAAACACACACAAGGGATGGCAGGAAAGAGGGTTAGGCAGATGGAGAAAGCAAGAAAAGAAATTATCAGAGAGATTGCCGGGCTGAATTCTTCGGAGGAAAATATATTATTTCACTCCTTAGCGGAAGGAAGCCTTGGGGAATTGGCCTTGTTTTCTTCCGGAAAATGCCTAAGCCACAGCCCGAAATTCCCCTTTTTTGCCTCGGAAAAGGATAGAGAGGAATGTTTTTGGGGCAATCGTAAAGAAGGGATTTTTTCTCTGGGAGAGGGGAAATTCTTTGCGGAAACCTTGGCTTCAGAGAAAAAGCTCATCATTTGCGGGGCGGGACATGTGGCCATTGCCACCATTCGTCTTGGAAAAATGCTGGGATTTTCCGTGACTTGTATTGAGGATAGACCTCTTTTTGCCAAGGAAGCGGAAAAGGCAGGGGCAGACAGGGTAATTTGTGAGGACTTTGCCAAGGCCTTGGATAGTCTGGAAGGAGACCGGGACAGTTACTTTGTGATTCTGACCAGAGGTCATGTGCATGATCAGATCTGCCTTCGGAGAATTTTGGAAAAGCCCAAGGCCTATATGGGCATGATGGGCTCCAGAAGAAGAGTGGCTATGATTAAGAAGAATCTTTTGGAAGAGGGATTTTCGCAGGAGCTTCTGGATTCTCTCCACAGTCCTATTGGTCTGAAAATCGGGGCGGAAAGTCCAGAGGAAATTGCTCTTTCCATTATGGCAGAGATTGTAGGGGTGAAGAGCGCCGAAAAAAATACCATCGGCTACAGTGAGGAGATTCTGGACGCGGTGGAAAAGGAAGAGAAGCTGGTGTTGGCCACCATTATCGAAAGAAAAGGCTCCGCTCCCCGTTCAGTAGGCACGAAGATGTCCATCAATCCCCTGGGAGAGATTACTGGTACTATAGGAGGAGGCTGTGCAGAGGCGGAGGTGATTCAGAAAAGCCGAGAGCTTTTTCTGGAAAATGCACCGGAGGGCCTACTGTATCACGTGGACTTGACGGATGACGCCGCCGCGGAAGAGGGAATGGTTTGCGGTGGAATCTTGGAGATCCTTTTGGAGAGATATTAGAAGTATCGGATTTGATTGTAAAAGTCGATATTCATAGAGAATATTAGGCGTGTGGATATCCATAGGAGGGATATACACTGAGTCGATAGATCCTCCAGGTCTATTTATATAGAAATAATTCATTAGGAGGAAATGGAAATAGACTTAGATGGTCAGGAGAGCAGAAGATGCAGGATAAGTTCCAAAGAAAAATCAATTATATGCGAATGTCCATTACGGACCGCTGTAATTTGCATTGCCAATATTGTATGCCCAATGGGCTGGAGAATCCTCTTCCCATGGATCGCTTGCTGACTTATGAGGAGCTTTTGCAGGTGGCAAAGGCCGCAGTAGCCTGCGGCATTACCCGCTTTAAGGTTACCGGAGGAGAGCCCTTGGTACGAAAAGGGGCTGTGGATTTTATGGCTTCCTTAAAGGCTCTTCCCGGGGTGGAGCAGGTAACGATTACCACCAACGGATTGCTCCTTTCCGAAGCATTGCCAAGATTTCAGGAAATGGGCTTGGACGGCATCAATGTTAGTTTAGATACCTTGATCCCGGAGCGTTTTTATGAGATTACCGGTTTTGATGCCCTGGACAAGGTGCTTCAGGGCATCAAGGAGGCAGTAGTCAGCGGGATTCCTGTGAAGCTGAACACCGTTTTACAAAAGGGAGTAAATGAGGATGAAATCTTTGCCCTTTTGGCTCTTTGCAAAAAATATCCTTTGGACCTTCGTTTTATCGAAATGATGCCTATTGGTTACGGAAAAGAGCAAGACGGCATCGGCAATGACTTTTTACTGGAAAAATTAAAAAGAATTTATCCGGAGATGACCAAGGACATTTCCACCCATGGAAACGGCCCGGCAAAGTATTATAAAATTCCCGGATTTCAGGGCTCTGTAGGATTTATCTCCGCCATGCATGGAAAGTTTTGCGCCCATTGCAACCGCATTCGTCTGACCTCTACAGGAAAGATTAAGCCCTGTCTGTGCTTCGGAAACAGTATAGATGTCCGGGAGTGTCTGCGAAATCCGGCATTTTCGGAAGAACAAAGGGATGAGATTTTATTGGAAAAGATTCAGGAAAGTATCTGGGCAAAGCCGGAAAGCCATTGCTTTGAAAAGCTTTCCGAGGTGACGGAAAAGCGGGAAATGGGAAGAATCGGCGGATAGAATAGAGGATATTATGGGAAAAGTATTAGCCATTTGCTTGAGCGAGCAAAAGGGAACAGAAAAATCAGAGGTAGAGGAAGCTCTCCTGGTAGAGGACTTCGGCCTTCAGGGGGATGCCCATGCCGGAAAATGGCATAGACAGGTGAGCTTATTGTCCTTTGAGAAAATAGAGGATTTTCGAAAGAAGGGGGCTCAGGTAGACTTTGGGGCCTTCGGAGAAAATCTGGTGATTGAGGGATTTGATCTGTCCAAGTATCCGGTGGGTAGTGAAATTCATATAGGGGACTGTGTTTTAGAGCTTAGCCAGATTGGAAAGGCCTGCCACAGCCACTGCGCCATTTTCCATCGTATGGGAGATTGCATTATGCCAAGAGAAGGCATTTTCTCCGTGGTAAAAAAGGGAGGAAAGATCCGGGTGGGAGATCCGGTGGAAATCTTCCCCGGAAAAAAGGACAGACCCTTTACCGCAGCGGTAATTACCCTGTCGGACAGAGCCTCTCAAGGGGTATATGAGGATCAGTCCGGTCCCGTGATTACAGAGTTTTTGAAAAATCAGGGAATGATAGTGGAAGAGCAGCTTCTCCTTCCTGATGGAAGGCCGGAATTGGAGAAAGAAATCAAGAGACTGGCGGATCAGCGGCAGATTTCTTTGATTCTGACCACCGGGGGTACCGGATTTTCCGAAAGGGATTGCACTCCGGAAGCCACCAAGGCAGTCTGTGAAAGAGAAGTGCCGGGGATTCCGGAAGCTTTACGCTCTTACAGCCTTTCCATCACCAAGAAAGCTATGTTTAGCCGTCAAACTGCAGGCATCCGGAAGAAATCTTTGGTCATTAACCTTCCGGGCAGTCCCAAGGCCTGTAAGGAGAATCTGGAATATCTCTTCCCGGATTTATTCCATGGTTTGGGAATTCTTCGGGGAACGGATACAGACTAAGTTCACTACTTTTCCTGAAGCTTTCGGAGAAGGAGTATAGACCGGATTCGTTGCTATTCT
>NZ_CAUVME010000078.1:0-3545 GCF_963553175.1 Oribacterium sinus | reverse complement strand
AAAGAAAGAAGGCCTTGGAAGAGAATCTGATGCTCTTCTTCACCGGCTTTACCCGTTTTTCCTCCGAAGTACAGAAGGAAAATAAAAAATCCTCCCCCCAGGACAAGCTAAGTCTTTTGTCCGAGATGAAGGCTTTGCTGGTGGAAGCAGAGAATGTTTTGCAGGATAAGCACAAGGATTTAAACGACTTCGGTCGTCTTCTCCATAAGACCTGGGAATTAAAGCGAAAGACCGCAAAAACCATCAGTACCGACAGCATTGATGCCCTTTACGAACAGGGTCGCAAGGCCGGAGCTTTAGGCGGAAAGCTGCTGGGTGCCGGGGGTGGCGGCTTCCTCCTCTTCTATGTGGAGAAGGAAAAGCAGGGAAAGGTTTTAGAAGCCATGAAGAACTTGATTCATGTGCCCTTCTCCTTTGAAAATGACGGCACACAGGTGTTATATTACGCTCCGGAGCGCTTAGAGGAGTAAAAGATATTTGCAAGGTCTCTTACGATAAAAATAGCTTTTGATAAAAATAGAGGGATGGAAAGTAATAGAGGGATGGAATAAAGGAAATATATTTCATGCCGTAACGGTCTAAAATTCGGGCACGCTCCCGCTAACTTCGCCTTCGTAGCAGTACTAAGTTCAAGCTTCACTCTGTTCGCTTTCACTAAGTACTGACGGGCTCAGATTACCCTCTTTTTAGACCGTTACGCATGAAATAGAATCACATTACCTTGGATAATTCCATCCCTCTATTGTTATAGAAAAGATGTTTTAGACCTATACTGTATGAGATGCGTTTGCTACAATTTCTATCCCTCTATTTCTCCTCAAAGGCCTTACAAATATCTTCGATATACTCTAAAGAGCCCCGAAGCTTCTTATACTCCTCTGTGAAGGAGAGACTGCTAATCTCTGCCTCCGTGTAGGGCGCTCTAAACATTTTGTGGCCACTGTAAATGGCGATATAGAGCAAATCTCCTTTGATATAGATCGAAAGCTCCTGTCCCGCAAATTTCTCGGAAAATCTTCGGAGCATTTCCGGAGTCAGGAATCGTCTTGTTCCGAACTCATCTGTAGTATAAATATCAAAATGCTCATTATGCTGAATATCCTCCGTATCCAGCTTCATTTCCCCTTTTCCGCAGCCTGGATATCTGTACTGGACTTCATTTTTCAAAAGAAAGGCTCTATCCGTAGGGACAATGCGAACTTCTCCCTGAACCTTCACCGGGCTCTTCATACAATACAGCTGTCCTGTAAAATCATACACCGTGGTGGAATGCTTTCCGCCTGTTGTATGATAGGACTCCAGATTTCCTATAAGAAGTCCTCTGTCATCATGAAAGAACAAAAAGGTATCTTGCAGATATTTTCGAGACTTTGGGGTGAACCTCACTACATCCTCCAGAGCAATTCCCTTCTTTTCCACCGTTAGGTCGGGATAGAAGTTCTGTAACAGCGGCTCCAGCACCTCCTTGGCATAAACATCCTGAAGGCTTTCCTTCATGAAGAGAAACATTCCCGGCATCTTATGGTATTTTAGATAATAAAACAAAAGACCGCTACCAATCAAAATAAACCAAAAGATCATACTGTCCGGCCCGACAAGACGAGGCATAAGAATCAGAAAAAACGGAACAAGGTATTTTACTCTAGACCACCTTTTAATTTCCAACATCTTCTTACGGAGTGCTTGGAGTTTGATTTGAAACTCCGCACTGTCCTCCATGGCTTCAATCTTCTTTACATCCTCTTCCAATGTTCCTAACATAGATGTCCTTTCTACTCTCTATCCGTAGTATTTTCTTTAAGCCGCCTTCTTACCATCCGATGTTTTTGTTTTATAACAAAAAGTAGGCAAGGAAAATCTTGGAATTCGACTTTCCCGCCTGCTAAATTTCGGACTTTAAGCCATTTCCCCTTATGAGCAAAGGCTTTTCTTCCCTTAATCCATATTGTAATCCAAATCCTTTAAATCTCTCTTACCCTCTAAATCCTCTTGCAGGAAATCCACCTTGCGAAGTCCCTTGATTCCTGCCGCCAGACTTGTGGGAAAACAAACAACAGCCTGATTGAATACACGTACATTACTGTTGACAATCCGCTTTGCTGCTGCCAAATCTTCATTTTCACTGGCAATCTCGGACTGCAGGTTTAAAAATTGCTTGGAAGACAGGAGCTCCGGATAATTCTCTCCTACCATACGAATCTGTGCCAATACATCATTTTGGTTGGCAATCGCACGGTTGGTATCCTGAATACTTCCTCCCTGACGCAAAGCTACCAGCTCGGTAAATACCTTCTCCTCATGCTTTGCATAGGCCTTAGCCACCTTTAACATTTCCGAAATGGTATCGTAGCGCTTCACCAAGGTAATATCCACGGTCTTCTTGGATTCTTCGATAATAACCAAGTAACGATTCAGCATATTACTCTGTCCGATAAACCAAACAAGAACAATTACGATAAGGATAATGGGTACTAAAACCATATGCAGTTCCTCCTTTTTTCCGGTCGCCCTGAGCTCTTTTCCTAAGGTCAGGGCACTTACGTGCAAAGCTTCTTTGCCAAAGAATTCAAGTGGAATTCTTAAATCTCGGCAGAAAACAGTAAAAAATAGTTTCCTTGCTTATTATACTAAGAAACTTGAAAAATTCAAGAAATTTCTTTACTCTTGCACCTGCTTGGAAAAATTTGCAATAAAAGGAATCTTCCGAAGAGCGGTATAGAGAAGCATGGAAATCAACACACTCATCACTGCTTGAATGGTATTGGTCAAGATTCCTGCAGAGGCGACACCAAAATCAAAGACGAAGCTTTCCGCCACAAAGTATCCTGCAACGATAATCACTCCGCCGATAACCGTCGCCAAAAGAGCGGAGGAAAAGCTTTTCTTTTTGCCGTAGACGGTAGCTACCAAAAAGCCTTCAATCCCCTTTACCAAAAAAGTTATAGGAACAAATACCGCATAGCCCAAAAGCAAATCCGCTAAGGCCGGTCCAATAGCTCCCACAAGTGTTCCTTCTTTTCGTCCCAAAAGAAGAGCCGCCAACATAATCACCGCATCTCCTACATTAAAATACCCCCGAATACCGGGCACGGGAATCTTGGTAAACATCGTAAGCAAAGTAGATAGCGCAATCAACACCGCCGTGATTGCGATTCCCAAAGTAGTAAAACCGGATTTTGTATGCTTCTGTACTGATGTTGTAGACATGTGCAGCTCCTTTCAAGGAATAAATTGGTTTTTTCTAACACTAAGGACTATATCTCCAAATAACAGATTTGTAAATATGTATAATTTTTTATTAATGATTTGATAATTATTTATCTATTTTGTCCTTTTTCCTCCAGCTATAAAACAAAAGAAAATGAGACTGCAATTATCAAAAAAACAGAGAAATTTTCGGCAATATAGGTCTGAATGAGGGGTAGTCTGAGCCCGTCGGTACTTGCGAAAAACAAGAGAATCGCAGTTTTTCGCTTAGTATCCGATACGTGGCGAGGCTAGCGAGAGCGTGCCCCAATTTCAGACCTATATTGTTTAGAAAATTA
>NZ_CAUVME010000077.1:0-3619 GCF_963553175.1 Oribacterium sinus | reverse complement strand
TCAGAGCGCATTAAGCGGAATGCTCCTTTGCTTCTTCCGAAAGCTTCTCCTTCAGCCAGCCCTCCATAACGACGGCCTGGTTAAAACGCTCTTCTTTAGTAGCATAGAGAAGGGTGACATTTTCATGAGCAAGATGCTCTCTAACCAAAGCAATAAATTGCTCCTTCTCCGGATTCTTCTCCAGCTCTTCCCAATACTTTTTCTCAAATAGGGGGAAATTCTCCTCTTTATGATTGAAAGTTTTGCGAAGAAAAGTAGAAGGGCTCATCTCCTTTGCCCAGTTATCCAAAGCGGCACGTTCCTTTGTGATGCCTCGTGGCCAAAGTCGATCCGTCAGGATACGAAATCCATCCTTATCTGTTTTTTCTTCATAAATTCGTTTACATTGAATAGAATACATTGTATAGCTCTCTTTCTACTGCGTGTTGAAGATTTTCTCTTTTGCAAGAGATTTTTCCGGTGCTTCCCAGAAGATAAGATTTTGGGCAAATGATGTTTTGACTGGAACTTGTTTAGCTTCCGAAATTAAAACGGTTTCTTATATCGGATTAACCGCCCCATAGGGGCGGCTTTCCTTGATTCTTAATGAGTATCGTTTGCAAAGCAAATGTTACTTTGTTTATTCTTAATACCTATCGCGAGTGGTGCGTACGCTAGCTTCTATATTCTTAAAGGCTATCGCCGGTAAAGCATACGACCTCTCGTTTATGCTGTTTCCGGGAAGAAAATCTTCATGTCATCTTCTACGGTTCCGATTCCGGCAATACCGAAGTTCTCTACAAGAACCTTTGCTACATTGGGAGAAAGGAAGGCGGGAAGAGTTGGTCCAAGGTGAATGTTCTTTACTCCTAAGTAGAGAAGGGCAAGAAGAACGATAACAGCCTTCTGCTCGTACCAGGCAATGTTGTATGCCAATGGTAACTTGTTTACGTCGTCTAAGCCGAATACTTCCTTCAGCTTTAAGGCGATTAAGGCTAAGGAGTAGGAGTCGTTACACTGTCCGGCATCCAAAACTCTTGGAATTCCACCGATATCACCAAGATCCAGCTTGTTGTACTTATACTTTGCACATCCTGCGGTTAAGATTACAGCATCCTTTGGAAGTGCCTTGGCAAACTCTGTGTAGTAATCTCTCTTCTTCTGTCTTCCGTCACAACCTGCCATAACCACGAACTTCTTGATAGCGCCGGACTTTACAGCCTCTACTACCTTATCCGCAAGGGCAAATACCTGCTCATGAGCAAATCCGCCTACGATGGTTCCGGTCTCGATTTCTGTTGGAGCGGGGCAGGACTTAGCCTGTTCAATGATGGCAGAGAAGTCCTTGATTTCGCCGTACTTTCCTCCGATGTGCTTGCATCCGGGATAACCTGCAGCACCGGTAGTCCAAAGTCTGTCCTTATAGCTGTCCTTTGGAGGAACGATACAGTTTGTGGTCATGAGGATTGGTCCGTTAAATGGCTCGAACTCTTCCTTCTGCTTCCACCAAGCATTTCCGTAGTTTCCTGCGAAGTGCTTATACTTCTTAAAGAATGGATAGTAGTGGGCAGGAAGCATCTCAGAGTGGGTGTAAACATCTACGCCGGTGCCTTCTGTCTGGTCAAGGAGCATTTCCAGATCCTTAAGGTCATGTCCGGAAACCAGAATTCCGGGATTGTTACGAACACCGATATTTACGGTAGTGATTTCAGGATTTCCGTAAGCGGAAGTATTTGCTCCGTCAAGCAGTGCCATACCTTCTACGCCGGCCTTACCGGTCTCTAAGGTAAGAGCTACCAAATCATCTACGGAAAGGCTGTCGTCTAAAGTTGCGGCAAGAGCCTTCTGGATGAAAGCATCTACATTGGCATCATCCTTTAAAAGCGCATTTGCGTGCTTGGAATAAGCGGCAAGACCCTTTAATCCATAGGTGATTAACTCTCTTAAAGAACGGATATCTTCATTTTCAGTAGCTAAAACACCGATGCTCTGTGCAAAGATGGGGTAATCCTTTTCTGCTACTTCTACGGTTGCTGCCTTAGGAAGCTTGGAGCTGTCGGAAAGTGTTGCTCTAACCGCATCTCTCAAAGCGAAGGTTTCCTTGATGCTTTCAATGATAGCATCATTATCAAAGTTTGCATTGGTGATGGTGATGAAAAGGTTCATGGTTACTCTGTGATTTAACTCCTGAGAAACTTCCTTTCCCTCGGCTCTTAACTGCTGAGCCACAGCGGATAATCCCTTGGTTGCGTAAACCAAAAGATCCTGCATAGCAGCTACTTCCGGCTTCTTTCCGCAAACACCGGATACGGTACATCCGGAACAGTTTGCAGTTTCCTGACACTGATAACAAAACATTTTATTTTCCATTTTTTTCCTCCTGAAGAAAAATCGATAGACTCATTACTTTGCCTATCATACCTGGGAAATGAGAAAAAAGTGTTGCAGAGGCAACAAAACACTGATAAACTCTGTATATATAAAATACAATCTCTGAATTTTTAAGTATTTTTTACGATAGATTTGGAGAAAAATGCACAAAGGATGAATAGAAAATCGGAGTCTAATAGAGAAGAATCACGAATAAGGGAAAATGGAATAGAAGAAAGCTTTGTTTTATTTTCGCTAGTGCAAACTATCTGAAAGAGAGTATTATAGATAAAATTTAAGAAAATAAATGAAAAAACAGGAGAGAAGAAAAATGGGTCAGGAAATGAAGGAAAAAAAGAATAGTACTGAGGAGAGCTGTCAATGTGGAGAAGGCTATCATGAGCATTCTTGCAGCTGCTCGGGAGGCACCGAGGAAAGCACTTGCGGATATGGGTTCGACTCCCATCAGCATTCTTGCGGCTGCTCCGAGGAAAATCATGGAGAGGGCTGTACCTGCCCGGATTGCGAGGAAAAAAGAACGCATCAAGGGATAGGAGATAAGGACTTTTCCGTGCTTAGTGGGAAGGAAAGAGAAGCATTGCAAAGGGGGGAAGTCTCCTTTACCTCCGTGCACAGCAGGGAACAGGAAAAGAAGAAACATTTAAAGGGGGATGAACTCCTTCGCTACAGAGATTTGGAAATTTTCAATGGGGTGGAGACGGAGAACCTGAATGCCCTTCTGTACTGCATGAAAAGCTATGTTCGCTCTTATAAAAAGGGGGAGATTGTTCATTTGGAGGAAAAGAATGAGCAACACGTAGGAGTAGTATTGCAGGGCAGTATCCATATGTTAAAGACGGATGTGTGGGGAAATGAAACCCTTCTTACCTATATGAATGAGGGAGAAATTTTCGGAGAGACCTTTGGCAACAATACCGCTGCGGGAGAGTATGTCAGCTTTGTGGCGGCCAGCAAGGCGGAGGTACTGTTTATTTCCTTCCAAAAGGCCATCCACGTCTGCAAAAACCGTTGTGCCTTCCACTTCCGCCTGATTGAAAATCTTTTTGATTTAATCGGAAAGAAAAATATTCAACTAATGGAAAAGATTGAGGTAACCTCCAGAAGTAGTCTGCGAGAGAAGATTTTGGCCTACCTTTCCTTACAGGCACAAAAACAAAAATCCAAATACATTGAACTGGGACTGAGCCGTACGGATATGGCACAGTTTTTATGCACCAACCGCTCCGCCATGACCAGAGAGCTTTCCCAG
>NZ_CAUVME010000076.1:0-3630 GCF_963553175.1 Oribacterium sinus | reverse complement strand
TCTTCTCCGGTAATGGTTTCTCTTTCATAGAGGAACTTGGTAATTTCGTGAAGCTTGGTGATATTGTCCTCCAAAAGCTTATAAGCCTTATCATGCTGTTTCTTTACCAAAGCCACCACCATCTCATCAATCTTGGTTTGGGTTTCCGGAGATACGGTAAGGCTGGAATCTCCTCCAAGATACTGGTTATGCAGCTGCTCCATGGCTACCATTCCCACCTCCGGATTCATTCCGTAGCGGGTAATCATGGCTCTTGCCGACTTGGTAGCTCGCTCAATATCATTGGAAGCTCCTGTAGTGCAGGT
Organism: Oribacterium sinus; assembly: GCF_963553175.1. Taxonomy (GTDB): domain Bacteria; phylum Bacillota; class Clostridia; order Lachnospirales; family Lachnospiraceae; genus Oribacterium; species Oribacterium sinus_B. The sequence continues at coordinate 3,325 of NZ_CAUVME010000076.1, read as the reverse complement.
ATGGAAAATGAGTTCCTCCGCACAACGTCCGCCGGTGAGAGTGGCAATTTCATTTTCCAGCTCTTCCTTGGAATAGAGATAATGGTTTCCCTCTTCCTCCACCTGCATGGTATATCCCAGGGCTCCTGAGGTTCTTGGGATAATGGTGATTTTATGAACCGGAGCGGAATCCTTCTGCAATGCTGCAACCAAGGCATGTCCAACCTCGTGGTAAGCTACAATCAGCTTCTCCTTCTCCGTCATCACCTTATTTTTCTTCTGGTAACCGGCAATAACCACCTCAATGGACTCTTCCAAGTCGGACTGGATAACTCTTTCTCTACCTGCACGAACCGCTCTTAAGGCCGCCTCATTGATAATGTTGGCAAGCTCCGCACCGGATGCACCGGGAGCCGCCTTGGCAATGGCCTCCAGGCTTACATTATCGGACATCTTAATCTTGGCACTATGTACCTTTAAAATATCGATTCTTCCCTGATAATCCGGAAGCTCCACCGGTACTCTTCTGTCAAAACGTCCCGGACGAAGAAGGGCCGGGTCCAACTGATCCGGCTGATTGGTAGCTGCCAGAAGAATAATAGCCTTATTGCTGTCAAAACCGTCCATCTCTGTAAGGAGCTGATTCAAGGTCTGTTCTCTTTCGTCATTTCCCCCTAAGCCGCCGGCACCACGTTTTTTACCGATGGCGTCAATCTCATCAATAAAGATAATGCAGGGGGACTTTTTCTTCGCCTGATCGAAAAGATCACGAACCTTAGCCGCACCCATACCCACATACATCTCCACGAATTCCGATCCGGAAATGGAAAAGAAGGGAACACCTGCTTCGCCGGCTACAGCCTTGGCCAGCATGGTTTTACCGGTTCCCGGAGGTCCCACAAGCAACGCTCCCTTGGGAATCTTGGCACCGATTCTGGAATACTTGTCCGGATGATTTAAGTAGTCTACCATCTCCGTGAGAAGCTCCTTTGCCTCATCTTCTCCGGCCACATCCTTAAAGCGAATGCTGTCATCCTTCTTCTCATATTCTCTGGCGTTGGATCTTCCTAAACCGCCCAAGCCAAAGCCGCCTCCCATGCCGCCCATGGCAGAACCCATACGCTTGGAAAGCCAATTTCCTAAAGCCATAAAGAGCAGTAAGGGTACAACCCAGGAAAGAATGAAATTTAAGAAAAAATTACTCTCTACAGGAATGCTTTCATTGTACTCTACTCCCTGAGCATTTAACTCCTGCATAATCTGCGCTTCGTTAAACTCGTTGTTCACTCTTGTGGTGCTGTAGCTTTGCGTCTTACCGTCTTTTTTAACTTCATACACAATGGTATTTTGATTAAATTCCACCTTGGTGACGGTCTTATCCGTTATGGCTTTTTGGAATTCCGAATACGCAGCGGGCTCAATTCTTGCCTGTTTCATTGCCGGAAATACAAAGGTATTCAGCAATAAAGTAATAATCATGGCAATAAAGACATAGAACAGGAAAGATCTGGGTCTGTTCCCCCCTCCATTGTCATCCTTTTTGTTGCCGGGAAAGAAATCGTCCCAGCCGGGCATAGAATTGTTCTTATTATCCATAAGCATCTCCTTTCATTTGTTCTCTATACGGTATTCCTAAAATTTCTTTATATTGTTTCAACCATTGCCCTGTTAGAAGCAGAATACAAGGTGAAACTTTAAAGCAGCTTCTTCTAAACGGGATACTATACTCTCTTCAGACGCTACTCCTTAAGAATAAAAAAAGAACTCTATGGAGTATAGAGTCCTTTTGTGTTTAAAGTATGAAAAGCGTAAGAAAATTTTTCGTTACATAATCTTCTTAATCAAGCCGCAAAGCTCCTCCACCGCCTCGGTTTTTCCTTCCTGAATATCGGAAACCACGCAGCTTTCTATATGGCTTTGTAACAGCTCCTTGCTAAAGGCCTTTAAGGCGGAGGAAACGGAACTGACCTGGGTAAGGATGTCCACACAATACCGCTCCTCCAAAAGCATATTGCGAATTCCTCGAATCTGTCCCTCCATACGGTTTAAGCGAGAAATCAAATCTCTTCTTTCCCCCTCATCTCTAGCCTGTTTTTTCTTTCTTCCTCCGCAACAGCCTCCCATTTCCAGGGAAGCCTCTTGCTCTTGCTTTTGCTCCTCCTGCATAAATGCAATCTCCCTTATAGACATTCTTGCTTTCACATCATTTTATAAAAATCAGAGCCTTACTTGATTATTAACACTGACTACGAAAAATGATGATGAAAACTGATTATGAAATGGATTTCACCGTATATTCCTGATCTTCTACAGCCTTCTTCAATACTTCATCCGCCACAGCTTCTTTCAAAGTGACCACAGCCTTACCTGTTTCATGACTAACCTCAGCCTTTTCCACCTGTGGTAAAGCCTCTAAAGCCTTCTTTACGGTTCCGGAACAATGTCCGCACATCATACCCTCAATTACCAAATGCTTCTCCATAACAATCTCCTTTTCTTTTTGTGCATGACTCTCTTTCTTTTCAGAGTCAAAATCCAACAGTAGCTTTTCTCTCTTTTCTTCCGCCAAACCTTTCCTATGATCTCCAGCGGAATTGTTTATGTTAAATAAGTTTAACCTAAGTGCATTTAAGCACACGGAAAAGCTGGAAAGGCTCATAGCCGCTGCCCCCACCATAGGACTCATGGCAAAATTCCAGTGGAAGATGGCGGAGTAAAATCCTGCAGCAAGGGGGATACAAATCACATTGTAGAAGAATGCCCAGAACAGATTCTCATGAATGTTTCGGATCGTAGCTCTGGAAAGTCGAATACTCTTCGGAATATCCCTTACCTTGGATTTCATCAGCACCAAATCCGCCGCATCAATGGCCACATCCGTTCCGGCACCTATGGCAATACCCAAATCCGCTCTTGTCAGAGCAACCGCGTCATTGATACCGTCTCCTACCATGGCAACCTTACCATAGTTTTGCAATTTACGGATAACCGCTTCTTTTCCGTCAGGAAGTACTTCGGCAATGACCATATCCACTCCGGCTTCCTTTCCGATGGCATTTGCCGTCCTTCTCTGATCTCCGGTAAGCATAACCGTGAAAATGCCTTGCTTTTTCAGCTCTTCAATTCCCGCCTTAGCATCCTCCTTTAAGGTATCCGCTACGGCGATACAGCCCAAAAGCTTCTCTCCTCTTGCAAAGAATAATGGGGTTTTTCCCTCTTCGGAAAAGCTGTTGCACTGCTCCTCAAAACTCTTTTCCAAAGAAAAATGCTCTTTCATATAGGATAAGGAAGCGGCCACCGCTGTTTCTCCCTCTATGGTTCCGGAAACACCATGTCCCACCATAGC
>NZ_CAUVME010000075.1:0-3652 GCF_963553175.1 Oribacterium sinus | reverse complement strand
AAAATAGCTTTAGTTCTAAAAAAGTCATTGACGTATGAAATTTTGGTGTTATAATAAACTCTAGTTTGTGCCCGAAGGGAGGTTTGGGGTATCGCATGTCAAATGTCATCGTAAAAGAAAACGAGTCTTTGGACAGTGCTTTACGCAGATTCAAAAGAAACTGTGCTAAGGCAGGAATCCAGCAAGAAATTCGTAAGAGAGAGCATTACGAGAAGCCATCAGTAAGACGTAAGAAGAAGTCTGAAGCGGCTAGAAAGCGTAAGTTCAACTAATTTATAGCTTAGATGTTAGCCCTGATTCAGCAATGAATTAGGGCTATTTTCTTTCAAAAAAGGAGTCCCATGGCGGAAAGAGAATTGCTATTAGATATTCCTCTGGAACATGAAATGAATATTCTGGGACAGATGGATCAAAATTTAAATAAGATTCAAAAACAGTTTCAAGTCAGTATTATTGATCGAGACGGATTATTGAAAATCATAGGGGAAGAAGACGCTGCAAACAAAGCTAAGGAAGTGCTTCTTTCCCTTTTGAAGTTATCTCAAAAGGGGACTGCTATTAATGAGCAAAATGTAAACTATGCCATTTCCTTGACGGTTAAGGAAGGAAAGGGAGATGCTCTCCTGCATTTGGATGAGGATTTGCTGGCAAGAACCGCTTTGGGAAAACCTGTAAAGCCTAAGACTTTAGGGCAAAAGGCCTATGTGGATGCCATACGGAAAAATATGATTACCTTTGGCATCGGTCCTGCGGGAACCGGAAAAACCTATCTGGCCATGGCTATGGCTATTTCCGCCTTTCGTGAAGAGGAGGTTTCCCGAATTATCCTGACAAGACCTGCTATAGAGGCGGGAGAGAAGCTTGGATTTTTACCGGGAGATTTACAGTCCAAGGTGGATCCCTATCTTCGTCCTTTATATGATGCTCTGTACCAGATTATGGGACCGGAACAATATCTGGCCAATGCGGAGAAGGGCCTTATCGAAGTTGCTCCCTTGGCCTATATGCGTGGTAGAACCTTGGATAATGCCTATATTATCTTGGATGAAGCCCAGAATACCACTCCTGCGCAGATGAAGATGTTCTTAACAAGAATAGGCTTCGGCTCTAAGGTGGTGGTTACCGGAGATTTAACCCAAAAGGATTTGGAAGAAGGAAAGAAATCCGGTTTGGAGGATGCTATCCATGTTTTAAAAAATGTGGAGGGAATAGCATTTTCCACCCTTACCAGTGAAGACGTGGTTCGTCACCCCTTAGTGCAAAGAATCGTTAATGCCTACGAAAAGGACGAAGAAAGAAAAAAGAAGGATAAATATGCAAATAGACATTCAGTGGGAAGTGAAGGAACAAACAAGTCTGGATTACGAAAAAATCATTCAGGATATCGTGGAGGAAAGTCTTGATTATGTTTCCTGTCCCTATGATGTTTCCCTCTCCGTAAGCTTTATAGAGTCAGAGGAGATGCGGGAATTAAATCTAAGCCAAAGAGGAATTGATTATGCAACGGATGTTCTGTCTTTTCCTTTATTGTCTTTAGATCCTCCGGGAAGCTTTCCTGAAAGCTTGGAAGAGGAATGGGGGAATTTTGATCCGGAAACCGGAGAGCTGATGCTGGGAGATATTGTCCTAAACTGGGACAAGGTAAAGGAACAGGCGGAGAGCTACGGCCATTCTTTGGAGAGAGAGCTTGCTTTTTTGATTGCCCATTCCCTTTTACACCTTTTCTCCTATGATCACATGGAGGAAGAGGAACGAAAAGAAATGGAGCAGAAGCAGGAAGAGATATTAGAGAATAGAGGATATTACCGATGAGAGAAGGCAGAAGACAAGTTTCCACAAAAAGAAGATCAAGCGGAAATAATTTTGTTCTGCAGGGATCTCTTCTTGCAGTTGCCGGAATTCTGGTTCGCCTTATCGGCATGGTTTACCGAATTCCACTTTCCGCAATTATTTCCGATGAGGGAAATGGTTATTATACCTCAGCCTTTTCTATTTATACCCTACTCCTGATTTTATCCAGTTATTCCATGCCCACTGCCATTTCCAAGCTGATTTCTCAGAATTTGGCGGCGAAACGTTTTAAAAATACGGAAAGAGTTTTAAGGGTTTCTTTTATTTATGCTTCCATTATGGGAGCAGTTATGGCTTTTGTACTCTTCTTCGGGGCGGATGCCATAGCCGGAGCCTTGAAAAAGCCCTTTGCTTCTTATGCCCTTAGGGCCTTGGCTCCAACCGTTTGGATTATGGCCTATCTTGGACTTTTGCGCGGGTACTTTCAGGGCATGGGAAATATGATTCCTACAGCTATTTCTCAAATCTTGGAACAGATTGCCAATGCCGTTTTTTCCGTTTTAATGGCATACCTTCTTTTCGCTAAGGGAAAAGAAGCCAATTTGCTATACAATAACACGGAGTATTCCTATGCATTCGGTGCTATGGGAGGAGCTATCGGAACCGGTGTGGGAGCTTTTATTGCCCTGCTGTTCTTTTTGATGCTTTATTCCTATCAAAGACCAAGACTTAGAAAGAGAGCCAAGAAGGATAGCAGTATGGTGGAAAGCTACGAGCGCTCCGCCTTATTGTTGTTTTCAACTATGGTTCCTATCCTGATTTCCAGTACGGTATACAATATTTCCTCCGTTTTGGATGATTATTTTTATTCCAGCATTATGACTAAGCTTCAGATTCCCACCAAGCGGATTGTAATGGAGTGGGGAATTTTCGGGGAATATCATATTCTCTTTAATATTCCCGTGGCCTTGGCCAATGCCTTATCCTCCTCTTTGATTCCCAGTCTTACTGCGGCGGTTGCTTCCCATGATCGGAAAAAGACCCTTGGACAAATCCAGACCAGTATTCGCTTCAGCATGCTGATTGCCGTGCCATGTACGGTGGGGATGTGTATTTTGGCGGAGCCTCTATGCAGAATGCTTTTTCCCGGAAAAAATGTAATGCTTTTGATTAATGTGACCAGAATCGGAGCCTTAGCGGTTTTGTTCTATTCTCTGTCCACCATCAGTAATGCCATTTTACAGGGATTGGGACATCTGAATCTGCCTCTTAAGCATTCCATCATTTCTTTGGTATTTCATTTGGCCAGTTTGTTACTTCTCTTATATGGAAAAACCGGCATCTACGGAGTAGTTGTTTCCAATATCCTTTTTGCCATCATGATGTGCATCTTAAACCAGGCCGCTATAAAACGCCATACCAGATGCGTAATAGACTGGGGAAAAACCATAGGATATCCTATTTTAGCTTCTCTCATTATGGGAATTTTTGCATTTGGCTGCTATTTCTTGATTCATTTCCTTCTTCCGGAGAAGCTTGGGAAGGGAAGAATCGGTTCCGCCCTGTCTTTACTTCCGGCGATTTTCGTTGCGGTGGTTCTCTACTTTGGAAGTCTTCTGAAGATGAATGCCTTTTCCAAAGAAGACCTGGATGAAATGCCTATGGGGGGACGTTTAAAGAGATTTATCAAGGATTAAAATCGAAAACTATAAATAAGCTTAAAATTAAAAAGATGAATATAATCAAAGGATATAGAAAAGAATAGGGGCAATATGAAGGATTGTATTATTGTGGGAGGAGGAGCTGCCGGTATGGTGGCTGCCATAGAAGCAAAAAGAGCCGGTGCAAAGTCGGTTCTTTT
>NZ_CAUVME010000074.1:0-3706 GCF_963553175.1 Oribacterium sinus | reverse complement strand
TTTATGGTATATTTTACTAGGAAATAAAGCGATTTTTAGATAGATTTTGTCGTTTGGAATAAGCGGGGGAAAAGCAGAAGTGTTGCCCGTTGTTCTCAGGCGGCGATGGTACTGTGTTAAGTTGAAGCTATCATAAAAACACAAAGGAGAGCTTATGAACGTTTTTAACATTATCGGTCCGATTATGATCGGGCCAAGCAGTTCCCATACCGCAGGAGCGGTTCGTTTGGGAAGAGTAGTAAACAAGGTGGCAGGATCGGATGACTTTAAGGAGTTGGACATCGAGCTGTCAGGTTCTTTTGCCAGAACCTACAGAGGGCATGGTACGGACAGAGCTTTGCTTGCCGGAATTATGGGCTATCACAGCTATTCCGAAGAGATTCGGGATGCTTTGCAGATTGCCAAGGATAGGGGAATTGATTATCGTTTCATTGAAAATGATATTCCCGGGGCTCATCCCAATACCGCCCGCATTCATTATGTCCTTCGGAACGGACAGGAGGGTACGGTAGAAGGTGCCAGCATCGGAGGCGGAAATATTCGTGTAGATGTGATTAACGGCCTGAGAGTGGATTTTACCGGAGAAAGCAATACCATTCTGGTTTTGCATCGGGATAAGCCGGGCATGATAGCGTTGGTAACCCAGATTATGTACGATAAATATAAGGATTTGAATATCGGAAACTTCCGTTTAAGCCGTCCGGAAAAGGGTGGAATTGCTTTAATGACCATCGAAATAGACCAGATGCCGCCGGAAGAACTGATGGACGAAATCAATAAGCTTCCCAATGTGGAGAATGCCTTACTGATTCGTGCAATTTAGTGTTCATTCGAGCGCATTTATTATAGCGCATTTATTATAGAGAATTGATTAGATACAGCATTGATTAGATACAGCATTGAATAGATAGAGCATTCATTAGATAAGCTGCGAGACTATTTGGTGGTACATTGGCTACCAAAGAAAGGTCTAGGGCAGGAGGAAAAAATGATTAAATACGATACAATTAAAGAAATATGTGATAAGGCAGAGGCGCGGGGAATCAAAATCAGCGAACTTTGCCTGGAAGACCAGTCAGAGCAGATGGGGCTTCCTAAAGAAGAAATCTATGCCATGATGGAGAAGAATTTCGATGTGATGGTGGAATCCGTTGGAAAGGGAGGGGATAAGAACCTCCGTTCCACTTCCGGGCTTACCGGAGGAGAGGGAGCAACCATGCTGGAGTATTCTCAGAAAGCTCAAGGCGGTTTGATGGGAGAGTTTATGACCAAGGCTATCGGCAGGGCGATGTGCGTGTCCAACTGTAATGCAGCCATGGGAAGAATTGTGGCAACCCCTACTGCCGGATCCTGCGGAATCTTGCCGGGCTGTCTGGTTTCCATGTATCAGGACAAGGGCTATAATAAGAAAGATATCGTGATGTCTATCTTTACTGCAGCGGCTTTCGGTATGGTCATTGCCAAGCAGGCCTCCATTGCGGGAGCTGAGGGAGGATGCCAGGCGGAGTGCGGTTCCGCTTCCGGTATGGCAGCAGCATCTTTGGTGGAGCTTATGGGGGGGAGTCCCAAGGCTTGCGGAGATGCTTTAGGAATGTCCCTGGTGAACCAGATGGGCCTGGTTTGTGATCCGGTGGCAGGCCTTGTGGAAATCCCCTGTGTAAAAAGAAACGTATCCGGAGTAGTGATTGCTTTCTCCTCTGCGGATATGGCCTTGGCAGGAGTAGAGCTGAAGATTCCTGTAGATGAATGTATTGCGGCGATGAAGTCGGTAGGAGACAGCATGTCCAGCGCCTTGAAGGAAACCGCCATGGGCGGCTTGGCAGCCAGCCCCACAGGAATTCGTTTAAGAAAAGAAGTCTTCGGAGAATAAGCAATAGGGGCTATAAAAATCAGAATAGTTTTTCTACGCAATATAGGTCTAAAATTGGGGCACGCTACCGCTAGCCTCGCCCTGCAGCGGATACTAAGCGAAAAACTGCAGTACCTTTGTTTTTCGCAAGTACCGGCGGGCTCAGACTGCCCCTTATTTAGACCTATATTGCATAGTTAATTCTATTTATTCAGATTTTATAGTCCCTAATTGCTTCTTTTTAAACTATAGGGAAGAAGTGTTGAATTTTTATCGCCCCTATTGCTTTTATTTATGGAGATTTCTTTTTTCTTAAGACTTATTCCTTTCTACTTTTCTGACTAGCCAAGGGGAGGTCTAAGGCGTACAATAGGAAGCACTAACATGAAAAGAGAGGAAAATGAGGACATGGCGATAAATGCACAGAAGAAAATACTACCGACAGCAACAAAGCAGACAGGAAGAAGGGAAAGAAGCTTAAAAAGCAATTATTTTCAAAAAATTGCCCTTGGGCTTCTTTTTTCCGGAATTCTGACATTTTCTCAGACAGGGAAAAGTTTTGCACTGGATCGTTTTCTGACGGGAACCTATGGAAACGGCATTCCCATCGGAGGAAAGACCGTAGAGGAGGCCAAGGCCTATCTGGAAGGAGCCTATAGTCAGAATTATGTCCTTTATCTTATAGGAAGAGAAAAAACGGAAGAGATTTCCGGAAAGGATATCGGCTATCATTTACAGGCAGCTACCAATCTTCCGGAAATTTTACAGAAGGAAGCGGAAAGTGGAGCCCAGGGAAGCCCGGATCAAAGAATCGATTATTCTTTGGAAGGCAGTACCGCAAGCTATGATACCGTGAAATTGAAAGAAAAACTGGAAGAGCTTTCCATGGTAAAGGATGCCAAGGAGACCAGAACCGCCAGCGTGGTGAAGGAAAACGGAGTCTACACCATTATTCCGGAGCAGGAAGGAAATTCCCTGAACTGGGATAGACTTTGGGCAAGGGTGGAAAGAGCCCTGCAAAGAGGAGAGAACACGATTCAGCTGTCCGATGAGGGAATCTATGATGCCATCACCCAGAGAAAGGCAGATTTAGAGGGCAAGGTTGATGCCATGAATAAGCTTTCCTCTGTGACGATTGTTACCAACATTTTAGGGAATAAGGAAAGCTTGACGGGAGAGCAGCTGCAGGAAATGGTTACCGGCGTGAACGCTTCCGGCTTAAGCTTTGATGAAGATAAGCTTCTGGCTTATGCCCAGTCCTTGGAAAATAAGTACGGAAATCTGGGAAACACCGTATCCTTCCATTCTGCCAGCGGAAAAGACATTGCCATGAATACCCCTTACGGCTTACACATCAATGTGGCGGCGGAAAGGGATGCGTTACGTGCTGCGATTGCCTCTCTGCAAAGTCAGGAGAGAGAACCGGTTTATGCATATCGGCCGGCACAGTATGCTCAGCCCCAGTTTGGAAATACTTTCCTGGAGATTGACCTGGGATTGCAGCATGTGTATTACTATGAAAATGGCGCTTTAACTTGGGAGAGTCCCACAGTAACCGGTATGCTGACAGCGGATCGGGCGACACCAAGCGGTGTATTTTTCCTGAAAGGAAAAGAAACCAACAGAACCCTAAAGGGAAAAATGGTGGACGGAAAGCCGGAATATGAGGCTCCTGTGTCCTATTGGATGCCCTTTAATGGAAACATTGGTTTACATGATGCCACTTGGCGTTCCAAGTTCGGCGGTAACATTTATGTGAAGAACGGTTCCCACGGCTGTATCAACCTGCCGAAGAACAAGGCAGCAGAGCTTTTTGCCAAAATTCAGAAGGGATGCCCGGTAGTGGTTCATCCATAA
>NZ_CAUVME010000073.1:0-4011 GCF_963553175.1 Oribacterium sinus | reverse complement strand
TGAAAAAGTACATGGAGCTTTACCGGGAAATGCGGCAGGATATTGTGGAAGGCCGCTACGGCTTCTCGGAACGCCTTCCCTCCAAGCGCTATCTTTCCGAGGAACGGGGCATTTCCCTGATTACAGTGGAACATGCGCTGGCACTTTTGGAGGAGGAAGGGTATATTGAGGGGAAGGAACGAAGCGGTTACTTTGTTTCCTACCAGGAGGGAGATGTTTTTCCTGTTACCGATAAGGAAGAGAAAGCCGGTTTTATCGATTTTTTCAAGAGGAAAACTGCTGTTTCCCGGGAGCAAATGTCCTATCCCACCATTGCCAAAGCGGTGCGGAGAGCCATGAGCAAGTATCAGGAGGAGATTCTGGAAGCCTCCGAAATGCAGGGGAAGTTTTTTTTAAGAAGGGCACTGAAGGAATATTTGCGAAGAGGACGGGGAATCTTTGTGGAGGAAGAGCAAATGATTCTGGGCGCCGGAGCAGAGAATCTCTATGCCCTTCTGGCGCAAATCCTGGGAGAAGAAAAGCGCTTTGCCGTGGAATCTCCTTCCTATGATAAGATGCAAAGGATTTATGAGAGCCATGGTATTCAACTGGAGCTCCTTCCCATGGGAAAGAACGGTATTGAAAGTGCTGCCCTGCAAAAGGCAAAGGCCAAGGTGCTTCATGTGACTCCCTTCCACAGCTACCCTACAGGGATCACGGCGGATGCGTCCAAAAGGCGGGAATATCTGGACTTTGCCCATAGAAACGGGGCGGTTATTATTGAGGATGATTATGATTCCGAGTTTTCTCCCCTGGGAAAGCCGGAGGATTGTCTCTTTTCCATGGAAGCCGGGGAAAATGTCTTTTACATGAACAGCTTTTCCAAAACCATCGGTCCGGCCTTTCGTATGGCGTATCTATTGCTACCAAAGAAGAATTTGAAAGAAAATCTGGAGAAAATTTCCTTTTACTCCTGCTCCGTGCCGGTGCTGGAGCAGTGCATCCTTACGGAGCTTTTGGAAAGCGGAGAGTTTGAACGGCATATCAATAGGGTGAGAAGAAGCAGAAGGATAAGAAAAAAGAGTAGGGAAGAAGAATAAAGAAGCAATCAGGAATATTGCAAAATAAAAATGACGAAGGTATAAAGAATACTGCAAAGTCATAATGATGAAGGTGCAGAGAGTAAGAAGGCAAATCTTATAAAAGGATTTAGGGTGAAAAAATGGGAAAGCATGGACTTTTGTTACGGATATTGAAACAGTATCATATCGAATGGATATGGTATCTCAGTAAGGAAATGAGTTACCTCATCTTTTTTGCGGCAGGCATTTTTGCCATAGACCAGCTTTTTAAACATGCCATAGACGAAGAGCCGAAGGAAAATTTCCCCAGAGATTTACCCGGCTCCAAAGGTCTTGTGCAGATACGAAGAGCCCATAATCCGGGATTTTCCATGGGAAGACTGGAGAAATATCCGAAGCTGGTAAAGACCTTGTCCTTGCTTGCTACTCTCTTCCTGATTTTTGCCTTGCCCTATATGAGCATTCTTCTGGGGGACGGTTTCTTTTTGCAAAAATGGGGTACCGCCATGGTAATCGGCGGGGCCTCCTCCAATACCTATGACCGCCTGATTAAAGGAAAGGTGACAGACTATATCAATGTCCGTGTTCTCTTTTTGAAAAACGCCATCATTAACATAGGGGATATTGCCATTTACTTGGGAGGAATGCTCTACGGGATAGGTGTGATTATTGATTTACTGAAAAATAAATAAGAAGAGATTTTTGGGCAAAGACTATTTATTTAAAAATATAAAAACAAATTGTACGAAAAGAAAAGCATAAATAATAGTGGAATAAATTTCTTTTTCAAAAATAATAGTAGAAAAAACCTAATCATTTTGTTAAAATGGGAAAACAGCAGGAGAAAATCCATGAGTTTTTGACAAAATTTATGGTTTCACGAGGGAGGAAAATATGAATACTATGTTTATGCTGGTGCCCGTATTGGGCGTATTGGGTCTTTTGTTCGCTTTTTTTCAGGCACAGAAGATTCAGAAGGAAGATTCCGGTAACGAGAGGATGAAGGAAATTGCCCATGCGATTGCAGAGGGTGCACAGGCCTTTCTCTTCGCGGAATACAAGATTCTTCTTTTTTTTGTTTGTAGCCTTTTCCTTTGCATCGGTTTGGGAACAAGAAGCTGGCTTAGCGGAGCGGCTTTTGTCTTCGGCGCTTTGCTTTCCACATTGGCAGGATATTTCGGAATGCGTTCCGCAACCGCAGCCAATGTTCGTACTGCAGAAGCGGCAAGACAGTCCGGAATGAAGAAGGCGTTATCCATTGCCTTTTCCGGCGGTTCTGTAATGGGAATGTCCGTAGCAGGCTTCGGTATTTTCGGCTTGGGACTTTTCTACTACTTCACTAAGGATGTAGGTGTGCTTTCCGGATTCTCCCTGGGAGCTTCCAGCATTGCCCTTTTCGCCCGTGTAGGTGGAGGAATCTATACCAAGGCAGCCGACGTTGGAGCAGACCTTGTAGGTAAGGTTGAGGCGGGAATCCCTGAGGATGACCCCAGAAACCCTGCGGTTATTGCGGACAATGTAGGAGATAACGTAGGTGACGTTGCCGGAATGGGCGCAGACCTTTTCGAGTCCTATGTAGGTGCTTTGGTTTCCGCTATGACTTTAGGCGCTCTGACTTTTCAGGATAAGGGAATTGCCTTCCCTCTGCTTCTTGCAGGATTATCCTTACTGGCTTGTATCTTAGGAAGCTTTTCCGTTGTAATGATCGGTGGAGAGGATCCCAGTAAGGTATTAAAGACTGCCAGCTACTCTGCTGCAGTGGCAGTTATTGTTTTTGCTTTTGGACTTTCCAACTATTTCTTCGGAGATTTCCATGCGGCTTTGGCCGTTACGGCAGGCTTGATTGCAGGATTATGTATCGGTGCCATTACCGAGTATTACACATCCTCCAGCTATGCTCCTGTAAAGGAAATTGCGAAGCAGTCTGAAACCGGATCCGCTACCAATATCATTTCCGGTATGGCTATCGGAATGCGTTCTACTGCTATTCCTATTTTATTGATTTCCGTAGCAATTTTTGTATCCTTTAGTCTTTTGGGACTTTACGGTATTGCTTTATCCGCTGTAGGTATGCTTTCCACAACGGCAATCACCGTAGCGGTAGATGCTTACGGACCTATCGCCGATAATGCGGGCGGTATTGCGGAAATGGCAGGTCTGGAAGAGGGTGTTCGTAAGATTACCGACCAGTTGGATGCTGTAGGAAATACAACTGCAGCTATGGGTAAGGGATTTGCTATCGGTTCTGCAGCATTAACAGCTCTTGCATTATTTGCATCCTATGCGGAGGCTGTACAGTTAAAGAGCATCAATGTTTTGGACAGTAGGGTATGTATCGGACTCTTTATCGGCGCTATGCTTCCCTTCCTTTTCTCCGCATTTACTATGAGCTCTGTAAGTAAGGCAGCCTTTGCCATGATTTCCGAAGTAAGAAGACAGTTTAAAGAGAAGCCGGGCATTATGGCGGGAACAGATAAGCCTGACTATAAGACCTGCGTAAGTATTTCTACCCGTGCGGCTTTAAGGGAAATGATTGTTCCCGGTGTACTGGCTGTTATTGCACCGCTGGCTATCGGATTACTTCTTGGCGCTGAGGCTCTTGGCGGACTTCTGGCAGGATCTTTGGTTTCCGGTGTTATGATGGCAATCTTTATGTCCAACTCCGGTGGAGCATGGGACAATGCTAAAAAGTACATTGAAGAAGGCCACAACGGCGGAAAAGGCTCTGAAACCCATAAGGCAGCGGTTGTAGGAGATACTGTAGGAGATCCTTTCAAGGATACCTCCGGACCTTCCATCAACATTTTGATTAAGTTGATGACCGTAATTGCATTGGTATTTGCTCCGCTCATTATGACTCTTGGCGGAATTTTATAAAAGTGCTATACTATGAGGAGTATTCTTTATAAGTTGTTTATAAAGATAGGACAAAGTGGCTAAAATACTCCGA
>NZ_CAUVME010000072.1:0-4078 GCF_963553175.1 Oribacterium sinus | reverse complement strand
TGGCTGAAGGAGTATTTAATTCCTTAGAAACCAGTAAAAGCTTGTCATAAAAATGCTCGATGGAATTCTCCAAGCTCCTACCATGGCTTCCGCCAAACTGGAAGCAGCGAGCAATACCGATAGCGCCAATCGCTTCCAGACGGTCTGCATCCTGCACAATTTTTCCCTCAATAGTCTCCGGAACCTTTCCTCTATTTTTGCTAAAAGAAACGGAATCGATATTCCCGCATATTTCCTCAATTCGCTCTTCGGAAAGTCCCTCCTGCTGCAAAAAACTTCTGGCATTGGCATTATTTTCCGTATGGAAAAGCTTATGGTCATCGCAGTCATGTAGGAGGGCGGAAAGTGCCATAATTTCCTCTTCTCCCTGTCCTTCCATATCGGCAATCATCAAAGCATTTTTATATACTCGCATGCTATGAGCCAGGTCGTGCCCATCTCCATTTCCCTGAAAAAGCTTAGTGATATAGTCTACCGCCCTTTCGATTCTGCTTTCTCCCATACACTTACCCTCTATAATGCCATCGTATTTTCCATAGGCAAACTCGGAAAAGCAATAACATTATTGACAATATTCTGCTCTGCCTCCCAGATGGTAAGCTTTTGCTGCATATTCATCCAACTCTCAACGGAAGTTCCGGTGGCTCTGCTAATACGAATCGCCATTTCCGGACTCAGAGAAACCTTTTCATGGACAAATTCCGAAAGAGCTTTCCTACTAATCCCTAACATTCCGGCAGCTTCTGTAATCGATAAATTTAATGGTTTCAGAACATCCTCAAAAAATACAGTTCCCGGATGTGTCGGTTTTCTTTTCATAGTTGGTCTCCTTACTTCACTCAATGATAATCTTGATAATCCACTAAATAGGCATCCTGCCCTTCAAAGTAAAATGTCACTCTCCACCTGGGTTTTAACGTAACCTCCTGCGTTACAAATGTCAATCTTTTCCTCCGAACTTTCGCATCTCCTCTATCAAATCATACACTCGCTCTCCGGAAAGAATCATGGTCTTTCTGTCCTGAAAAAAGGTTCCGTAGCGAGCCTCCAGTTGCTGCCAGCGCTCTTCCCTCTCTCTTTCTTCCCGTTCTTTTTCTTCCGTGAAAATGTCGGAAAAGCTAAGCTGTCTTCCTTCATTTTCCTCCAAATGATAAAAACCTTCCCCGATTAGCCGGACTCTGCGCCTGGGAATCTGCTGCAAGAGGGCAGAGGCATTTTTATACAAGGAAAATGCACTTTGGGTGCTTTCGGAAATGAGGGCAGATCGGGTAATGGTTTTCATGTCCGCAAAGGTGATTTTCAGAGAAACCCCTCTTGCATAGAGCCCATAACGTTTTGCTCGATTTTCCACACGGAAGGATAGGAGAAACAGCACATCATCCAAAAAGGAATAGTCCGTCACATCCTCCTGAAAGGTCATTTCTTTACTGATACTTTGGGTATCCTCCGGACGGTAAGGAACCACCTTCCGATGGTCGATACCGTAGGAAAGCTCCAAAAGCATTTTTCCCTGATTTCCCAGAAGGCGAAGGACTTCCTTCTCTTTTTCCTGCAAATCCTTCACGGTATAAATCCCGAAGGAATGAAGCTTTTCCGCCGTTTTTACTCCTACCGTGAAAAGTGCCCGCACATCTCTGTCCCGTAAAAGCTCTACATAATCTTCTCTTCTTTGAATCATAAAGAAGCCGTTGGGTTTCTTCTCTTCACTGGCGGTCTTTGCCGCTGTTTTCCCATAAGCAATCCCTACAGAGCAGGTAAGCTTCAGCTCTTCCGCGACCCGCCTTTGGATTTCCCGCCCGATTTTTTCCGCTTCGGAAAAATCCTTGGCCACCTCCGTTAAATCAAGATAGCCCTCATCCAAGGCAATGTATTCCACCTGCTTGGTATAGCTTTCCAGAATTTCATGGAGCTCCTCTGACACCGCCTTATACTTTTCAAAATCCGGATACAGAAAAACAGCCTTCGGGCAGAGCCGAAAGGCTTCTTTACTGTTCATGGCGGAACGGACACCGTATTTTCTTGCTTCATAATTGCAGGTCGCTACCACGCCTCGCTCCGTGGGTTTGGCGCCGATAATCAGGGGCTTATCTTTAAGAGTCGGATTGTCCCGCATTTCCACGGAAGCATAAAAGGCGTCCATATCCACATGCAAGATGATTTGATTTTCTTGATATTCAGCATATAAAGATTCTTGCATTTTATCAGGCTTTCTTATATTTTACTTCTTTGTTTCTTTAAGTCCGCATTCAATTTGTGACTTCCATTCCATACTTCTTTAAGTCCACTTTTCCGTCCTTCACTTCCACCCCATCTTCTTCCAGGCGTTTTCTCTGCTCATCCTCTCCCCCGAAGGCAAATGCGGGAGCAAGTTCCCCCTTGGAATTTACAACCCGGAAGCATGGAATATGCTCCGGATCCGGATTCTTATGCAGGGCATTTCCCACTGCACGAGACATCTTTTTATTTCCCGCCATTTCCGCAACCTGGGCATAAGTGGCTACCTTGCCCTTAGGAATCTTCTTCACCGCCTCGTAAATCCTTTTTGTGGGAGAATCGGAAATGAGGCTGTAGCTTTCCGAAATCATTCTCCGAAGCTCTTCCTCAGGAATACTTCCGTCTAAAATAATCGTATTCCAATGCTCTTTATTCTGGTGATACGCAGGCTGTACCGCAGGATAAACTCTTCTCCAAAAATCCCGCCATTCCGGATGTACCTTCACATTCAGGTTCACAAAACCATTTCTTTCGTAGATAAGCAGAAAAGCCTTTTTATTTTCCCGAAAACGAATCAGCTCCCAATCTGCCGAACGGAAAGGACGGTCTATATAGCTATCCGGAAAGGATAGACCGAATGCAATGGCTTCTTCTTTTGTTTTCATACTTTACAATTCACTCCTATTTGTTCTGCGATTTTATTCTTGTACTCACAAAAGAGGCAAATACTCTACTCGGATTTTCTTTCTATTTTTTCCATTTCCATAAAAAGTACAGTCAGAGCCCTATAATCCAGATACTGCACACCTTCTATTCCTTCCTGAATCATCCTAGCTAGCTTGCTCTTATAATAGCAATCCATTGCTTCTTCTAAGGGAAAATGCAGCTCTTTAGCAATATTTTGAATCAACCTTTCTTCTAAATTTTCTTGATAAAACTGCTCTAAAGCTTCCTCTGTCATGATTTTAACTCCTCTGCTGAAACAAATTTTAAAAGTTCATCAACTGCTCTTTGAGAAATAAATGCTATCTGATCATAATTTGGATACACACGAATTTCTTTTATCGCTCTTTCTTTATCCCATATCCCTTGATGGTACATATCCACCACTCGAAAAACTCTATCATTTGCAACTTTTCCAATGATAATGTCAAATTGCAAATAATCCTTTTTCCCCTCACGACAATTACACACAAAATCAATCCAAGAGTCCAAATCCTCTCCGAAATCTTTCACATTTAAATCTGTTTTATCCAAACTAAGCTCATAGCTATTAATCATCGGACTTCCTGTCAATAAGTCTGCTCTACGTTTTGCCCACTTCTGTGCCTGTTCTTTTACCGTAGTCACATAAAATCCGGAACCAAAATCCAAATTTCGAAGGCTATGTTTTACGTCAGGATTTTCTACACGCTGATTAGAACCATGAAATACTATCATACTATCACCTCTTTTTGGGCAAGATATTCTTCGATATCCTTCACAACAAAATCAGTACTTTGCGTATGTAAAATATCATAATTCGGAATCAGGTAATGATTAAGGCATCCACTCTGTTTTAACGCAAAATATACCTGTGCAGCCGTCTTTCTCCAACGATTTGCACAAGCATGAATCATGTAAATAATAAAAGAAAATACCTCTTGATTCAAAATTTCCTCCTTCAAATTAATTCATTTTCTACCGGTTTCATTTCTCTGCTTTGTTGGAATGCTTTTTCGGTCAAATCTATTTTATCAATCCTCTTTCACCCATTCTATAATTAAGTTAAACTCCATATTTTCTTTAAATTTCTAATCCCTCACATATAGCGGTTCCTCAGTCCTTGCCCCCTTTGCAAAATCTCCTCTCTGCAAGGTCACAA
>NZ_CAUVME010000071.1:0-4308 GCF_963553175.1 Oribacterium sinus | reverse complement strand
TCAAAGCAGGGAAGCGAATGAGCAGGAAGGATTTTCAGTAAAAGAAAGTGCTAAGGGAGCGGAGAGTGAAGAAACGGAAGGGGAAACACTTCCTACTTTGTCCTACTCTACCATCGAAAGAAACGAGAAAAAGCAATTTCAATATAAGGATGATGAGATTAGCGTAAATGCCGAGCTGGAATATCCGGAAAGTCTGCCGAAGGGCGTTGTATTTTTGGTTCGTCCGATTTTAGAGGAGGAAAGAAAAGAGCAGTACCGGGCTTATAAAGAGGCTTTACTGGAAGCAAAAAACGAAGGGAAACAAGATACAGAGAATGGGGAAAGTGCCGGGGAAGAGGGCTTTGTACTTCATGACCTTAGACTTTATGATGTAGGTTTTTTCCTTAAGGAAGAAAAAACCGGAGATTGGGAAGAGGTTCAGCCGGAAAAGGGCAGTGTAAAGATTAATTTTACTCTTCAGGAGGCTTTGCAGGGAGAGGGAAAGCTGCAGGTAACCCACCTACCCATTAAGCAGGAAAAAAAGCAGGAGGGAATCAACAGCTTAGAGATTCCGAATCTGCATAAAGAAGATATTCTTGTGGAGGATTTGGAGGTTAAGGAAAACAAGGCCTTCTTCAGCAAGAAAGAACGAATTCAGTTTAGTCTGGATAGCTTCTCCACCATTGGAATTTATAAAGGAGAGGTCAATGCCACAGATCATATTTTAAATGATGTAAAATTTACTTTAAATAACATCAATGTACAGCTAAAGAACAGGGGAGGACAAAAGGATTTTCAGCAAGTTGGAAAAGAAGGAAATACCGTTAGCTGGAAATTAAATGAGAATTACTCTCCCTATGAAGTGGAAAACTTACATATGGATATCCGTTTGGTAAGGCCGGGAGACAGCTTTACCGTAAAAAATGGAGAAAAAATTCTCTTCAGCTTCCCTTCTATTTTACGGGCAAAAGGAGCCGGTACCTATTACAATACCGGATATCCCGCTAAAAAATTCTATAAATTTACTATCCGGGAGAATCCTGCCACCAAGAATTGGGAGCTGGAAGTGGAATTCTTACAGGATTTTGAGCTTTCCGCTTATGGGGAGATTAAAGGAATCATCACCTTGGATTTTAGCCTGGACTCTACTAAGCTTACGGAAAAGACGGATAATTCTGTAGAGATTTCCTTGCCGGAGCAAAATTATAAAATCATTCTTCCACCCCTGCCATCCGTGATTTCCGGGGTAAAGAAGGTGGCGGATGCACAGCCTGCCAAGGGACAGGTGGCATGGAATATTACTGTGGGAGAGGATTCTCCCGGTGTTGCCTTAAACGGTTTAACAGTTACCGACAGTTTTCCAAGCAACCATCAGGTCTTTAAATCGGCTACCTGGTTGGGAAAGAAAGATCCCTTAACCGGTCAGGATATGACTCTCCAAATGACGGAAGCTTCGGGAGGCGGAAGTGGTATGAGCACCTACAGCTATACCTTCCCGGAGAGCGGAGAAGTGATTCGTGCTCCTCAGACGATTCGGATCGTTACCGGCATTCGGGGAGAGGTATATAAGGATAAAAATGCCACTACCCTTAGAAATAACGTGAGCTTAAGTCATAAAAGTGAAGCTCGTCTTCCCAAGGATACGAGCAAAAGATCTACCTTTGCCTTAACCACGATTCCGAAGATTAGCTTAAATAAGAGCGGAACACAGGTTAGCGGAAATCGTGTCCGTTGGAAAATGGACTTTAATAACAACAGAGCGGCAGCCTATCAAGCCAGAGTATTGGATAATCTGGGGAAGGGCCTTACTTTAGATGAGAGCAAGGGAATCACCATTCGCTATGGAGATAGAGAGGCCACCGTTTTAAAGCCCAATAACAATCATGTGAATCTGGCGGGAAGAGGCTTTGGAGACGTTAATGATGTATCCTATGACTATAGTAAGGGCACAGGCCCTAATGGGGGAGATACCTTGACCCTTGCCTTCGGCACTCGCTTTAAGGAGCCCTACAGTATCGAATTTGATACGCTTGTTGCGGAAGACTTTCCTTTACAGGGAAGCGGCACAGACACAAGCATTGGGAACAAGGCCCAGGTGGTAGCCACCTATCCCACAGGGGACGGGGTAGGCAGCGGAATTTCCGAGGAACTCTTTAATGAAACCCCAACCATTTCCGCCCCCTTTAAGTCCATTTTCCTGGAAATTAAGGGAACAGGAACGGATTCCAGAAAGGCTCTGTTAAACTGGAGGGTAAAGGCCACCACCAAGGAAAATTATGAAAAATTAAAGCTGGTTATCAACAATGGACAGTATCATGAATTTAACAGCCTAAATCTTCGCTATGGAGAAGGGGCTTCCGCCTCTAACCTGTTTGTGGATAAGGCAAGTAGAGACAAGCTTGTGAATCAAACACAGACGGAAACCATTATGGCAAGCGACGGGGTTACTCCTATTGCTACCTTAAACCTGACCTATCTTCCCAGCACCGGAGCTCCGGCAGGGGGAAATGTGGAATTAACCGTAATCCGAAACAACGCAGTTCCTGTAGAAGAGCGTTTTGATATTGGCTTACTGTCCTGGAATCACGATTCCAAGGCACTGTACTATATGACGAGAAAAGATGGAACTCAGTCTTTTGGTAGTAATGCCACCCTATCCCTCTATACCCATAAGGAGGATATAAACCCCTTTAAGACGGTGAGGTCTGTGGCGGAGCCTCAGAAAATGAGCCCGGATATGCTGAGAAAAACGGTGCAAAGCTTTTACGATGATGAGCAGAAGCGTGCCTATTTCCGTTTCCAAATTACGGCAAATGCCAGTCGTATGGAAGATTTGAAGAACTTTGTATTACAGGATGACCTGCAAAATATCTTTAAATACCAAAAGCCCAACGGGCAGACACAGCCTTTGGATTCCAAGTATTTTACCATTACCACGGCATCGGACAGCAAATATCCCACACTGGCAAGAATCGGAAGCGGAACTGCGGAACAGATTGTATCCGGCAGTGAGCTGACGGTAGATAATGTGGCAAAGAGGGTAGAACTGAACTTGCAAAATCCTTTAAGTGATACCCTGTACATGGATATTTATGTTTATCTGAATCAGGAAGGGCAGGATGTTCTTTTTGAAACTACCAATGCGGCTGGGCTTAATTTGCAGGAAGCCACCATCAGCACCACCAATAGAGTGACTATCACCTCTACCAGCTTCCCCACCTATTTAAATGGCGGAAATCCGATTGTTCATGACGCAACAGCCTCAGGAACCGGAAAAACCCAGGTGATTCCCAATAAGATCTTGGTCAAGGAGGGAGAACAGGGTAAGGCAGGTTCCCGCTATCAGGGGGTTATGAACTGGAAGGTGCTGATTAATCCTCTGGGCGGAAATATTACCGGAGGAACCGTACTGCTGGATAAGATTCCCAAAGGGTTATTCCTGGATATGAAGTCCATTAAGCTCTATAGAGTAAAGCATCAGGATCATTCTATAGAGATTAACGGAGATGTAAATGATCCCAACAATGCTACCCTTGTGCCGGATACGGAGTGGGAAGCCAAGCGACTTCGTCATTTTGATGATCTGCATGACCTGGTGACAGAGCTGGAAATCACTTTAAAGAATTCCACTACCGATACCTATGTTTTGGCTTATTCCACGGATATTACGGCGGATATTGAAAATACGACACCACCTTTTGAAAATGTGGTATATGTGAAAAAGGCTTCCGGAGCCCCGGATTCTATTGCGAAAAAGTCGATAAAGGCCCAGTCCTTTGACTATTCCACCGGCTCCAAGAAGGTGCGCTATGTCATTAACAAGAAGGATTCCCTTGCAGATAATAAGGTAAGTCTTCCCCTGGCAGGAGCGGAGTTTGGCCTTTTTGAAGAGAAATACTTACCCTTTTTGAAAACGGCAAGTAAGGATGCCCTTCTAGGTATGGCCCATGACTACGGCGTTACCGATGCAAAGGGACAGGTGCGTTTCTCCGGTGAGGCGTATGATTCAAATTTTCCTACAGAAAATATTTACTACCTGATGGAGATGGAAGCTCCTACAGGTTATAAAAGAGATAGAAGAGTTTTCGGACCCTATAAGGAGGAAGCGGGAAGGCGAGAAATCAAACCGATTTATGAGGGAAAAGAAATTTCCGATGCTTTCTATAATTTTAGAGAGAGGGAGGAGTACAAAACCGGTTCTGCAGAGATTAAGAAGATTTACGAGGAAGAAAATCCTCGTCTTCCTAAGGTTTCCTATGTGGCCAAAGGAAAGGGAGATAAGACCGGTTATAAGACAAAATTTAAGTTTTATATTAATCCGGATCCGGA
>NZ_CAUVME010000070.1:0-4468 GCF_963553175.1 Oribacterium sinus | reverse complement strand
TCCGCCTTGATTTGAAAAAATAAATTCAAAATCAGGAATATGGGAATGGCAATCATCATAGATGCGTTATGAAAACGGCTTTCGCTAATGGGAATATCACAGTAAACCTTACCGGTCTCTCCATTTACCACCGCATAGGCGATTCGATTGTCCTTTTTATAGCTCAAAAACCAAACCGGAAACATACCCCGCTCCACAGTTACGGATTTGGCACCGATTTTCGTCAAGGAGCGAATGCTTTCATTGTTTAACTGCATGTCGCTTTCCTGAAAGCCCTGCCTTCCCAAGATGGAGGACCAAAGCTGTTGTTCCACCATATGAAGGGCTTTAGGCTCATATTGCTTGGCATCCGCATCCGCCACATCACTGTAAAAGCCTAAAAGGAAGTTCGGACTGAATTCCTTTAAATTCTTCTCGGTAAAGGGGGCAATACAGCCGGCAATCGTATCATCAAAGCGGGTGGAGGCATCATAGGGGATGTTGTTAAACTTTCCCTGGAGCTGTCCGGAAAGGGCATAACGTTCCTGATATTGATAGCTTCCGCTTCGATATTCCTTTAGTCCCTCCAATGCCAAGGGCTCATCCACCTCAAAGCTATAAAGCCAGTAGGGAAGGTAATACCCCACAAACCTTTCCAGATACTCCGAATTTTCCAGTTCCTTATCATGGTAGATAGCGGAACGAACCTTGTCCTGATAACGCTTTTTACAATCCTCCTTGGTAAGCTGGAAGGGAATGATTTTCTGAGGCATCTCCGCCTGCTTCATTCGACTGGTAAAAACCACGGAGGAACCGCAGTAGGCACAAAAGCCTGTACCGGAGAAATCCGTACTCTCTATCTCCGCCCCGCATTGGGGGCAGGTAAATACCTGGGTATCGTAGTACTCCTGTACCACTCCTTCAACGGTCTTATCCTTATCGTAGGGATTAAAAACGGAGTCGCATTGTTGACATTTCAGGCTTTGGGTTTTGATATCAAAGAGTAATTCTCCTGCACAATTCGGGCAACGGGCCATTTTTCCTCCTGTCTATTCCAATCTACTGTTTCTTAGGCTTTCATAAATTTTTTCTTTTTAAATCTTTGGTGTTCTCAGTAGAATCTCTTCTCTCTTCGGTCCATTGGAAACCATGGTAATGGGAACCTCCAACTCCTTCTCAATAAAGTCGATATAGTCTCTGCACTCCTGCGGGAGATCCTCATACTTACGAATTCCGCGGATATCCTGCTTCCAGCCCTTCAATACGGTATATACCGGCTTAGCCTTTCTTAATAAGGGAGTTACCGGAAAATCACGAATCACTTCTCCATCGATTTCATAGCCGGTACAAATGGGAATCTCATCCAAATATCCCAGGGGATCCAAAACGGTCAAAGCCACCTGGGTTGCTCCCTGTAAAGCGCATCCATAACGGGAGGCCACCGCATCGTACCAGCCCACACGTCTGGGACGTCCCGTGGTTGCCCCGTACTCTCCCTTATCTCCGCCTCTCTTACGAAGCTCCTCCGCCGCTTCTCCGAAGAGCTCGCTGACAAATTCGCCGGCTCCTACCGCAGAGGAATAGGCCTTGGTAACACAAACCACATCGGTAATGGCATAGGGAGGAATTCCTGTTCCCACAGCACCGTAGGAAGCCAAGGTATGACTGGAGGTAACCATGGGGTAAATACCGTGGTCAGGATCCTTCATGGTTCCCAGCTGTCCCTCCAGTAAAATCTTCTTTCCCTCTTTAATAGCGGTTCTCAGGAATAAGGAAGTATCCTTTAAAAATGGCTTAATCTCTTCTCTTTGCTTCTTAAGCTCTGCTAATACCGTATTGAAATCCAGAGGCTCCTTGTCGTAGAGATTGGTAAACAAGGCATTCTTGATTTCCAAAATTTTCTTCAGACGTTCCTCTAAAATATCATCAAAGTAGAGCTCATTAAACTGTAAGCCGATTTTGGCATATTTATCGGAGAAAAATGGAGCAATACCGGACTTAGTGGAGCCGAAGCTCTTCTTTCCTAAACGCTCCTCCTCATAAGTATCTTGTAACACATGGTGGGGAAGCATTACCTGGGCACGGTCGGAAATGTAAATCTTTGGCTTCGGTACACCGGCCTCCTCCAAAGACTTCAGCTCAGCCAGAAATTTTCCGATATCCACGGCAACACCATTCCCCAAAACACAGGTCACATTGGGGTTAAACACTCCGCTGGGCAGAAGGTGCAAAGAAAAACGACCATAAGGATTGATGATGGTATGTCCCGCATTGGCTCCTCCCTGAAAACGAACTACGATGTCCGCAGATTCCGCCAAATAGTCTGTAATCTTCCCCTTTCCTTCATCTCCCCAGTTTGCACCGACAATTGCTTGAACCATACTTGTTCCCCTTTCTTACATTTGAATTGTATAATGCAGTGCGATTGCACCCTAAACAGCTAGTATCAAAAAGCTAGTATCAAAAAACTAGTCTTTTTTAATCAATCTTGTGATCCACTGATACACATAAAAAAGACTGGGAAGAATCATGACACAGAACAATAAGGCCAGCATATACTCCTTCTTTCCCCCGGTGAATGCCAGAAACAATAAGGCTATCAGGGCAAGACAAAAAAGTATTAAAGTGAAAATGGCTATTCCTCTCTTCATATCTTTTCCTTCCTCAGTATACAAAATTTAAAAATATCACACAAGATGCTTGTTTTAATTCTTAAAGCTTTATTTCTACGGAAAGATTTAACAGCTCTTTATTCTTTTCCAGCAAGGGAGCAATATCCGTAGCAATAAAATCCTCCACCTGCTCCTTGCAACGACCGATATATTTTTCCGGAATCAAAAGCTCCTCTAAATCCGACTTTTCCAAAGGAAATTCCGGATCCTCCGTAATCCTTTGCAGTAAATCATTGTCCAGGCCGTCTCTTTTCACTCTTAAGCCTGCCTCCATGGAGTAGCTTCTGATTTTTTCATGGAGCTCCTGCCGGTCTCCCCCTCTTTTCACCCCATCCATCAGGATGTTTTCCGTAGCCATAAAGGGAAGCTCTTCCCGAAGATGCTTTTCAATCATTTTCGGATAAACCACCAAAGCGGAGGCCACATTGTAATAGAGATCCAAAAGCCCGTCTGTAGCTAAAAAGGCATGGGGCACGGAAAGTCTCTTATTTGCAGAATCATCCAAAGTCCGTTCAAACCACTGGGTTGCGGCAGTCATGGGAGGATTCTGACTCTCCGCCATGACGAAGTTGGCAAGGCCCGCAATTCTTTCACAGCGCATGGGATTTCTCTTATAGGCCATGGCACTGGAACCGATTTGCTTTTTCTCAAAGGGCTCCTCCACTTCCTTCAAATGCTGTAAAAGCCGGATATCATTGGAAAACTTATGGGCGGATTGAGCGATTCCGGACAGAATCGCCAGAATCTTGGAATCAATTTTTCTGCTGTAGGTTTGGCCGGATACGGGATAAACTCCCGGGAAATTCATTTTCCTTGCAATCTTTCTGTCCAGCTCTCTACATTTTTCATGGTCTCCTTCGAAAAGCTCCAGGAAGGAGGCCTGGGTTCCGGTAGTTCCCTTGGAACCTAAAAGCTTCAAGGAAGAAATACATTCCTCCACATCCAGAAAATCCAGATACAAATCATGTAGCCAAAGACTGGCTCTTTTTCCAAGGGTTACGGTCTGTGCCGCCTGAAAATGGGTATAGCCAAGCATGGGCAGTCCTCTATACTCCATGGCAAAGTCTGCTAAGACCTTCATGCAGTTTAAAAGCTTTTTCCGAAGAAGCTTTAATCCCTCCCGCATGGTAATCAGATCCGTATTGTCTCCCACATAGCAGGAGGTGGCTCCCAGATGAATGATTCCCTTTGCCTTTTCACACTGTACGCCATAAGCATAGACATGGCTCATCACATCATGGCGAACCTCTTTCTCTCTAGCCATGGCTACATCGTAATTGATATCCTCTGCATGCTCCTTTAATTCCTGAATCTGCTCTTCGGTAATGGGGAGCCCCAGTTCCTTTTCACTTTCCGCCAGAGCGATCCACAGCTTTCTCCAGGTTTTAAATTTAAAATCGGAAGAAAAGATTTCCTGCATCTCTTTGGAAGCATAACGACCGGACAATGGGCTTTCGTAGCTTTGATGACTCATGATTCCTCCCTTATTATTTCAAAACATCTGCCATACTGTAGTTTCCCGGCTCCTGTTTTTTCAGGAAAAAGGCAGCGGTAATAGCGCCCTTTGCAAAGATTTTCCGACTGTAGGCGGTATGATTTAAGCTGATTACCTCATCTTCACCGGCAAAAATTACCTCATGAATACCGGGAATGGTACCTCCACGAAGGGAAGACATGCCGATTTCTCTCTTCTCTCTGGCGGTATCTCTTCCGGAACGGTCATAAACCATCTCTAAGCTTTCTCCGATTCCCTCTTCTACAGCCTTTTCCAGCATTAAAGCGGTTCCGCTGGGGGCATCCTTTTTTCTACGATGATG
>NZ_CAUVME010000069.1:0-4849 GCF_963553175.1 Oribacterium sinus | reverse complement strand
TGAACACCATTCGTTCCCAGGATATTACCGGGCATTTCTATATGAGACCGAAGGATTAAAAGAGTAGGGGATGATATTTCTGTTTGAAGCAAAAGGACTTAAAGGGCAGAAAGTAACAGTAGAGAAAAGGGAGAAGAAGTACTTATGAAAAAGAAGTATCAAAATATATTTTTGGATTTGGATGGAACCATTATGGATTCCGGCTCCGGAATTATGAAGTCGGTACAATATGCCTTGGATCATTTTTCCTTGCCTAATGAACCGGAGGAAAAGCTGAGAAGATTTGTGGGACCTTCCTTGCAGGATTCTTTTATGCGATTCTACGGTTTTTCCGAAGAAAAGGCTAAAGAAGCCATTTCTTGTTATCGGGAATATTATCCTGAGAAGGGAATGTATGACGCCTTTTTATATCCCGGGATGGAGGAATGCATGAAGAAGATGCATGAAGGAGGGAAGAAGCTGGTGCTTTTAACCTCTAAGCCTCTGTTTTTTGCCACCCAGATTATAGCCCACTTTGGTTTATCCCCTTATTTTTTCCTGGAAATCGGTACGGAGCTTAAGGAGCAACATTCCGACAAGAGTTTCTTGATGGAGCAAGCTATAGAAAAGGGCTGTTTTCAAAGAGAAGATTGTCTTATGGTAGGAGATACAGTTTATGATATTCAAGGGGCGAAGGATGCAGGAATCGACTCTGTGGCAGCGCTCTACGGCTATGGAGAACGAAAAGAAATCGAAAGGGCAAATTATTTTATTGAAAAGCCTTTGGATTTATTGAAGATTGTTTTTTAATAGAGTAAATTTACTCGGTGTACCCGCTGCTGAATGAAGTGGGATTTTATGCAGAGCCTTAATAGAGGGGAAGTGACAGTTCTTTATGAAAGCCATAGCTTGGATATAGAAAAGAACGAAATGCATTCCTGTTATTAGGAAGGAAAGAATGTGAAACAATGGCGTAAAGCAGGAATTATAATATTTTGGTTGCTTCTATGGGAATTGTTTGCCGGATTGGTGAACAATTCCTTTCTTTTGGTTGGACCTATGGAAAGTGTCAAAGCCTTAAGTCGACTGTTACAGAAGCAAGAATTCTACGGAATTCTGTGGAAAAGCTCTCTGGGGATTCTTTCGGCTTATCTTTTTAGTTTTCTCCTGGCTTTAATCCTTTCTTATCTTTCCTATAGAAATTCTTTGTTGGAGGATTTTTTAAAGCCGGGGGTTTTTGTGTTAAGAAGCTTACCGGTGGCCAGTTTCATTATTATTCTTTTGTTCTTTTTGGGAAGAGACAAGCTTTCTTTCACAATAAGCGGTTTTATGTCCTTTCCGATTTTCTACATTAACCTTCTGGAGGGCTTTCATAAAACAGACCATAAATTACTGGAAATGGCGGAGGTCTTTCATTTTTCCCTATATAGAAGACTTCGGTATATTCATCTTCCGGCAGCATATCCCTTATTGCTTGGGGCAGCGAAATTAGCCATGGGACTTTCCTGGAAGAGCGGTATTGCTGCGGAGCTGATTGGTCAAGTGGGAAAAAGTATCGGCTATCAGTTGATGGAGGCCAAGGTGAGCCTGGAAATGGCGGATGTCTTTGCCTGGAGTATAGTGATTATTGCCTTGTCTCAGTGCTGGGAAATCCTGGTAATACTGCTGATTAAGGGCTTGTGCAGGAAGGGATGTGCGTAATGGAGATTCGAATCGAAAATGGAGAGAAGCGCTTTGGAGAAAAAGTCCTTTTTTCCAGTTTTTCCTGCCAAATGGATTTTCACAAACATTCTCTTTATAGAATTTCCGGTGAATCCGGAAAAGGGAAGACCAGCTTACTTCGGATTTTGGCTTCTCTGGAAAAACTGGATCGGGGCGAGCTACAGTTTCTATTTGGGGAGGCAGCCAGAGGAGAGGGGAGCTTTAAGCTTTCCATGCTTTTTCAGGAAAATCGACTGCTGGAAAAATGTAGCGGATTGGAAAATCTTCAGATTGCTTTACCCATGCTGTCTAAAAAAGAAATTCTGACAGAAATGACTGTTTTTTTCGAAGAAGAAGATTTCAGAAAAAAAGTAGAGAAATATTCCGGGGGGATGAAGAGGCGATTAAGCTTTCTAAGGGCAATGCTGTTTCCCTTTGACTTCCTGCTTCTGGACGAACCCTTTACAGGCTTGGATAAGGAAAATAGAAAGATAATGGAGGAGTATCTGCTTTCCCATCAAAGAAAACGTCCGGTAATCTTTGCCAGCCATGAAAATCCACTGCTATGGAAAGATTACGGAACTATCGCGTTATAAATTGAAGGGCCTTGTATGATAAAAAACTTAAAATCGAACTTTTAAATACTTAAAAAGAAAAACTGTAAAGAAAATTTTATGAAATGGCAGAAAACTTGTAACACATGAAGAACGACTTTTGTCTATACTTTTGATAGCAAATAGACAAAAGGAGGTTTCTATGAAAGCTAAATCATTTTTAAAAGGAATGGCAGTGTTTATGAGTATTATGGCGGTCTCCGCATTTTCCGCCTTTGCCGCAGGAAACAAGGCAGAAATCGGATCGGTGAATTTACAGATTGACAGTTCGGATATCGAAATCGGGTCGGCTGCAAAGAAGATTTCCGTAAGTAGCGGTGATGACGGCTTCACCATTCAAAATGATGAAGGAACCGCTTTGAATATGCAGGGAAATGTTTGGAAAAGTAACACGACTCCCCAGTTCAAGGTGATTTTAAAGGCGGATTCCGA
The DNA here is from genome assembly GCF_963553175.1 of Oribacterium sinus. Lineage (GTDB taxonomy): Bacteria > Bacillota > Clostridia > Lachnospirales > Lachnospiraceae > Oribacterium > Oribacterium sinus_B. The sequence goes on along the minus strand of NZ_CAUVME010000069.1, from coordinate 2,123 downwards.
GCATAAGTTCAACACCAACAATTTAAAGACTGCGAATTTTTATAAATTTAGCGGAGCTGAGGTAGGATTTGTAAAGGCTACAGGTACTGCAAATTCCATCACCCTCACCATCAAGACCAAGAAGCTGAAGGCAAATCCCGGAGACTTAACTGTAGGAGATGTAAGCTGGAGAGATGAAAACGGTGTGGCAGAATGGTCCAGCGTGGATAATGCGGAAAAATATCTGGTAAAGCTCTATAGAGGAAGTCAGTTTATCACCAGCGGAGAAACTACCGGAACCAGCTATGATTTTCGCTCTGCGATTACCCAGAACGGAAACTACAGCTACAAGATCAGAGCCTATGCTTACGGAAGCTATGGAGACTGGGTAAGCTCCGAAGAACTGGAGATGAGAGCAAGCTCTTCTCAAGGCGGTACGGAGAATGGACGTTGGATTTTAGATGCAAATGGTTGGTGGTTCTTAAATCCGGATCGTTCTTATCCTGCCAATACGTGGAAGATGATTAACGGAAAGTGGTATTATTTCAATAAGTCCGGTTATATGAAGACCGGTTGGGTGCAGACCAACGGAATTTGGTATTATCTTGGTGCAGACGGTGCAATGCTCACCAATACTAGAACACCGGACGGCTATTTTGTAAATCAAAGTGGAGCATGGGTAGCGTAAACCCGGCAGAATCATAAAAAATGCAAAAGTTATAGCAGATATAATGAAAAGTTTCTTGACAGAGAAATAAGCCTATGGGATAATTCCTTCATATTTTTCAAGGAGGAAAGGGTTATGCAGAACATTTTGCTGGCAATTATTATGATTCTTGCAGTCATTATTGTCTTACACGATAATGTTTGTTTGCGTAACGCCACTTTGGAAAGATAAAGACATGATTTGAGCCTTTAGCCTTACAGCGTTACGCTGTAAGGCTTTTTCAATGAAACGGGAGAGAAAATGAAATTATCAGGGGCAAGGCTATTAATTGAAGAGTTGATTCATCAGGGGGTGGATACCGTATTCGGCTATCCCGGAGGCGCAGTTTTACAGATTTATGATGAGCTGTATAAGTGTAAGGATCGGATTCATCATGTTCTTACCGCCCATGAGCAGGGGGCAGCCCATGCTGCAGACGGCTATGCCAGAGCCAGTGGTAAGGTTGGCGTGGTTATTGCAACTTCCGGTCCGGGAGCAACTAACCTTGTAACCGGCATTGCCAATGCCTATCTGGATTCCGTACCTATGGTAGCCATTACCGGTAATGTAGCCACGGAAGCACTGGGAAGAGACAGCTTCCAGGAGGTGGATATCGTATCCATTACCCAGCCTGTGGTGAAGCATAACTTCATGGTAAAGGATGTTACGGAGCTGGAGCAGACGATTAAAGAGGCATTTCAGATTGCCAATTCCGGAAGAAAAGGTCCGGTACTCATTGATATCCCTAAGGACGTACAGATTAGTGAATGTGAATATGGAGTAGCCGTTCTTCCGAAGATGCCGGATAAGCCGAAGCTTCCCTATGATCAGGAAGGGGTTATTGCCTTACTGAGTCAGGCGAAGAAGCCATTAATTTATGCCGGTGGAGGTATTACAGCGGCTAAGGCGGAGAAAGAGCTGATTGCCTTGGCGGAGAAGCTGAATATTCCGGTTACCGTCAGTATTATGGGAAGGACAGCATTTCCCGACTCTCATCCCTTAAGTCTTGGTTTGGTGGGAATGCACGGAAGCTATGTGGCGGCGAAAACCCAGTCGGAATGTGATGTTTTGCTTGCTTTAGGAGTTCGTTTTTCCGATCGTGCCACCGGAAATATTGCCCGGTATACCCAAAATTGTAAAGTCATTCATGTAGACATCGATAAGGCGGAAATCGGGAAGAACATAAGTCCGGATTATTCCGTACAGGGGGATGTGAAGAAGTGGATTAAAGAAATTCTTCCCAAGCTAAAAGAACAAAAGCATCCTAAGTGGTGGGAAGAAATCCATGGCTTCGAAAAAACCAAGAGTAAAGTGGAGGGAGATTTCCATCCCAAGCGTATCTTGGAGACCTTACGGAAGTATACGGAAGACGATACAGTGGTAGCTACCGATGTGGGACAGCATCAGATGTGGACAGCACAGTACTATCGTTTTGAAA
>NZ_CAUVME010000068.1:0-4922 GCF_963553175.1 Oribacterium sinus | reverse complement strand
GCCAACGGCGCCGGAAAAACCAGTACCCTGCAAACGATTACCGGCTTAATTCCCCATTCCCAGGGAGAAATCATTTATAGAGGGGAAAATGTCAGCAAGCTTCCCGGATATAAGCTGGTTTCCAAGGGACTTGCCCATGTTCCGGAGGGGAGAAGAGTTTTTGCCAGTCTTACGGTATATCAAAATCTGATGCTGGGTGCCTACACCAGAAAGAACTCAAAGGAAATTGAAGAAAGTCTGAATATGATCTATCATCATTTTCCCCGTCTTTTGGAAAGAAAAAATCAGGTAGCCGGAACCCTTTCCGGAGGAGAGCAGCAGATGCTGGCCATGGGAAGAGCCCTGATGTCCAAGCCGGAGATGATTTTACTGGATGAACCATCCATGGGCCTTTCTCCCATTTACGTAAATGAAATCTTTGATATTATTCAAAAGATTCATGAGTCAGGGGTAACTGTACTCCTGGTAGAACAAAATGCCAACAAGGCTTTAATGATTGCAGACAGAGCTTATGTATTGGAAACCGGAAACATTCGATTAGAAGGAAAAGCCGGAGACTTACTATCCGATCCTCAGGTAAGAGCGGCTTATTTATCGGAATAATTATGCCCAGAAAACAATTTATGGCTTATCTCAAGATCTTATTGCTTCTTTTCCTATTTTTGAGTCTTGTCAGCTTTGGCCTGCACAGGCATTGGAAAAATGCTCTAAAAAGCTATGAGGAGAACAGGAATAGCAAAGAAGAAGTTCAAGAGCCCCTTTCTCTGCTTCCCAGTGAAGAGGATGAGGAGGAGCCGGATTCCGACAGCTATCTTCGTTTTCAAAATGAATTTCAGCTATTGAATCAGATAGAAGAGGATGAAAGCTGGCAGAAAAATCTCTCTCTGCGAAGACGATATGAAAAAATCGGAGAACTCTACGATAAAGAAATGCAGCGTCTGGTAAGCTATTACAGCAGAAATATCACCGGAAATGAGCGGGAAAACTTTTTTGCCGAGCAAAGTGTGTTTTTGAGTCAAAGAAGCATGGAAAGTAAAAAAGAGCTAAGCATGGAGAAAACCGGTGTAGAGGAAAATATCGACTACTTAAAAAAATATATTCAGCTGACAAAGGCTAGGTGTTCTGTTTTATTGGAGAAAATTTTTGAAGATCAGGACGGCTAGTCCTTTTCATTAAAAGGAGCAAATTATGATAATTAAAAATATTAATATATCTATCCTTGCTGTGATTTTTATCAGTATTTTAATTTTATTTTTAGCTTTTGTCTCTATGCTTGGCAAAAATATATTCTATGGTGAAGGACAAAGCCTGGAAGAGTCTATGGAATGGCAAAGCGAACATTATGATACTTCCTTTTATAATGGTTTGCAAAAAGAAGAGTTTACTGTTAAAAGCTATGATTCTTATGTGCTCCATGGAGAAATTTTAAAGAACCCGACCCCTTCTTCTAAATATGTTATTATAAGTCATGGTCATTATGATACTCGATATGGAAGTTTAAAGTATGCCTCTATCTATCTTTCCTTAGGCTATAATTGTATTATTTATGATTTACGAGGGCATGGAGCAAATAGAAGGACTTTTTGCAGCTACAGTGTGAGGGAAGGAAAGGATTTGGCGGAAATAGTACATTTTTTTCAGGAAAAACTGGGAAGGAATGCGGAGATTGGCTTGCATGGAGAATCTCTTGGAGCTGCCACAACAATTGCCTCATTGAAAGATGTACAAAATGTTTCCTTCGCTGTAGCTGACTGCGGTTTTTCCGATATCGAAAATGTTTTGGAGGAAATCTGGCGATACAGTCACATTCCAACAGCTATCGGCCCGGTTATGAACCAATATGCCAAGCTTCATTTCGGTATTCCTATTTCCACCATGCGCCCCATCGACTCTTTGGCAAAAAATCAGGTGCCTATCCTTTTTATCCATGGAGAAGATGACCAATACATTTTGCCGGCAAATAGTGAAAGAATGTATGAAGCTACCAAGGGGAAGAGAGATTTGTTGTTGGTACCAAAGGCAGGTCATGCGGAATCGGTTTTTGTAAACAAAAGCCTCTATACAGAAAAGCTGAAAGACTTTTTGTCCTCCCTTGCCTCATAGCCCTAAGTACTGTATAATTTGTAAGATTGTGTAGAGAAGGTATTGCAGGCCTTCTTGTTTTGCTAAAACCTTACTCATTCAGAAATTCAGTAAGGAAATTTCTATACTGCATAAAGGGAGATTGTATGAAGAAATATGGTGTTAATGAATTAAGAAAAATGTTTTTAGCCTATTTTCAGGAGAAGGAACATTTGGTAATGAAAAGCTTTTCCCTGGTTCCCCATAATGATAATAGCTTATTGTTAATCAACTCAGGAATGGCACCTTTAAAGCCTTATTTTACCGGTCAGGAAATCCCGCCAAAGAGAAGAGTGGCTACCTGCCAGAAGTGTATCCGTACCGGTGATATTGAGAACATCGGTAAGACTGCAAGACATGGTACTTTCTTCGAGATGCTGGGAAACTTTTCCTTCGGAGATTATTTCAAGTCCGAGGCTTTACATTTTGCCTGGGAATTTTTGACAGAGAGAGTAGGTCTGGAGAAGGATCGTCTTTATCCCAGTATTTACTTGGAGGATGAAGAGGCTTTCAAGGTATGGAATGAGGAAATCGGTATTCCTGCAGATCGTATCTATCGCTTTGGAAAGAAGGATAATTTCTGGGAGCATGGTGTAGGTCCCTGCGGTCCCTGTTCCGAAATTTACTATGACCGTGGAGAGAAATACGGTACAGGCCCTGAGGATGTAATGGGCGGAGAGGGAGATCGTTTCTTAGAGGTTTGGAACGTGGTATTCTCCCAGTTTAACAATGACGGTCATGGAAATTACACCGACCTTATTCAAAAGAACATTGATACCGGAATGGGACTGGAGCGTCTTGCGGTAGTTTGCCAGGATGTTCCCTCTTTGTTTGACGTGGATACCAACCAGGCCATGATGACAGAGATTGAAAGTCTTTCCGGAAAAAAGTATCTGGAGGACAAGACTGCGGATGTTTCCTTCCGTATTATTGCCGACCATGTAAAGAGCTGCACCTTTATGGCTTCTGACGGTATTATGCCTTCCAATGAGGGAAGAGGCTACGTTTTCCGTAGATTGTTAAGAAGAGCGGCAAGACATGGACGCATTTTAGGAATTCCTGCAGGAAGTCTATCCAAGCTTTCCGAAAAGGCTATTGCCTTGTCCTCTGACGGATATCCCGAGCTTTCTGAAAAGAAAGATATGATTCTTCGGGTTATTTCCGAGGAAGAGGATCGTTTCAACAAGACCATTGATAACGGTCTTGCCATTTTACAGGGCTTAAAGGAAGACTTACAGAAAAAGGGAGAGAAGCTTCTTTCCGGAGAAGATGCCTTCCGTCTGTACGACACCTATGGTTTCCCTCTGGATTTAACCAAGGAAATCTTAGAGGATAGCGGAATTACCGTAGATGAAGAGGCTTTCCAGCAGGCGATGAAGGTGCAAAGAGAGACCGCAAGAGCGGCAAGAAAGAGCACCAACTACATGGGAAGAGACGACATTTACCAAAATCTGGATGCCTCTTTAAAGACAGAGTTTGTTGGATACGATACTCTGGAATGTGAAGGAAAGGTTACTGCATTGGTATACCTTGCGGACAATGGAGATGAGGATGAAATTCGTCCTTCCGTTGAGGCGGGAAATCGTGCCGCAGTAATTACCGATCGCAGTCCCTTCTATGGAACCATGGGTGGACAGCAGGGAGATCAGGGAAAGATTTGTTCCGGAACTTCCGTATTCACAGTAGAAGAAACGATTCACTTACAGGGGGGAAAACTGGCTCACCTGGGAACTGTAGAGCAGGGAGGTTTTTCCGTAGGAGATACCGTAACTTTAACGGTAGATGCCAAGAAGCGTGCTTTAACCGCCAGAAACCATACCGCAACCCACCTTTTACAGAAGGCTCTGAAGGAAACCTTGGGAAGCCATGTAGAACAGGCGGGAGCTTACTATGATGATAAGCGTCTTCGTTTTGACTTTACGCATTTTACAGCCTTAACCAAAGAAGAACTTGAGAAGGTTGAGAATTTGGTCAATGAAGAAATTGCCAGAGGCGACGTGGTGCTTACACGGGAAATGCCCATTGAAGAAGCTAAAAAATCCGGTGCTACCGCATTATTCGGAGAAAAGTACGGTGATACCGTAAGAGTGGTTTCCGTAGGAGATTTCTCCATTGAGCTTTGCGGAGGAACCCATGTAGAGAATTCCTCCTCCATCCAGGCCTTTAAGATTCTTTCCGAGCAGGGTGTTGCTGCCGGAGTCAGAAGAATCGAAGCCATCACATCTCAGAACCTCTTTGATTATTTCCACCATGAGGAGGAGCTGTTAAAGAGTCTTAGCGGAAAATTAAAGGCAGATCCGGAGCATTTATTGGCCAGGGTAGAGAGTCTGGAGAAGGAATTAAAGGAAAGCCGTTCCCAGTGCGAACAGTTAAAGGCGAAGCTGGCCAATGCGGAAGTGGAAGATTTGGCAGTGGTAGAATACAAGGATTGTTCTCTGATTGCCGCCAATATTCCGGGAATGGACAGAAATGCCCTTCGAAATCTGGGAGACAGCTTAAAGGATAAACATAAGAATGCCTTTATCCTTCTGGCCTCTGTAGAAGACGGTAAGCCGATTCTTATGGCTACAGCCGCTGACGCTGCGGTAAAGCTCGGTGCCCATGCCGGAAATCTGATTAAAGAGATTGCTCCTATCCTTGGAGGTGGGGGAGGCGGTAAGCCTCAGATGGCTCAGGCCGGTGGAAAGGATACTGCAAAGTTAGAGGAAGCTTTAAAGCAGTCTTTGGAGAGCATGAAGAAACAGCTGGGCTAAGGAAAAAGCTCCGGGTAAAAAATAGCTTTAGTTCTAAAAAAGTCATTG
>NZ_CAUVME010000067.1:0-4988 GCF_963553175.1 Oribacterium sinus | reverse complement strand
AGGCTTTTCAAGGCCTGAGGAGATTTTGGAACTATTTAACTGTCAAACTACCGGGAAAAAAGAAAGATATTGAATTGATTCCGGTAAAAAATATAAGAGAGGCATTGACAATCTTCAAAAAATAGCATAGAATCATACCGTTGCTTTTTTGAAGCAAAGGGGATTAGTTCAATGGTAGAGCAACGGTCTCCAAAACCGCCGATGGGGGTTCGAATCCCTCATCCCCTGCTACTAAGAAACCCTAGGAATTAAGCCTAAAGTGGCTTGAAACCTAGGGTTTTTGCTTACTTTTCTGCAATGTAATTTTACCGAAAAAGGAAGCTTTTTACTCGTTTTACAGCTCATGTATCCCACGAAACCGTCCACGAAACCGCCCAAAATTAGTGTTGATTCAGTAGCGAGGTTCTCTAATTGAGCAAGTTAAAAGAAAGGATGTGGCAAAATACCACACCCTTTGAAAGTTCTATACTAAGCCTGTAATCTCTCCAGTAGAGCCTCTTGCAGTACCTGGGAGAAGTTTATGCCTTGTGCTAAGGCCTTTTCATTCATCCACTCAGGTATAGTGAGGTTTTTCCGGACAGACTTATTGAGGTATAGCTTTGCATATTCATCAGCATCAACACTGATAAGATTTACAAAATAATCTGACGGTTTACCTGCTCCCAATTCTTCTGCATAGGCAACAGGATCTACTGTATCAACCGGAGAGGAGACAGGGAAAGCTTCACCGTCCCGTTTCAAACCTATGAGCTGAACAGCCAGGCACTCAACAGCCATGTTCATGGCGTCGTTTAAATCGTTTCCACAAGTGGCGGCATTAAAATCAGGGAAGCAAACAGAATACCTTCCGTCGTCCTCTTTGTAAAATATTGCCGGATATATACTTAACATGCTTAGCTCCTTTCTATTCCTGCTTGTTTGTAAATCGAACATTCGGTAAACTTAGTAAGCTCTTTAGTGTGGAAAGGGATTGTTACTTTGCCTTTTTTAATCGGGTGCTTGTACTGCCTGTGTGAGCCTTCTTGACTTACAAGGTACCAGCCATCTTTTAATATGATTCTTTCCATTTCCTTGGCCTTCTTCGGCATATTGCTTTCCCCTTTCTGTTTCTTTAGATATATTTTATAGTACAATACGCACTGTGTCAATGCGCATAAACTTAGGGATGGATACCCCCCTAGTTTCATCACCGATTAGGTGATTACTTCTGGGGACGTTGTTATATTTATTCCGGGGAAAAGTAGCTGATAAATAGCTTTTCCAATAAAGCTAAATCAAGATGCAGATTATTTCATGCCATGTAGTAGATTTTATTCGTAACTATATCCGCGGATTTTGAAAAGTTAAAGTTTTTGGACAATATTGACGGTCTTATTCAGGATGTATATAATAAGGCCAAAGAACAGTTTGCTGGATTACCGGATGGTTCAATAGAGTAGAAAGCCTCAATGTGGGTCATTGAGGCTTTGGAGAGATCAGAACACCTAATATTCACAAGGAGATGATTGTATGGATAAAAAAGCAACCTTTGAGGATGTTATAAACGGACCTTATTTTATCGATGATAGTAAGATGCCAAGTGCCGAGGAGTCTAAAAAAATCGTGATTCCTAAAGAACTCGAAGAAAAGTTAGATGCCGAACTAGAAGAGATAGCTCACAAATATGGTCTCTATTAAGTGTGGGTGATAATATAGAAGAAAACTAATCTACCACCGGTCTTCGGTGGTATTTTGTTGCCTAAAAAGGAGTGACTATGGAGCAGTTCAAACAGATTTACAGGATTCTATCTATCCTACATAAGGCTATGGACTTGGAAGAATGGGACAGCAAGCTGCTTTCTCCGGAGGCGATGGGAATCAGCCTTCCGATGTAGTCAAGGCTTATGGCTATGCTTCTGAAAGAAGGATACATCATGGGAGGAAAAGCTTGAGCAGTTTGCTACTATGCAAGCGGTAAGCTTAGGCCTGGCTACTAAGACCATTCCTTATGCCTTAAAGATGGCAGATTTTACTACAGATGAAGGAATTAAAATGCAGAATTTTCGTAAAGGTACTCCGGAGCAATATCAAGCTCATCATTCCAGACCACAGTGCCATCTTCTACATGAGCAGTAAGAAAAAAATCCAGATCATTTAATTGTTGATATATAGGTTTTTGAAGCTCTGAAAGAAAGTTGAAAATTCCTTTTTTTCCATTGGAAAAAGAAAGATGTAATTCATAGCTTTTGGAAGCCTTCACATCAGTGACAATCCATTTTGGGATACTCATTTCAATTCTCCCTTTCCTAGAACCTTGCAAAGAGATACACAAATCCCGAACCGAACATATCCGCCATGGAGTGCACCAGAACTACCGGAAGAAGATTTTTGATTCTATAGGTATAGAAGTAGTAATACATAAGTCCGAAGACCACACCGATAATAAGGGCGGAAGCCATGCCCTGATAGGTATGGAAGGATATACGAATCATCGTGGAGTAAAGCAGAGTTTGCCATTTGTACTTTTGGTCTACGGTGCCCAGTAAGCCTAAAAAGAAGAATTCTTCGTAGAAGGCATTTAATAAAGCATAGATAATGGCAATGGGGCTTAAGGCGGCTATTTTCCGAAATAACTCAAAGAAATCCATGGAAAGGAGAACTTCCTTGGTGAAGTAGTTATAGCCGTTATCAAAGAGAAGGTAAAGAACGTCTGCACTTAGTCCCATGATAGCCAGTAAAATAAAGTACCAGGGAATTACAGAGAGCTTAAAGCGAAAGGGGATTTGCTTAAAATCAAAGTTACGAACAATCAGATAGAGAAAAACCAAAAGCAGCATAAAGAACTGGAATTGCAGGTTACTGGAATAGGCTACCCCTTCGGTGGCTGTATCCACAGTTTCCGCTACCGTTTCCGTAATGCTTTCCGTATTTTGGCTAAGAAGGATAGGGGAGAGGGGGAAAGCGTAAAACATAGCGGATTTTACAGCATTTAAGCTGTCTAGAAATAGCTGGTTGGAGCGAATAATAAATTCTCCGAATAAAATCAAGCTAATGATGATGACATCATAGAAACGAAGATTCTTGGTTTTTTCTTTGGGGAAAATGAATTGACGAATAGACATGCTGCTCCTTTCTTTCCGCTAAGCAATTTAAAGGATAGAAAACTTACAGTTCCATCTCAGTGCATTGCTATTTTAGCTGTATCTTTGCTATTATAGCAAGGAAAAATCTCTTAAAAAGGAGAGGAAAGAGGAAGATTCTATGGCAGGAAGTATTGTAAATATAGAAAAAGGCAGCAAAAGCTTTCAAAATAAAGTTTTGTTTTCCGATGCCCAGTTCTCGATTCAAGAAGGAGAGAAGGTGGCATTAATCGGAAGAAATGGAGGAGGGAAGTCTACTCTGCTTCGGATTATTGCCGGAGAAGAGGAGCTGGATAGCGGAAACATTGTACGAAGAAGGAGCTTGAAAATCAGCTATCTTACTCAGGAAAGTCATTTTCCGGAGGAGAAGAGTATTTTGGAGGCGCTGGTGGAGAACTTTGCCCTTCGTATGGGAGAGCAGGAAAGAGAGGCCTTTGGAAAGAAGGTTATGCAGGAGATTGGCTTGGAGGATTTCTATTCTCCCTGCAAGATTTTATCCGGAGGACAGAAGAAACAGCTGGCTCTTTTGGCGGCCCTAAACACAGAGCCGGATTTGCTGCTTTTGGACGAGCCTACAAACCACTTGGACGAGGAAATGGCGGAGTGGCTGGAGGAAAAATTAAAGCGCTTTAAGGGGGCGATTTTGCTGGTGAGTCATGACCGATATTTTTTGGATACGGTTTGTGATGTGATTGTGGAGCTGGAAAGAGAAGGCTTTACTCGCTACGAATGCTCCTACTCCTCTTATTTGGAAAGAAAGGCAGAGAGATTCAATATCGAAAAGGCTCAGGAAAGAGCCAGACAAAGTCTGCTTCGAAAAGAATTGGCTTGGGTGCGAAGAGGAGCCAAGGCCAGAACCACCAAACAAAAGGGACGACTGCAACGCTATGAAAAGCTCTCTCAAATGCATGGTCCAACGGAGGAGGAAGAGCTGAGCCTAGCCTCCATTTTCGTGCGTCTGGGGAAGAGTACCATAAACTGTGAAAACCTGACAAAACGCTATGGGGATAAGCTTTTATTCTCCAATTTCAGCTATAATTTTTTACGGAATGACCGTATCGGCATTATCGGGAAGAACGGGGCAGGAAAGTCTACCCTGATGAAGGCAATTTTGGGAGAAATTCCGGTGGATGAGGGAAAGGTGGAAATCGGACAAACCGTGCGGATTGCCTATTTTCGTCAGGAAAATGAAGATTTGCCGGAAAAGGAAAGGGTAATCGACAGCATTAAGGAGATTGCGGAATATCTGCCCACAAAGGAAGGTTTGATTTCCGCCTCCCAAATGGCGGAGCGTTTCCTTTTTTCTCCGGAAATGCAGTACGCCCCCATTGAGAAGCTTTCCGGTGGAGAGAAAAGAAGACTCTACCTGCTACGCATTTTGATGTCCGCCCCCAATGTGCTGTTCCTGGATGAGCCCAGCAATGACTTGGATTTAAGCAGCTTGATTGTTCTGGAAGATTTTTTGGACAGCTTTCCGGGCATTGTTTTTGTGATTAGCCATGACCGATATTTTCTGGATCGTACGGTGAACCGTCTCTTTATTTTTCAGGAAAATGGACAGATTCGCCAGTTTGAGGGAGGCTATACCGACTATCAGGTACAGCTTTTGAAGGAAAAGGAAGAGGCGGAAAATGTAGAAAAGGGTAGTAAAGCAGAGTCCAAAGAGGATAGAGGAGAAGAAAAGTCCGAGGGGGATAAGAAGAAATCCTGGCAGGGTGCAAGGCTTTTAAAGATGAGCTATCAGGAGAAGAAGGACTTTGAGCATATCGAAGAGGAGATTGCCAAATTGGAAGAGGAGCTTGCCTTTATTGAAAAGGAAAGCGAAGCCAATGGCAGGGATTACGTCTATCTTGCGAAACTACAGGAGCA
>NZ_CAUVME010000066.1:0-5021 GCF_963553175.1 Oribacterium sinus | reverse complement strand
CTTATTCTTCTGCGTCCTCAGCCAGGCTAACCGTAAGATCCATATCCTCATCCTCAGGAACAAAAGCCAAAACCTCTTCCAAATAGGGGTCTTCCTTCAAACCGTATTCTTTACGAAGTTGAATCTCCAAATCCGCCATAATTCTGGGATGACTCTTTAAGAAGGCCTTGGCATTCTCACGGCCCTGACCGATCTTATCCCCGTTATAGGCAAACCAGGCACCGCTCTTCTCAATCATCTTTTTTTCTACCGCAAGATCCAGGATTTCTCCTTCCTTGGAAATACCGGAACCGAAGCTGATATCAAACTCCGCATTCTTAAAGGGAGGGGCAATCTTATTCTTGGAAATCTTTACTTTGGTACGGGCTCCGCTGAAATCTCCGTCACCGGTCTTAATGCTTTCTCCCTTTCGGATGTCCACACGAACAGAAGCATAGAACTTTAAAGCGCGTCCGCCGGTGGTGGTCTCCGGATTACCGAACATCACGCCGACCTTTTCTCTTAACTGATTGATGAAAATAAGGATACAGTTAGACTTGGCGATAATAGCGGTAAGCTTTCTTAAAGCCATAGACATCAAACGAGCCTGTAAGCCCACATGACTGTCTCCCATCTCTCCGTCAATCTCCGCCTTAGGTACCAATGCCGCCACGGAGTCCACAACCAAAATGTCCATAGCACCGGAACGAACCATGGTCTCCACAATATCCAAAGCCTGCTCTCCGGAATCCGGCTGTGCCACATAGAGGTTATCAATGTCCACGCCGATAGCCTGCGCATAACGGGGATCCAAAGCATGCTCTGCATCAATAAAGGCCGCGATTCCTCCACGCTTTTGTACCTCTGCCACTGCATGAAGGGCAAGGGTAGTCTTACCGGAGGATTCCGGTCCGTAAATCTCAATAATACGTCCCCTTGGGAAACCGCCTGCTCCAAGAGCAATATCCACGGATAAGGAACCGGTGGGCACTACGGAGATGTCCTTATTCACTCCGGAATCTCCCAGCTTCATTACGGAGCCCTTTCCGCAATCCTTTTCAATCTTGCTGAGAGCCGCATCCAGCGCCTTTAACTTTTCATCCCGATCTTCCAATGCTACTACAGGAGCCTTGCTTACTTTGTTTGCCATGATTTTCTTCCTTTACTTTTTGTATTGTTACTTGTACCGGTTTTCGCTTCTTACCGGACTACTGTTCTTTCCCTTTATTTCTTCGTTTTTTGCTTGCCGAGAGATTATATCATAGAACATATATTCTGGCTATTGGAATTTTTCTTCAGCTTCTTCCGTTATAACACAAAACACTCCAATCTCCTATACTCCACATTCGGATAAGCTTTTCTTAAAAAATACGCTTCGACTTCACTGTCCGGAATGGCTGTTTATGTCCAACGACTATCCCGCGCTGCTCGTGAGATACTCGTTAATCACTACCACCCGTCAAACGGGTGGTTTGCTCGGGGCTATAAGCCCCTGCTACTGGCCAGCGTCTAAAGGCGCTGGCTTTCATTTTGGGCTATGGGAAGTTTGCTTTGCACCTTCCCACAGCTCCATTCAAGCCATATTGCGTTTGACTCGTCGCTACCCCATAAAGGGGTATTGGTACTACTGCACTTTAACCCTTAAAAGGGTCTTCATATTCTTTAACACTTAGTTTATCCAAAGCTATATCGTGTTTTTCTTGATCTTGGATATACTTTTTTATTGTGGCTTCATTTAAACCTACTGTACTGACATAATAGCCTTCGGCCCAAAAATGTCTGTTTCCAAATTTGTATTTAAGATTTGCGTGTTTATCAAATATCATTAAGGCACTTTTTCCCTTTAAGTAGCCCATAAAAGAAGAAACGCTAATCTTAGGTGGAATACTAACCAGAATGTGTACATGGTCCGGCATTAAATGCCCTTCTATAATCTCCACTCCTTTAAAGGCGCAGAGTTGCTTGATAATATCCCGAATATCTGACTTATATTGATAATATATTATTTTTCGCCTATACTTCGGTGTGAAGACAATATGATATTTACACATCCATTTCGTATGTGCCAATGCATATTCTTTCTTCGCCATAAAATCACCTTCCTTTTCTGCAATATAGCTTGAACAACTTTATTGTATTAGGAAAGGTGATTTTTGTATAACAAGTGTTTCCCACCCGCATAGCGGGTGGTTTTTTGTATCAGAGCTAACATTTTTCAAATGTCAGCTCCGATACCGGCTAAAGTCCATCTATAAGAAAAAAAGAGGGGGATTACTCCCCTGTGGAAAGTATCCCTCTCTCTACTGCTTCTTCGTATTGGAAGACCGCCTGATTATAATCCAGTTTTGCCTGAGCTGCTGCATTTTCCTTGGATAAGGCTTCTAAGGATAAGCCTTGGAAATCTGCCCTCCCCAAAAGTCCCAGAGCATTCATCCGCTCTGCTTTTTCCTTCTGCAAACGAGAAAGCTCTGAAACGGATTCCGCCGCATTTAATGCCGCTTCCGCTTCGCTAATATTCCGTCTGAGCTCCTCCATGGAAACTCGAATCTGCTGCTCTTTTTCCTTCTGACTCTGCTTCTTCTCCGTCCAGCCGGTAATATTGCTGTCCTTTGTACGGAGAATGCTTCCCAATTCACTGTTATGACTTAAAGCGGAATCAATGTCCTTTCCCCAGTCTCTTGTTGCCAGATAGTTTCTCGGGTAGTCGGGAATGGCTTCGAACTGAATATTAGAATAGGTATTCATACTCCAGCCAAGGCTCAGTCCCATATTTCTCTTCATGCTTTCCAGGCCGTCCTTAGCCTTTTGCAAATCCGACTGAGCACTTTCCAGAGCAAGTCTTGCCGCGCTCACATCATTTGCCGTAGCCTGCCCAAGGCGCGCCTGTCTTTCCGTTTTCTCTAAGCCTGCCTGTAGCATCGCCACTCGTTTTTCTAGCATCGTCTTGTTGTTTTCCAGAGAAATCGCACTGAAATAAAGATTTTGCATACCGTCACTCAAAAGCTTTTTTCCGGTATAGAAGCCGGATTTCACGGCTTTTTCCGTCTTAGCTTCCGCCTTCTTCATGCTTTTTTCCGTCTCGGAAAGCTGCACCAGTCCTTGATTTACCTCTGCCAGACTACTGTCTATATCCGGTAAAATCTTCTTACTGTTCTTTACCTTTTCTAACTGATTGATCTGACTTTGCAAAAAGGCTTTGGTCGCAGGATCTGTGCTATCCTGCTTCTGCTCCTTTAAACTGTCAATGCTCTCCTGCAAATTCGCAAGAATATCCGCCTTTTCGTCCTTTACCGCCTTCTGTACGGAAGCCATTCCGCCGGTACTTTGCGCCAAAGCATCCTGTTCCATCTTGGCTACAGAACTGAATTGGTCTACAAGATCCGGGATTTCTCTGAAGGAAATGATGTTGTCATTCACATCCCAAGGCTTCTCCTCTGCTAAGGCAGGGAAGCTTTGACAGAGAAGTCCAAGGCTTAAAGCCAGAGCAAATGCGGATTTTATCTTATTCTTTCTCTTCTCCATAAAAGATTCAATGCATCCTTTCTCTTACTCTGCCGTCGCCAAACCGTTCTTTCCGGCCTGATAATCCAAATATTCTTCATAAAGCTTCAAATCCGCCTGCTGCTTTTGAAGGCTTGCGGTATCGGAAGCATTTTTCGCCTTTTCAAAATCCACACGGCTTACACTTCCCAGCTTATAGCCCCGCTCTGCCTTCTGATAGGCCTGCTGTGCGTTGGATGCCTGCAGCTCCGCCTGTCTTTTTGCCTCCTCTGCCTGCTTTAAGCTTTGGTATCGGGAAAGCATATCGGACTGAATCTTCTCCTTTGCTGCGGAAATGCTTCTTGTCAGATTCTGTCGGTTGGCATCTCCTGTGGAAAGATTCAACTTTCTTTCTGAAATCCGAAGACTGTAGTTATTCTGTAAAGCTGTCTTACTGTCTTCCTCTAAATTCACTGCCGTAAGCTGCTCTGCACTAAGGCTTGGAATTACGGGCATCTCCGGAGTATCACTTGCCTTCCAGCCCAGATTCACCCGTAAAAGCTCCGTCATCTTATCAAAGGCGGAATTGTTCTTTGTAAGACTCAGATTCACCTGGTCATAGGCTTCCTTAGCAGTCAACACGTCAATCTGGGTGGCCTTTCCGATAGCTTTCTTTCTCTCGGTGCTTTCCTGTGCGCTTTTCGCATCCGCTAAAGATAAGGCATCGATTTGCTTTTGAAGGCCTGTACTTTCTCTGCTAATGAAGGATTTTTTAATGGTCTCAATAGTATTCTGCTCCGTTTGTTCCACGGAAAGCTTGGCAATCTCCCGGTCTGCATTCTGCGCCACGGTATCTGCGGAAAAATTGCTGCTGTTGCTCTGGTACTGCATTTCTGCCAAAGCCTCCGCCACGCTATTTCCGTCTGCAGCGGACAATGCCTTTTCATAGGCTTCTTCCACCTGATTTCTGGCATCCTCTACATTGACATTGTAGCTTCCCCTGCTGTCACTTTCCCGGAAGTTTCTCCAAAGACTGGATACTGTGGGGTTGTATTCATGGACCAAGTCCCCGATTTCCTCCCAGGAAATCACATTGTCCCGAAGCTTTGCCCACTCCTCCTCGGAACGCTGCCGTTCAAAGGAAGTCTGCATCTGATCCACGGAAACATTATCGGAAAAGCCCGGTACCTTCTGTGCCATGGCAGGCATGGTAAAGGAAAGGCTCGCTAAAACAATTGCTAAACTAATAGGATATCCCTTTTTTCTCATCTTCTTCTCCTAAAAAAAAATCTCTGATTCTCTAAGCATGGGGCTGTAAAGCACAGTTGACTGTCCTTACAGCCCCTACTAAGAGAAAAGGAGTCTTCTCTACTATAGCATAATATTCCTCAGAATTTCTTAACGAAAATCGTCAATCCTGTGAACTTTTGGTGTTCTTTCTCCTAAATAAGTTTCAACTATCCTGCCAAATATCGCCTTACGCTATGCACCAAAGCCGCGCTGCCGGCTTTAAACTTTTATCATATGTTTTTTCCTGCCATAGATAATCATGTAGTACACCG
>NZ_CAUVME010000065.1:0-5076 GCF_963553175.1 Oribacterium sinus | reverse complement strand
TCTTTTCCACTCTTGGCTTTAAGTTTTTCTTCCTCTTATCCATTTTGCCTCCGGTGGATATTCCTACATTGACTCCGGTCTTGCTTTTCATTTTTTCAGCCTTAGTCATCTCTTCTGCCTCTTCCTCCATAGAGAATGAGTAAACGAAGAAGCTGCAATACGGAGGATGCCGCTGCCGCCACATAGGTAAGAGCCGCTGCAGTAAGGACTGCCCGAACTCCCTTGATTTCCTGGGGACTCAAAATCCCCTCCTCTTCTAAGATTCGCATGGCTCTTTGGGACGCATTCCACTCCACCGGAAGGGTAATAATCTGAAAGGAAATCGCCACTGCGAAAACAATAATTCCCAATTGAATGAAACCGCTCATACCAATCAGAAAGCCGATAAAAATAATGGGAATGGCCAGCTGAGAACAAATAGCACAAACCGGATTAATATTCCGGCTGATGACCAGGGGCATATAGCCTACCGCATCCTGAACAGCATGTCCGCACTCGTGGGCGGCAACACCGATGGCCGCAATGGAGGTGGAGTTCTCCGTGGCTTCCGACAGATTTACCGTTTTGTCCTTCGGGCTGTAGAAATCGCTCAGATGTCCTCTTACGGAAAGCACCTGCACATAGCCGATACCGTTTTTCTGTAAAATAATCTCCGCCGCCTCTCTTCCGCTGATACCTCTTTGGGAACGAACCCGGTCATATTTGGCAAAGGTGGACTTCACCAAAGAGGAGGCCAGCAGGGAAAGCCCCATGCCGATATAAACAAAAATCATTGTGGGATCAAAAAAATAGTATGAATAAGGCATCTTATCCTCCGAATCCTAGTAAGAAGGCAGGGGTATCCAAACGTTTTTTCCCTTCTACCTGAATTTCCAAAATCTCCAAATATCCTTCCCCTGTGGAAAGAAGAAGGCGATTGTTCTCCTTATTGCGATACATCTTTCCTATACCGTCCTTCTTCCGAAAGGCCGCCTTCCCTTCTTCCGAAAGACTTTCCGGTAAATGGGCTAAGAGCAAATCTTCTTTAATTTCTGAAAAACTTTGAAAATTCTCATCTTTCTGTTTGATAACTCTGGCTTTCCAGATTTTAAAGCTTTTTCCGTTGGGAAGAATACTGACTGCAGCAGGCCAGGGATTAAAGGCCCGAACCATGGCTTCAATTTCCACGGCAGGCTTATTCCAATTCACAAAACCGTCCTGCTTTACAATCATACTGCAATGGCTGGCCTTTTCCTCTTCCTGAGCCCTTCTGGGGCAATTCCCCTGCTCTAAAAGACTAAGGGTTTCCAAAATACAATCCTGTGAAAGCAAAGAAAGGGCTTCAAAAAGACTTTCTCCGGTTTCTTCCCCCGTTAAAGGAAGCTTTTTTTGAAGCAGGATATCTCCGGTATCCAAGCCCTCCGCCATCAGCATGGTGGAAATACCGGTTTCCTTGTCTCTATGCAAAATAGCCTGCTGAATCGGAGAAGCTCCCCGATAAAGAGGCAGTAAAGAAGCATGGATATTCACACAGCCATAGCGGGGAAGCTCTAAAAGCTCCTTGGGAAGGATCTGTCCGAAGGCAGCCACCACAATGCAATCCGGCTTTAATTCCTTTAAATATGCAAGGAGTTCTTCGTCTTTTCTCAGACGATGTACGGAACGAACAGGAAGCTCCAGTCTTTCTGCTGCCTGTTTTACCGGCGTCTTAAGGAGATTTCCCTTTCTGTCCTTTGCTTTATCCTCCTGACTGATTACCAAGAGAATCTCATGTCCGGCCTGATGGATGGCCTCTAACCCCTTCACCGCAAAGTCCGGGGTTCCCATAAACACGATTCTCAAATCATTTCCTCCTCTTCCAGTTCTTCATATTGAACATCTTCCAAATCTCCCTCTACCTTCTCTGTATAGAGAACCCCTTGGAGATGATCATACTCATGGCAGAAGGCTCTGGCCAAAAAGCCGGAAGCATCCAAGCTAAAGGGCTCCATGTTCTGATCCAGGGCCTCCAGATGGATATTCATGGGCCGGGTAACCTTTCCTTCCTTTCCCGGAACGGAAAGACAGCCCTCTTCTCCGCACTGCTCTTCCTCTCCCACAGCTTCGATTTTAGGATTAATGCACACATAGCGAACACCGTCTCCGATATCCACCACAAAAAGCTGCTTTAAAATCCCCACCTGAGGAGCCGCCAGTCCAACACCGTTGGCGTCATACATTGTTTCAAACATATCTTGAATCAAATCTCTGGTTTTATCCGTCATTTCCTTAATTTCTTTACACTTCTTTTCCAAAATGGAGTCTCCGATTTTTCGGATGCTGCGAATTGCCATAAACTATACCCTCTCTATAAAAGATCAAACTGGAGCTGAATCAAAGAGCGTTTATCCTCTTTTCGAAGCTCCTCAACAAATAGATTTCTTAATCGGATGATTATATCATGGGATTCTTGCTTAATATAGATGATTTTCCTAAAATTATCCTTTAGCTTATAAATGGTGGCAGGGAAGGGACCAAATAACTCCGCCTGCTCCTTCTCCAATTTCCCCTGGATTCTTTTGATGGTCTTCTCCAGCATCAGACTTAAAAACTCTTCCTCTTGATAGCTGCATTGGATAGCCAGCATTCTGGCAAAGGGAGGATATTCCAGTCTTTTCCGAAACTTCTTTTCCGACTGATAAAAAGCAAAGTAGTCCTGTTCCAAAGCCAGCTCCAGTACTTCCTCCTCGGGACGATAGCTTTGAATCAAGACTTCTCCGGGAAGCTTTCCCCGGCCTGCCCTACCTGCTGCCTGGGTAAGAATCTGGAAAGCATATTCCCTTGCCTGAAAATCCGACTGAAAGAACAGCTGCTCCGCCGCCATAATGCCCACCAGAGTGACCTTCGGAAAATCATGTCCTTTTACAATCATCTGGGTTCCCAAAAGAATATCCGCCTTCTCCTCGGCAAAATCCTGTAAAATTTCTTCGTATTTCCCCTTTTTCCCTGTGGTATCTCCGTCCATACGAAGAATTCTTGCTTTGGGGAAGACTGCATGGCAGATTTTTTCCAGCTTTTCCGTTCCGGTACCAAAGGGGGAAAGATAACTGCTGCCACAGTTTGGACATTTCTTTTCCAGTTTTCTGCTATAGCCGCAGTAATGGCATTGCAGCATACCGTTTTTGTGAAGCGTCAGACTTACGTCGCAGTGGGGACAGTTTAAGCTCTTTCCGCACTTTCTGCAGCTCACAAAGGGAGAATAGCCCCTTCTGTTCATAAAGAGAATACTTTGTTCCCCCCTTTCCAAACGCTTTAATACCGCTTCCTCCAGTGCTTTGGAAAAAATGGAACGGTTTCCCTCCTCCAATTCCTTTCGTAAGTCAATAAGAGTCAGCTTTGGTAGAAAACTTCCCTCCACCGCCCTGTTTTTTAAAGTAAACAGTCTGACTTTTCCCTCCTCCGCCTCTCGGAAAATATTGACGGAAGGTGTTGCAGAGCCGAAAAGTACCGGACACTTGGCCAGTTCTCCCCTTTTTCTTGCCACATCCCGACTTTCGTATCGGGGAGCGGTTTCCGACTTGTAGGAACGTTCCTGCTCCTCATCAATAATGATAAGTCCTAAATTGGAAAATGGCGCAAAGAGGGCTGAACGAGGGCCCAGTAAAAGCTTCACCTCTCCGGACCGGCACTTTTCCATGCTCTCCGCCCGTTCTCCCTGGCTCATTTTGGAATGTAATACCGCCACCTGTCCGGGGAAACGTCCCTCCACCCGCATTCTGCTTTGATGGCTTAGGGAAATTTCAGGAATCAGATAAATCACTTCCTTCCCTTTGGCAAGGCAATCTTCGATTAAACGCAAATACAGCTCCGTCTTTCCGGATCCGGTAACGCCGAAAAGCAGGGCGGAAGGCGCTTCCTCCTCCTGAAAATATTCCTGCATTGCAAAAAGAACCTCCTCCTGCTCTGCATTGAGTTTTGGAGCAGGATAGGGGTTTCCATATTGTATCTTTCCCGGCTTTGTTTTGTTTTTCGTCTTCTTCTTTACCGGAAGTACGGTTTTTAAGCATTGATTTAAGGTCGTTCCGTATTCCTCCGCCATCCAAATGGCCAGATCCAAAAGCTGTTTTTCTACGGAGAACTCCTTTTCCAAAGGAGAAAGAATGTCTTTAATTTTCTCTTCAGGGAAGTCTGCCAGCTCTTCTATATCGATTACATAGCCCTTTTTCTTTCCTCTTCCAAAGGGTATCAAAACAGGATCCCCGACAGATAAGGAAATTTCCTTAGGGACCCTATAGGTAAAACATTTATCGATAGATTCATGAGAAATATCTACGATTACTTTGGCAAACAATGCTTACTCCTTATTTCTTGAATCACCTTGGAAAGAGAAAGGGAGTTGGAAGCCTTAAATAAAAGCAGATCTCCAGGCTTAATTTCTTCTTCCAAAGAGAAGGACAGCTCTTCAAGATTAAAGCAGGCTTTTCCGGGAATCAGCTTCTCTCCCATAGCTTTCCGAATCTCTTCTCCCTTCTTTCCTAAGGTAAATAATGCATCAATAGGAAGAGACTTTAAAAGTTCTCCGATTTCCCGATGATAGGCGATTTCATTATCCCCCAACTCATTCATATCTCCAAGAACGGCAATCTTTCTTTTCGCCCCTTTCTCTGAAGCCAAGACCTTTAAGGAAGCCTTCATGGAATCAGGAGATGCATTGTAGCTGTCATCAATAATCATAATGCCATCTTCCGTAGAAAGTCTGCCGCCTCTTCCCTTTAAGCCCTGAAATTCCAATAAGCCCTGTAAGAGCTTTTGTTTGTGTAATCCCAGAGAAAGACCTATCGCCATGGCTACGGAAGCATTGTCCTCCATATGTTCTCCGGGAACGGAAAGGGGAATCTCCTCCTTCTTTTCGTAGAAGAAAAGATTTAGCTTCTTCTCTCCCAAGAATCCCATGGCTCTGATTTTCTCTTCCGTAAGCGTTCCCAATATAGCATCCTTTTTCGGCAAATACAGGGAAACTTCCTTTTGATTTCCTTCCAGAATATGCATTTTCTCAAAGCAGGTATTTTCCTTGGTCTTCAGATTCTCCAAATGGGCGGAACCGATATTGGTAAATAC
>NZ_CAUVME010000064.1:0-5129 GCF_963553175.1 Oribacterium sinus | reverse complement strand
TCCCAACTCCAATGCTTCTTTCTCGGGTTCCTGCCTTGATTCCTCTTCCCTCAAATGCTTCTCCTCATTTGTGTCCATCTATTTCTCCTAACTGCCCTTCCACTCCACTTCAGAAACGAGATATCGCACACTACGCGTGCGATACTCGTTAAGAATAAACGCCAAAAGCTATTCAGCTCTTGGCGTTCTTGGGAAAATCTGCTTTAAAAATCAAGGGTTTCCATATACTTCATATATTTTACAACCATGAGGGCAATCTTGAAGGTAATGGCGTCATCAAAGACTCTTAAATCCAGTCCTGTGGAACGATCCAGCTTGTCCAACCGATACACTAAGGTATTTCTATGGATATACAACTGTCTGGAAGTCTCGGACACATTCAGATTGTTCTCGAAGAACTTGTTAATGGTGGACAGAGTTTCCTCATCGAAATCATCCGGGGAAACGTCCGTAAAGATTTCCTTAATAAACATCTTACAAAGAGGAATCGGCAACTGATAAATCAAACGACCGATACCAAGGGCATTGTAAGCAATAATCTCCTTGTCCACAAAGAAAATCTTTCCTACCTCCAGAGCCATCTTAGCTTCCTTATAGGAACGGGAAACTTCCTTAATCTCGTTCACAATGGTACCGTAGGAAATCTTTGCTGAAAGCATAAGCTCGGAAGACAGCATATCCATCATGCTCTCCGCAACCTTCTGCACCTGCTTATAATCATCCTCCGGAGCAAGCTCCTTCACCACGATAATGTTCTTCTCATCTACCGCGGTCACAAAATCCTTGGGCTCGGAAGAGAAGAAGCTCTTTAAAGCCTCCTGTGCGGAACCGTCCAGGTTGTCCTTGGCCTCTACCATATACACTACACGACGAACGCCCACTTCGATATGAAGCTTCTTCGCCCGGTTATAAATATCTACCAGAAGCAAGTTGTCTAAAAGAAGGTTCTTAATAAAATTGTCCTTATCGAACTTCTCACGGTATGCCACTAAAAGAGTCTGAATCTGTAATACGGCAAGCTTTCCTACCATATATACATCATCCGTATCTCCATGGGCAATCAGAACATATTCCAGCTGGTGCTCATCAAAAATCTTAAAAAACTGGAAGCCTCCCGCTGCCTGGGAATCCGCCTGGGATGCCGCAAAAGAGACGACCATCTCGGATACATCCCTATCCTCTTGGAAAGTTGTGGCTAATACTTTTCCGTCAATGTCTGCAATGGCAATATCCAGCCTGGCGATTCCCTTTAAGGAATCAATTGTACTTTGCAAAACTTGATTTGAAATCATCTCTACTCCATTCTTTCATGAACTACACCGGGGGGAAGAATGCAGCCTTTCCAATCACGTCTCAACCTTATCT
This sequence comes from Oribacterium sinus, assembly GCF_963553175.1. Taxonomy (GTDB): domain Bacteria; phylum Bacillota; class Clostridia; order Lachnospirales; family Lachnospiraceae; genus Oribacterium; species Oribacterium sinus_B. The sequence continues at coordinate 3,764 of NZ_CAUVME010000064.1, read as the reverse complement.
CTTCTCCCAACCTTATCGTTTTTCCCCATTACTATAATCAGTTTATTTCCAATTTTCAAGCATTTTAAAAAAAGACAGGGAAAGAAAAGTTCTTTTCCTGTCTTTTTTACCAGTTTTTCAGAAAACTTTTATTGCTTTTCTACAAAGCCAAATTCTCTTAGTTGGTAATAGTCTGCTCTGTTTCCTTATCGAAAATATGAATCTTGTTCTCATCCAAAGCAAAGCGAACGGTATCTCCTGTTCTTGCCTTGGTCTTGGGATTCACTCTTGCGGTCCAGGAAGCATCTCCGATATCGAAGTAGAGCAAGGTCTCCGCTCCGAGCATCTCGTATACACGAATTTCTGCGGAAATCACGGACTGTCCATGCTGAGAAAGATAATCTTCCTCGTCATGTAAGTCTTCAGGACGAATTCCTAATGTGACAGTCTTTCCGATATAGCCCTTATCCTTTAAAGCAGCTGCTTTCTTTTCATTTAAGGTGATGGTGTTTCCTGCAAAGCTTAACTTTACAGCGCCGCCCTCTTCTGTGCACTCCGCATCAATCATGTTCATCTGGGGAGATCCGATAAATCCTGCTACAAACTTGTTGCAGGGGGTATCGTAAAGGTTCTCCGGCGTATCTACCTGCTGAATATAACCGTCCTTCAAAACTACGATTCTGGTTCCCAGTGTCATAGCCTCGGTCTGGTCATGGGTTACATAGATGATGGTAGTCTCTAAGGACTTGTGGAGCTTTGCAATCTCTACACGCATCTGTGCCCTTAACTTTGCATCCAGGTTGGAAAGAGGTTCATCCATCAGGAAAACCTTCGGACGACGAACAATGGCACGTCCCATAGCCACACGCTGTCTCTGTCCTCCGGAAAGAGCCTTAGGCTTTCTGTCCAGCAAGTGCTCAAGATCCAAAATTCTTGCAGCTTCATGCACCTTCTTATCGATTTCATCCTTTGGTACTTTTCTAAGCTTCAGTCCGAAGGCCATGTTATCGTATACAGTCATATGAGGATATAATGCATAGTTCTGGAAAACCATGGCAATGTCTCTATCCTTCGGTTCTACATCATTCATTCTCTTTCCGTCGATGAAAAGATCTCCGGAGCTGATGTCTTCCAGTCCTGCCACCATACGAAGGGTAGTGGACTTACCGCATCCTGAAGGTCCTACGAAAATGATAAATTCCTTATCTTCAATCTCTAAATTAAAATCTTTTACTGCCACAAATCCGTTGGGGTATTTCTTTACCACATTTTTGAGCTGCACACTTGCCATGCTGTTTCTCCTTCTATAAATATGATTTATGCTTTCTTTTCAGCAGAAAACCGGTATCTGAATTCCAGGATTTTCGCATACTTATGCTAATAGTATTCTATCTACTTTCCCTCTTTCTGGCTATAGACTAAGTTTCCGAAAAAATGCTCCTAATTTTGTACAAGATAGAGTTCCTTTATTAAATAAATGTCAATCTGCCCAAAAAGAGAGGGGATTTTTAGCAGAATCCCCCCTCTTTGTTGCTAATCCTGATAAATTTTAAAAATTGCCGTTCTGGTGATTTTAATCTTTTTTTCCTTTAAAAGCTTGCCAATTGCCTTTTTAAAGGCGGCTTTTGACACGCCGAAGTCCTTTTTCACCTGCTCCGGATCCACGGTCTTATCCGTATAAGGGATATGTCCCTCAAACTTCTCCTCAATCAGCCGTTCAATCTGCTCTCCCAGCTTTTCATAACGGGAAGCATTTATTTCCTCCTGCGTCAAATGCTTGGCATCCTCTTTTTTCTTGGTATACATAGTACCTGCCAAACGCTCAGTCTTGTCCACATAGAGGTAAATCTCCACCTCCATATCCTTCTTTAAGGCATAACGCATCTCTCTGTGGGGCACCAAAATATCCTTCTCCAAGCCGATATCCACAAAGGCGCCGATGGTATTTACATCGCTGACCCGCAGTCTTCCGATTTCTCCTACTTCAAGATAAGGTTTTTTGGTGGTGGCAATTAACCTGTCCTTGGAATCCTTATACAAAAATACGGAGACCTCATCCCCTATGGTCTTCCCTTTGGGAACCTGGCGGATGGGAAGAAGCACGCTGTCTCCTCCTTCCTCTCCCACAAAAACACCAAAATCCTTTTCCCTAAGAATTTTAAGCGTCTGGATTTTTCCTAATTTCAACATGGCAACATAACTCCTTATTCTGATTATAAAAGGCTACAACCGTTCTATCCTCTTCTATTGCTACCCTTGGGAAAATACTGTCCCCTAAAGTATAGGCCTTCACATATTCCGCCCGAATGGAATAAAATTCTCTCTTAGAATCGGCTTTCTCTACTCCTTCGGTGAAAAGAATAGCCGGATTTCCTGTACATTGGAAAATAACTTCCTCCGCCAAAGCAATGTACTTGGCGTTGTTCATGTGGTGGTTGGTATCCAGAAAATCCTGCACAACGGGAATGAGCTCTCCTTCCTGATAGCTTTCCGGAAAAGCAATTTTTCTTTGCAGGGGAGGCAAATGTAACACATCCTCCCGTTCTTTAAAGGGCGCAATCAATTCCTCCGTAATCTTTCCGGGACGTCCCTTCTCCAAATCAAAGCTGAACCACTCACTGTCTGCTTTCACATAGAACTCTCTTGCTTCATTTTGAATCCAGAAATTCCTATAGGCGAAAATCCCCCGGAAATTGTGGGGAGACGTTCCGATGGAAAGCTTCTCATAGAGCTTAGGTAGGGCATATAGCTCAATATTCCAAGCACTCAAGAGCCATGCTCTATGCTTTTTCTGTAAAACTTCAATGGACATTCCCACATCATGAGAATGAAAGGTAGAACAATCCTGCAAAAGATTCACCACGGAAAACAGGCTCATTTCTCCCTTCTCCGTTACCTCGGAATAACGAACTCTCTCTTGAATCTCATACATCCTTTGCCACCCTTTCTTGATTTTCCCTTAAAACCCACTCTATCTCATTGAATCCGGAATCCCGTTCCTCACTATTTTATTACACAGATCCGAAAATACCTTTTCCTTCTGTTTTATAGCTCCCCTCCGGAATTCTTTCTGCCCTATTCTACTCTATTTTTTTTATTCTGCATACAGTTTCTATCTTTCCTACAAAAAAAGAAGAGGTTCCCCTCTTCTTTCAGTATTCTTAAACGGACTCTGCGTATCCTGCCAACTTGGATGTGCAATGAGGACAACGAGTTGCCGCAATAGGAATCATAGTCTTGCAGTACTCACACTCTTTCTCTGTAGGTGCTGCTTCCGGCTCAGCCTTCTTTAACTTGTTCATCTGCTTAACGAAGACAAATACCACAAAAGCCATAATCAGGAAATTGATTACCGCAGTGATGAAGGAACCGTATGCCAATACCGCACCCTGCTCAACGGCCTCAGTGTAAACCTTGGTGGTCTGTCCTGCTAAAGGAATGAACATGTTTTCAAAGTCAATCTTTCCTGTAATCAAGGAAATCAATGGCATAATCAGGTCAGATACCAGCTTGTTCACCAATGCGGTAAAAGCAGCACCGATAATCATGCCGACTGCCAAATCAATCATGTTTCCCTTTAAAGCAAACTCTTTAAACTCTTTCAAAAAACCCTTCATTTGTCTCTCCTTAAAATATAGAATCTCCCTTTTAGAACTTTACTCTATCCGTCCTAAAATCCTCAGCTACTCTATTATAGAAGAGAGTTTTTGGCAAGTTCTATTTTCTGAAAGTGACAATGTTTATTGTTTTTTTATTTTTATTCACTTATTAAGTCATTGCTTTTG
>NZ_CAUVME010000063.1:0-5360 GCF_963553175.1 Oribacterium sinus | reverse complement strand
TTCATTTCCATAAAATAGAACTTGCCTTCCTGATCCACGATAAATTCTATGGTGCCGGCTCCTACGTAAGACACCGCCTTGGCCGCATTCACCGCAGCCTCCATCATGGCTTTACGGCTTTCCGCTGTCACAATGGGGGAGGGGGATTCCTCCACCAGCTTTTGGTGATTTCGCTGGATGGAACAATCTCTTTCTCCGAGAGCAATCACATTTCCGAAGCTGTCTCCCATGATCTGCACTTCCACATGACGGGGCTCCAAAATCAGCTTTTCCAGATACATGGCATCATCGGAAAAGGCATTGGCGGATTCCCTTTGGGCGGTAAGGAATTCATTTTCAAAATCTCCCTCGGAATAGCATTCCCGCATACCCTTTCCGCCGCCGCCGGAGCTGGCCTTAATCATCACCGGAAAGCCCATGGCCTTGGCTTCCTCTAAGGCCTCCTTCACATCATAAAGAGCATTTAAAGAACCGGGTACCACCGGCACCCCGGCTTCCCGCATCTTGGTTCTGGCCTGGGATTTATTCCCCATGCCGTCTATCACCTCCGGACTCGGTCCGATAAAGCAAATGTCGTTTTCCCTACATTTTTCGGCAAACAGAGCATTTTCCGACAGAAAACCATAGCCCGGATGAATGGCATCACAGCCGGTATTCTTGGCTACGGTAATCAGGGTGTCCATATTTAAATAGGAATTCCGGGAAGAACCCTCTCCAATACATACCCTTTCCTCCGCCAGTCTTCCGTGAAGGCTGTCCTGGTCTTCTTTGGAATATACCGCCACGGAGGGGATACCCATGCCCCGAAGAGCCCGAATTACCCGAACGGCAATCTCTCCCCGGTTGGCTACTAAGACTCGCTTAAACACTTCCGCCTCCTTTACAGCTTACGCACACGGAACAAAGGCTGTCCATACTCCACCTTCTGCTCATTGGAAACCAGTACTGCCTCGATTTCACAGTCAAAATCCGCGGTGATTTCGTTCATCATTTTCATAGCTTCCAGAATACAAACCGTGTCTCCCGCCTTTACCTTATCTCCCACCGCAACAAAGGCGGGAATATCCGGTCCCGATGCGGAATAAAAGGTTCCCACGATAGGGCTGGTGATATGTACCTCATTCTCTTCTTCCGAATTCTCCTGCTTTTCCGTAGTCGGATTCTCATAAACCACCTGAGATGCTCCTCCCTGAGCAAGCACGGGAGGATGGTCTAATTTACTCATAACAATCTTAAAATCTCCATCTTTAATGGACATGGTATTTAAGGAGGAATTCTCCAAAATTCTTACCAAGCCCTCTACCTTTTCTAAATCCATTCTTTCTCCTCTCCTACTTCTCAAATAACTTGGATAAGCGTTTTGCCGCCAAACGACAATCTAAGACTTCCTTACAGGGCTTATGAATCAGCTTTCGCATTTCCTGTAGCTCCTTTTCCTCTTCCAGTAGGAGCTTTTGCGCTTCCTGTACCGTAATCTTTTCAAAATGAATCTTATCATCCATCCTTCTTTGTACAAGCTTTGGCAAATCTACCGTTGCCACCGTAGCTATTTTTCCATAGCCTCCGGTAGTTTGCCGGTCTGCCAGAAGGACAATGGGTTTTCCATGGGAAGGAACCTGAATAGAGCCTAGGGCAATTCCGTCGGAAATAATGTCGGAGCCCTTCTTACTTTCAATATATGCTCCCTCCAGCCGAAGTCCCATACGATCAAACTCACTTCCCACCGTATATTCGCTTTCATAGAAGCTCTTGATTCCTCTTTTGGAAAATACCTCTTCCTCCGGTCCGGGCACCACCCGAATCTTCACTTTACTTTCCTCATACTCCTTTAAGGGGAGGGTTCTGGAAAGAAAGCTGGGAAGATAAATTCTTCGATTAATTCTGGTATCCAGATAATCCCCATCCTCTAATTTTCTTCCCTTAAAGCCGCCAATCTGACACTTTAAATTGGTAGAACGGGAGCCCATAATCACCGGCACCTTTAAATAGTTGGAAAAGGCGATATAACAAGTTCGTCCGGTTCTGGCGGAACCTACCTTCAGCACATCTCCCTTCGCCACATATATGGCTGTATACATAGGGATGGCTTCATCATTTAATTCCGGTCGGAAATCTCCTCCTGTAATGGAGATAATCATAGGCGCGGTAAACTCCAAGGTGGGACCGATTAAAGTGCATTCCAGCACCGCCTCATTTTCCGGATTATCCAAAAGCAGGTTTGCAATACGAAAGGCTCTTCTATCCATAACACCGTTCACATTAAAGCCCTGGGCCTGATAACCTGTACGACCTAAGTCCTGAACCGTAGTAAGAAGGCCTCCCTTAATAACTCGAAATCCCATATCAGCCCTCCTTATGCCACTGTACCGTATACTTTCCTGCAGCTACCGCCTCCGAAATCCTTGTATATTCAGAATCCGTAATCGGATAAAAATGAATATATTCCCCCGGCTGTACCAAAATAGGATCCTGCTTTTCCAGGTCATACATCTTTACCGGGGTTCTTCCGATAAGCTGCCAGCCTCCCGGAGAATCCACCGGATAAACGCCGGTTTGGGAGCCTCCGATGCCTACAGAGCCTGCAGGAATCTTCACCCTGGGATTTTCCAGTCTGGGAGTATGAAGCTTTTCCTCCAACCCGCCAAGATAGGTAAAGCCCGGTAAGAAGCCCAGCATATACACAAGATAGTCCTTCTCACTATGCAGACGAATCAGCTCTTCGCCGCTGATGCCGGCATGCTCCGCCACATAGGAGAAATCCGGCCCCAGCTCTCCTCCGTACAATACGGGAATCTCCCAGACCTTCTTCTCCATGCTTTCCACCTTGGTATCCATCTTTACAATGGCGGAAACCCTCTTATAGATTTCCTCGTAACGAATAACCAATGGATTGTATTGCACAAGAAGTGAGGCATAGGCGGGAATCATGTCCACAATTCCCTCAATTTGTTGCATTTTCAATAGTTTTACCGTAGCGCTGATTCTGCGGTTCACATCCTCTCCGATTCTTTGCTCAAACTGAAGCAACAGGGCAGAGTCTCCTGCAGTAAGCACTCGTATCTTTTCCATAGTTTTCCTTTCTCCGAACTTCACATTTCGCTACGCTCCTGCCTCTTAAGCAGCAAATAGAGCGGAAAGCTTTGTCAAGGAATTTAATCCCACATAAGCAGATAATACTACCACGATAATCCCCAAGAAAAGCAGAATTTTCGGATGCTTATAATTTTCTCCCATAATTTTCTTATTCTGAGAAGCTACAAGGCAAATGCCTAAGCTTACCGGTAAGATTAAACCGTTCAGAGAGCCTGCCAAAACCAGAAGCTTTGCCGGACTTCCAAGCCCTGCCATTACCAGGGTGGAAAGAAGAATAAAGGCAATGATAAAAAGATTTTCTCTCTTAGCCACTGCAGGAGATAAGGTCTTTAAGAAGCTGACAGAGGTGTACGCCGCACCAACGATGGAGGTAATGGCCGCACAGCAAAGAACCAAACCGGAAATTCTTTGTCCGATTACACCTGCGCCCTGAAGGAAAGCATCCGCTGCAGGGTTCTTCGCATCCAAGCTGGCACCCTTCACCACAACACCCAATACCGCAAAGAACAAAAGGACACGAACCAGGGTTGCTACAAACATTCCCATAAGCGCGGAATAATTAATATCCTTCAACTTATCTTCTCCGGTAACTCCCGCATCAATCAAACGGTGCGCTCCCGCGAAGGTAATGTATCCTCCAACCGTACCGCCCAAAAGAGTAAGGATGGCAGGGAATAAACTTACGATGCTGGCTTCCGGAAGAATACTGTTCTTAAGGCCGGAGGCAATGGGAGGCTTTACCATAAAGATGACCACCAGGATAACAAGAATCATGACAGCCCCAAGAATCTTAACCAAGTGATCCATAATTCCTTTGGCATTCTTGGATAAGAAAACCAGAATAGCCAGACCTCCTGCAAGAAAATAGCCAAGCTGTGTGGGAATTCCCAGAACCGTTTGTAATCCTAAAGCACCTCCTCCTACATTTCCGATATTAAAAACCAAACCGCCCAAAACAATTAAGAAGGAAACAAAATATCCCAGTCCCGGAAGGATACGGTTGCCCACATCCTGTCCCCGCATGCCGCTGATGCAAAGCACACGCCAGATATTCAGCTGAGCAATCGCCGCCAAAATAACCGAAGCTAAAATAACAAAGGCAAAGCTGGCTTTAAAATCACCGGTAAACTTTGCCGTCTGGGTTAAAAATCCCGGTCCGATGGCTGAAGTTGCCATCAGAAAGGCTGCTCCAAGCAGTGCTCCGCTTTTCTTCTTCGTTCCGCTCATAATAAGTTCCTCCTTCATTTTATTGGACAGTTGAACTGTTGCGTTGTTTATTTAAGACTTATTTATCAGTGTCTTTAAATTAAGTCTTATACACAGTATAGTCATTTTTTCTCGAGCGTCAAGATTTTTTTCCGGATTTTCCCGGATAAGAATAGAACGAAAACAGAATAAACATGGAACAACACAGAACAGAAGCGGAAATCCGCAGTATTTTCTTAAGAATTTTTCCAAGCTTTGAATTTTCTAATTTATTTTATAAATAGGCCGATATATAAGCTGGGTCTAAGAGCTACTCTTAGCCATTTGCATGAGAAAGGAGCAAATATGCAAAAGTTTTTTACACAAACTAAGGCATTTTCAAGAAGGATTTTGAAGGCTTTAGAAAATTACGGAAGAAAAGGCTTAGGAGTTCTTACCCTATGTTCTCTTCTGGCAAGCTCTCCGGTTTTTGCCGGAATCCCTTTAAAACAGGGAGATGGTGCAGTGAATGATGCCCAGGTCAATGCGGCTATTGAAGTTTATAACAGAATTCCTGCATCCATTCGTTTACAGTATGAGTTGAATCATAACAGTATTACTTTTTTTAACAGTAAACAAAGACGAGACAATGTCATCGGCATGTATACCGCACTGGATGGAATGGAAGCAAACATAATGCTATCCGACCAGGACTTACTGGGAGCCTACGCTCTTGCCCATGAAATCGGACATTATTTCGATGATGTAGTATATAAAGACGAAGAAATTCTTTTACAAGAAAAGCGTTATGGAAATCAGGTCTTCCGCTATGTTACCAGAGGAAAACGCTCTCGTTCCGAGGAAGCGGATTTCGTAGCAATCTATCAGCAGGAAGCCAATCAAAACGGTTTGGTAACCCAATATGAGAAATCCGACAGTACAGAGTACTTTGCCGGAAGCTTTAAAGCTTATGTGGATACTCCCGAGCAGCTACAGGTTGTAGCTCCCGCTACTTATGCTTTTATCGATCAGTTGGTAACGGAATTTAACGCTAGCCACCCGGTACCGGAGGAAGCGGTAAC
>NZ_CAUVME010000062.1:0-5395 GCF_963553175.1 Oribacterium sinus | reverse complement strand
GCCATTTACCTGCTTTCCTATCTGCAAAAAAAGCATGAGGATGCGGAACGAAAAAAGATGCAGGAAAAGGTGGAGGATAAATATGTAAACAGCTTTATCGCCATTTTCTTCCCCATCTTTTACTGCATCATTGACGGACTGGGCACATTTTTAGACGCAGTGGTTCTGGAAAAAATTCCGGAAGCCTCTGCAAATGTAGCCTATGAATACACCTTCTGTACTCTGGCAGTCTGCCTCTTCTTCTATCTGGTTTTTGTAAAAAAGACCAAGTTCAGCCTTCCTACGGAAGGACCGAAATTTTTAGCTGCCGTCTGCGAAACAATAGGTCAGTTCACCTATATCTATGCCATTGGAGCAAATGCTGTTGCCTCCGCACCCTTGATTTCCAGCTACTGCCTCTTCTCCGTAATCTGGGCCAGAATCTTCTTAAAAGAAAAGCTTAGCAAAGCCCAGTACCTTGCCGTTGGACTGGCGGTTTTAGGAATCTTGATTTTGGGATTCTTTGAAGAAGGCTAGTCTAAGCCAAGAGATAGAGAGCTTTTCTTATAGCATCCGGCAATTCTTCATCAGCTTTTCAATTTCCGTTCCTTTTACACGCTTCAGGGCTGTCTTAAGCACAATATCCTGAATAAATCCAAGATGTAAGTCTGTAATCTTCTTTCCGTCTCGAAGGGCAACCGTAGCATTTAACAGATCTCGAAGGTCGAACACGCTACCCCAGACCTCCGGAACGCCTCTGTCCACATTTGCCAGGGTGTACACTGCCTCCATAGCCGTTCGAATGGAATATTCTGTAGTAAAAACGGTATCTCTGGGCGTTTCCGCAAAGTTTCCGATAAAAGCAAAGTTTACAGAGCTCTCCGGTACCACTAAAGGACGGTCTCCGGCTTCTCGTGGTTGGAAATAAGCACTGGCAAAGGGCATCATCACCGGAACGGTATTGGCACTATGGGCTGCCAGTTCCGGAATTTCCTCCACCGGAACCCCTAAGTGATAAAGCCATTCTTCACAGATTTCCTGTCCGGTACATTCCCGCATGGATTTCTTAATAAAATCTCCGGGCTTATCGGAAAACATACCGTAAAGCCATACCAGAACCTGTCCCTTCGGCTGATTTCTGTACTGGGGTTGACGATTAATGGTCCAGCTTAGAAGCCAAGAGGAATCCGTTACGGTTACAATACCGCCGGTTACTACTTTTCCTGATAGAGGATCTCTTTGGCAAATGTTTTTGATATAAGGAAGAATCTTTTCATCCAAGGTATTTACCGTTGCACTTACCCAGTTACTATCCTCAGGGTTTGTACAGAATTTGTCCGGTTTTCCGAAAGATGGATCCTGTGCCGCAATTTTTCTCCATAAGTCAAAGGAGCCTCCCGGATGAATCTCACTATCCATGCCTGTAGCTTCTGTCTGACTGCCATAAGTGGAATTTTCCACGTTACTTCCATTCGTATAGAAAAGCAAATCATTTTCCGTTAGGTCAATACTTTCCTCTTTCCCGTCTCGCAGAAGCTCAATCCGTTTTGCCTGCTTCTTTCCGGCAGAAATGTCAAAAAGCACATTTGTCACGCTGACACCGTAATGAAACGCAACACCATGTTCTTCCAGATACTTCACCATGGGAAGCACCATGGACTCATACTGATTGTATCTGGTAAAACGTAATGCCTTAAAGTCCGGCAATCCCCCGATATGATGAATGAATCTTTGCATATAACGCTTCATTTCCAGAGCACTTTGATCATCCTTAAAGGCAAACATGGTACGCCAATACATCCAGAAATTGGTCTTAAAGACTTCATCGTCAAAAATTTCCGTCATTTTCACATTGGCCAGATCTTCATCCGTTGTCATAAAAAGCTTCATGATTTCCATACTTCCCTTGTCGGAAAGACCGAACTTATCGCCGGTTTTGGCATTTTCTCCCCGATTTTTGGTAGCACGGCATAAAGAATAATTTGGATCCTTTTTATTTAACCAGTAATACTCATCCAGAACGCTGACTCCCTCCGTCTCTATAGAGGGAATAGAATGAAACAGATCCCACATACATTCGAAATGGTTATCCATCTCTCTGCCGCCACGCATGACATAACCCGCAGAAATTTTATCCCCATCCAAAGCTCCGCCCGGATGAGATTCCTTTTCCAGAATATGAATTCTCTTCCCTTCCATCTGTGCATCCCGTACCAAAAAGCAGGCAGCTGCGAGAGAAGCTAAACCACTACCAATTAAATAGGCCGACTTGTTCTCAATCCCCTCCGGCTTTTCCGGACGGGCAAATGCCTCATAATTTCCGCTGGAATAATACATATCATACCTTCCTTTCTTAAAACTACCGTTTTCGTGTATACAATATATCTTACTCCTATAAAAATATGGAAACAATAAGAAGCTGTAAAAAATCAAAATAGTTTTCTAAGCAATATAGGTCTAAATTGCCGAAAATCTAATTATTATTATGATTTTTTACAGCCCCTATTTAAATCATTTTTCTTTAGCCCGGAAATGTACCTCACCATCCGGCAATGAGTTTTCTTTCTGAAGACATTTTAGTCCCAGTCGCACATAGAAAATTTTCTCGAGCCTAGAAATTTACCTCACCGTCCTGCAATGAGTTTTCTTTCTGAAGACATTCTAGTCCCAGCCGAACATAGAAGATTTTTCTTTAGCCCGAAATACAGCTCACCGACCCGCAAGAAGTTTCTTTCTGAAGACAATCTGAGCCCATCAGTACTTGCTGAAAGCGAGTGAACGAAGCTTTCAGCTTAGTACTGCTATGAGGCGAGGTTAGTGAGAACGTGTCTGAAGAAAGAAACTTCATTGTAGGACGGTGACACTATTTCTACAGAAGAAACTCATTGCCGGACGGTGATACCACATTTATAACACCGACTTCATAGACGCCACATACTCTCCCAGTACCGCCTCTTCCTTCCCCGGATTTTCGTGGATTTTCTTCATAATGGCGGAGCCTACAATCACGCCGTCCGCATATTGTGCCACTTCCTTTGCCTGCTCCTTGGTGGAAATTCCAAAGCCGACGGCACAGGGAATCTCCGTGTGGCTCTTCACCATTTTCAGAAGAGAAGACAGGTCCGTGGTGATTTCCTTTCGCTCTCCCGTAACTCCCAGGGAGGACACGATATACAAAAATCCTTCCGCATCTTTCGCAATCTTTGCGATACGGTCCTCGGAGGTAGGGGCTACCATGGAAATGAGGGCAATGCCGAAATCCCTGCAATCCTGCAAAAACTCTTCCCGCTCTTCATAGGGCACATCCGGAAGTATTAAGCCGGAAACCCCGGCTTCCTTGGCCTTTTCCATAAACTTTCTGCTGCCGTAGGAGAAAACCACATTGGCATAGGTCATATACACAAAGGGCACATCCACTTCCTGCCGAAGCTCCTTGGTCATTTGAAAAACCTGCTCTGTGGTGCATCCTCCTTGCAAGGCCCGAAGGTCAGCTTCCATAATCACCGGTCCCTCTGCGGTGGGGTCGGAGAAGGGAATCCCCAACTCAATCAGGTCCGCTCCATTTTCCACCATGCTCTTTACCAGCTTCTTGGTGCTTTCCAAATCCGGATCTCCACAGGTGATAAAGGGAATAAATGCCTTTCCCTTTGCAAATGCTTCTTTTATGCTTTTCATTCTACCAAGTCCTCCCCTCTGAAACGTGCTACGGAAACGCAGTCCTTATCCCCTCTTCCGGAGATGCAGATAACAATGCTTTCCTCCTTACTCTTCTCCTTCGCCACCTTCATGCCGTAGGAAATGGCATGGGCGGATTCAATGGCCGGGATGATTCCCTCCATTTTTGAAAGATATTCAAAGGCCTCTACCGCCTCCAAATCCGTTACCGGCACATACTTTGCCCGTCCGCTGTCATGGAGTGCTGCGTGCTCCGGTCCGATTCCGGGATAATCCAGTCCTGCGGAAATGGAGTATACCGGGGCTATCTGCCCGAATTCATCCTGACAGAAGTAGGACTTCATGCCGTGGAAAATGCCCAGCTTTCCTACCGCAATGGTGGCCGCAGTTTCCTCCGTATCCACCCCTCTTCCTGCAGCCTCACAGCCAATCAGCTCTACTCCCTCATCCGGGATAAAATGATAGAAGGTTCCGATGGCATTGGAGCCGCCTCCCACGCAGGCCAATACTGCTGCAGGAAGCTTTCCTTCTCTTTCCAGAATTTCTTCCCGAATCTCCTTGGAAATCACCGCCTGAAAATCCCTTACCATAGTAGGGAAAGGATGGGGTCCCATAACGGAACCGAGGCAATAATGGGTATCGGAAATTCTCTTTGTCCACTCTCTCATGGCCTCGGACACTGCGTCCTTTAAGGTGGCGGTTCCGGTCTTTACGGACACTACCTCCGCTCCCAAAAGACGCATCTTATAAACATTTAAAGCCTGTCGCTCAATGTCCTCCTGCCCCATGAAAACCACACACTCCATACCGAAAAGGGCTGCTGCCGTTGCCGTTGCCACGCCGTGCTGTCCTGCTCCGGTTTCCGCAATCAGTCTGGTCTTTCCCATACGCTTTGCCAGCAAGGCCTGCCCCAAAACATTGTTGATTTTGTGGGCACCGGTGTGGTTTAAGTCCTCTCTTTTTAAGTAAATCTTGGCTCCTCCAAGATCCTTCGTCATCTTTTCCGCATAATACAGGCGGGAGGGCCGTCCTGCATAGTCATTTAAGTAACGGCTTAACTCCTTCTGAAATGCAGGATCCGCCTTAGCCTCTGTATAGGCCTTGTCCAATTCCTCTATTGCCTGCATCAGGGTTTCCGGAATGTACTGTCCTCCGTGAATCCCAAAACGTCCGATTTTCTCTGCCATACTACTCCTTTCTTTTACCAAGCGAATAAAACTCTCCATCTTCTCCGGGCTTTTCCGGCTTCCCTCTTCTCCCTGTTCCTCGATTCCGGAGCTGACATCCAGCCCATAGGGGGAAAATGCTTTGATTTTCTCTACTACATTTTCCGGGGAAAGTCCTCCTGCCAAGATATAGGGGCGATGAATCTTTTGTAAAAGTCCTGCCTCCGCCTCTTTGCCTTCCCCCTTCCCTCCATCCAGAAGAATCAGGTCCACCGGAGAGGCATTTGCCCGTTCTATATCCTTTTCTTCTTTTAAGATAAAGGCCTGCCAGAGAAAGGAATCCCCCCTAAGTTGCTTCATTTTCTCCTTAAGCGTAAGAACATAGGACTCCTCTTCTTCTCCATGGAGCTGAACCCCTTGGATAATCCCCTCCTGCAAAAGCTCCAAAATCTTCGGAATCTCTTCCTCTACAAAGACTCCCACCCCGGGAATGGAAGAATTCAATTTTTCCCTAAGACGCCTTGCCTGCTCCTTGTCCACAAAGCGTTTGCTTTTCTTATAGAAGACAAAGCCCA
>NZ_CAUVME010000061.1:0-5632 GCF_963553175.1 Oribacterium sinus | reverse complement strand
GAGCCTACGAGCAATAATCTTTCCCATCTTCTTATAGAACTGTACTTTTTTCTTTCTTCTCTTCTTTTCTTCCTCAATCTGCCATAAAAAGAACAGAGAAGCTACAACGGCAAAATACGCCATCCATCTTACCTGAGGAAGGATAGACAGCATCCCCACCAGACCGAATCCCAGCATACAAGCAACAAATATCTCAAAAGTTTTTAACGTAATCTTCATCATTTTCTCCTCCTCGCTTCCTCTCGGATTAGCTTTTTCATATTATAAAACAGTACATTTGTTTTGTAAATAGATATTCTCGAATAAATGTTTGTTTTTATTTTTGTTTTATATTCGTTGAAGCATCTACTACGAGTTTAGGATAACAAAAAAGAAGTCCGAAAAAACGGACTCCTAATTGGCTTTTCTTCTGTTTCTGATGTTTGTTCTACTTTGTCTAATACTCCTATATCACAGAACACTTATATTCAAGAATACTTTTCTGTCTGCTTCTCTCTATCTTCTATAAGATATACCATCTTTTCCGGCTTATAAAACGAAAGGTCTTCTGTAGAAGGGCATTCTGTCCTTAACCGCGTCTTCCGCCTTCTTATTCTGATAAGACATTACCGCTAGAGGTGTATTTCCGCCAAAATCTCTTCCCAATACGGAAATGTTGGAGAAGCTAGGCTGAATGCTGCCTACATGACTTACGATGCAAACGTTAAACTCCTTATCATTTTGACGGGCTCCCACCAAGTAAGCGGCCGTAACATTCTGGTCATCCCGCATATACTCTGCCAGAGCCTCTTCCAGTTCCTTGGTGTCTCCCACCGGGTCGGAAAACTCAATAGCATCGGAAACCTGCACCGGATCCTGTCCCATCAAATGCGCTTGATTCTGGTGGAAGCAATTTACGATAAACTGACGCCACAGGATAAAGTTTTCGGTATTCATATTAATCACAAAGCCGGAGATTCTCGGATCTCCCAAAGCCATGGAAGCTACCTGGTGGAAGCTTAAAACGGCATGGGTTTCCAGGCCCTTAGTCCAATGCTTTGCCTTTTCTTGTGAAGTAAACAAAACATAAAAATGATTGTGGTCCTTATCCTCTACTACGGCAAAGGCAGGCTTTCTTTCCTGACCTTCTCCCACAGTTCGCATAGGCACATAAAATTCTGTATGATGATTCAACGCATCCATCAGACGGTCTTCCCACTGCTGATTAGGCTCAGCCTGTAAACCGTGTATCGCCATTAGCAAGCGGGCATTCTTCTTTTCTCTATAATCACTCATGGAAATAGACCTCCCTTTCCTTTGCCATTTTAACATAGAGGCCTAAACAGCACAAGTTTTGTAAAAAATCGTAATACCCGGATTATGGCAAAAATCACATTACTTTGACTATGGCAAAAATTGCATTACTCGGGTTGTGTCAAAAATCGTAACACTACAATGGAATTTTCTTTAAAGAGAACTATGGTAACGAAGCTCTATCTCTATCGCCGGAAGAATTGTTTGATACAAAATATTCTTCTTCAAGGCTTCCCGACACCGTTCAATCGTCTCTTCCTCTTCCAAAAAGCTATAGAAATACAGATCAATGGTAATTTTAGAGATTCTCGGGCTTTCTTCGTATCCTTTTACCCCTAAGTAGGATAGAGGGTGGTCTAAAACCACCCTCGCCTTTGCTTCCACATCCTCCAGAGGATTCCCTTCCTTCTTCATAAAACTGCAAATACCATGAAGAATTCCGGAAAGCAGGCCTGCACAGAAAAGGTTCACAGAGGTATCCGTATCTTTTTTGCTGTCCAACTCCATTTCCTTAGAAGAATCTATACAATGGTTTTGCATATAAACCTGAACCTGACCATCCTGCCTTACAATACCGCGATAGCGTAAGTCCTGATGGTGCATTTCATATTCATGGCTTTCCACAAGCTTCCTCCTAATACTTTTTCCGTAAAAATTCCTGGGCTCTATGCAACTCCTTTAATTTGGCCTCAATACAGGGAAATTCATTTACAGGGCGATTGGCAAAGGTAGCAAAGCCGCAGTCCGGATTTAGCCACAGTCTTTCCTTGGGCAGATATTGCAATGCCTCCTCCGCCCGTTGTACTATGCTTTCCCCGGATTCTACTACATCAATTCTTGGATTGATCACTCCTAAGCCCAGAATACAATTTTCACGAATTGCAGCATTTTCCAAAAGGGAAGATAAGTCTCCAGCCCTCTTAGTGGAGTATTCCAAGGCCAAAACCGAAGGAAGTACCTTGGCAAATAAAGGAACCAAAGGTGTGTAGGAGCCTGTTAAAAGAATTCCCTCATTCTTACTCCAGTTCCCTCTGCAAACATGAAGAACGCTACAAAGTTCCTTTTCCTTCATAAAATCTACCACTTCTTTCAACAAAGATGCGGCAAATTCCAATTCCTCTGTAGGATCTTTCTTCTCTGACAAGGCGGCACACATAAAGGATCTGGTTTTCCCCTTGCTAAAGACTACCTCTGTAAGCACCGGCTCGTCCAGCTGAATCACCGATACCCCCATTTGCCTAAGCTCTTCAATTTCTTCTTTTAGAAGAGCCACTACATCTTTCCCCAGCTCTTCTTTGCTGTCATAGACCTTGGAAGAAAGGGCCGGAAGCCACATGGAACGGGTCATCAGGTAAGGCCCCGGAAGAGTCGCCTTAAGCTCCTTATCCGAAAACTGCCGGATTCTAAGGATTTCTTCTTTTAAAAGACTTTCCTTTCTTTTGATTTTCCCGGTACAAATGGCATTTTTAATGCTGACTGCGGGTACATCCAGGGTATCCAGAATTTCTTCAAAGCCCTGCTTATCCTCCATGTAAGGCAGCATGTCTGCCATGCTCATCATATCGGCGCCTTCCAGCTTTTCCGCCACAAAGGAAACGTAATTGTCCCGGCTTAACTCTCCCCCGGTAAGAATATCTACTCCGTTTCTTTCCTGCAAACGAATCACTTCTTCCGTTTCTCTGAGAAGTATGGCCTCATAATCCTCTTGGGAAAGCTGTCCGTTTTGCAGGCGACGTTTTCCCGAAAGCAATTCCTTAGTTCTTGGCATACTCCCAATTAGGGAGCTGGTAAAGGGGAGAAAGTGCTTACTCATGCATTCTCCTTCTCAAAAAAATGCAGGTACTCATTAGCCTTCTTAATCTGCTCAAAATTCTTGGTTCTTCCCGGTACCCAAGCCTTCAATCCTTCCATGTCCATCATTTCCTTATGGGCAGGATTCTTGTAATCCATTTTATGCAGAACCTCTGTAAAATGGGCAAAGGCTTCCTTAGAAAAATCCGCTCTTCCGGTGAAAATGCAATGGTCAAAGAAATCTGTCTCGGATAAAATCTGCACCTGAGCTTCATCCAAGGTTCCGTCTAAAATCCAAGCCTTGTAGTTTAAATCCAGCATCCAGCTTCCGTCTACTTCACCGGAAAGCATAGCCTTTGCCGCATCCAGCTCTCCTCCCACATGGTCTCCATGGAGCCCAAGACCGATATCAAAGCGCTTTTCCGTATAGTCCTTTTCAAACTCCAATCCATTCTTATGTAGATGATAAATGGGAATTAAACGCGCCTGAGGAGAGTCATAGGCGCCAAATCCGATAGTCTTTCCCTTGATATCCGAAATAGTCTGATAGCCCTTGTCCTTTCTTACCACCAGGTAGCTTTTACGATTCTGATCCGTATCACGCATGGAACCGTTTAAACATTCTCCCTTGCTGCGTAAATAACTGTCCAGCCAGGCCAAAGGAGAGTTCCAGGCAATATCAATTTCCCCACTCATCAGTCCGTCCACCTGACTCTTATAATCCTTATAAAAAACCGGTTCAATAGGACAATTTTCCTTCTCGAAAAACTCCTGAATAATTCCCCAAATAACGGTTACCTTGGGCGCATAAATGACTGCCCCTAACTTTATCTTTTCCATTTTATCCTCTTTTCTTGATATCATCCGGCAAATAATCAAAGAAAGGAAGAGTTGGTGTTCCTCTCTCCCTTTCTTAAAGCTTTAAAAACTTATACTAAAGGCAAACCTGTAATAGCTTTTCCGAGCCAAACGGTAAGTACGTCTGCACTGGGTGCCATAATCTGTCCTGCATAAGCATCTCTTAAGAGTCTTTCCATGCAGCCGACCTTGTTATACGCCTTTCCGCCTCCAACTCTCATGCCCAGTCTTCCTGCTTCAATGACCATTTCACAAGCAATCACACGAGCGGACAAAATCTTAGCCAAGGCATCTGCTTCTCCTGCTGCAGCACTTCGGGTCGCTTCCTTTGCTGTGCAAACAGAGGAATTTACCAGATTGTACATCTTCGCCAGATGAATCTGAACGGTTTCAATCTCTGCCAAAGAAGTTCCGGAAGTATATTTTCTTTCCTTTGCATGGGCAATACTTACCTCTAACATATGCTCCCCAAGACCGGAATATACACCTGCAAGTCCTGCAATGAAGAAGGGCGCTACAACATTAAATACATGTTCCTGTCCGGCACCTTCCTCACCGATTCTATTATTTACAGAAACAGCCGCCTTGTTCAAGTGCATCTGGCAGGAAACATTTCCTCTCATCCCAAGACCATGCCAGGTATTTTGTTCAAACTTTAATCCCGGCGTCTCCAGAGGAACTAACCAGTTATCAATAGCTCCTTCCACATCTGATGGGGCTAAAACCAGATAATAGGAAGCCTGCTCTGCAGAAGTAACCATGCTCTTTACACCGCTTAGGAGCTTCTTGTCCCCATCATTTTCCGCCTTTAGATCGGAAATATAGAAATGGGTTCCTGTTCCCAGCTCACTGTAAGCCAGAGCCAGTAGCTTTCTTTCTTCTACCACTTCTTTGACAATTCTCTGCTTCATCTCTTCACTTCCTCGAGATAAAACTACTGTCAAAGCCACATTATGCATCATGTAGCAAAGTCCGGTTGTTGCATCACTTTTCGCAAAAGCTCTACAAACTTCCACATGCTCCTGAATTCCTAAGCCTAAGCCTCCCTGCTCCTTAGGAATGAGCAGAGTTAAAAAATCCGATTTTTTAATCTCTGCAAACGCTTCTACAGGAAATACTCCTTCTTCATCTACCTTTTTGCTACAAGGATCAATGAATTTCTCTGCAAAATTTCTAGCCTCACAATAAATTGACATCATTGTACCTCCATAAAAAAATGACTGTGCTGACCGGGAGTGGTCCCACAGTTTTGTTACGACACTCGTTTATCATCATAATACTTAGTCAGAATACTGTATATCTATATATGTTTTTCAAATATTTTCGTTTATTTATGCAGGATTTGAATAAATAATATTTTTAACTATCCAAATTTTTATAGTGTAACAACTAAATATCTCTATACAGAATAAGGCTTCCATGTTGTTATTCCTATTTTTTTACTAGGAATTAAACAAGCGCTTACTTTAATTTTTTAAATCTTTATTTATCAGTATTTGGTATAAAAGTAGCGAAAAAAACATGAAAATTCTTTAAAAGGAGTCAATATGTGGTTTATTTTATCATTAATTTCTATCTTTTTTTGGTCCGGTTCGGATTTCTTTTCCAAGCTGGGATCCCCTGAAGGATCTTTTTGCCATTTACCTGCTTTCCTATCTGCAAAAAAAGCATGAGGATGCGGAACGAAAAA
>NZ_CAUVME010000060.1:0-6386 GCF_963553175.1 Oribacterium sinus | reverse complement strand
CTTGTCAGAAAATTCATCCTTCAGTAGAATAAAGCGAAAAGCGAAAAGCGAAAAGCGAAAAGCGAAAAGCGAAAAGCGAAAAGCGAAAAGCAGAAGGAATAAGACATGCAGTGCTAAAAGTATGAAAGGGAAAATGATGGAAGAGCGAATCGGTATTTTGGTTTTTGGCGCGGTTTTTGTGGACATAAAGGGTTATCCTTTTTCTTTGTATCGGCCGGATGGAAGAAACGCCGGAAAGGTGGTGAAGGTTCATGGAGGTGTGAGCCGAAATATTGTGGAGGATATTGCCAATGTGGAGCTTCGTCCTACCTTTATTTCCGTAGTGGATAAGGATGCTATTGGAGAAGAGGTAGTACAGAAACTAAAGCGTCATAAGGTAAATACCAATTATATCCGGCGAATTGAAGGGGGCTTAGGAACCTGGCTGGCTATCTTTGATACGGAAGGGGAGCTTAGGGGCTCTATTTCCCAAAGGCCGGACCTTTCTAAGCTGGAGGAGGTACTTTCGGAGCAGGGAGACTCTTTGTTCTCTCGCTGTGATAGTGTTATTGTAGAAATTGATATGGATTCCAAGCTTTTAAAGCAGATTTTTCAATTGGCTGAGAAATACAATAAAAAGATATATGCAGCTGTTTCCAATATGTCCATTGCCTTAGAAAGAAGAGACCTTTTAAAGACCACTGCCTGTATTGTTTGTAATCAGCAGGAGGCGGGGATGCTCTTTTCCGAGGACTTTGAGGAAATGAATTTGGAGGAGATGGCAAGCTCTCTTTCCTCCTATGTGGTAAAGGCGCAGTTCCCACAGATGATTATGACTTTAGGCAGTCAGGGAGCCATTTATGCGGAGCAAAATGGGCATTTCGGACATTGTAAGGCAAAGAAAGTCCATGTGATCGATACCGCAGGAGCAGGAGACGCCTTTTTTGCGGGAGTGGCTATGGGACTGACGTATGGTAAGAATCTGATGGAGGCCTGTGAAATCGGTACCAAACTGGCAGCTTCCGTCCTTGGCACCTCGGAAAATGTAAATCCTCGTTTCCTTCCGGAAGAATTGGGGCTTAAGAGCTTGGAAGACTAAGAGGAGTGTTTCAAAATGATTTCTATCATTGTTGCTGTGGCTAAAGGCGGTGCCATCGGAAAAGAGGGAAAGATGCCCTGGAAGATTCCCGGAGAGCAAAGGCAGTTTAAAGAACTGACCACCGGACATGTGGTGATTATGGGGAGAACATCCTATGAGGAAGTCGGCCATCCTCTTCCAAATAGAACAAATATCGTTGTATCCAAAACAAAGGTCTTCTCCGGAGAAAATTTATATACTGTAAAATCTTTACAGGAAGCAATAGAAAGAGCGGGGCAAGAAGAAATCTTTATTGCAGGAGGAGCAGAAATATTTCAGGAAGCACTTCCCCTTGCAGATAAAATCTATATGACTTATGTGGATATGGAAGTCCCGGATGCTGACCGATTTTTTCCGGATTTCCCGGAAGAAGAGTATACAAGGGAAGAATTAGAAAAGGTAGGAGGGGAGACCTCCTACCTAAGAGTCTTGTATACGAAAAAGGTTTAAATCTCTTGAGAGAATCAGAGCTTCTTCACTCTTAACTTAAGCTGATGATTTTTTGATATTCCGGATTCTTAACTTAAGCTAATGATTTTCTGGTATTCCGGATTCTTGTCTTTCTCTCCCAATACTTCATAAATGCTGTCACAATCCTTGTCCATCCATTCCTCTTTCCAATCCTCAGCTTGAAAACGAATGCAGGTTCCACAGGAAGAGGAGAGGCTTCTGGGAACCGGCTCCAGACTATAGGAAATCCCTGCGGCCTCCATTTTTTTTCCGCTCATCATGGCGGAAAAATGGGTGTGGAAGGTTGCGATATATTCTTTCATAAATCATTCTCCTAATAAGCTCTATTCTGTCTTATTTCTTTAGTAAAATCTTGAAATCCTCTCCCTGTTTTTCATAGGAAACCTTATATCCCTTTCCTTCTCCGAAACGGGTAATATTTTCTACACAAACCATGCTGTCTACCAGGATTTCACAATCAGCTCCGGGATTTTTCTCTATACTTTCCTTTGCCATAACTACAGGTACAGGGCAGGAGTATCCTCTTGCGTCTACCATAACTACCTCCTTATACAATCGTATGTAATAGTATATTTTACCGGAACCGGCGAAAAGTTCCGATAGTTCTGTCATTTATAAAATAGTATTTTTTAATCATTTATTGCTTAGGCCGCCAGCTGTCCAGCATTTTTCTTGGGAAGATTCAAAACAGAAACAATCAGCAGGATAAAGAAGCAGGCAACTACTGCCACCTTTCCATAGTTGGAAAGACCGCCCAGTACAAATTCCTTGGCATCATTTAAGGAATCCGGATTTCCTGCAAGCTTGAAATTATGGGCAAGACCTGCACCAACAATCATTCCCAGAACGGTTACCATGGAATCTCCGTTTCCTTCTGCAGAAAGCACCAGCTGTCTAAAGGGGCATCCTCCAAGCATCACGGAAGCCCAGCCAACTAAAATCATCCCCAGCAGGTTCCATAGATGATTGCTGTGGGAGATAGGTTGAAGAGGGAATCCGGGCTTAAAGCTTCCTAAGGCCAAGTTTCCAATCAGAATGGTCAGTAAAATCACAACGAAGCCGGATAAAAGGCGGGTATCTCTGAAAAGGATGAAATCACGGATTCCACCGACGGTACAAAGCCTTGCCTTCTGTGCCAAAGCTCCTACCACAAATGCCACGGCAAAGGATGCAAAAATTGGAGCATGCTTTGCCCCCGGTCCCTCTGTACTTAAGAAAAAAATAGCAGGAACGGTGATAAATAGCAGGAACAAGAGGGAGAAAAGTCCGGGAAGCACCAGTCCCTCAGCAGGGGCAACAGGATATGCACGATTCAAGGAAAAGCCCTTTTGCAGGAAGATAATACCGATGAAAATTCCGATAACGAATCCTACAAGTCCGGTAATGGCGTTAAAGTCTCCACCGCCAAGACGAATAACCATTCTTAAGGGGCAGCCTAAGAAGGCGAGAGCGCCGATTACCACCACAATTCCTAAGAGAAATCTGGTGGCGGGGGAGGAACCTGCTTTTGGCTTCCATTCCTTCTGGATGAAAGAAAGTGCAAAAGCTCCCAATACGATTCCGATGATTTCCGGACGAAGATACTGTACCTTGGCTGCCTGGTGTAAGCCGATCGCTCCGGCTAAATCTCGTAAGAAGCAAGCAATACAGAATCCCATGTTGGCGGGATTTCCCATCTTGGTCAGAATTAACGCGGCAAGGCCTGTGGCTAAGCCGGCCAGTAGGATACTGGCATCAGTGAATTTGCTTTTCATGTTTTTCTCCTTTGATGTAAATGTGTGTTGTGAAAATGCATCCCTTTCGGGAGATTAGGAAAGAATTTCCTGAATAGCCAGCAGAGTCCGGTCTATTTCTTCCATCCTGTTAAAGAAGCCGAAGGAAAAACGTACAGTTCCGCTTTTTTCCGTGCCAAAACATTGATGTGCTATCGGCGCACAGTGCAAGCCCTGACGGGTCATGATGCCATACCGGCTTGCCAATCTGTTGCAAACTAAAGCATTGTCCATAGTGCAAAAATCAATGCTGACCACACCGCTGTTTTCTCGTCCCTCCTTTCCCGGTATTCGTATCAAATTCTTTCCTTTTATTTCATAGAGACCTTCCAAAAATCTCTGATGAAGCTGTTTGGTATATACTTCTATGACTTCCACTCCGGTTTCTTCGATAAATTGTAGGGCTTTTTCCAAACCGTAGATTCCCGGAATATTTGGGGTGCCGGGCTCGAATTTATCCGGCATGAAGCCTGGCATAGTAAGACTTTCCGATACGCTTCCGGTTCCTCCGAACAGATAAGGGGGAAGTTTTTTTGCAAAATCCTCCCGGAGTAGGGTAAGGCCGATGCCCTGAGGACCCAGTAAACCCTTGTGTCCCGGAAGAACCAGGGCGGAAAGATTCATTTTTTCAAAATCAATGGGGATGTGTCCTCCGCTTTGGGAAGCGTCCAAAATCAGATCAATGCCCTTTTCTTTACAAATTTTTCCGATAGCTTCCACCGGAAAAATCTCTCCGCTTACATTGGAGGCATGAAGCATGATTACTGCCTTGGTATCCGGACGAATCAGCTTTTCCAGCGGGCTGAAATCTCCGTTTAAAGCTAAATCATAGGGGAATGTACTTAGAGAAATGGGATGATTCTTTCTTTGCAAAAGCATCTCCAAAGGTCTTCGTACTGCATTGTGTTCTAAGGGACTGATAATCACGTGTCCTCCCTCTTGAAAGAGGGGCATAATCAGCATATTCAAACCAATGCTGGCTCCCGGAGTAATAATCACATGGCTGGGATCCTGAAAGGCAAAAAGCTTACAAGCCCTTTCTCGGAGACGAATGGCGAGATTTCCCACTTCCATAGCCTTTCCATAGCTTCCCCGGTTCATACTGGCACCGATATTGTCGATATAGTTTGCCATAGCCATGCCTACTCCCGGAGCTTTGGGGTAGGAGGTGGCTCCCTGGTCTAAATAAATCTCTTTCATTTGCTTTTTACTGTGCTTCCTTTCGTCACTGCATTTTCTCTTATCATTATATTTTCTTTTTTCCTGTATTTTCTTTTGTCCCTGTATCTGTCATAGGTATAAGCCAAGCAAATTTCCGAAGTATTCTTATATTTTTCCAGAGACATCTCTTTGAATTCCCGAATATATATAGGGAATTAGAATAAATTGATAAATTAGTATAATTTTTCTATAAACAATTTGAATAATCATAGTAAATAATACCAATAATTATAAAAAAAGTATAGTGTAAATATTAAGAATAAAAAAATAGTACGAGGCGAAGGATAATATTTTTTGGGAACAGAACGGCAGCTTGTAGCCCGGAATCAAGCTGTAACTTGACGAAGGAGAGATATATTTTTTAGAATGATTTGGACGTAAAAAGAAATAGATATACTCAAAATAGAAGTATCACAAAGAGGAGAGTTTTTCGTAGAGGAATTTTGGGGGAGTATTTTATGAATATTCAGATATTTGGAACAAAGAAGAGCCAGGATACAAAGAAGGCGGAACGCTATTTTAAGGAAAGAGGGATTAAATTTCAGGCTGTAGATTTGAAAGAAAAGGGAATCAGCAAGGGAGAATTACAATCCGTTCTTTCTGCTGTGGGGGATTTGGAAGAGATGATGGATGAAAAAACGAAGGAGCGGGAAGCATATCAACTGGTTCGTTATCTTGCGAAGGAAGACAAATTTGCGAAAGTCTTAGAGCATCCCATGGTATTAAAGCAGCCCATCGTGAGAAATGGGAAGCAGGCCACGGTAGGGTATTGTCCGGATATTTGGAAGACTTGGGAATAGAGATTCTTTCTTGCCATATTTCACGGATTCAGATATACTAAATTAATAAAATTGCAAACAATATAATTGAATGAAATTAATAGTGCGAAATAAAGATTATGAAAGATAAATAAAGAGTAGTAAAAGGAGTTTCTATGAATATGGTAGTTTTTTGGGGTATATTGATTCCCTTTATTGGAACAAGCTTGGGAGCGGCCTGTGTTTTCATTATGAAACGGGATTTTCATCCCAATGTGCAGAAGGGGCTAACAGGATTTGCTGCAGGAGTTATGGTAGCAGCTTCTATTTGGAGCTTGCTGATTCCCGCTATGGAAGAGAGTGCTCATTTGGGAAAGCTGGCCTTTCTTCCCGCCTTTGTGGGATTTTGGCTGGGAACCTTGTTTTTATTGGCATTGGATAAGATTATCCCACACTTGCATCAGAATACAGATCAAGCTGAAGGAATGCCCAGTTCTTTTCAAAGGACTACGATGATGCTTCTTGCGGTAACCCTTCATAATATTCCGGAAGGAATGGCGGTGGGGGTAGTGTTTGCAGGACTTTTGACAGGAGAAGTTAATATTACCGCCGGAGCTGCCCTGGCCCTAGCCTTGGGAATTGCCTTACAAAACTTCCCGGAGGGAGCCATTATTTCCTTGCCTCTTCACAGTAAGGGGCAAAGCAAGGGAAAAGCCTTTTTAAATGGTGTATTATCCGGCGCAGTAGAACCCCTTGGGGCCCTACTGATGATTTTCTTTGCACCGGTATTTGCTCCCTATATGCCCATCTTCCTATCTTTTGCGGCGGGAGCTATGCTCTATGTAGTAGTGGAAGAGTTGATTCCGGAAATGTCGGAGGGAGAGCACAGTAATATAGGGGTTCTGCTTTTTGCCTTAGGCTTTACGGTAATGATGGCCCTGGATGTGGCCTTGTCCTAATTCTTGTGGGTATGATGGCATTGAATGTGGCTTTGTCCTAATTCTTGTGGGTATGATGGCATTGAATGTGGCTTTGTCCTAGTTCTTA
>NZ_CAUVME010000059.1:0-6516 GCF_963553175.1 Oribacterium sinus | reverse complement strand
ATACCCACTCTTTGCTGCTGTCCTCCGGACATCTGGTTGGGAGAACGGTTGGCTTCTTTGCCGATGTTCATAAGCTCCAGATATTCCAAAGCCTTTTTGTTTCTTTCCTCTTTGGAAACTCCTCGAAACATCAGAGGCATGGCTACATTTTCCATGGCATTCAGAAAGGGAATCAAATTGTAGCTTTGGAAAATGAAGCCTACATGCATCCTTCGAAAAGCCACCAGCTGTTTCTCATTCATTTTTTCAATGGACTCTCCGGTGATGGTGATGCTGCCCTTACTGGGCTTTTCCAGACCTGCCAGCATATTCAGGCAGGTTGACTTTCCGGAACCGGAGGTACCCACAATGGCAATGAATTCTCCCTGATAGATGTCAAAGTTCAATCCATTTAAGGCATATACCTCCGTATCACCTATCTTGAATATTTTATATAAATCCCTCACGGAAATAATGGGTTCCATTTTTTTCCTTTCTATGCGAAAAGCCTACTTTCCCTAATACTAAGCTAGTATAGAGGATAGCCCCTTACTACGCAATGAGAATGTTTTCACAACGATAAAACCGCTTCTTCTGATAGGACAAAAGAAGCGGCATCACCGTTACAATATTTATAAAAAACTTTATTTTAATGCATTTTTTTCTTTTTCTACGGAATTGAACTTGGGAACCAAAACTTCCTTACCACCCATATATGGCTGTAAAGCCTTAGGAATGGTTACCGTTCCGTCTTCCTGTAAATGGTTCTCCAGGAAAGCAATCAGCATTCTGGGGGGTGCCACGCAGGTATTGTTTAAGGTAAAGGCTAAATGATTCTTTCCATCCGCGCCCTTAACACGTATCTTTAAACGTCTTGCCTGTGCATCTCCCAAATTGGAGCAGGAACCTACCTCAAAATACTTCTTCTGTCTGGGGGACCAAGCCTCCACGTCACAGGACTTAACCTTCAAATCAGCCAAATCTCCGGAACAGCATTCTAGTGTTCTAACAGGAATCTCCAGACTTCTGAAAAAGTCTACGGTGTTCTGCCAAAGCTTGTTATACCAGTCCATAGCTTCTTCCGGCTCACAAACTACAATCATTTCCTGCTTTTCAAACTGGTGGATACGATAAACACCTCTCTCCTCAATACCGTGGGATCCCTTTTCTTTTCTGAAACAGGGGGAGTAGGAGGTTAAGGTCAAAGGAAGGGACTCTACCGGCAAAATCTGATCGATAAAACGTCCAATCATGGAGTGCTCGGAGGTACCGATTAAGTAAAGATCTTCTCCCTCAATCTTATACATCATGGCATCCATTTCCGCGAAAGACATTACGCCGTCCACAACCTTGGAACGAATCATATAGGGAGGAATCACATAGGTGAAGCCCCTGTCAATCATAAAATCTCTGGCATAAGAAAGCACTGCAGAGTGAAGTCTTGCCACATCTCCCACCAGATAATAGAAACCGTTTCCGGCAACTCTTCCTGCTGCATCTAAATCCAAACCGGAAAAGCTGTCCATAATATCCGCATGGTAAGGAATGGGGTAGGATGGAACCACAGGCTCCCCGAAACGCTCATTCTCCACGTTGCAGGAATCGTCCTTTCCGATAGGTACGGAGGGGTCAATGATGTTCGGAATAACCATCATTCTTTTTAAAATTTCTTCCTGTAAAGCCGGCTCCTTTTCCTCTAATTCTGCCAGTCTCTGGGAGAATGTAGCTACCTCTTCTTTAGCATTTTCCGCCGCTTCCTTCTCTCCCTTCGCCATCAAAGCTCCGATTTGCTTGGAAACCTGATTCTTTTTACTACGAAGCTCATCCGCTTCCATCTGCACCTTTCTGGCTTCCACATCCAGAGAAATAACCTCATCCACAAGACTCAGCTTCTCATCTTGGAACTTCTTTCTTATATTCTCTTTAACAATTTCAGGATTTTCTCTCACAAATTTAATATCCAGCATTCTCTGACCCTCCTTTATTTTATTACCTTACTATAAACTGTCCCCTAGGCATTTTCAAGAACCTTATTAAAACTCTTTACCCGTTCTCCAATTTCGTCTTTCTTTCCGAATACGGAGGAGCCTGCCACAATAAAGTTGGCTCCGGCTTTCAGAATCGGAGAAATATTGTCCAATTTTACTCCCCCGTCTACACCGATTTCCAAGGGAAGGGCTCTCTCTTCTGCCATTTTCCGAAGCCTTTTAATCTTCTCCAAGGTATAAGGGATAAAGCTCTGCCCTCCAAAGCCCGGATTTACAGACATAATCAAAATATAGGAACAAATGGGAAGAATTTCTTCTATTGTGGACAGGGATGTGGCAGGATTCAAAGCAACGCCTCCTTCCATACCAAGCTCTCGTATTGCCTGCAAAGAACGATCCAAATGTTTTACCGCCTCCACATGAACAGAAACTCTGTCTGCTCCCGCCTTTTTGTAATCGGCAAAGAAAAAGTCCGGCTCCTCCACCATCAGATGCACATCAAAAAAGGCTTTGGACTTATTCCGTAAGGCGGAAACAATTCCAGCTCCATAGGAAATATTGGGCACAAAATGCCCGTCCATAATGTCAAAATGAAAGCTTTTCGCACCTGCAGCCTCAGCTAAAGCCACATCCTCCTGTAAGGCGGAAAAGTCTGCCGCCAATATAGACGGGGATAATCGATTTTTCACGGAAACCTCCTTAATAATTCTTTCTTTCCTGTACAATCTCCTGATATAAGCTCTTGTAACTTTCGTAACGCTCCGGGGCAATCTCTCCCTTTTCCACCGCCTGCTTTACTCCGCAATCCTGCTTCTTCTCTCCCAAATGGTAGCAGGTATTATAGCGGCAGGACTGCCGATACTCTTCAAACTCCGGATAGAAATACCGCAGATTCTCGGGAGAGATATCCGGTGGAAATAAAGAGGTGAAACCGGGAGTATCCAAGACATAGCTGTCTTCTCCCAGAGAGAAAAATTCCGCATGTCTTGTGGTATTCTTTCCTCTTTTGATTTTTTCGGAAAGACTTCCTGTCTCCATCCTCCTGTCTTCCAACAGTAGATTAATCATACTGGACTTTCCCACACCGGAGGGTCCGGAAAAAACAGTGGTTTTTCCCTTTAAAAGCTTGAGGATTTCCTCCCGGTCTTCTTTCGTATTACTTTGGAAAAAATAAACGGGAATGCCTGCTTTTTCATAGATACTCTGCATTTTCTCCCGATAATCCGCTTCACATTCCGATAGCAAATCTCTCTTATTAAAGAAAAGCATACAGGGAATTTCTCTTGCCTCCAGGTGCAAAAGAAAACGGTCAATTAAGGGGAAGGAGGGCTCCGGTTCCTTCACCGCAAAAACCAGTGCCGCCTGGTCAATATTACTCACTAAGGGGCGAATCAATTCATTTTTCCGAGGGAGAATCCTTAGAATCTGCCCCACCATTTCTTTTTCCGTGTCAGGAACCTCTTCCACTTCCACCATGTCTCCTACCAGGGGCTTTTCTTTCTTGTTTCGAAAAAGCCCCTTGGCATGACATTCAAAGACTCCCGACTTGGTATCCACATAATAAAATCCGCCGATGCCTTTAATTATCTTACCTGTCATCCTAAGCCTCCGGAGCGAAATCCAGATCATAGGCGGCCAGAACCCTATCCTTCTCCGCATCCACTACTTCCACGGTACCCTTGGAAAGTCCGGCAATTCCCTTGATTCGACCAATGCTTAACTGCATTTCGCTTCCGATTACATAGGATCTTGCGGCTTGCAGGGTGGTGTACCGGCTTTCTCCGTTTACGTCTTGTCGAAGATAAACTACCACTAAGACGGTACCTTCAACACCGGGACCGCCACTTCCCAAAACAACGGTTTGATTTATGCTGGATACCCAAGCCTTGCTGTTGTCATCGGAGGGGGCAAGCTTTGTACTGCTTTCCCCATCCGGACCGGAGCTTACGCTGAAGGGAATTGCCTGTCCTCTTTCCACATAGCTGTCCTTTGCTACTGACTGCTTCAGCACCACACCCTTTGCTACGCTTGTGCTGGGAATATAGGAAATCACTCCGGCTTCCAAACCGGCATCCTCCAAGGCGGAAATGGCTTCTTTCTCGGAAAGATTAGTAAGATCCGGAACCACGGCCCAGTTATCCGGAATTCCGGTACTGACTACAAGCTCCAGCTCTCCCGGCTCTGATGTATCCGCCTTGTTGGTACTGATCAGATACCCCTTTTCCACCGTATTCGACATTTGCTCAAGCACCTTGTAGGGAATCTCTCTATCCTTTAACTCCTTCTCTACCGTGCTGAGCTCCATCTGCTGAAGCTTCGTTAAGTCCTCAGGATGCTCCTTATCATAAAATACCAGTACCTTACTTCCCTTGGAAACCGTCACGTACAATCGGCTTCTGACCCCATATTTTCCACTGGGGTAGGAAATAATCTGTCCTTCCTCGTATTTCTCGGAAAATTCCTCCTTTTCCGGATAAATCTTAATGTCATAAGAGGAGAGATATTTCTCCGCCTCGGGAATGGTCTTTCCCACAATATCCGGCAGTAAGCTGTCTAAGGCGGAAATGGTAATCGCTACCTGGGTGCTTTCCTCCGTTTCCTTCTCCGTTGCGCTTTCCGTCTTGGGAGAAAGATCCTTTACGGATCGAAGCATACCCACTAATTTAAAGCCTAGGAAAAGAAATACGCCCAGGATACAAACTACGGACAAAATGGCCAAGGCTTTATACAGTCGGGAAATGCCTTTATCCATTTCCTGTCTGGCCTGACGGGAAACGGACTCGTCTCCCTCATCCTGTCTGTCGTTTAAAAAACCGGCTTCCGGGTCTTCCAAAGCAAGATTTAAGTCATCCCGCAGCTCCTCCACACTTTGATAACGGGCAGAGGGCTTTTTCTGCATAGCCTTCCAAACCACATAATCTAAGGCAGGGGAAACCTCAGGCTCCAAATCCCTTACCCGGGGAATAGGATCTTCCATGTGGGAAAAAACTACCGCCATGGAATTCTCTCCTGCATAGGGAAGCTTTCCGGTAAGCATTTCATAAATGGTGCAACCCAGGGAATAAATATCGGAACGCTGGTCGGAAACCCCTCGTCTTGCCTGCTCCGGTGAAATATAATGTACGGAACCCATCACCGCCGTATTGGCTGTTTCTTGGCTTGCGGCCCTGGCAATTCCGAAATCGGCAATTTTCACCACCCCTTCGGTGCTGACAATCATATTCTGAGGCTTAATGTCTCTGTGCACAATCCCCATCTTATGAGCGGTATCCATACCTTCCACAAGCTGAAGTGCAATGCCGATAGCTTCTCGCTCCGAGCATTTTCCCTTTCTATGGATATAGTTCTTTAAGGTAATTCCCTCCACCAATTCCATGACGATAAAGTGCGTATCCCCTTCATCCACAACATCATAGGCAGAGACAATATTCAAATGATTCAGCTTTGCGGCAGCCTTGGCTTCGTCCTGAAATTTTCGAACAAATTCCTGATCCTCTGCATAATCCTGCTTTAAGACCTTTATGGCTACGGTTCTTCCTAATTTTTGATCTCTGGCACGGTATACATAGCTCATGCCTCCCTCTCCAATGAGGGCTTCTATACTATATCGATCCTGTAGCAGAGTTCCTTTTTCCCATTTCATTATCCCTGCTCCTTTCCGGGTTTCACCAAAATCAAGGCGATATTGTCTTTTCCCCCATTAATATTGGCTAAGGTAATCAAAGCCTCTCCCTTTTCTTCCAAACTGGAGTCATCCTTTAAAATCTGTACCATACTTTCCTGATCCACCATATTGCTAAGGCCGTCGGAGCAAAGGAAAAATAAATCTCCTTCCTCCCACTCCTCCTCGAAGAAGTCCACTTCCAGGTACTTTTCCACGCCAACCGCCCGGGTAATCATGTTCTTACTCTTTTGGTATTCCTCAGAGCCTCGAATCATTTTTCCTCTCTGAATCATCTCCTCCACATAGCTGTGGTCTCTGGTAATCTGCCGCAGACGATTTCTTTGAAAAAGGTAGGCTCTACTGTCTCCAATGTTGGAGAAAACAATGCTGTTTCCCTCTACAAAGGCGGTAACCAAGGTACTTCCCATCCCCTGTAAATGGATATTGCTTTGGGAAAGACGAAGCAGCTCCAGATTCATCTTCTGTATTGCCTTCTCCAAGCTTCGCACCAAAGGCAGTTCTTCCTCCTGTTTTAAAAGCGTCGTTAGACTTTCCACCAAATAGCGGGAGGCAAAGTCACCGGCTCTGTGTCCTCCCATTCCGTCTGCCAAAAGAAAAAGATTGGGAAATTTCCCCAGGGCATCCCCTGTGGCGAAAAGAAAATCCTGATTCATTTTTCGCATTTTTCCCTGATCCGTTTTTGCAAAAAACTCCATCTTAAGCCCCTTTTGTTCCATCCCTTCGTAATTGTCCGCAAGCTCCGGCAATATCTGCCCCCATCTCTCTTCTTACCGTACAGGTAATTCCTCTTTTCTGCAAATACTCCTGAAAAGCATACACCCTCTTCCGGTCCGGCGGTGCAAAAGTCCTTTCTTTAATAGGATT
>NZ_CAUVME010000058.1:0-6589 GCF_963553175.1 Oribacterium sinus | reverse complement strand
CTAGCCACCAATTTTTCCAAAATCTCTATGCAGTTCATTTTCTTTAAGCCTTTCTAACGGTAAAAAAATCCCTCTCGCCAAACAGCAAGAGGGATTCCTTTATTATTTAATCTGTGCAGCTACTTCTGCAGCAAAATCTTCATTCTTCTTCTCAAGTCCCTCTCCTGTCTCGTAACGAACGAAACGAACAAGGGAAATTTCAGCGTTCTGAGCCTTTGCAACGCTCTCAAGGTACTGACCAACCTTCTGCTTTCCATCCTCAGCACGAACATAAACCTGGTCTACAAGACAAACTTCCTGTAATTCCTTGTTTAATCTTCCCTCAACCATACCAAGAAGAACCTTCTCAGGAGCATTTGGCTTCTCATTCTTCGCTGCAGCCAAAAGGATTTCCTTCTCGTTCTTTAAGTATTCCTGATCAACTTCTGCACGAGTGATGTACTTTGGATTTAAAGCGGCAATCTGCATTGCAAGGTTCTTTGCCATATCCTTGATTGCATCATTTACTACAGTGGACTTAACCTGTAAAAGAACACCGATTCTTCCGCCGGAGTGAATATAATCCTGAACGAAACCGTTTTCCTCAGTAATCTTGGTAAAACGACGGATGTTCATGTTTTCCCCAATTACGGAAATGGTAGCGGAAAGCTGCTCGGAAACAGTCTTGGAAGGATCCAAATCCCACTTCTCCTGTAAGAAGCTGTCGATATCCGTTGCAGATGTCTTTAATGCCTGAGCTGCTACTTCCTTTACGAAGTTCTGGAACTTTTCGTTCTTAGCAACGAAGTCGGTCTCAGCGTTAACTTCTACTACAACGCCGGTCTTTCCGTCATCGGAAATCTTTGTGAAGGAAACACCCTCTGCCGCAATTCTTCCTGCCTTCTTCTCTGCTCCTGCAAGTCCCTGCTCTCTCAAGTACTCTACAGCCTTATCCATATCTCCGGCTGTCTCTGTAAGAGCCTTCTTGCAAGCCATCATTCCTGCTCCGGTAATCTCTCTTAATTCCTTCACCAGTGCTGCGGTAATCTCTGCCATTTTCTTTCCTCCTTTTAAACGATAACATTAGGGAAATAGTCCCTTCTACTCATAGAGCAAAAGGGACCTGATTTATCTTATGCCTCTTGTGTAAAATCTTCTTCACTGCTTGCTAAAGCGGCTTCTTCCTCGGTCATATCACCCTGCTTAGCCTCGATTACGGCATCTGCCATCTTAGCTACGATTAACTTGATTGCACGGATAGCGTCGTCGTTACCGGGGATGATGTAATCCAACTCTTCAGGATCCGCATTGGTATCTGCAATTCCGAAAAGAGTAATTCCAAGAGAATGAGCCTCCTGTACGCAAATCTTCTCCTTCTTCGGATCGATTACGAAGATTGCATCGGGAATAGACTTCATATCCTTGATTCCGCCAAGGTTAGCCTCAAGCTTAGCCCACTCCTTCTTCAAAAGAGTAACTTCCTTCTTTGGCAATACATCAAAGGTTCCGTCTTCAGCCATCTTCTCAATGTCCTTTAATCTCTGGATACGAGAACGGATGGTCTTGAAGTTGGTAAGCATTCCGCCAAGCCAACGCTCATTTACATAGAACTCTCCGCAACGAAGTGCTTCAGCCTTAACAGCGTCCTGAGCCTGCTTCTTTGTTCCTACGAAAAGGATGGTTCCACCGTTAGCAACGATCTGAGACAATGCGTTGTAAGAATCATCTACAAGCTTTACAGTCTTCTGTAAGTCGATGATGTGGATACCGTTTCTCTCGGTGTAGATGTATGGAGCCATCTTAGGGTTCCATCTTCTGGTCTGGTGTCCAAAGTGTACACCTGCTTCTAAAAGTTGCTTCATTCCAATTGCACTCATTTTTCTACCTCCTTGGTTATACTTCCTCTATATGCTTTGTGCGTACCGGATTCATCAGAGACACCGCCGGTTTTCCATATAGAGTGATCATTTGCCTAAACTTAGGCAGGATAAATGTCGCCTTTCAAAGACGCGACTCCTACTATATCAAATCCTCTTCTTTTTGGCAAGAAAATTATCATAGGCACAAAATTGTTTTATTATAGTCGCAAACTCTTTTTTCCCTTAAAGCTATGGTATGATATCGTAACTACAGATATTGGACAGCTCATGATACGGGATTGCTGCTACCATGCTTCTCATAATTTTAATATTAAGCTTAGGAAAAAGGGGATTTTCATGTTGACTACTTCTTTAGATCTTATTGTAAATGCTGCCATAAACAAAGCAGGGCTCAAAGAAGAGCCCTGCCATATTCAACTTTTAAAAGAGGAAGGCTCCTTTCCTTTCATCGTCCTCTTCAGCATCGGGGAAAATGAATATTTTCTCCATATTTTTCATGAGCTTGTAGAGGAACTGTCTTCCACCATATCCTACGCCCTATATACGAAGGAAAATGAACTTCTATGTCAGGGAAAGACAGAGTTCTACTCTTCTCTAAACCCCTTTGCTACAAAGCCTTATCAACACCTCATTCCGGAAAGGATGTCCTGCGATCTTTGTCATAAGAAGCTTCGGGGAGAATGCGGAGGCACAGGAGAAGATTTATGCCGGGAATCTCTTTAATCGCTTCATACATTTGAAAAATGCCGGAATCAAAAAGGCATCCGCAAAAATCCAAGCCAGGGGGGAGGCGTAACAAGCCGCCATATAGCCCAGTAATGGAATAAAAATAAAGGCCACAATGATTCTTGCTATCATCTCGCTTACCCCGGCCAGCATAGCGAATCCGGAGAAGCCCATTCCCTGAACGGAAAAACGCCAAACGTTTAAAACCGCCAAAGGAATATAGAAAAAGGCATTTCCCAAAAGGAATTCCTTAGCCATTTTAATAACTTCCACTTCATTGGCATTAATAAAAATCTTAGGAATTTCATCTCCGAAGAAGAAAAGTACGGCGCATATCAATACTGCATAGATACTTCCCACCTTGGTGGCTTCCCAAACACCCTTTTTAATACGTGACAGCTTTCTGGCACCAACATTTTGTCCTGCAAAGGTTGCCATGGTTACTCCTAAAGAATCAAAGACACAACAGCAGAAATTACTGATTCTTTGTCCTGCGGTAATGGCCGCCATAGCCTGAGAACCGAGACCGTTCACCGCTGTCTGTAGGATAACGGAACCGATGGCTGTGATACTGTATTGCAGTCCCATAGGAACTCCCATCAAAAGAAGTCTTTTATAGTAATGTCTTTCCAGTTTCAAATCTTCCTTTTTCAAGTGAATAATCGGAAAGCGCTTAATCATATATATTAAACACAATAGTCCGGAAACAAACTGAGAAATTACCGTGGCATAAGCCGGTCCATCCACCCCGAAGCCTAAAAAGCGGATACTCACATAGTCCAGAATAATATTCAAAAGCGCCGCAAGGATCAGGAAATACACCGGTGTTTTGGAATCTCCCAGAGAACGAACTACGGAGCTTGTTATATTATAAAGAAAGGTCGTCGGAATTCCCAAAAACACTATGAAAATATAAAGATAGGCATAGGAAAAGGTTTCTTCCGGCGTATTCATCCACTGGAGAATCGGTTTTGTCAAAATACCGATTACAACAGTCATCACAATAGAAAAAATCACGGTTAAATACAGAATATTTCCTACGTATTTTCTGAGCTTTTCAAACTGTCCCGCACCGAATTTCTGTGCCACGGGAATCGCAAAGCCGGAGCAGGTTCCGATGACAAAGCCGTTAATCATAAAGTTGATGGCTCCCGTGGAACCTACCCCCGCAAGGGCCTTCAGTCCAATCATCTTTCCGACGATAATGGTATCCATCATGCCGTAGAACTGTTGGAACAAGGTTCCCAACAACATAGGAAAGGCGAAACGAAGAATTAAAGTTAAAGGGTCTCCTTCCGTAAGATTTAACATTGCGGTTTTCTTCTCTGTAGTTTTAATCTTCTCTATTGTTTCTATCTTCTCTTCATTCCCGGTCTTTACCAGCTTTTCTGTTTTCTCAATGGTTTCCGTCTTCTCGATATTCCCCACCAATTCTGTTTTTGTCGTTACTTCTGTCTTCTCTAACTCCTTCATTTCCCCTCCTCTCTCTAACCATCATTTTTATAAATAGAAAAAGGAAAGGCACGCCCTTCCTTTTTTCAAGCTTTGTGCATTATAGGGCAGAGTCCTTTCCTTGTCTATAGAATAATGTGAAAAATCTGTGATTATTTTTTGCTAAAAATAGCTTATCTCTTGGCTTTGCTTAAATTCTTCTTTATTCTAGGCCTCTTTAATTTCACCATTTTGATAAGCCTCTAACAAATCCAAAAGATCCGTCATTTGCCTGCGAAGCTCTATACCTTTATCCGTTTCTCCGATTCGAATTCGAGTCTTCATCCTTTCCACCATCTGAATCTCGGGAGTATTCTCCTCTCCCTTATGGAAATCCTTATGCTTCGCCAAAGACAAATGCTTGGAATCATAAATCAGAGTGTAGCCTGCAATTCCTGTTTTAGAATGATAAGCTTTGGAAATACCTCCATCAATAATGAAAAGCTTGCCGGATGCTTTAATGGGACTTTCCCCCTTCTTGCTCTTTACCGGTACATGGCCGTTTACAATATGGGAAAGCTCCGGATCCTCATCAAACTCCTGAATAATCTTATCCACATAGCTTTCTTTTTCTATCCATCTGTAATAGGAATTGAAGCTTTCTTTATGACTTTCCGGGTCCTCAATAAAACAATGCTCAAAGGTGGTCATCTTATCCTTCCCAAACAAGGGAGACTTAGGCCCGCACCAAAGATACCAGAAGAAATCCGTCGCATAAAGCTTTCCGTTAGGATCCAATTCCTCGTTCATAAAATAAGCTTCAATACACTTTTGCTCACAGTAATCCATTAAACGCTTTCCGGAAACCTCTCCATCTCTGGTATTTAGAGGAAGAAAGTCTCCATCCTCCGTCATGGGGATGCAGCCATGGTACAAAATATTATGATTGATTATTTTGTACATGGAGCCATGGGTAAAGAAAAAATCAATATGTCTTTTTAAGACTTTGGAATGAGTGAAGCTGTAGATCAGGGTATCCATAAGCTCCTGCTCTTTTTCCGATAGGGTATAGGGATCCTTCCAATCCACCGTAGGAAAATGACAATCCTTCATGGGATAGATTTTTCCGTCTACTTCCACTTCTCCCTTCTCCAGATTGACCTTATGGAGAAGCATTCTATGCTCCAGACCATACTCAGGATGTCTGCGAATCAACTGTCCCTCCAGCTTCCACATCATCACACTGATGGTCTTACACATTTTCGCAGCCAGCTCCGGCTCTACGGAATCTGCAATATTTTTATCCCACAAATGAGGGGTAAAACAACTACAGGGATCATTCCCATAGACCTCCTGGGCAAACATGGACAGGGGACGAAGATTGATACCATAACCGTCCTCCAAAACATCAAAGCTATTATAGGAGGTAGCTATTCGTAAAACATTGGCAATGCAGGCAGGATTTCCGCAAAAAGCCCCCATCCAGTCCACATCGTGATTTCCCCACTGAATATCCACATCGTGGAAGCACATCAGCTCCTCCATAATCTGATCCGCATGGGGGCCTCTATCGAAAATGTCTCCGATAATATGCAGGCTGTCTATACTAAGACTTTGAATCAACTCACAAAGAGCAATTATAAAAGCCTGTCCTCTCTCTACATCTAAAATTCCCTGCAGAATCTCTTTATGGTATAGCTTGGTATCTTCTTCCTCATCGTGTAAAAGCTCGTCAATGGCATAGGCAAATTCCTTGGGAAGCTTTTTCCGAACCTTGGAACGGGTATACTTGGAAGCAATCTTGAGACATAGCGCCACCAGACGGTGAATGGTAATCTTCTGCCATTCCTTATCCTCCAGATAGTTATTGCGCTTATCCATAAAAGTCTCTCTGGGATAATAGATCAGATTGGCTAAATTCAGCTGTTCCTCTTCTCCAAGATAATGAGAAAAAACATCGGAAATCTTAGAACGAATCACTCCCGAGGCGGAACGCATCAGGAAAATGAAGGCTTCACTTTCTCCGTGAAGGTCTGAAAAAAAATATTCAGTCCCCTTGGGAAGACCGCAAATCGCCCGCAAATTGATAATCTCCGCTGCCGCCGCATCCGCACTGGGAAAGCTCTTTGCCAGCAGACGAAGATAATCCAAATCTCTTTTCATACACCCTCCTTGACTTTTTATGAACCGATCTTCTGCATTGTTTTCCTGGCATATTTCTGTAATTCTTTTGATTTTCTCCTGAAACTATATGAATACTGTCACTTTACCATATTTTTCGATAAAAAATCTATCTTTTTTGTTAGAAATTAAAAAAGAAGCTTTGAAAAATAAAAAAGCATTTCACATATTATAGGTCTGTAATTCAGGCACGGGCTCAGATTGCCTTCATTACAGACCTATATTGCTGAAATGCTATATCTGTTTGATTTGTTCAACTATTTGATGGCCGGATTAGTTTTCTTCTCTTGCCACTACGGAAGGGTCTACTTCCTTTCGGTTTAAAATCTCCAAAAATTCTTCTCCGGTAATGGTTTCTCTTTCATAGAGGAACTTGGTAATTTCGTGAAGCT
>NZ_CAUVME010000057.1:0-6903 GCF_963553175.1 Oribacterium sinus | reverse complement strand
GAATCATCCCCTGCAAAGCCACCTTCCCATAGCCCGGAAAATCATTACACAAAAAGATATTATTCCCGCTTCCTTTTTTCATATCAGCCATCGCTTTTCTCCTTTTTATACTATTTGAAATATACTTTATAGTGTGCTAACAATAATTCTCACATAATTTTTTTAGCGCTTTATTTTAGCATATTTTTAGAAAAAAAATAAGTATTCTACTCCGCTAGAATGAGTATCGGAGTAGAATACTTTTTTCATTTCTCGAAAGATAATATGCACGTTTCCTTCATACCGGTCTGAAAAAGGAATACTTCAGACTCGCCGGTACTTGGCTAGCGAGAGCGTTACCGGAATAAAATCTGTAGGAATCCATTAACCAACGCGACTGATGCAGTACAGGTCTTTCATAGGGGGTAGTCTGAGCCCTTCAGTACTTACTGAAAGCGAGCAAAGCGATGCTTGAAGTTAGTACCGGAAACAAATTTACTTGCACTGCTCATAATTCTCGCTGACCTTCTCCCAGTCTAAAACCTCGAAGAAATTTTTCAGATAGTCGCCTCTTAGATTCTTATAACGAAGGTAGTAGGCATGCTCCCAAACATCAATTCCCAAGATGGGGGTATGCTGTCCTTCTTCCATAAAAGGATTGTTCTGGTTTGCGGCCTTTGTGGCATAAAGTTTTCCTTCTTTATCTACCGATAAGAACGCCCAGCCGGAACCGAACTGTCCCAAAGCCAGATTCTGCAAGGTTTCCACCAGCTTTTCCAAGGATCCGAAGTCCCTGTTGATCGCCTCTGCCAGGGCAGGGCTTGGTTTTGTTCCCTTTTTAGGACTCATAACGGAAAAATACAAATTATGGTTATAGAAACCGCCACCATTATTCTGTAAAGCGTTCCTTAAGGCCTCATCGCCTACGGAAGAGAGAGAAGAAAGAATCTCTTCTACAGATTTTTCGCCCAGTCCCGCCTTTTCCACCGCATCATTAAAGTTCTTGGTGTAGGTGGCATGATGCTTTCCATAGTGGGTTTCCATAGTCATCGTGTCGATATGGGGCTCCAGAGCATCAAAGGCATAGTCTAATTTTACTTGTTCAAACATAGTTTTCCTCCTTATTTGTTCTACTGTATTCAGTACTTCCTTCTGATTTTCTCAAATTTTTCTTAAAATTGAGAAGTATTATTATTTTATACTCTTAGTATAAATGACAAAGAAAAAGAAAAGTATAAAAGTTATATTAAACTAACCATCTAATCTGTAATGGGGTTCACTCCGGGCTTATCCATTTTCTCTACTTCCAAAGCCTCAATATAGTAAATTAGCTGGGAAACATCCTTGGAAATGGAATACTTTCCCTGCCGTAAAACGCCCTTTACCCGAATCCAGGACTTTTCCGACTCCAATCCGGAAAGATCAAGGTCAGTTTTAAATTCAAAATTCACATAGCCACCGGTACAATAAGGACAGGAGGGACCGTTTCTTCCCACCAGAGTATAGCCTCCGAAGTTCATATACATCCCTTCAATACTGACCGTCTTTCCCTCATAATCCTGAAAGTTCTTGTACCAGTCATTAATCTGGGTGGCATAGAGTTTATCTCCCACCACAATATCCGGCTTCTCCAAAGAATACTTTCCTCTGTCTTCTTTAGGATTGTAGGGATAATCATCTATAGGATAGGTTCTTCCCTGCTCATCGGTTTCCTTCACGCTTTCTGCGGAATTGGTGCTTCCGGCAATTTTACTTTCTGAGGAGGGATTTGTATTTTCCGCCGCCACCGATGCCGCATCCTTAGACTCTAAGGCATCCAACGCCTCCGCCATAGACATTGCTTCCTCTTCGGATACGGAAGAAGTACTTTCCGTACTCTCCACCTTTCCCGGGGTCTTCCGCACGGTATCCTTTTCCTTACAGGCCACCAAAGTTCCTGCGCAAAGGGCAAGAAGAAGACAAGCCCTTCTCAAAGGGATGATCCCATTTGCTCTTCTGCTTTTTCCGAAAATGCGAAAAGGCCCTAAGGCCTTCTCTTCTTTTGTATTCATTTTTCTGCTTAATTTCATTTTCTTATCCTCTATCCCTTTCTATTCCGCATTGCTTCAATCGCACAAAATAGGAAGAATAACACAATATCTATCACCACAATGGAAGCTCCCGTAGGAATCCTGTAAAGGAAGGACAGAGTCATTCCCACAAAAAATCCAAAGAGTGACAGAAGGGAGGCCAGAATAATGGTGGCCAAGAAATTCTTACAAACCCGCATGGCGGTAATGGAGGGGAAAACAATCAGACTGGAAATCAAAAGAGTTCCCATCATTCGCATGCCCAGCACAATGGTGATAGAAGTCAGTAAGGCCAAAACCATGTTGTAGAAACGGGTATTGGTTCCGCTGGCTTTTGCAAAATTTTCATCAAAGGTCACCGCGAAGATGCGGGGATAGAAGAAAATGTAAAGGAACAGCACCACCACGGATAAAATTACGGAAAGCCGCATGTCCGAGGGACTGATGGCCAGGATGGAGCCGAACATATAGTTACAAACATCTGTATTCATACCGGTGGTCAAAGAAATCGTCATTACTCCCACCGCCAAAGCTCCGCTACAAAGTAAAGCGGTAGCCGCATCTCCCTTAATTTTGGAATTTTCTTCCAGTTGCAAAAGGAAAAATGCCGCAATCACACAGACCGGAATAGACACGGACATGGGGGCTAATTGCAGAGCATAGGCAATTGCCAAGGCTGCAAAGCCCACGTGGGACAAGCCATCCCCAATCATGGAATATCTTTTTAAAACCAGACTGGTTCCCAAAAGTGTAGAACACAGGGAAACCAGAGAACCTACGATAATCGCTCGAATCATAAAATCGTAGGAAAGCATCGACCCTAAAACCTTAAACATTTAGCCCTCCAAATCCTTCACAAAACTTTTTCCAAGCTCCGACTCTCTATACTTTTCCGCCTCTCCGAAAAATAACTGCTTATGGGCCAAATGGAGAATATGCTTTGCTCTTTGTACTATTTCCTTCACATCATGGGAAACCATGATGATGGTAATCTTTAATTCCTTATTCAATCTGTCAATTAAATCATAGAGCTCTGTCTGGGCCTTAGGATCCAAACCTGCCACAGGCTCATCCAAAATCAAGAGCTTGGAGCCGGCGCAAAGGGCTCTTGCCAGAAGAACCCTTTGCTGTTGTCCGCCGGAAAGCTCCCGATAGCAGGACTTTCTCAAATTCTCAATGTTTAAAAAACGAAGAGCATCCTCTACCCGCTTCTTATCTTCCTTACGATAAAAGGGAAATAAGGAAAGCTTGTTTAGGCATCCGGACTCCACCACCTCGTAAACACTGGCAGGGAAATCCTTCTGCGCCTCCGTCTGTTGGGGAAGATATCCGATATCCTGCCTTTTCAGGCCGTCCCCCAGAATGATTTCTCCTTCACCGGGCTTTTTCAACCCTAATATACCCTTTAAAAGGGTACTTTTTCCGGCTCCGTTTTCCCCCACGATACAAAGATAATCTCCCTTTTCCACGGAAAAATGAATGTCCTCTAATACCACCTTCCCTTCATAGGAAAAGCCAATCTTGTTTAGGGAAAAATAACTCATTAATTCAGTGCCTCCTTCAATGCCTCTACATTCGGCTTCATTAAATCAACATAGGTCTTGCCTGCTTTGAAATCCTCATCGGTCACATTATGCACCGCATTCAAAAGCATTTTCTTGGCTCCCGTATCTTTACAAATGGCGTTGACCATATCCTCGTTGCTCATTTCAATGTGGAATACCACCGGAATGCCGTCTTCCTTTACCTTATCCTGTAAGAAGGCAATGGTCTGTGCAGCAGGCTGGGTATCGGTAGAGCAGCCCGGGAATGCCGCAAAGTAGGTCAAGCCGTACTCCTTACAGAAATAAGCGAAGGGGAAACGGTCTGCCACAATGATTTCTTTTCTCTTTCCGGAATCTACCACTTCTCTAAAGCTCTTATCCAGCTCTTCCAATTCCTTCACATAGGCCTCTGTATTCTTATCAAAAACATCCTTTTTGGAAGAATCCAGGGAAGAAATCTTCTCATCCAACTTCTTTACAATCTGAATGGCATTTACAGGAGAGGTCCAAACATGCTCATCCATCTCCACTTCCTCTTCCTCGTGGCTGTCACGCTGTGCCTCGGA
This sequence comes from Oribacterium sinus, assembly GCF_963553175.1. Classification (GTDB taxonomy): domain Bacteria; phylum Bacillota; class Clostridia; order Lachnospirales; family Lachnospiraceae; genus Oribacterium; species Oribacterium sinus_B. The sequence goes on along the minus strand of NZ_CAUVME010000057.1, from coordinate 2,745 downwards.
AGCCTTATCCTCATGGTCGGCAGCTTCTTCCTTATGTTCTCCGGACTCGCCTTCATGGTCGTGGTCATGCTCCTCTTCTTCCTGCATTCCCTCAACAGTTTCCTCTTCCATTAAATTTACCGCATCCATCATTTTGAAAACGGAGGAATCCTCCTTGTTCATGGACTTTAACATACCGTCTACCCAGGCATCGCTATCTCCGCCTACATAGAGGAATAAATCCGCATTTTGAATGGTAATAATATCCTGAGGGCTTGGCTCATAGCTGTGCGTCTCCGCTCCCGGCTTAACCAGCATGGTAACATCCGCCTCTCCCTTGGTAACAGCTCTTGCAAAATCATAAGCGGGGAAATTGGTCGCTACAATCTTCAGCTTCTCTCCGCTTGCCTTGCTCTCCTCCTTGCTACTCTCTGCTACTGCCTGTGTGGTGGCTGCTGTAGTCTCTGTCTTTCCTGCATTACTTGCTCCACAGGCAAAAAGATTTGCTGCAAGTAAGGAAAATGTGGTGGCAATCGCCAGTTTTCTTAGTCCCATAGGGGCTCCTTTCTAGGTAAATAACTTTAAGGCTTCTTTTCCTCCTCCCGGGCACAGTTCTCACACAAGCCGTAGAAAACTGTCCTTTTCGGATTCCAATGAAAGCCATGATGCACAAGAAGATGTTCCATCATAAAGTCCAATTCATGACAATGCAGATGAATCAAGGCTCCACAACGGCTACATTTGCAATGGAAAAAAAGATGTTCCTTGGAAGCTTCCTTCCTCTCCCCCACATATTCAAAGCAGGCAGGACTGTTTTGGTCAATCAGGTATTTGTTCACCAAACCTTCCTCGCAAAGTCTTTCCAGCTGCCTGTAAATGGTGGTGGTTCCGATGGGCCTTCCCTCTTCACGGAAATGAATCACCAAGTCCGCTACCGTGAAATGCTCCCCTTCTAAAGTGGATAGATATTTCTGCAATTCCTCTTTATGCTGGGTTTTGTACTTCCCTTTTTCCATATCCGCTCCCCTACAAAATCTATCTCAACTCTGCTCCCCTATTCCTGACAATAGAGAAGCTTTCCGATCAGGATTTCCTTTTCAGTCTTCTTCATACTAAAATCAAATCCCAAAAGAATTGAATACAAAATCCATGAAAACGGAAATCATTTTCATATTTTACTATTATTATCCTCTCTGTCAATGAAATACAGAAAAATTTCATAAAAGCTGAAGAAAATAATGTTAATATCAAAAAAACAGCCTTCATGCAGTATAGGTCCGGGCTCGGGGCACGCTCTCGCTAACCTCGCCTCCCGGGGGATACTAAGCAAAAAACTGCGCTTCTATTGTTTTTCGCAAGTACCCGCGGGCTCAGATTACCCCTATCCCGGACCTATACGCATGAAGGCTATGGATTAGTTTGACTTTCCCATTCCCTTCAAGCTTTTATGAATAATTTTCTTCTTAAATACCTCTACCGAAGGCTTCTATTGTCACTCCCTCTTTTACAAGCGTCTTCCTTAACTTTTCTACAAAAAGCAGGGCTTTCTCTCCGTCTCCATGGACGCAGATGGAATCTGCCTGGATAGGGATTTCCTTTCCTGTGATGGCTCTGACCTTCTTCTCCAGTACCATGGAAAGCACCCTTTCAATAGCTTCCTCTTCGTCGGTAATCATGGCTCCCGGTTTTCTTCGATTCACCAAGGAACCGTCCTCCTCATAGGCTCTATCCATAAAGACCTCCGCCTTTACGGGAATTCCCATCTTTTCCGCTAATTGGTAGAGCTTACCAGAGGCCTGAGCCAGAATTATCAAAGAAGAATCATATTCCTTTACCGCATCGCAAATAGCCTTAGCCAGCTCTTCATCCTTTGCGGCCATGTTATAAAGGGCTCCATGGGGCTTTACGTGCTGAAGCTTTAAGCCGTCCTTATGTAAAAATGCTTCCAAGGCTCCCATCTGGTAGAGCAGCATGTTCTTTAGTTCCTTGGGTGTGCAGTCCATATTTCTTCTGCCAAAGCCCTGCAAGTCCGGAAATCCGGGATGTACCCCTAAGGCAACTCCCGCATTTTTACACAGTTCCACGGTCTTCTCCATCACCAAAGGATCCCCTGCATGATAGCCGCAGGCAATATTGGCAGAGCTGAGAAGAGGAATCAAGCTATCATCCATACCCAGGGTATAACGGCCGAAGCTCTCTCCCACATCCGCATTTAAATCAACCTTCATGCTTATTTTCCTCCTAAGGTAAAACGCTCAATAAAGCCGGTATCCACCTTTCCTTCCACAAATGCCTCAGACTGCATGATTTTATATTGGAAGTCCAGGTTGGTTTCCACCCCCAGCACCAGCATTTCTTCCAAGGCTCCCTTCATTTTCCGTATAGCCTCTTGCCTATCTTTTCCATGCACCAAGACCTTGGCAATCATGGAATCGTATTCCATAGGAATCTTGTAGCCGGTATAAATGGCCGTATCCACTCTTACCCCGTTTCCTCCCGGTAAATGTAAGGCCGTAATGGTTCCGGGACTTGGCATAAAATTCTTCTCCGGAATTTCCGCATTGATTCTACACTCTATGGCATGTCCCCGTAGAAGAACTTCCTCCTGCGTCATGCTAAGAGGCTCTCCCGCACAGACCCGAATCTGCTCTATCACAAGATCCGTATCCGTTACCAGTTCCGTTACCCCGTGTTCCACTTGAATACGGGTATTCATTTCCATAAAATAGAACTTGCCTTCCTGATCCACGATAAATTCTATGGTGC
>NZ_CAUVME010000056.1:0-7293 GCF_963553175.1 Oribacterium sinus | reverse complement strand
CTTTGCTTATGCCCTTATGTTGTATTTAGGCATTTCCGTTTCGTTAATCTCCTAATACATTTCGAATTGCCACAGGAGTTCTGTAATTCCAACGGTAAATTCGAATTCCGGAACGTCTGGAGGCCGCATTGACCACCTGACCATTACCAATATAGATTCCTACATGATTTACCACACCTCTCCTGTTGGCATAGAAAATCAAATCTCCGGGACGCATATTTTCACTGCTTACCTTCACACCGGTTCTGGCCTGATCCCTGGAAACTCTGGGCAAAGAAACGCCATATTTACTCATAATTGTCTGGGTAAAGCCGGAGCAATCGCAACCGTGGGTTAAGGAGGTTCCTCCCCACACATAGGGGTTACCGACGAATTGGCAGGCAAAGTTCACCAAATCGCTTCGTCTCTTTGCCGCAATATTGGCTCTATCCTGTGCCGGTCTGTAGGAAATGGCCTCGATTAAGCCGTAGTTAACGGTAACATTGTTATCTCTTGTGGAAACATAGGCTCCCTGATCTCCTTCCTGATCATCTCCGGAGTCCAGGTCCAACTGTACCCATCCATCCAGCTGATTTACCACGGAATATCTTTGATCTCTTGTGACCTTGGTCCAGGCATTGGATTCAGTACTGGGGTTTGCCCGGACATTTAAAGCATCCGTATTTACCGTTGCCATAACCTGAGCATGGGCAAGGGCCAACTGCTCCGCTTCCTTTCCTTGCGCCACCAGCTCCGACTTAACATAGCCGGTGATTTCTCCGGAACGGATTTTCAGCCAACCGTTTTCTTCCCCTAAAATATCTCCTCCCGCATAGCCCGGGAATTTTCCGATAATGTTGTCAATGCCCTTGTCGGCAGGGTCGGAACGGATATTGATATAATCTTGTGCCTTGGAAACCCCAAGGTGATCATACTGGTTTAAAACCTTTTGCTTTAAATTGTAGCTTCGCGCCTCATCCAAGCCGTATTCCAAACTTACATTTTCCGCACTGGAAGATATATAAGCCTCTTCCACCCCTTCGATGGTATCTGCAGAAATTTTCAGATAATCCTTTCCGCTTCTTCCCAATACAATATATCGTTCCCCCTTGGCACAGGAGCCTAAGGTATTTCCGTCAATCTTCTCCGGAGTAGAACGAATACGAAGCTTCTCCGCCAAGATGGTAACTCTTGGCTCCATATATTCCTTGGCCTTTTCCTTCGCTTCCTCTCCCTCCAGCAAAAACTGCTTGGAAATATAGCCATCCAAACCGCCGGAACGAACCTTCACCCAGTTCTCCGTTCCCGCTGCGGGAGACTCTAAGATCTCCACTCCTGCTCCATTCTTTAAAATTCCGATAATGTTTTGAATATCATTTTCATTGGGTTGTGAGCGGAAGTTAATAAAGCTGGAATCACACTGCACCAGTCCCAGATTGGTATATCGGGAAAGAGCAAGCTCCTCTTCCTCCTGTTTTCTTTCTTCCACCTTTTTGGCAAGCTCGGAGGAACTGGCTTTCTCATCCACTACATCCTCCAGATTGGAAGCGGAAGCCTCTTTCACTACAGGCTTCTCTTTACCTTTTCCGCAGGCCGAAAGACTGCAAAGGAAAAGCAAAATCAATATGGCATATTTTTTCATCGGCAAAATCATATCCTTTCTTTCCCAACGGAAAGCATACTATGAACTCTCATAGCCGGCTTTTGGCTTAAGTACTATCTAATCCTGTAAGCAGATAAAAGCTCCCTGCAGTCCTCTTCTTCCCTGACTGTAACGGTGAGAAAAAAACAGTTCCGGATTCTCCATGGTGCAATAACCGCTGATGGAAATATGCTCTTCCCTTATTCCGGAGTCCAGCGCTATCCTACGGTTTAAATCCCACAAATCCAGTTGAAATTTATCCTTTGAAATCCTTTGAATAGGAGAACTTGAATCCTCTCCTAAATCCGGATAATCCTCCAGGAAGGAAAGACCCAAGTCTTCCGAAACAATATATTGCTCCTTGGAAATACTGGGGCCGATGGCAATAAGAATATCCGCAGGATTAGAAGAGAAATGCTTTGACATTTCCTCCACCACATTCCGAAGAATCTTCCCCTTGGTGCCTCTCCAGCCGCTATGGCAGGCGCCCACAGCTTTACGAATCGGATCATAAAATAAAATCGGAACGCAGTCTGCAGAAAAGCAGGAAAGGATAAGGCCCTCTTCATCCGTGATTAACGCATCTATTCCCTCATAATCTCTTTCTTTTGTAATGCCCTTCCCCCTGTCCTTCGTACCTACCTTTAGTACCTTGGTTTCATGACTTTGCTTGCTAAGCACAAAGTCTTCCGAGGTTTTCCCGAAACGCTCTCCGACTCTCCGGAAATTTTCCAGGACGTTTTCCTTGGCATCCTCCACAGAGAAGCTTAAGTTTAAAGAAGCCAAATGTTCCTTGGATACGCCACCCTTTCTGGTGGAGAAGCCATGCTGTAACCCTGTTTCTCTTTGGAAAAGGGGCGATTCCACCATTGGGAGAAGCCCTGTACTGATTTTATATTCCACTAAAGGAAAGGGGTGTTCCTTAAGCTGATTCATTTGTCCTCCTATAGACTTTATGCGTTTTTCTCTTCTTCCAAAATCTTTCGAAGAGCAGAAGCTTCGGGAAGAGGCAAAACTGCGCCATCCAAGCCTGCTTTCTTTGCGCCCTCAATATTTTCTTTTAAATCATCTATAAAAAAGCAATCCTTTGCTTCCAAAAAAAAATGCTTTAAAAATCTTTCATAAATAACATCCTGTGGCTTCAGGCATTGAAAGGCCGCAGAGTAAAAGATGCCGTCAAAATATTCTGATCCGGGAAGCACTTCCCGCCAAATCGGAAGCAAGCGCATGGAAGCATTGGACAAAAGATAAAGCTTTCTTCCCTGCTCCTTCTCTTCCTTTAGGATTTCCGCAACACCGGGGATTTTTTTCATATTATATTTATCCCAGTTTTCAAAACAGATTTTACAAAGCTCTGCCAGCTCCGGTGAACTGCAACGTTTCATCCATGCTTTTAGGGCATCCTCCTCGGACATCAGCCCTGCATCCAACCGGATCCACTCTCCGGAATAAAACATCACATCTTTGATTTCTTTAATCCAATCTTCTCTATCTGTATATTCTTGAATCACCCATACCGGATCATAGGTGACTAAAACATTTCCCATATCCAAAACAAGATTTTTGTGCATTATTTTTCTCCTTTATTTTGAATGCTCCTATATTGTACCAAATCAGAGAAAAAAGAAAAGAAATAAAAAACGAAAGAAAAATAGACACAAAAAAACCCGAGCAATGCTCGGGAGTGACGAATCCGGGAATCGAACCCGGGATTCAGCCGTGAGAGGGCTGCGTCTTAACCGCTTGACCAATTCGCCTCAGTCGTTTAAAAACCGACTAGCGTATATTAGCAAATATTTTATCCCTCGTCAAGAACTTTTTCAAAATCTTTGAAAAAATTTGGATAAGAAATCTGAATGCATTCGGAATCCTCAATTTGCATGGGATTTTCCGCCTTACAGAGAAGTCCTAAAACGGAAAAGCTCATGGCAATTCTGTGATCCAAAAAGCTGGGAATCCTCTTTCCTTCCAAGGAGAAAACAGATCCTTTTCCCGGAATTATCATGCCATCCTCCGTTTCCACCGCAGAAATACCCAGACGCTGTAAATTCTCTACACAGGCTTTGATTCGGTTGGATTCTTTGACCTTAAGCTCTGCCGCATCATAAATCCGGGTCTCCCCCTCTGCAATCGTAGCCAGTATAGCCAGCAGGGGAAGCTCGTCAATCAAACGGGGAATTAAATCTCCTCCGATATCCACGGCTTTTAGGGGACTATATTCAAGATAAATATCCCCTCTTTCTTCTCCATAAACTATAGAGCAGTTTTCCAAGGAAATCTTCGCCCCCATCTTTTCCAATACCGTCAAAATTCCGCACCTGCTGGGATTAAGACCGATATTCTTAAGCCGTAAGGAGGATCCCGGAAGAAAAAATACGGAAGCCATAAAATAAGCCGCAGAGGAAATATCTCCCGGAACAAGATACTCTTCAGAAAGAGCCTTAAGTTCCTGCCCGCCTTCCAAAGATATCTCCACTCTGCCATCCTCCAGGGTTTTTGTAGAACATTCCACCCCCATAGCTCCCAAAAGTCGTTCTGTATGGTCTCTGGAAAGACTTGGTTCAATCACGGAAGTCTTTCCCTTAGCATAAAGCCCTGCCAAAAGTACGGAGGACTTCACCTGGGCGGAAGCTACCGGACTTTCATAGTAAATCCCTTTCAGAGGAGAGCCGGTAATCTCCAAAGGAGCCGTACCCTTTTCTCCCTGCATCTTGATTCTCGCCCCCATCTTTTCCAGGGGAAGACAAACTCGCTTCATGGGACGTTTTTCCAAGCTTTCATCCCCCGTTAAGCAAGAGGAAAAGCTCTGTCCCGCCAAAATTCCCGCCATCAGTCGCATGGTGGTACCGGAATTTCCGCAGTATAGGGCTTCTTCCGGAGCCTTTAAGCCGTGAAGGCCAAGTCCTTGGATTCGGACACTGTCCTGCTCCTGTTCTATGGAAACGCCCATTTTTCGGAAAACGGAAATGGTGGACAAACAGTCTTCCCCGGGCAAAAATCCTTTTACTTTCGTTTCTCCATGAGCCAAGGCGGAAAACATTACCGCCCGGTGAGAAATGCTTTTGTCTCCGGGTACCGTTAAACTGCCCTTTATTACTTTTCCCGCTCCCGCGATGCTTTTCATCATTCGATATAGCCTTTCATTTGCAGATAATTTCTCATCAACAATTCCATCTCATCATAATTGATTCGGGAAGCATTAATCATCAAATCGTAATTGTCCGGTTTCATCCATTCTTCTCCGGTGTAGTAACGATGATATTCTTTCCTTTCCTTATCAATCTTCTTAATACGCTTCTTGGCTTCTTCTTGATCCACCTTGCAATAGTCCATGGTTCTTTCAATGCGTTTTTCCATATCCGCATAAACGAAGAAATCCACATGTTCCTTTCCGGCATCTCGAAGAACCACATTGGCACAACGGCCGGCAATAATACAGCATTCCTGCTCCGCCAACTCCACTACCACCTGGCTTTGAAAACGGAAAAGATTCTCCGGACTTACAATGTCTTCGGATAAACTGGGCTTCCCCAATCTGGGCTTTAAGGAATCCACGATTTTAAACAACACATTGCTTCCGGCTTTCTCATCCGCAAGACGAAAATACTGCTCTCCGATAGCGGTTTTCTCCGAGGTGATTTTTAAAATCTCCTCATCATAAAAGGGAATCCCCAGGCTTTCCGCCAAACGCTTTCCCACAATTCTTCCGCCGGAACCGTACTGTCTGCCAATGGTAATTACAAAGTCTTTCTTTAACATAGTCTCTCCTCCCCTTCTTAGGATAAAAGAATACGATCGTTGTCCAATGCCTTTCCGGCCTTTGCCATAAAGAGCTCCAGCAGCTTATCTACGGAAAGTCCCTCTCTCTCTTGCCCGAATAAATCCAACACGATATTTCCCTGATCCATCATCAAAGTTCGGTTTCCAAGTTCCAAAGCCTGATGCATATTATGGGTAATCATCAGGCAGGTGATTTTTCTCTCTTCCACAATATTTCGGGTCAGTTCCAATACCTTATCCGCGGTTTTCGGATCCAATGCCGCTGTATGCTCGTCCAAAAGCAACAGCTTCGGCGTTACCATGGTGGCCATTAAAAGAGTAAGAGCCTGTCTTTGTCCGCCGGAAAGCAATCCCACAGGATGATTCATCCGATCCTCCAAGCCCATTTCCAAAAGGCTTAGCTGCTCCCGAAAGAATTCTCTGTCCTTCTTTTTCACTCTGGAAAATAAAGAGCTGTGGGAAGCTCGAAGATAGGAAACAGAAAGATTTTCCTCAATGCTCATGTGAGGCGCGGTACCCATCAGAGGATCCTGAAAAAGTCTTCCGATAAATTTACTCCGCTTATGCTCCTGTAAAAAGGTAATATCTTCTCCCTCTAAAACCACGGAACCGCTGTCCAATAAAAAGCTCCCGGAAATTGCATTAAAGAGGGTGGATTTTCCTGCTCCGTTACTTCCTACTATAGTCGCAAAGTCTCCGGAAGACAAATGCAAATTTAAATCCTGCAGGGCTTTTTTTTCATGAATGGTTCCCGCATTAAAGGTCTTATAAATATGGGATAAACTAAGCATGCTTCTCCCCTTCCTTTTTCTGTCGTTCCATAGCATTTCGTCTTAATCTGCTATATTGTAAAAGCTCCTTCACCTTGGTGGAAGAAATTGCCAGGGCCACAATGCAGGCACTGACCAGCTTGAAGGCTTCCGTCGGTACCTTTAAACGTAAAGCCAGTGCAATAATGCTTCTATAAAGTAGAGAACCGAATACCACACCCAAAAGACGCAAAATCAGCTTTTTCTTTCCGAAAATGCTTTCCCCAATAACTAAAGATGCTAATGCCACCGTTACCATACCGGTACCCAAATTAATATCAGCCGTTTTGTTATACTGTGCGATTAAAGAGCCGGAAAGACCGGTTAAAGCATTGGACAGACAAAGTCCTACCGTAATGGTAAAGGTGGGATTAATGGAGGAAGCTCGGACCATAGCAGGACTGTCTCCCGTTGCCCGAATCGATAGCCCCAGTCCGGTTTTAAAGAACCATTTTAAGAAAAAACAAAGAAGAAGAACTATAATACTAAGGAGAATCACCACTCCCCACTCATTTAAAAAGGCATTATCCCCTGCAAAGAGCGTAAAAATCGTGTCTGTACCAAAGATGGACAGGTTGGAAGAAAAACCCATCACCGCTAAATTCACGGTATAAAGGCCTGTATTCACAATGATTCCCGCCAAAATACTTTCAATCCCCAGAGTAGTTTGCAAAAAGGCCGTGACAAAGCCGGAAAGAGAACCGGATAACATAGCCATAAAAATTCCCAAAATCGGATGTCCGGAAATTGTAAAAACTGCAGACACTGCCGTGCCTAAAGTATAGGATCCGTCGGTAGAAAGGTCTGCGATATTTAAAATACTATAAGAAATAAATAGTGCCATGGCAACCAGGGCATAAATAAGCCCCAGTTCCACAGCTGTTTTCATAATTCCTACTGTTAAAAATCCACTCATCTTGTATCCTATGATTTAAATTCTTTTTCCGTCTTAATCTCCACAATCTTGGTGCAGAACGGCTTGAAGGCTTCTTTAATCTTATCTAAGGAATAGCCTAATTTTTCGGCAGTTTCCGTATTGACTGTTGCAATACCGTTATCAAAGGTCTGAACCGGAAGGGTTGC
>NZ_CAUVME010000055.1:0-7377 GCF_963553175.1 Oribacterium sinus | reverse complement strand
TCGAGGTCACCCTCGACACCCTTGCCTTCGGCTATATCCTTCCCACTACCGGGCGAATTCGGGACTTTAACCCGTTAGAAACGTGCGCCGCTAGGCGCACAAGTATAAAAAGAGGAGAGGCTTAGGCCTTTCCTCTTTTCTTATAGAAGAAAAAATGGTAAAATATCTCCATTTGTTGTAGGAATTTATGGGAGGGGCAAATTGAGAAAAGTTATAGTAGCAGTGGTCGGAAGACCGAATGTGGGAAAGTCCACCCTTTTTAATACGATTGCAGGAAAGCAGATTTCCATTGTTCAGGATACTCCGGGAGTAACCAGAGACCGTATTTATGCGGAGGGAAACTGGTTGAATTATTATTTTACCATGGTGGATACCGGAGGTATCGAACCGATTTCCGATGATGTGTTATTAAAGCAGATGCGATCTCAAGCGGAATTGGCCATTGAAACTGCGGATGTGATTATTTTTGTCACAGATGTAAAGTCCGGCGTAGTGGATGCGGATTATGAGGTGGCAGAGATGCTTCGCCGTTCCAAAAAGCCTATTGTCCTTTGTGTAAACAAGGTGGACAGCATCAAAAAGTATGGTAATGATATTTATGAGTTCTATCAGCTGGGACTGGGAGAACCCTTCCCGGTATCCGCTGCCAACCACTTAGGGCTGGGAGACCTTTTGGATGAGGTGGTAAAGCATTTTCCAAAGGAAGGACTGGAAGAGGAAGAGGACGGTACTTTGAAAATTGCTCTTATCGGAAAGCCAAACGTGGGAAAAAGCTCTTTAACCAATAAGCTTTTGGGAGAAAATCGTGTTATTGTATCGGACATAGCCGGCACCACCAGAGATGCTATTGATACGGAAGTGACCTATAACGGTACACCCTATATCTTTATTGATACCGCCGGTCTGAGAAGAAAGGGGAAGGTAACGGAAGATATTGAGCGATATTCCGTGATCCGAACTGTTGCCGCAGTGGACAGGGCTGATATTTGTATAGTTTTGATTGATGCCGTAGAGGGAATTACCGATGGGGATACCCGCATTGCCGGTATTGCCCATGAATCCGGAAAGGGTGTTATTATTGCCGTCAATAAGTGGGATTTGGTGGAGAAGAACGATAAAACCATGCAGGAATTTACAAAGCAGCTGAAAGAGAAATTTGCTTACATGGACTATGCGGAGTATCTCTTTATTTCTGCGGAAACCGGACAGAGAATTCATAAGATTTATGAATTGGTGAATATGATTCACGACAATCAGGTAATGCGGATTAAAACCGGTGTTTTAAATGAAATTCTGGCAAGAGCAACAGCCATGAAACAGCCCCCCTCCGATAAGGGAAAGAGATTAAAGCTTTTCTATATTACCCAGGCTTCCGTTGCGCCTCCCACCTTTGTAATCTTTGTTAATGACAGGGAGCTGATGCATTTTTCCTATACCAGATATATTGAAAATCAAATTCGAGAAAATTTCGGCTTTAGAGGAACCCCCATTCGCTTTATTATCCGGGAAAGAGGAGAAGATTAATTGTCATGAGTATACTTCAACTTTGTGTTTGCTTTATCCTTGGGTATATTTTCGGAAATATACCCAATGGATATCTCTATGCGAAATCTCAGGGAGTAGATATTTATCATCAGGGCTCAGGCAATCCGGGAAGTACCAATGTTTTACGAACCTTGGGGAAAAGAGCCGGCATCACGGTGCTTTTAATGGATATTGCGAAATGTATGGTTCCTATATTTCTGATGATTTTATTTTGGAAGCCGGCAAATGAAGATCAGAAAACCTTGATTTTAATGCTTACCGGTATAGGAGCCATTCTGGGACATAATTTCCCTATCCTCCCCGGGGTAAAGGGAGGTAAAGGTGTGGCTTGCACCGGTGCTTTGTTGATTGCTTTGGCTCCCTTATATACCCTGGGACTTTTATGCTTTTTTATCCTGATTGTTTTAACAACAAAATATGTCAGCTTAGGTTCTGTTCTTTCCGTTTTTGTCTTCTTTTTATCCGTGCTTCTTATGGGAAAATCAGGAATTCTTTTTCCGTTTTCGGAAGCTGTTTATCTGCCGATGTGCGGATTAAGTCTTTTTTTGGCCTTACTTTGTTTGTTTCAGCATAGGGAAAATATGAAACGCTTAATGAATGGTACGGAAAATAAATTTGGCAAGAATAAATAGAAAAGCGGAAAGAGTAACTTGTAAGATTAAGTTTTTTTCTTGAATAAGGATTTCTCAATATAAAATTTCATTTTCATACAAAGGAGTCTTCATGAAGATTGCTATTCTGGGTATCGGAACCTGGGGTTCCGCCTTAGCCATAACGCTAAGAAAAAACAATCACAGCTTAAGCTTATGGACCTATTCTAAAGAGGAGGAAGCAGAACTGAAAAAAACCCGAGAACCGAAGAATCTTCCGGGTACAAGCTTTGCTGAAGATATCGAAATCACCTCCTCTTTGGAAAGGGCACTAAAGGATAAGGAAATGGTTATTTTTGCGGTGCCTTCTTTGTTTACCCGATCTGTAGGAGAGCAGGTAAAGGACTATATTCAAAAAGATCAGATTCTTCTAACGGTATCCAAGGGGATAGAAGAAAAGACCTTACTGACCATGTCCCAGATATTGGAAGAGATTTTTCCGGAAAATCCTGTGGCGGTTCTTTCGGGCCCTTCCCATGCGGAGGAAGTATCCCGTTTTCTGCCTACCACTATTGTATGTGCTGCAGGAGAAGAAAGCTGTGCGAAAACCATACAAAAAACTTTCCAATCTGACAGCTTTCGCGTTTATATCAATAAGGATGTTCTGGGAGTAGAAATCGGTGCCGCTTTAAAGAATGTCATTGCATTAGCGGCCGGAATTGCTGATGGTTTAGGCTATGGAGACAATACCAAGGCTGCACTGATTACCAGAGGTATAGCGGAGATTGCAAGGCTGGGACAGGCTATGGGAGGGCATTTGGAGACCTTTGCCGGGCTTTCCGGAATCGGCGATCTGATTGTAACCTGTGCCTCCAAGCATTCCAGAAATCGTAAGGCAGGCTTCTTGATTGGCGAAGGATTAAGCTATGAAGAAGCTATGAAGGAAGTGGGACAGGTGGTAGAAGGGGTATACGCAGCCAAGGCTGCTCTAGCTTTAGGCGCAAAGTATGGTGTAGACCTGCCCATAGTCCATGAAGTAAACAGGGTATTATTTGAGGGAAAGAACCCGAAGCAGGCCGTAATGGATCTTATGCTTAGGGATAGTCGGGCGGAAAGTCCGGGAGTTAGCTTCCCATAGTATATTATTCATGATAGGTATTACTTTTAGTTATACCTATCTCTTTTTTTATGTTAAATTGTTATAAAAAGAATTGACAAGAAAAGAACTTCTCCCTATAATACGGAAAGTATTTTACTGATAGTGAAATAAGGGAGGATTAACATGAAAAAACAATTATCTATGGTTTTAGCCGCATTAATGGCAGCATCTTTAGTAGCCTGCGGAGGCGCAAGCGGAGAGAAGAAAGCTACAGAAGCTGAATCTAAGGCAAATGCAGAAAGCTCCGGAGCCGAGAAGGGCGGATTAACTTGGAAAATCGGAGGACAGGGACCTTTAACCGGCGGCGCTGCAGTATATGGTAATGCCGTAGTAAACGGTGCGGAAATTGCTATTGATGAGATTAACGCAAATGGCGGAATCAACGGATACCAGATTGAATACAAGAAGGCTGACGATGAGCATGATCAGGAAAAGGCTATCAATGCATACAACAGCTTAAAGGACTGGGGAATGCAGTTCCTTGTAGGACCAACCACCAGTGCTCCTGCTATCGCAGTAGGAACGGAAGCGGAAGGGGACAATATGTTTCTTCTTTCTCCCTCCGGATCCGCAGTGGAAGTTACCGCTCCTAAGAATGTATTCCGTGTATGCTTCTCCGATCCTGCACAGGGAACAAAGTCTGCAGAGTATATCGGAAGCCATAATTTAGGCAAGAAGATTGGAATTATTTATGATTCTTCTGACGTATATTCTTCCGGAATTCATGATTCCTTTGTTGCAGAAGCGCCTAAGCAGGGATTGGAAGTTGTTGCGGATGAGCAGTTTACCGCTGATTCCAACAAGGACTTCTCCACACAGCTGCAGAAGATGAAGGATTCCGGTGCTGAGCTGGTATTCTTACCCTTCTACTACAGTGAGGCTGCTTTAGTACTTACTCAGGCCAATACCATGGGCTTCAAGCCGACCTTCTTCGGATGTGACGGTATGGACGGTATCTTAAACGTGGAGAACTTTGATGTTTCTCTGGCAGAAGGCCTGATGCTTTTAACTCCTTTTGCTGCCGATGCAAAGGATGATTTAACCGTTAACTTTGTAAAGAACTACAAAGAAAAGTATAAGGAGACTCCGATTCAGTTCGCAGCAGATGCTTATGACGCAGTATATGCTATTAAGACAGCTGTAGAGAAGGCCGGCTTAACTCCTGATCAGAGTGTTTCCGATTTAGGTACTGCAATGGAGAAGGCTATGACAGAGATTAGCTTGGATGGACTTACCGGTACCGGCATGAAGTGGAATGAGGCCGGAGACGTGGATAAGGAGCCTAAGGCTGTCATTATCAAGGACGGAGCTTACGTATCTGCCGAATAATGATTGTCTTATAAATGGGAGACTACAGGCTCTGCCTGAATCTTTAGTTAAGAAGTCGTTATACACCGGAAGTCAAAGGCTTCGCCTGGGCCACCGGTAAGAATTATGGAAAGGGCAATGCTGAGGCTTGCCCTTTCTATTTACATCAAGAGAAAGTGAGAAAAAGATGAGTTTTATTTCCTATCTTTTAAACGGAATCAGTTTGGGCTCGGTGTATGCCATCATTGCCCTAGGTTATACCATGGTTTACGGCATTGCAAAAATGCTGAATTTTGCCCATGGAGATATTTTGATGGTGGGAGGCTATGCCGCTTTTCTCGCTTTTAACCAGATGGGACTTGGTATTCCCTTATCTATTCTTTTTAGTATGGCAATCTGTACCGCCCTTGGCGTTTTAGTGGAAAGGGTAGCTTATAAGCCCCTTCGTTCAGCTAATTCTTTGGCTGTACTGATTACCGCCATCGGTGTGTCTTATCTTTTACAAAATCTTGCTTTATTACTTTTCGGAGCAAATCCGAAAAGCTTCCAGTCCTTTGTAAAGCTTCCTGCATTAAAGCTGGCGGGAGGACAGCTGGTCATTTCCGGAGAAACTATGGTCACCATTTTGGTGGGAATTTTAGTTGCCGTTGTTTTATTATTGTTCATCCATAAAACCAGAGCAGGACAGGCTATGCTGGCGGTATCCGAGGACAAGGGGGCAGCCACTTTGATGGGAGTAAATGTAAATGGTACCATTGCCCTTACCTTTGCTATTGGTTCCGCCTTGGCCAGTGTGGCAGGAATCCTTCTTTGCTCTGCCTACCCTACCCTTACGCCCACCACAGGCGCCATGCCCGGTATTAAGGCCTTTGTGGCTGCCGTATTGGGAGGAATCGGTTCTATTCCCGGAGCATTTATCGGAGGAATTTTACTTGGTGTTCTGGAAAATCTCTCAAAGGCCTATATTTCTTCCAAACTGTCGGATGCCATTGTTTTTTCCGTTTTGATTATTGTATTGCTGATTAAGCCAAGCGGAATTTTAGGAAAGAAGATTATGGAGAAGGTGTAAGATGAAGAATGTACAAATGAAAAAAATCAAAGATATTTTTTTGAATTACGGAGTCATTCTTATTCTGTACTTTGTTGTTCAGCTATTCCTAAAATCCGGTTCCGTAAGTTCCCTAATGAAGGGACTTTTGGTTCCTCTGTGTATTTATTCTATTTTGGCCATAAGCCTAAACCTTGTGGTGGGTATTTCCGGAGAATTGTCTCTGGGGCATGCGGGCTTTATGTGCGTAGGAGCTTTCTTCTCCGCCAGCTGTTCCATGCTTTTAAAGGGAAGCTCTCTTCCTCCTATGCTTATTTTCTTTATCGCCCTGTGCATTGGTGCTATTTCAGCCGGATTCTTCGGCTTTTTAATCGGTATTCCGGTTTTAAGACTGAAAGGAGACTATTTAGCCATCGTAACCTTGGCTTTCGGAGAAATTATCAAAAACATTATTAATGCTCTGTATTTTGGGGTGGATAAGAATGGTTGGCATTTTTCCTTAAAGGACGGTACAGCTGTTGCTTTGGGAGAAGGGGGAAAGTGGATTATTAAAGGCGCACAGGGGATTACCGGTACGCCGAAATATAGTAATTTTACTGTAGGAATAATTCTTCTTTTACTCTCTATGCTCTTTATTCAGCATTTTATTCATTCCAGAACGGGAAGAGCAGTTATGGCGATTCGAGATAATCGTATTGCGGCGGAAAGTATTGCATTACCCGCTTCAAAACTGAAGTTGCTTTGCTTTACGATCTCTGCGGCCATCGCGGGAATTGCTGGAGTACTGTATGCCCATAATTTAAGCTCTCTACAAGCTTTGCCAAAAAATTTCGGATACAATCAGTCTATTATGATACTGGTATTTGTAGTTTTAGGCGGAATAGGCAATATGCGCGGCTCTATCTTGGCCGCTGTTGTTCTTACTCTGCTTCCTGAACTTCTTCGTTCCTTAAACGACTACAGAATGTTGATTTATGCCGTTGTTTTGATTGTGATGATGCTATTTACTTCCGCCCCAGGCTTTATTGCTTTTCGGGAGAATATTCTTCATCGTTTGTTCCGTAAGGAGGTGAATGCATGAGTCTTTTAGAAGTGAATGCCTTAGGCATTTCCTTTGGAGGTCTGAAGGCGGTAGATCAGTTCCATATCTCTATTGAGAAAAAAGAGTTGTACGGTTTAATCGGGCCTAATGGTGCAGGGAAAACCACAGTATTTAACCTGCTTACCGGAGTTTACCAGCCCAACACAGGAGAAATTCTTTTAAATGGGGAAAATATTGTAGGGAGCTCCTGTATTGAGATTAACAAAAAAGGAATTGCCAGAACCTTTCAGAATATCCGATTATTCGATAAGCTGACAGTATTGGACAATGTAAAAGCAGGATTTTTCCAGGAAAATTCCTATTCTTTTATAGAAGGGATTTTTAGACTGCCCCGGTATTTTCAAAAAGAAAAAGAAATGTCGGATAGAGCTCTGGATTTACTTTCTGTTTTTCACCTGGAAGAGCATGCTTTGGACTTGGCGGGAAATCTTCCCTACGGAAAACAAAGAAAGCTGGAAATTGCAAGAGCTCTGGCAACCAATCCTTCCTTACTTTTATTGGATGAGCCTGCAGCGGGAATGAATCCCAATGAAACGGAAGAACTGATGGACACTATAAGACTGGTTCGTGATCGTTTTGATATGACCATTTTATTGATTGAACATGATATGAAGCTGGTATCCGG
>NZ_CAUVME010000054.1:0-7487 GCF_963553175.1 Oribacterium sinus | reverse complement strand
CAGATTAGAACCTATGGCTTAGCATTTTATTTATATCTTCATTATTAAGAAAATATAATGTCAGTGGAAGTGTTGTATTTATAGCTAGTTTCTTTATAAAGTCTGAACTCTTTAGAAATCTGTCTGACCTTATTCTTTCTCTTGTTTTTTTGTACTCACTGTTTAATTTTTTTATTTCATCAGAATAGAAGGATATAGGGTCATCAATACCTTTATCAATGAGTTCGTGGATATATCCGACTGGTTTGAAAGAACGATGTGCACCACATTTACGTTCGGGATCATAATAGCTTTCATAAATCTGGAGGCATGTACTTTTTTTATTTTTGGTTTTTTTCAAAAAATAAGATATAGAAATCATTTCCAGGACTATGATAACACTATAAAGTAAAGAGTTAAAAAATATTTTTGTCAAATATTTAAAAATAAAAAACCAGTGTTTATACTGGTTAAAGGCAGGTGCGTATAAAGTTATCCCTAAAGAAATATAGTGCTAAATCCTAAAGACGGGATTGTTGGGCAAGCTAATTTAGGGGAAAATCTCTACGAAAAACCAAGAATTTCCGGTTTTATGATAAATTTTCAGCTAGCCTTTATGATAAATTTTTAAGGATTGACATAAATTCACAATAGTTATATAATGCAGAAGTTCTATTGCAGAGGTATCGAAGTGGTCATAACGAGGCGGTCTTGAAAACCGTTTGTCCGCAAGGGCACGTGGGTTCGAACCCCACCCTCTGCGTTAAAGATAAAGCCTAGTGTATAAGCCAAAACAGCTTAAAACACTAGGCTTTTTGCTTGTCTACAAGGCATTGAGCATGAAGCACCATTTCGCTTTCGAGCAGTACTATTTCCCTACAAGCCGACCACGAAACCGACCACGCTTAACAGACTATTTCTTTACGCACGTAATGCCATGTTCTCTCAGTTTTTTCATCAAATCGTCCGTAACAAGCTCTATCTCTTCGTATGTACTGCTGAAAGCAAATTTTTTACGATAGGCACTGGCATCGAACAAAAAAATACGCCCAAACAAAGCTCCCTTTTTCCATATTCTCATTCTTCCCCCATAACTTCCTCGACTTACTATCTTTGAAAATTCAACTCTTTCGATATCATTAAGGCAATATCTTACCGGTATTCCCGACAGAACCGTCAATTCATTATTCTTAATCATGAAAACATCATATTTCTGTTCTCTTTTCGCCCAATTCTTAAAGGTAATCATTGCAGATATCATAAGTATTAGCAATAGTGCAATCATATATAATATTGCCATAAGCTCAAAATTGGAAATCTTCAGCATATTCCAAACTCCTTAAAACAAAGTATTACTTTTTAACACAAATCTTTGATTCCTATCTTTCACAAGTAGACTTTGAATCAAAAAAGACTTAGAACAAGGTATCCCCTTATTCCAAGTCTCTTCTTTCCTGCAGAAGATGGGAGTTGAACCCACATGAGTGTTACCTCACACGGACCTGAACCGTGCGCGTCTGCCATTCCGCCACTTCTGCAAACGAAAGTAGTATATCACCATCGTTTTTTTTCGTCAAGAAAAAGAATTTCAATCAAAAGATTTCAAAAGATTTAAGGCTTAGATAAAGTTTTTTCTTTAAAAGATACATCCAACACCATATCCATTCCTTCAGCCAATCTTTGTAATAGCTTTATAGAAGGATTTCTTGTTCCATTCTCCAACTTACTAATCTCCGATTGATTAATGCCGGTTTTATTAGATAAATCTTTTTGTGTCATATTCTTCGCTATTCGAGCATCAATAATAGCTCTAATGATATTCATTTCCGGCTGTACTTCTTCATAGGCTTTCGCAAATTCAGAATCTCGCATCTTATTCTGTTTATACTCTTGAAGCTTCATTTCAATTTTCCCTTTCGTGACAAGTAGTCAGCTCTCCTAAGTTTCGCAAGTTTTATTTCCTGTGCGGGAGTTTTTTGAGTTTTCTTGACGAAACTATTCGTCAAAATAATATTCGCACCTTCATAAAAGAAATACAGAGTACGTGTAATATCTGAACCAAACTTACATCGTAATTCAAAAATCCCATCCTCAAGACATTCACTATAAGGCAGTCTCAGCTGATTACCCTTCTCTTCTAGTATTTCTATTAAAGATAATACTTTTGCTCCCATTTTAGGTTCTAAGGAGTCTATAAAGTTTATTACAGGAATTTCACCATTTTCTTTCTCATAAAACTCCACAGTGAATTTCATTGTTACTACCTCGTCCATTTATTATATGAGATAAAACTCATTATCACAAGAACAATATTCCCTTTGTAACAAACTTAATATTTCCGGCTTACGCCATAATCTCCCCTTCTTTTTTCTCTCCGGTTAATGCATCCTTTGGCTTCTGCCAGGTCATATAGTCGCACTCCGGATAACGAGAACAAGAATAGAAGATTCGTCCCTTTTTACTTCTCTTCTTTACGCACTCCGCACCGCAGGTCGGACAGAGAAAACCGGCGTATTCCACATAAGGCTTGGTATTTTTACAGTCCGGAAAGCCGGGGCATGCCAGAAATTTCCCGTGAGGGCCATACTTAATGACCATCTTTCTGCCGCACTTGTCACAGACTACATCCGTTTCTTCCTCGTTGATTTTAACCTTCTCCACCTCTTCTTTGGCTTTTTCTACAGCCTCGGAAAGATCCGGATAGAAGTTTTCTACAATGGTTTTCCAAGAAGTCTGTCCCACACTGACAGAGTCCAGTAAGGACTCCAGATTCGCTGTAAAGCCCTTGTCTACGATGGTAGGAAAGTTCTTGGACATCATTTCATTTACCGCATTTCCCAATTCAGTAACGAAGATGTTCTTCTTCTCTTTGGTAATGTAGCGCCGTAAAAGAAGGGTTCCAATGGTAGGTGCGTAGGTAGATGGTCTTCCAATCCCACCCTCTTCCAAGGCCTTTACCAAAGAAGCCTCGGTATAATGAGGAGGCGCCTGGGTAAAATGCTGTTCCTTATTCCATTTTTCCACCTTAAAGGAGTCACCCTCCTTCATCTCAGGGAGAGTAACATTTTTCTCCGCCTTATCTTCTTCAGACATATATACGGCAAGAAATCCGTCGAAACGCAGACGGCTGCCGTTTAAGGTGAAAATGTAGTCCTTTGCCTGAAATTTCACCGTTTCCGTTTCATAAACAGCCGCTTCCATCCTGGAAGCCACAAAGCGCTTATAAATCAACTGATATAAACGGTACTCATCCTTTCCAAGACTTTCCTTTGCCTCGAAGGGGGTAATCTCCAGGTAGCTGGGACGGATAGCCTCGTGAGCATCCTGAATCTTCCCTTCCTTCTTATCTTCGGTCTGAGTCTTCTGACAGTACTCGGGACCGTACTCCTGTCCGATCTTTTCCAATACCGCAGCATGGGCTTCCTCAGAAATTCTGGTGGAGTCCGTACGAAGGTAGGTAATTAAACCAACCACTCCTCTTCCCTTTACATTCACGCCCTCATACAAAGACTGGGCAATACGCATAGTCTTTTGAGTCGGGAAGGAAAGAAGCTTTGCCGCTTCCTGCTGTAAAGTAGAGGTGGTAAAGGGAAGGGGCGCCTTCTTTCTTCTTTCCCCCTTCTTTTTCTCGATAAGCTTTAGCTTTTCTTTTCCAATTTCGGAAATAACGGAAAGAACATCCTCTTCCTTAGACAATGGAAGCTTTTTGTCCTTTCCGTAAAATACCGCCTCTACCTCCTTCTTACCTACAGAAAGGGTGGCACTAAGGCTCCAATACTCTTCCGGTTCAAAGGCATTAATCTCCGCCTCTCTATCGCAAATCATCTTTAGGGCTACGGACTGCACTCTTCCCGCGGATAAGCCTTTACGAATCTTCTGCCAAAGCAAGGGACTGATGGTATAACCCACCAAGCGATCCATGACTCTTCTTGCCTGCTGAGCATTGACCAAATCCATATCGATTTCTCTTGGATTCTTTAAAGCATTCTGAACCGCATTCTTGGTGATTTCGTTAAAGCTGATTCTGGAGATTTTTGCTGCATTTTTCTCATCCTTATTCAACTCTCTTTGTAAATGCCAGCTGATTGCCTCTCCCTCACGATCCGGGTCAGTTGCCAGATAAATTTTATCCGCCTTTTTGGCTTCCTTTTTTAACTTACTCAGCAGTTCCCCTTTTCCACGGATAGTAATATACTTTGGCTCATAGTCATTTTCCACATCGACTCCAAGGGAACTTTTGGGCATATCAATTAAATGTCCCATAGTTGCATCAATGGTATAGGACTTTCCTAAAAACTTACTGATGGTTTTTACCTTGGCGGGTGACTCTACAATAATGAGATTATTTGCCATTCCTTATCCTTTCCTGTTCCGGTATAACTTGCTGTAAAGCGAAAGAACACTTCCTTTATCTATAGCATGAATAAGCGCCCTTGCCTTTCTCTTTGAGTAAGTCAAAGCACTCTTACTTCATGTTTAAAGGCTATTAAAGATAAAATTTATTATTAAAAAATAATACAAAGCTGCTTTCCTAAAAATTCGTGGACACTATAAACGAATCCTAAAAAAAAAGCAAGTCGGATTCCATGAAATTTAGCTATTTCAGAGCTTTATCGGAAGATTTTGATACTTTTATAAGAAAAGTGCAAGAAATAATCAGAGATTTACTTTTGGCACTTCCAAGTATTTCGATGAAGCAGTGAACAGAACAGAAACATAAATCAGGATAATTTTTATAGGAAATTAAGTTTCTAGTTAAAGTAACTGTTCCGATTTTTTCTTCTATAATATGCAGCTTGTACACATTCACAATAACCTTCCACTTCCAGCTCAATAAGATAACGATGCAGCATGTAATTCGGAAGCTTTAATTCCTCTTGAAGACTTTGAAAATGCTTACTTTCAAAGCCCAAAGCAAGATAAATCCTTCGTTTTTCCTTTGGAAAATTTTTAATCTCCTCTTCTTTGCTTTCCTCCTTTTCCGCTTCTAAAGAAAAGTAAGATAATATGTCTCCGGCAGAGGTACACACCGATGCACCCTCCCGAATTAATCTGTTACAGCCCTGAGATAAACGATCCACGATTCTTCCGGGAACGGCAAATACCTGCTTTCCCTGTTCCAACGCTCTATCCACCGTAATAAAGGTACCGGATTTTTCCTTCGCTTCCACCACCAGGATCACATCGGAGAGTCCTGAAATCAGGCGGTTTCTTTCCACAAAATGATGGGGCAAAGGAGGGGAATGTAAAGGATACTCACTGAGAATTCCTCCATTCTTCTCAATATTTTCATACAGTCTAAAATTGCAGCTTGGATAACAGATATTTACTCCGCAGCCTAAAACCGCATAGGTTTTGCCCTTTCCTTCCAATGCCCCTTCATGCGCCGCGGAATCAATGCCGTAAGCCATTCCGCTCACAATGCCTATCCCTTTTTTTGCCAAAGTTTTCGCGATAGACCTTGCAATATCCTTTCCATATTCCGTTCCATCTCTGGCTCCAATAATGCCCACAGTATGCTCTCCTTCTTTAGGAAGAAAGCCCTTTAAATAAAGGCATTCCGGACTATCCGGAATTTCCCTTAATCGTTTCGGAAAATCCTCTTGAAAAGGCAATAATTCTCTAATTGACAGCTCTATATTTTTCTTTTCCATACTTATCCCTCAAAAGAAAACAATACCTCCTCCAGGCCTCGGTAAGAAACTGCTTCCGCCAGATGATTCATATTAATCTTCTCCTCTTCTTCCAAATCCGCAATGGTTCTGGCAAGCTTTAATATTTTATGATAGGTTCTCATGGAGAGATTTTTGAGCTTAAAAATATTCTCCATGTATTCCGCTTCCTCTTTTCCCAGTTCACAGTATTCATTTACTGCCCTAACATTCATATCTCCATTCCAACGTATCTTCTCTTCTTGAAAGAAGCGTCTTTCCTGCATTTTCCTTGCCTTTTCCACCTGTTTTCTTAAAACCGCCGAAGAAATTCCTTTTTCCTTGGTCAATGCATCCTGCAAAGTAATCGACGGCAAGGATACGCATAAATCCATTCTTTCCAGAATCGGTTTGGAAATTCCCCGTTGATAAGCTCGAATCTGTCCCGGCGTACAATGACATCGATTTCGATCCGGAAAATATCCGCAGGGACAGGGGTTCATCGCCGCCACAAAAAGACAATCCACCGGATAGGAGAAGAATTGTTGCAGGCGATGTAAGGTAACTCTTTTTTCCTCCATAGGACCTCTTAACGCTTCAATGCTTTCTTTTTTAAATAAAGGTAATTCATCCAGGAATAGCACCCCCTTCCCTGCCAATGCCAATTCTCCCGGAATCAATCTTCCGGAAGACATCCCGCCAAGCAGGGTATTTTGACTGACAGCAGAGTGGGGGGCACGAAAGGGGCGTTTCTCTATTAAGCCCTTTTCAGAAGGAAGGCAAGATGCAATAGAATAAATCTTTGTTAGCTCAAGTTTCTCTTGTTTACTCATCTTTGGTAAAATTCCGGGAATTCTCTTGGCAATCATCGTCTTTCCCGTCCCGGCAGAGCCGGAAAAAAGAAGGGCGTGATGTCCTGCCGCTGCAATCAATGCAGCTCTAACTCCATAGCTTTGTCCCAAAACATCTTGGAAATCTAAATTTTGATCTTCTTCATTACCGTTTGCATAGCTTTCATCATTGCTTCCTACAGAAGGTCCCGCTCCTATATATTTTCTCTTCTCCTTTTTTCCGTAAGGAATTTTACAAATATCCAAAAGCTCTGTGATATGAGAGCAGGAAATTACCTTTAATCTTTCACTGTTCCTAGCCTCCCGCTCATTGTCTTTCGAAACGAATACCCCCTCCATTCCAGCCTCTTCCAAGGCCAGAACCATGGGAAGCACACCGGATACAGGTCGAATCTCTCCATCTAAACCTAGTTCCCCTAAAAATCCATAGTTTTCATAGGGAAAATCGCAGCTTGGATAGAGAGCCAGTAAGGTTCCCATAAAAATGGGAAGATCGAAGGAACTGCCGTTTTTTCGCAGATCCGCAGGTTGTAAATTAATGGTAATTTTCTTCGGCGGAAGCTCCAAGCCTAAATTTTTTAAGGCAATACTCACCCGTTCTATCGCTTCCTTCACGGAAGCAGAAACATTTCCCAGAGTCATAGATCGGGGAAGCCCATTGCTTTCATCCACCTGAACAGAAACCACATAAGCATTTAACCCATGAATTGCAGCAGAATATACTTTAGATAACATTCGAATACCTCATATGCATTTTTTAAAAAAGAAATTGAAAGACGCCAAGAGCAAAAGAATGACAAGAAATAAATAATTAAAAATAGAATGATAAGAATAGAAAAGTAAAAAATGAAATCCTGAAAAAATACAATGAAAAGAAGAGCTGAAAAAAAGCAATCGAAAAGGAAAGCAACAGAATTTAAAAATAAAAGAATGTAAAATTATAGAATGTAAAATTATAGAATGTAAAATTATAGAAGCTAAAGGCAATAGAACGATAGATATATAG
>NZ_CAUVME010000053.1:0-7880 GCF_963553175.1 Oribacterium sinus | reverse complement strand
CATGTGTTAGGCACGCCGCCAGCGTTCATCCTGAGCCAGGATCGAACTCTCATAATGAGTACTTTTCTTAAAGAAAAGTACGTAATGTACCAGACTACAGCGTAAGCTGTACCCTGCGAAGCAGGGCTCCGAACTTGCTTCAAAGCAAGGAGGAGGTCCAATACATAGAATCTGTCATCACTGACAGTTTAAGTTCAGTCCAAGTCAAAACGCGCTTAGCTTGTTTTTCCTTTTTACTGTTAAAGTTTGTTTTCGCTGCACATTTCTGTGCTTCTGAATTTTCTCTGCCGGAACTCCGGCTTTTCGTTCTTCTTAGAAGAACTTCTTTTCAAGAATCTTCAGGGTCTGTGTATTATTCGATCTTTGATTTTCAAGGTTCAGTTTTGCAAAAAGTTTTCCGGTTCACCTCGGCTAAAGCCTTGATTTTCCTTGCTTTCTTTCCGCATTTGCTGTCTTGTTTTTTGCGACAGCTTGTGTATCTTAACACCCGTTTATGGGACTGTCAAGCAATTTTTTGCCTTTTTTTTAGATTTTTTTTCCATTTTCAGGAAACAACTATATCTTGGTTTAAAGGCTTCTATATCTTGTTTTTCCTTCTGTTAATTCATAAAAAAAATTCTTGTAAACAGATTGCTTTCCTTCAAAATATAGGGAATACTCCCCGGTCGGGAAAAGCCTTCCAAAATCGTATCCTTTAGGGGGAAGTTAGGCAGAATACTGAGAAGAATCAAGGCGAACCAAAGCCAAAACACCCATTCCACCGCTGATAACGCCGCTCCGGAGAGCCGGTTTACCAGGTTAAGTCCCGGTAATTTAAAGAGATACTCCAAAATTTGAAAGCCAATTTTCAAAAGAATCCGAAGAATAAGATATAAGATTACAAAGAAAATCACGCTATAAACCAGCTGGAAGATTTTCTCCGAAAGATTGGCCTTCCATTGTTCCAGACCGATAAACTGATAGAACAAATCAATGTTTTCCATAGACTTGTCCGGTGTAGGATTGCTGCCTATCACATCGGAAAGCTGCGCTCCCTCCCTCTGAATCGGGAAGAAAAAGCCTGCAATATTTTGCACCAGCTTCTGCAACTCTTGATTCTTGGCAAGCTCCTGCTGTGCCACTGGCATAAGCAGCTTTGCCATAGCAATGGAGAGAAGCAGGGAGGTCATCGCAAATATTTTTTTTAATAATCCCTTCTTGTAGCCATGCCATACCATGGCACTAAGGGAAAGGAGTAGGACTAAGCCTACTCCCATTTCACTCATTCCCATATTTTACCCCATAAAATGTTCTTCTCGTAAAATCAACTTATCGTCCTTATTGTACTTTGGACGAAGGAAAGAACTTAACTTCTTGCCAAGGCTTGGTTTCTCCGCCTGGTCTGCGGCTTCCTCCACCAGGTCCTCCGCACTTTGCTTATTCAGAATAATTCCGTCCTCTTCCATAAGCTGAATTCTCTCATAGAGAGCGGTGATTCCCTTCTCCGTGATGGCACAGTCAATGCTGTCGGCATAAGATATCGCATATTCCGCAAACTCGTCTATGCTCATTCCCACATTTTTCTTTTCCTTTTGACCAAGAGGAGAATGCTTTTCCAACGCATCGGAAATAGCGGATAAGTCTTCTTCCTCTTCCCTGATTGGAGCTTCTCTTCTCTCTTCTCTTACAGAAGGAGCATCCTCAACAGCTTCCTCTTCTATTTCCTCGTCATAGTCTTCATTTTCATCATCATAATACTCATCCTCGGGCTCTGCATCTTCGAAGTCCCGAGAATCGGCTTCCTCACGGATTGCCGATGGAGCTTCCTGCTTTTCCTTAGCTTCTTCCTTCCGGGCTTCTTCCTCCAAAACCTCGGTATAGGGACGTGCCGGTCTGTCGAAAATGGAAGGCTTATGGGGAACATACTCTTCTTCCACAGTCTCTTCCGGCTCTTCCTTCTCCGGTTCCTCTACGGAAGCCTCAAGATCCACGTCTTCCAGATCGTTATCCTCTTCTTCCTCCGGCTCTTCCTTGTTGGAAACGATGTCGAAGTAGTCGATAAATCTGGGTCTATCCTCAGCCATACGATCAAAATGATCGTACACATCCACCAATATAATAGAAGAAGCGTCCTTCGGATTTTGAATGTATCTTTCGATTTCATCCACAACGGAGTACTTCAGTTTTCCGGCTTCTTCAATAATTAAATCTCTTTCCTTCAGCTTCTCCGCAAATGGAGCGAAGCCCTTTTCATTAAGCTTGTCCGCATTGGTTTTCGCTACCTTAAACGCAAGATTGTATTCCTGATGGAAATACTTGATTTCCTCTACCGCAATCTTGAAGCCTTCTTCCAGAGTGTCCGCTTCAATAATCATGTGGTAGGTGGGGATAGACTCATCCTTATCCGTTGCTGCCGGAGTTTCCTCCTGTGCCGCTTCCTTTCCTTCGGCCTTCTCCTCGGAGCTGTCCTCGGAATATTTTTTGGATGCTTCTTTGGAATCTTCCGGGGACATATTATCGGAAGTTTGATCGGAAGCTCCTACAGTCTCCTCCTTGGAAAATGCTTCTGTTTCCGATTCCTTTTCCTGCTCCGGTTTTTCTTCCGACCGACTTAACGCATTGCTCTCCGCCTGCTTTTCTTTTTCCCTTTGGATTTCTTCTCTGCTTACTTCCTTTGGCGCCAATGCTTCTGAAGCTTCTTCCGGAACTTCTCTAACAGAGGGCTTGTCCTCATATACGCCCCGTCCGGAACTCTTCTTCTCTTCGAAAGCAGATTCTTCCTCCGGAAGGGCAAAGCTTTCCTTTCGGAGTGCTCTTCTTGTATCTTCTTCAAAGGGACGATACTGAAGCTTTAAATCCTGGGCCTTATCCACATATTTTCCCATACCGAAAAGAAGAATCATCTTATCACAAAGGGCGATGCAATCCTCTTCTCTTCCGGCTTCACCATAAAGCTTTGCCAACTCATAAAGCCACTTCTCATCCAGCTCGGTTTCAGTAAACTGCTCCAAAGGTCCTACCAGCTGGGAGGCCATTGCTCCCTTTGCCTTCAAAATCTTATAGCGAAGCAGGTATTTTCTGGGATCCTCAGGACTGACATCCAGGAATTCCTTGTAAAATTCAATAGCCTCTTCGATAGAGCCGGAACGTAAGGACAGCTCTGAAAGCTTATAAAGAAAACGCTTTCCCACCGGTGCTCTCTCAAAGGCCATCAGCAGAATATCCTTAGCCTCTTCGTACTCTCCGTTGTACTCATAAATATCCGCAATAGAAGAAAGAAGGTTTGCATTACGCACCCTATTCCAGTCAATGGTATCCGCAATCTGCATAGCAGTCTTGTAATCTCCCTGACTGCTTAACTTTTTAATCTGTTCTGCCTTGATACTAAACTCGTACTTGTCCATAATACCCCTTCCACTTCCTATAAACTGACTCTTCCGTCCAATGCTCTAAGAAGTGTTATTTCATCAATATTTTCTATATCTCCCCCTACAGGGACCCCGGAAGCAATACGGCTTAAGGGCACTCCTAAAGGTTTAATCAGCTTTGTGATATAGCTTGCGGTGGTTTCTCCTTCCAAAGAAGAGTTGGTGGCAATAATCACCTCTTCCACCTCTCCCTGCAAACGAACCATCAGCTCCTTCAAACGGATGTCCTCCGGTCCGATACCAAGCAAAGGGGAAATCGCCCCGTGGAGAACATGATAAACCCCCTGATATTTGCCTACTCGTTCATAGGCGGACATATCCCTCGGGTTTTCCACCACCATAATCTGTTTATGGTTTCTTTCCGCACTACTGCATACCGGGCAAAGCTCCCCATCCGTTAAGGTACAACAGCATTTGCAGTAGCGAATACTGTCTCTGGCCTTTTTGATGCTGTCGGCCAAAGCGTAGGCCTGTTCTTTCTCTCCGTTAATCAGAAAGTAGGCTAATCTTTGTGCGGACTTCGGACCTATGCCGGGAAGCCTGGAAAGCTCCTGCACCAGACGGTCCATATCCTTGGAAAAATACTCCATTAAAATCCTAACCCCATTCCGCCGGTAAGCTTGCCCATTTCCTGATTGGATTCCTTTTCAATGTCGGAAAGGGCCTGGTTCATTGCCAGAACAATCATTTCTTCCAAAGTTTCCACATCTTCCGGATCTACGGCATCCTTATTCAAACTGACACTTAAGACCTTTCTCTCCCCGTTCAGCACGACCTTAACGGCACCGCCTCCGGCCTGAGCTACGTATTCCTTTTTTGCCAGCTCCTCCTGGGTTTCTTCCAGCTTCTTCTGCATCTTCTGATACTGCTTCATCAGATTATTCATATTCATGCCGGGCATTCCCCCGCCAAATCCACCATGCTTTGCCATAGCTCCTCCTTAATTTTAAATTAAGCATAACTTTTACTATTTTACCATGAATCCCAAGAATAAATCTATGCGAAATCTTATAATTCCCTTACAGTGTGAGATTTTTATCCTTTTATTTTAGCGAATCCAAGCCTTGATTTATTCCTGATCGCTAATCTCAATCGTCATGGAAATTTTATTTAAATCTTCATCGGAAACATATTTGGTACTGCGTTCTTCCGTTTCCACCTTTCCCAAAACAAAATGAAATTCCTTTTGATATTTTGCGGAAATCACCTTCCCGATTTCCAGGAGTTCCATATCAGTAAGTACATTGGAAAGCATGCCCAGGCTCGGTGCAATGACCATGGATTTCTTATCCTTTGCCGGATAAACTCTGGATTTCGCCAAGGCCTGTTTCACCGTGGGAGAATCAAAATAGTTTTTGATGATATCCCAGTCCTTCTTTAAAAGCATATAGTCCTCATACTGGGCTTTAGGAAGGACAACTTCCTTTTCCATGGCCTCCGGTACATCTCCATTTTCCTCCTTGGAAAATGCTGTCCTTTCTACAGGAAGAAAGCTTCCCTTCTCCATCTTTTCTTCCAGCTCCCGCAATCTTTGTAAAAGAGCATCCGTCTTCCCTTCCATCTCCGGATGAGCCAGCTTAACCAATGTGCTTTCCAACAGAACACGCTTCTGTCTGGCAAAACGATACTGCTGTAAAAGCTCTGTCAATAAGCGAATGCCCCTAAGTATTTCTTCCATGGAAAGGCTTTCCCCGTCGGAAAGAAGCTGTTTTTTATTTTCTGCGGATAAATCCATCAAACCGTCAATCTTCTCTACGGTTTTCGCCAACATGATATTACGATAATAATTCAGTAAATCGGAAGTATATTGGCTAAGCTCCTTTCCCTGCTCCAAAACTTCGGAAACTAAGGTCATTGCTTTTGCTATGTCTTTCTCTCGAAGGGAAGCAATCATTTGGGAAAATGCTGCGGTATCCACCGCTCCCAATATTTTCAA
This sequence comes from Oribacterium sinus, assembly GCF_963553175.1. GTDB lineage: Bacteria > Bacillota > Clostridia > Lachnospirales > Lachnospiraceae > Oribacterium > Oribacterium sinus_B. Next base: position 2,537 of record NZ_CAUVME010000053.1, on the reverse strand, counting down.
AGTATCTTCATAGCTAATTTCTCGCTGAAAATCATAGCTGGCACACTGGTCCAAAAGGCTCACCGCATCACGCATGGAGCCATCTCCCATCCGGGCAATATAATGAATAGCCTCCTCTTCAATGGCAATATGCTCTTCTTCCACAATATGTCTCAACCTGTCCGCAATAATGTCTGCAGGAATTCTACGAAAATCATAACGCTGACAGCGGGAAAGAATGGTAATGGGTAGGGCGTTCGGCTCCGTAGTAGCCAAGATGAATATGGCGTATTCCGGCGGCTCCTCCAGCGTTTTCAAAAAGGCATTATGGGCCGACTCTGTCAGCATATGCACCTCGTCGATGATATATACCTTATAGCGCATGCCTACAGGTGGATACTCCACCTGTTCCCGAATCAAGCGGATATCATCCACCTTATTGTTACTGGCTGCGTCCATTTCATATACGTTAATACTGGTATTGGACAAAATGGCCTTACAGTTTGCACACTCGTTACAGGGATTTCCATCCTTAGGATTTAGGCAATTCACAGCCCTTGCCAAGATTTTCGCCATGGAGGTTTTACCCGTACCTCTGGTACCACAAAAAAGGTAAGCATGACCAATACGATCATGACTTACCTGATTCTTAAAGGAACGAGTGATGGCATCCTGTCCAACCAAATCATCGAAATCCCGGGATCTCCATTTTCTGTATAAAGCGGTATATGACAATTCTTCTTATCCCTTCTATATCGTTAAAACAGATAAAATTGGCGCCTAAGTTCATCAAGTTCTTTTTAAATAAGCTCTATACAAAACTTCATCTTCGGCTACTCTTCATCTCCAAAAGAAATACCCAGCATCTTGGCTTCCTTCACAATTCCGGAATCCGGATCCACCGTTTTTAATTTACCGGCAATATCTGCCAAAGGAACCGTTGTGATTTCATTATTCTTTAAAGAAAGCATCACACCGTATTTTTCCTTCTTAATCATTCTGGCAGCTTCCGCACCGATTCTTGTGGCAAAAACACGGTCATAGGGAACCGGCTGTCCACCTCTTTGGGTGTGTCCGGGAACAGTTACCCTAACCTCTGCACCGGTTTTTTCTTCTATTTCCTTCGCCAGCTTATAGGCTACGGAAGGATGATTCTTCCTATCCTCCGCAAGCTTCTTCTTTAATTCCTTCTTTGTCAGTTTAGATTCATCCTTGGAAATGGCACCTTCCGCTATAGCTACAATAGAGAAACGAGAACCACCGGCATGACGCTCCGCAATCTTTTTACAAACCGCATTGATATCGTAGGGTATCTCCGGAACCAAAATAATATCGGCGCCGCCGGCAAGTCCGGCATAAAGGGTAAGCAGTCCTACCTTATGTCCCATAATCTCTACAATAAATACTCTACCATGGCTGGCAGCCGTAGTATGAATACAGTCAATGGCATTGGTAGCTACTTGAACGGCAGAATAAAAACCGAAGGTCATATCTGTACCGTACAAATCATTATCAATGGTCTTGGGACAACCGATAACATTCAATCCTTCTTCCGACAAAAGATTAGCTGTTTTTAAAGAACCGTTACCCCCTAAAACCACAAGACAATCCAGGCGAAGCTTTCTATAAGTATGCTTCATCGCCTCAACTTTGTCCAAGCCATTGGCATCCGGTTCCCGAATCTGTTTGAAGGGTGTTCTACTGGTTCCCAGAATAGTTCCGCCTTCCGTCAAAATTCCGGAGAAATCGGAACGCTCCATCTTACGATATTCATCATAAATCAAACCTTTGTAACCATCCAGGAAACCATAGATTTCCACGTCTCCCAATAAGTTATATAGGCTTTTTCCTACACCGCGCATGGTTGCATTTAAAGCCTGACAGTCTCCTCCACTGGTTAATATTCCTACTCTCATCCTTACCCCCTTCTACTTACTATGGCAGTAATCTTGCTTTTCTACAATAGAACAAAGTATACGGAAAAGCAATAAAAAAAAGAGACTTTAAAAGTCTCTTTCGTTGCGGGAGATGGATTTGAACCAACGACCTTCGGGTTATGAGCCCGACGAGCTACCAGACTGCTCCATCCCGCGATAATCAAATGGGGCCTACAGGGCTCGAACCTGTGACCCTCTGCTTGTAAGGCAGATGCTCTCCCAGCTGAGCTAAGACCCCAGTTGTGTAGATTACTCTACATAAGACATATTGTCTCAATGGATGGAGGTGGATTCGAACCACCGAAGTCAGTGACAACAGATTTACAGTCTGCCCCCTTTGGCCACTCGGGAATCCATCCATATATAAGCCCTAAGGCTAGCGACCCGGAACGGATTCGAACCGTCGACCTCCGCCGTGACAGGGCGGCGCTCTAACCAACTGAGCCACCGGGCCATATCGTACCTGCTAATGAAACTAAATCACTAAGGAAAGGTCTGAACCCCAAAGTACAATACGATGACATCCGCCAATCCTAAGTAAACAACATATCAAAGATTATTCCAGACTAGACTTTAGACAAAAACCAGACGCATTGGATAAGCCCTCGACCTATTAGTAAC
>NZ_CAUVME010000052.1:0-8281 GCF_963553175.1 Oribacterium sinus | reverse complement strand
TCCTCTTGAGATTCATCCTCTTGAGATTCATCCTCTTGAGATTCATCCTCTTGAGATTCATCCTCTTGAGGCTCATCCTTTTGAGGGTCTTTCTCTTGAAGCTCTTCTCCATGAGAATCTTCTTTAGAATCTTCCTCAGTAAATACCTCCGGTACAAATTCTTGTATTCCGGCTTCCTCTTGTTCCGATGTTTCTTGTTCCGATGTCTCTTCTTTCAGTCCTTCTTGTTCCGCTTCCTCTTGTATAGATTCCTGTACCTGAGCTTCTTCCTGCTGAGACTCTTCTTCCCCATGCTCTTCCTTCTCCCGGAAAAAGGCTTCAATGAAGCTGGCTTCTTCCTGTTCCTCTGAAAGAGCATCTCTATCGATTTCTTCCTGCTCTTTTGAAAGAGCAGCTGTATCGGTTTCTTCCTGTTCCCCTGAAAGTGTATCGGTACCGGTTTCTTCCTGTTCTTTTGAAAGAGCGGCTGTATTGGTTTCTTCTTTCTCTTCCGAAGCTACAGACTCCTTTACAGCCTCTGCTTGTACAGCTTTCTCCTCAAGTTCTTCCTGTGAAACATCTTCCTGTAAAACTTCTTCCTGTGAAAGTTCTTCTTGAATAGGCTCTTCCTCCGGTGCATATTCCAACTCTCCGGCCTCTTTTTGTTCCTCCAGGAATTCATCAACATTTTTCTTCAAAGGAAGATTTTCCAAAGACTCTTCCTCGCTCTCCGCCTCTTCCTGTGCCAGCATCTGTTGTTTTAAAAATTCAGGTTCCTCTTCCTTTTCCGTCTGAGGCTGTACTTCGAGATTCTGAAAGGGGGAGAAAGAAAGGTCAATCAATAAGCCACAGGTAGGACAAAACCGTTGATTTTCTTTTACTTCCGTACCGCAAACTTTACACCTCATAATCTCCTCCTTATTTTTTTATTAATAAAGGACAATGTTCAGATTTCCATTTTCGTATTCAGCTAAAAATACATCAGAAATCGATTCTACTCCCTGTTCCTTTAGTCTTTCCAAAAGCCATTCCTCTGTCTTATCAATACTATCCAAAGCCTTAACCTGAATTGTTCCATCCGTAACCAGAGGGTATCTTGGGTTTTCTTCCCCCGACATTACTACAATTAGCTGTCCGTTCTGCTCCAGTACCGCTTGCTTAACATTTCGAATACTATAGATATTATTGCTTCGTAACTTAAACATAATTTCGTGAGCAGTAAGCCCTGCCTTTCTACAAGCCTCTGTATCCAGTTTCCCTCTGCTAATCAACAAACTCGGCTCTCCATCTATGGCTTTTTTGAAAAAGGCGCTATTGGTTTTTAACCATCTTAAGCTCAAAACAAGGCAAACCCAAATCAATAAAATAATAAAATATTGTAAAAGCCCTATGTTCTCATTATATATTACACCACCGATAATGCCACCAAGAACGTAATTCTGTACTTGGTCGCTGGCAGAAGAAGGGGCTAAATTTCCTTTTCCGGTAAAATTTATGACCATTACAATGGACAAAAGTCCCAGTGCCAATTTAATGGTAATATTTATATAAGATACAACCATCTACTTCTCCTCCAAATTACATCAATACCTTATGACCCTTTAATTCTGCATAATACTTTAAGATACTATACTCTACTTCTCCACATCCACAATTTCTGTCTGAGGATTATACAAATTCATTTTTTCCAAAAGTATGTTTCCATCCACAGAAATAATACGGTAAAACTGATCTTCTTTGGTCTTAATAATCGCTCCATCTCTTGCCGCCTGGGTATTGATATACAAGTCCGTTTTATCTTCCTCCAATAGACCAGATGCCTGCTCAATCACTCTTAGAGCAGTGCTGTATTGATCATCAATTCTTTTATGGCTTTGATAGTTATTAATATGTACAGCAATTGTCACAAGCACCAAAAGTAAAGCAATTAATGATAACTCTCTATACTTAGTGGTTTTTTTATCTCGAAAAGACATAAACAATGCAAACAACAATAGAAGTGCCGCAACGGCTGCAAAACTAATTTGCAGCCAGTTGGTCACTTCTATCCTACTTAATAAATATTCATAGGAATAAAATTTCATATTAGATCTCCGCAATAGCCTCGATTTCACAAAGAACATTCTTTGGTAAGGTCTTTACTGCCACGCAGGAACGTGCCGGCTTGGAAGTAAAGTACTTCTCGTAAATGCTGTTAAAGGTAGCAAAATCAGCCATATCAGCAAGGAAACAAGTGGTCTTGAAAACCTTGGAAATATCACTTCCGCCTGCCTCGATTACAGCCTTAACATTCTTGCAGCTCTGCTCAGCCTGTGCTGCGATGTCCGGTCCTGCAACCTCTCCTGTAGCAGGATCTACAGGAATCTGTCCGGAAGCAAAAACTAAATTTCCTACAACATAGCCCTGAGAATAAGGTCCGATAGCTGCCGGTGCATTTGTTGTTGATACGTTTTTCATTGTACATCTCCTTTTCTGTGGAAAACAATTGAACATCTTTGATATTATCGCAAATCTTTTGTGAAAATACAAGAAATACTCTATGGCTTCTTTTTTATTTTCTTCCTATTTTTCTCCCTGTTCTATGGAAAAATTATTATTTTTTTCTTATAATCCGGATTTTTTGCTTCTTCTCTTCTTAAGCATTTCCCTCTGACAGCTTTAACATGGCTAAGGTTCCGGTTCTGGCACACTCCAAAATACTCACCGTCTTTAAAGTGTCGAGAAACATCTGGATTCTTTCCGGAGTATCACACATTTCAATCACCATCTGGTTCTTACTAAGCTCCAGAATCTTAGCCCCCAGAATCTGACAGTTTTCCATAATATCCTTTCGGTTTTCCCGATTATAACGGAGCTTTACCAAAAGTAATTCTCTGGTAATCCCCTGTGTCTCCGTAAAGGTACGAACCTTAATAATATCCAGCTTTTTATTCAGCTGCTTTTCCACCTGTTCCAGTGTCTTTTTCTCGCCGCTGGAGACAATCACCATGTTGGAAACGGAATGATCCTCAGTTTCTCCTACCGTCAAGGAATCGATATTAAAGCATCTTCTCCAGAACAATCCTGCAACCTTTGCCAAAACACCGGACTGGTTTTCCACTAAAATAGAATATATTTTTTTCATCACGCTACCTCATGACTGTCAATATACACTTCCAAAATTCCGCCTTCCTTCTTGCTAAGGAACGCAGTGATTTTAGAAGAAACTTCCTCATTTTTTGAAATGGCATCATAGGAAAGTCCATAGGCCTTAGCCAAAATGGAAAGGTCGGGATTTCCTGTAAGATCCACCATGGTGAAACGGTCATGATAGGTTTTGTGCTGATATTGGTGCACCAAGCCCAATACTCCATTATGGAAGACAATCAGCTTAATGGGGATATTATATTGTTTCATGGTAGCCAATTCCATCATACTCATCTGAAAGGAACCGTCTCCCATAACTGCCACCACCTGCTTCTTCGAATCGGCCAGGTAAGCACCGATAGCTGCCGGCGTAGAATATCCCATCGTACCCATACCACCTGAAGTAAGGAAGTGTCCCTCTTTCATTTGATAATTGGCGCAGGACCACAGCTGATTCTGTCCTACATCAGCCACATAAACCGCGTCCTGATTCAACTGCTTATTCAGCTCTTCCAGGAAATATTCGGGATGAACCAAATGATTTTTAGCCATTCCCTCTTCTTTCTTCTTCTGAAGAACTTTTTGAATTTCTCCCTTAATATTCTCCAATTCGGAAATCCAGGAGGAATAATGAAATTCTCCCTCTTCCTCCAGGCAGGCATCCAACACGCTGGCAATATCTCCCACCAATGGAATCTCCGGTCCTGCATTCTTTCCGATTTCCGCGGGATCCACGTCGATGTGAATCAAGGTCTTATTATCTGTAATTAAGTCCGGCTGACTAATGGAACGGTCTGCTACTCTGGCACCCATCATAATGATAAGGTCTGCATGATTCATAGCCTTATTTCCGTACGGTTTTCCGTTATTCCCCACCATACCGAAGAAAAGGGGATCATTTTCCTCCATTACACCAAGTCCCATCATGGTACAAACCACAGGAATATTGAATTTCTTGGAAAATGCCCGAACCCTCTCCTTAGCATCTGCCAGATGTACGCCACCGCCCACGCAAAGAATCGGACGCTTTGTAGCTGCCAATCTCTGGAACATCTTTTTAATCTGCACCGGATTTCCCTGTACCGTGGGCTTATAGGTTCTCATCTTAACCTCCTCCGGATACTGGAATTTCCGAAGAGAAGCATTTTGTACATCAATAGGGATATCAATCAGAACCGGTCCCTTTCTTCCGGTCATGGCAATATGAAAGGCTTCCTTGAAAATCTTAGGAATTTCCTCTACATTTCGTACGGTATAGCTGTATTTTACAAAGGATTCACAGGCACCGCAAATATCCGCCTCCTGGAAGACATCGGAACCCAGTAAAGCACTCTCCACCTGTCCTGTGATTACAAGCAAAGGAATACTGTCTGCAAAGGCAGTGGCGATTCCTGTGATAATGTTGGTAGCACCCGGTCCTGAGGTTACCGCACAGACCCCCGGCTTTCCGCTGATTCTGGCATACCCGTTGGCTTCGTGGGCTGCATTCTGTTCCGTACGCACCAAAATGGAACGGATTTCGCTGTCTTCCAGGCTATCATAAAAGGGACATATCGCTACCCCGGGATAGCCGAAAACAAAGTCCACCTTTTCCAACTCCAAACATTTTACAATGGCAGCAGCTCCTGTCATCTCTCCTCCTACTCTATTTTTCCAATCCTTGGATAAACTCTTTCAACTCTCTAAAGAATAGTAAATCCTCTTTGAATAAAGGCTTGCTTAATTTGCTCAATATGGGCAAAGTCTCTGGTATCAATCTGTAAAGTCAGATGACATCCGTTAATGTCGGAATCCTCCACATTGATATTGTGATCCACCTTGGTCACATTGGCTCCCTGCTCGGCAATAATCTTGGAAACTTCTTCCAGCTGTCCGGGCTTGTCCAAAAGAGGAATGGTAAGACTTGCTTTTCTTCCGGTTTTTAATAGACCACGGTTAATTACACGGGCCAGGATATTCACATCGATATTTCCGCCGGAAATAACTGCAACGACCTTTTTGCCTTTTACCGGAATCTTATTGAAAAGGACTGCCGCTACGGAAACCGCTCCCGCACCCTCGGAAACAATTTTTTGTCTTTCCATAAGAGTTAAAATCGCTGCAGCAGTTTCATCGTCTGTAACTGTCACAAGCTCATCCACATATTTTTCTACCATGGCATAGCTTAAGCTGCCCGGAGATTTTACCGCAATACCATCCGCAAAGGTATGTACTTCTTCCAGACTCTCCAGATGATGATCCTTCACCGCCTGCACCATGGAAGCCGCGCCCTGTGCCTGGACTCCGTACACCTTACATTTTGGATTTAATTTCTTAATTACAAAGGAAATACCGGAAATGAGTCCGCCTCCGCCTACAGGAACGACTACCGCATCCGCATCCTCCAGCTGATCCAAGATTTCCATTCCGATAGTCCCCTGTCCTGCCATAACATCCACATCATTAAAGGGATGAATAAAGACAGATCCATGCTCCTCCTGGAATTTCACCGCGGCTTCATAGGCATCGTCATAGACACCGTCTATCATTTTCACACTGGCCCCGTAGCTTCTGGTAGCCTCCACTTTGGAAATAGGAGCAATGGCCGGTAAAAAGATGGTGGACTTGGTGCCGCTGGCCTGAGCAGCCAAAGCCACTCCTTGGGCATGATTTCCTGCGGAGCAGGCTACAACTCCCTTTTTTCTCTCTTCCTCGGATAGGGTGGATATCTTAAAGTAAGCCCCTCGAATCTTAAAAGAACCGGTATTTTGTAAATTTTCCGTCTTTAAATATAAATCACAATCTGTTTGAATTCTTGTTGCATGTACCAAATCCGTCTTATGTATTACGGGCTTTAAAACATGGGCTGCCTGATATACCCGATCCAATGTTAATTCCATCTTTCTACTTCCTTTTTCTTTTAAAAAAAGCGGCACAAAATGTGCCGCTGGCCTAGGGCAATTATCTCGCTTGATCCAAATCCTGAACCTGCTTCCATCCCATCTTCTGACGTAAATCCTGACCTGTCTTGGAAGCCAAGGTTTCTGCATGTTCCTCTCTCATTGCTAAGAAGTGAGGTCTTCCTGCCTGGTTCTCCAAAATCCAATCCTTCGCAAAAGTTCCATCCTGAATGTCGGAAAGAATCTGCTTCATAGCCTTCTTTGCTTCCTCACCGATAATCTTTGGTCCTGCGGTGTAATCGCCGTACTCTGCTGTATCGGAAATGGAGTAACGCATTCCCTCAAATCCTGCATTAAAAATCAGGTCTACAATCAGCTTCATCTCATGTACACACTCAAAATATGCATTTTCCGGCTTATAACCTGCCTCAACAAGAGTATTGAAGCCTGCCTCCATTAAAGCGCAAACACCACCGCAAAGTACAGCCTGCTCTCCGAAAAGGTCTGTCTCTGTCTCTTCCTTAAAGGTTGTCTCTAAGATTCCGCCTCTTGCACCGCCGATAGCAGCTGCATAAGCCTTAGCCACATCCATAGAGTTTCCGGAATAATCCTGCTCACAAGCCACAAGGCAGGGAACACCCTTTCCGTCTACATACTGAGAACGAACGGTATGTCCCGGTCCCTTGGGTGCAACCATGATAATATTTACATTCTTTGGAGGAACAATGGCATGATAATGAATGTTGAATCCGTGAGCAAAAGCAAGAGTCTTACCTTCACTTAAGTTTGCCTGAATCTGATCCTTGTAAAGCTTAGCCTGCTTCTCGTCATTTACCAAAATCATGATAATATCGGACTTCTTTACAGCCTCATCTGTGTTGTATACGGTAAAGCCGTCTTCTCTTGCCTTATCGGCAGACTTGGAACCTTCATAAAGACCGATGACTACATCCACACCGCTGTCCCGTAAATTCAGGGCATGAGCATGACCCTGAGAGCCATAACCGATCACGGCAACCTTTTTACCGTTTAATAACTGTAAGTCACAATCCTTCTCATAGTACATAATAGCCATTGTTTTCTCTCCTTCTATACTTTTCCCCATAAGGGGATCCCTTGGAACAAATGCAGGGACTTTCCTTAAAGCACTGTTCCGCCTCTCTATTGTGAAGCCGAATTCCGGCATTTCACGACTTTATTCACCATCCATCTCCGAAAGAAGCTCTACCTTCCGTACGTCATATAATTTCTCCAACTGAGAAATTACCTGAGTACGCATATAGTCATCCCCGGTGGAAACGATTTCAATCTTGGTACACCCGGGAATTTCTGTAGGGCCGGCTTGGATAGATTCAATATTGTAAGCTCTTTTACAGTAAAGTCCTGTAATCCGATTCAAAACGCCGAAGCGGTTATTTACAAATAGGTCAATGGTAAACTTCTTCATCTTTCCTCCCCTCCTTATAAAATAATATCATCCACGGATTTTCCGGGAGGAATCATCGGAAGCACTTTTTCATCCGGATTAATGGAGCAATTAATCAAAAGTGGTCCGTTATAATGCTCTCTTTCCTTTAAAGCGTCTTCCAACTCCTTGCAATTTTTTGCATTAAAGCCCTTTCCGCCGTAAGCTTCCATCAGCTTTACAAAGTCCGTGCTTCTATCCAAAACCGTTTCGGAATAACGCTTTCCGAAAAAGGCTGTCTGCCACTGTCTCACCATACCCAAAACTCGATTGTTCATCAGAATAATGGTAATCGGTAAATTTTCATGAACCGCTGTGCATAACTCGTTGCAGTTCATACCAAAAGATCCCTCGGAAGTAATTAAAACGGTATGGGCCTTCTTTCTTCCAAAACAAGCTCCGATGGCCGCCCCCAATCCGTAGCCCATGGTTCCCAATCCGCCTGAACTTAGGAAGGTTCTGCCTTTTTCAAAACGATAGTACTGTGCTGTCCACATCTGATGCTGTCCCACATCGGTAGCCACCACCGTGTCATCTTCCGTATACTTCCGTAAGGTCTCCAAGATATGCTTTGGATGGAAATCTCCCTCCACTTTACTCTTGGTTTTTTCAAATCCATGGATTTCTTCCCACCACTTAGGATGCTTTTGTTCCTTCAGTTTTGGAAGAATTTCTTTAATCCACTTCTTCACATCCCCCTGTACGGAATAATCCGGGCTTATGTTCTTTCCGATTTCCGCCTTATCGATGTCTACATGGATAACTTTGCAATTTTGTGTATACCGGGCAATATTTCCGGTGGCACGATCGGAAAAACGAACTCCTAAAGCAA
>NZ_CAUVME010000051.1:0-9138 GCF_963553175.1 Oribacterium sinus | reverse complement strand
TATTTTCCTTGGTCTTCAGATTCTCCAAATGGGCGGAACCGATATTGGTAAATACTGCAATGTCACAGGAAGCAATCTCCGCAATCCTGTGCATCTCCCCGGGGATGGAGATGCCTAACTCGATGACACTGATTTCTTTATTTTCCTTAGCCATGGAGAAGAGTGTAATAGGAAGTCCCAGCTGAGAATTGGCATTTCCCTTGGTTTCAAAAACAGACTTCTCCATGGAAAGTGCCTTGGCAATCATGGCTCTGGTGGTGGTTTTCCCTACGGAACCGGTTACGCCGATGACCAAACCGGAATACAGGCTTCTGGCATAGCCCCCCAAGGCCTGTAAAGCGTCAATAGTGCTTTCCACCGATATAAAACGTACCTCGGGATATTTTTTGGAAAGTTCCGAACAATCCTCCTCGGTAAAAATAAAGGATGCTCCATGCTCTATAGCCATGGGAATGAAGCGGTGTCCATCCTGCTTTTCTCCCTTGATGGGAACAAAGAGCCCCTTACTACAATCCTCCCGAGAATCCAAAATAATCTTGTCCACAGAGGAAAATATCTCCGAAAAAGGAATCTGCATCTTATTTTCCCTCTCTTTCCGCCTCTTCCAAAATCACTTCTCTATCTACAAAACGAGTAAATGTTCCATTTACCTCATTATATTCTTCATGTCCTTTTCCGATAACCGCAATTAAGTCTCCCTCTTCCGCCTGTTCTAAGGCATAGCGAATGGCTTCTCTACGGTCTTCAATCTTTACATAGTTCTTTGTCTTCTTGGACAATGTGCTTTCAATATCGGAAATAATATCCATAGTTTTCTCATAACGGGAATTATCTGCAGTAAGGATGGTAAAATCCGCCATCTCCCCTGCCACCTCTCCCATACCGTAGCGTCTTTCCTTAGCACGGTTTCCGCCACAACCAAAGACTACAATCAGGCGTTTCGGCTTGTAGGCCTTCAGGGTTTCCAAAAGGTTCTTCATCCCCATGGCATTGTGGGCATAGTCCACCAAAACAGTGTAGCCCCCTCTTTGCAGCACAACCTCCATCCTGCCGTTTACCTGAATCTTCCGTAGGGCAGATTGCACCACTTCTTTTTTGATTCCCAGAAGGGAGGCCAGAGAAATTGCCGCTAAGGCATTGTAAACATTGTATCTTCCCGGCAGATGGTTCCAAATCTCCCAATCCTCTTCTCCATGTCGAAAATGGAATCTACAGCCCAGGAAATCATGCCGATGTAAGTCTTCAATCTCCGTAGCCATAAAATCAGCCTGTTTTTTCAAGGCAAAACTAAAACAGGGGCACTCTGCATTTTCCATGAATTCTTCAGAAAAATCCGCATCAAGATTCACCAGTCCCGTCTTAGACTGGGTAAAAATTCTGGACTTGTAATACTTGTACTCCGCAAAGTCTTTATGCTCATTTTCTCCGATATGATCCTCTTCGATATTGGTAAAAATACCATAATCAAAAAGAATACCGTCGGTTCTATGCATCTTAAAGCCCTGGGAGGAAGCCTCCATAACCACGGCATTACAGCCCTTTTCCTTCATTTTTCGGAATGTTTCCTGCAAAGTATAGGATTCCGGGGTGGTATTCCTGCTTTCTTCGTGAATGCCCGCGTAATCGATTCCGGTGGTTCCGATGAGACCGCAATTGTAGCCCGCTTCCGTAAGAATTGCCCGCACCATACTGGCTGTTGTGGTTTTTCCCTTGGTGCCGGTGATACCAATCATCAGCATCTCCTTGGAGGGGTAGGAAAAATAAAAGGCTGACAGCTCCGCTAAAGCCTTTCTGCCATTTTCCACCTGTACAATGCAAAGGTCTTCCCTATCCTGCATTTCCTTCGGTAAATCAGGAAGATTTTTCTCCACCACAAATACTCGAACACCCTTTTCCAAGAGCTCCGGAATTTTGTCATGGGAATCCATGGTACTTCCCTTCATGCAAAGAAATAAATCCCCTGCCTTAGCTCTTCGAGAATCATAGGAGAGGGAGGAAAATTCCTCCCTCTCTCCATCTCCCCGAAGGACCTTCGCTTCGCTTAAACAAGACAACCAGCCCTTCATCTATGCCTCCTTAGAAAATTCCTACAATCTTTTCATTTTCAAAGCCAATCTTTTTTGCTGCCGGCTCCTTTGGCAGACCCGGCATCGTCATAACATCGCCTGCTAAGCATACCACAAATCCTGCTCCTGCGGAGAGGGAAAGTTCACGAATTTCAATCCGGAAATTCTTGGGTCTTCCCAATAGATTGGGTTTATCGGACAAACTGTACGGCGTCTTTGCCATACAAATCGGAAGATTGGAATAGCAGGATTCTTCCAGCTTCTTTAATTCCTCTCTAGCCTTATTCGAATACTCTACCCCGTCGGCACCATAAATTTCCTTCGCCAAAAGTTCAATCTTCTGAGAAATCTTCTGCTCCGGAGTTTGCAAAGTATGGAAATTCACTTCCCCGGCTTCCACAGTTTCCAGCACTGCCTTGGCAAGCTCTTCTCCTCCTTCACTTCCCTTTCCGTAAGCTTCCATGATGGCGCAGCGAACGCCTCTCTGTGCACAGAAATCCTTTAAGAACGAAAGCTCCCCCTCGGTATCTGTAGCAAAACGATTTACTGCCACAACTGCAGGAACACCAAATTTCTTTACATTTTCGATATGCTTTTCCAAGTTCTCTAAGCCCTTTTCCAATGCTTCACGATTCTCCTTGGAAATCTCTTCTCTCGGAAGTCCGCCGTAGTATTTTAAGGTACGAAGTGTAGTTACGATCACAGCACAAGAAGGCGTTAATCCGGCTGCCGCACACTTAATATCAAAGAACTTCTCCGCTCCCAGGTCGGCACCGAAGCCTGCTTCAGTAACCAGAAAATCTGCTAAAGCCAAGCCCATCTTGGTGGCTCTTATGGAGTTACAGCCATGAGCAATGTTGGCAAAGGGTCCACCATGGATAATGGCAAGGTTTCCTTCCAGACTTTGCACAAGATTAGGTTGCATAGCATCCTTTAAAAGAACCGCCATAGCTCCGGTACATTCCAAATCCTTTGCATAGATTCTCTCGCCCTTCTTGTTATAGGCTACTACGATTTTGTCTAAACGTTCCTGTAAATCCTTCATATCCTTGGACAGACAAAGAATCGCCATGATTTCGGAGGCTACCGTAATCTGGAAATGATCCTCTCTCATAGCACCGTCCGCCTGATTTCCCAATCCAACGATAACATTTCTCAAAACTCTGTCATTCATATCCAAACAACGCTTCCAAAGAATCTTTTTGGGGTTGATTTCTAAAGCATTGCCCTGATGAATATGATTATCCAAAACTGCGGCCAGTAGGTTATTGGCAGAAGTGATGGCATGGAAGTCTCCCGTAAAATGAAGGTTAATGTCCTCCATGGGAGCAACCTGAGAATAGCCTCCGCCTGCAGCTCCCCCCTTTACGCCGAAGCATGGTCCAAGGCTGGGCTCTCTTAATGCCACAATGCTCTTCTTACCTAAACGGTTCAACGCATCATTTAAGCCGATAGAAACTGTGGTCTTTCCCTCTCCTAAGGGCGTGGGATTGGTGGCGGTAACCAGAATCAATTTCCCTTTTTGTTTTCCTTCATGGGCAGCGCAAAAATTTTGGGACAATTTTGCCTTATATTTTCCATAGAGCTCTAAATCCTCTTCGGAAATCCCATAATTCTTAGCCACTAAAGCTATTGGTTTCAGTTTTAGCTCGTGAGCAATTTCTAAATCTGATTTCATTTACTCCATCCTTTCTGTAGACAGTAACTCCTCAAATTCTTCCATGTTCATTAAAACCTTTCTGGCCTTGGTGCCTTCCTCCTCTCCAACGACATGTTCCGCAGCCAACTGATCCATTATCCTTGCCGCCCGATTAAAACCGATGCGGAATTTTCTTTGTAAAAAGCCGATACTTGCCTTGTCCGTTTCAATCACCAGTGATCCGGCCTCCGCAAAAAGCTCGTCTCTATCGCTCTGACTTCCTCCCGTCTCTTCCGTGGCTTCCTTTTCCAGGCTCTTAGAGATGGAATGGTTATACTCCGCTTCTCCTTGAGACTTTAAAAATTCCGTGACCTTAGCCACCTCTTCATCCGATACAAAGGCTCCCTGTACTCGGATAGGCTTGGGTAAATTCTGAGGGAAGAAAAGCATATCTCCCTTTCCCAGAAGCTTTTCCGCTCCATTCATGTCGATAATGGTACGGGAATCCACTCCGCTACTTACGGAAAAGGCAATACGGGAAGGAACATTTGCCTTAATCAGTCCCGTAATGACATTGACGGAGGGTCTTTGGGTAGCAATAATCAAATGCATTCCGCAGGCTCTTGCCAGCTGCGTCAATCGGACAATAGCATCCTCCACTTCCGACGCCGATACCATCATCAAATCCGCAAGCTCATCAATAATAATTAAAATCTGGGGAAGAACGGAAAGCCCCTCCTTCTCTCTTTCTTCCTCGGTAAGGCCACGTATTTTTTCGTTGTAGCCGGATAAGTCTCTTACACCGTAAGCGGCAAATTTCTTATAGCGACTTGTCATCTCCGCCACAGCCCAGTTCAATGCCGCAGCAGCCTTTTTCGGATCCGTAACCACCGGAATAAGCAAATGAGGAATGCCGTTATATACCTGAAGCTCTACCACCTTAGGATCCACCATGATCATCCTGACCTCTTCCGGACTATAGCGATAGAGTATGGACATAATCAGGGTATTGATGGAAACGGATTTTCCCGCTCCTGTAGCTCCTGCCACCAGCAGGTGGGGCATCTTGGCAATATCCGTTACCACCACCTTGCCTCCAATGTCTTTTCCTACACCAAAGGCCAGTTTCATCTTGTTCTCCAAAAAGGCGGGAGAAGACAGAATATCTCCCAAATATACAACCTGGCTGTTTTTATTGGGAACTTCAATTCCCACCGCAGACTTTCCCGGAATAGGCGCTTCAATACGGATATCCGCCGCCGCCAGTCGCATCTTAATATCATTGCTTAAAGATACAATCTTGGCTAATTTTACCCCCTGCTCCGGTTGCAGCTCGTAGCGGGTAACGGATGGTCCTACAGAAACATTACTGATACTTACGGTAATGCCGAAGCTCTTTAGGGTTTCCTTCAAGGTCTGGGCATTTTTCTCGATTTCACTTCGCTTTTCCTCTTCCTGACTATGGGAACGCTTCAAGAGGGAGAGCGGAGGGAACACATAGGGTTTTGCAGTCTTTTCCGGAACGGAATCCACTGTTAACTCTTCCTCTTTCTTCTCCTGAATACGCTTTTGTAAGTTTTCATTATCGGAAGCAATTCTTCTGCCATCGGCGGTGTAGACAACTCTGGAGGAAGGGTCTCCCTGTAAAAGACGCTTCTTCAGTTCCTCTTCGTCCAAGGGCTCTTCTTTCATAGACTGTTTTTTCAAAGACTGTGACTTTGGAACTGCGTCTATCTCAGAAAAGTCCTCCGGGAAAAGATCTTTCACTTTCGAAGAATCTGATAAGCCTTCCACCGTGAAGGAATCCTCTTTCCAGTCTTCCTTCTTACTGTTTATTAAATCCAGTTCTTCCTTAACACTTAGTAAGTCGGAACGGAGCGCTTCCTTCTCCTTATTTTCTTCCGCCTCTAAAAGAGAAACTTCCCTCTCTTCCTTAAAATCTTCCAAATGAAAGTCGGTGGTTTGAAAATCCGCCTCTCTCTCTTCCCGTCTCGATCTTCTTTCCTCCAAAGCTTCTCTCGCAGTTTGAGAAATTCTCTGTAAATCGCTTTTTGCCCTTCTTCCCGCCTTTTCCGCAGTCTGCACGGAAAATAAAGCAAAGAGACTCATCAGAGGCTTTTCAGTAATCATCACCAAACATAGTAATATAGCGAAAAACAGCACAATCATGGCTCCAAGACTACCTAAAAATTGCTTTAAAAATAAAAGAAAGATTCCGGGTAATACTCCCCCTTCGGTCAATAAATCCGTTAAATCTTCAGGAATACTCTTTCCTAAAATAAGTACAGGAAGAAAAGCTCCCAGAAAAATATACAAGAAGCAAATAAAAGGAATCTTCCTCATAATCATCGGATTGTTTCGATTTGCCATGGTAAAGGCAACAAGGAAAAATAAGA
Organism: Oribacterium sinus; assembly: GCF_963553175.1. GTDB lineage: Bacteria > Bacillota > Clostridia > Lachnospirales > Lachnospiraceae > Oribacterium > Oribacterium sinus_B. The sequence continues at coordinate 3,037 of NZ_CAUVME010000051.1, read as the reverse complement.
CAAAGGGAAAAAGAACACTGAAGGACCCGAATAAAAACACAAGCCCCTGTGAAAGTCCCTCTCCCACAATTCCGCAAAATCCTAAATTGCTAAGTAGCAAAAGTAAAGAAACAAGGAAGGATAAAATCAAAATGGCTTCTTCTTTGAGTCCTGCGTATGCATTTTGTTCTACATTCCCTTGTATAGCTTTTTTTCTGCTTGTACCTTTACCTGTTTTGTTTTTATTTGTCCTTTTTCTCGCCATAAATCCTCACAACTCCTATTTCTTTCCAGTGCATTATATAACATTTTCAAGACAAAAAAAAGCCAAGGCGCCCCTTGCGATATAGCCCCTGTAGTCCCATCTGAAATAGCCCCTGTAATAAAGATAGCTAATCCAAAAAAATCTAAGGAGTCACTATCAAGGAATGGGTCAGTAATTAAAGACATAATTGACTTTGTCTTAAATGCAAGATAAAATCTTAAAACAAGTTTTTACTGTGGAAGGGAGAACAGCATGATTCATGTAGCGATTGTCAGTCCGGAAAAATCTTTGGAGCCTATAGAAAAGGTCCTGCAAGACCCCTCCTTTGATTGTCAATTTTTCCCCTATATCTATAAGGACTTAAAGGATATTGACGGTATCTATGAAGACTGTAAAAAGAAATGTGATGTGATTTTCTTTTCCGGCGAACTGGGTTATCACTATATTCACCAGCGTTTTCCGGATAATCGTATTCCTTGTGCCTTTACCGCCTACGAAACCATTGATGTTCTTTCTATTCTGCTGCAATTTCAAATCGAACATCGGGATCAACCATTGAACCGGGTATTCTGTGACTTCTTAACCGAAACCAACCATTTTATGGACATACCAAAATATTTACCGGAAAAATCCTGCCCTATCTTCTACAAGGATCATCATTATGATTACAAGCATATTACCGAATATGCCAAAAATCTTTGGAGCAAAGGAAAAATCGACCTGATTCTTTCTCGAAGCATCAATAATCTGGGGCAGCTGGATCAGTTGCAGATTCCTTATATCGCCGTCTTCCCTAATGAAGAAATGATTCGAAGCTCTATTCAGCACGCCTTGGACGAACTTCGTTTAGGCAGTATCGCGGAGCAAAATCTCCTCAGTATTTTTCTTCGCCTTCCCTTTACGGAGGATGTGGAAAAGGAAGAACAGGAATATCGGGAAGCCACTGTTTATAAGTTTTTAACGGAATATCGAAAAGAAAGTCATTTACATTTTGATATCGAAAAAGGCTTTAATCAATTTTCTATCCTTTTGAGCATTTCCATGGAAAAAGATCTGATGCCTATGTTACAGGAATTTCTTTCCGCCTGCAGGAAAAATCTGAACTTTCCTTTCCGTATGGGTATCGGCTTAAGCCATTCTAAGGAGCGAAGTCGCTATTATGCGGAGCATGCCCTTTTGGAAAGTAATCGTTACGGAAGAAATGACGCCTTTTTTATGGAAGAGGAAGGAAAGCTGCTTGGCCCTCTTTCCCAGAAATTAAAATTGCTGGCTGATTACAGTAACCCGAAGGCAATAGAATTTGCAAAAGAACAGGGTATTCACGAAAGTAATATCCTGAAGCTTATCAGCCTTTTTGAAAACGATCCTCTGCAGGCACTTAGTGCCCAATATATCGCAGAGCTTCTGGCCATCACCCCCCGCTCCGCCAGCAGAATTCTGGCAAAGCTTCTACAGCTAAGGTTAATTCGTCAGGGACAGCTGGAGGAAGGAGAATCCTTGAAAGAAAAAAAGAAAATGCGACACGGCAGACCCGCATTGCATTTTCATTTCGAAGAAGAGGCTTTCAAACGGACGTTTTTTATGGAATAAAAAAGGATTGTGCGACAAAAAATTGATCGATTTTCCTCAGTATAGGGCTGTAACAGGGGCAATCTGAGCCCGCCGGTACTTGCGAAAAACGAGTGAAATGAAGTTTTTCGCTTAGTACCGATGCGTAGGCGAAGTTAGCGGGAGCGTGCCCCGGGTATAGCCCTATACTGAAGGAAAATATCATAATCTTTCCAATCCTTTTTTATACCGTAATACTAACGTCCTTCTCTTCCAAAGAAAAAGCAAGCCACGGTGCCGGGGCCGGTATGGCAGGCAATGGTGCCGCCAATCACAAAGGTCTCAATCTTCGCCTTCGGATAGCGTTCCAGAATCTTCTCCTTTAAGCTTTCCACATCCTCAGGGCAGGCGGAATGACAGAGAAATACCTTCTCCTCTTCCATAAATCCCTTCTTTTCCATCTTGGACAGCAGGTTATTAAAGGCCTGCTTTTTCCCTCTTGCCTTTTCGATAGGTTTTAGGGTTCCCTCTTCCGTAATCATGATAATGGGACAGATATTCAGTAAACCGCCAATAAAGCCGGCCGCCTTGGAGATTCTTCCTCCTTGGATAAAGAAGCGAAGATCTGAAGTAAAGAAATATCCCTGTAAATGATTTCTGTAGTCCAGAATCTTCTCAACAAGCTCCTCCATGGATAGTCCCTGGTCTCTCAAATCTGCTGCCTTATCCACCAAGAGTCCGTAGCCTGCAGAGGCGGAAAGAGAGTCTATAATCTCAATCTTTCTATCCGGAAATTCCTCCAGGAGAATGTCCTTGGCAATTTCACAGGAATTTCTGGTGCCGGATATTCCGCTGGATAAGCAGAAATGAACAATATCCTTTCCCGCCTCCAAGCTGGGGCGGAAAAGAGTCATATATTCTTCACTGTTTACCTAGGAAGTCTTACTCTTCTCCCCATTTAACATTCTTTCAAATAATTTCTCCTGAGAAATGGAGGCATAAAAATCGTCTCTGTACTCCTCTTCATTTAAATAAAAACGAAAGTAGGCTAAAAGAATGTTTCTTTTTTCCGCCCATTCCTTAGAAATATCCACTGTAGAACAACAAGATAAAACATAGCTTTCCATACCGTCTCCATTCTCTTTTTAGATGCTTTTCTTTGCTTATGCTTTGCTTATACTTTGCTTATGCTTTGCTTATGCCCTTATGTTGTATTTAGGCATTTCCGTTTCGTTAATCTCCTAA
>NZ_CAUVME010000050.1:0-10213 GCF_963553175.1 Oribacterium sinus | reverse complement strand
CCTTCTTCTATCCGGAGGGAGGCGGACAGCCCTGTGACAGAGGAAGCATTGCCGGAGCAAAGCTTCTCTTTGTGGAGGAAAAAGAAGGGGAGCTTTGGCAGTATGTAGAAGCGGATTTGCAAAAGGGAGAAAAAGTCCGTTGTCAGTTTGATGTAGACTTTCGAAGATGGCAGTCGGAAAACCACAGTGCAGAGCATATTTTTTCAGGTCTTGTGACCCAGCATTTTCCCTATAAAAACAGCGGTTTTCACATGGAATGTTTCGGGGAAAATCCCCACATGACCGTAGACTTTGACGGAGAATTCAGCGAGAAGGAATTGGAGGAGCTGGAGCAGGGGGTAAATGCCGTTATACGGCAAAATCTTCCCATAAGAGAAATTTATCTGGAAGGGGAAGAAGATACGAGTTTGGAAAGAAAGGATGGCAGTATTTCTTTTCGACAAAAGAAGGCTTTGGAGGGAGATATTCGTATTATAGAAATTCCCAAGGTGGATTCCTGCGCCTGTTGCGGAACCCATCTAAGCTTCACCGGAGAGATTGGGGTATTTACCATTCTTTCCTATGAAAAGCATAGGAAGGGCTGTCGTTTGACCATGCTGGCGGGGGAGCTGGCCTTTCTTGCTTTGGAAAAAAAGCTAAAGCTTTTATCCGGCTTTGCCCAAAGTCTTAGCCGGCCTTGGACAGAGATTCCGGAGGCATTTCGGAGCTTGCAGGAGAAAATCTTTGAAAAGGAAGAAGAAAAAAGAGGAATTTTAGAGGCGGGAATCCGGCTTTTGGAAGAAAAGATATTGAAAGAGCTGGAAGAGCAACGGAAGGAAATAGAGAATAGAGAAAAGATAGAAAGAACGGAAGAAACGAAAAGCAGGGAGGAATCCGGACAAGGTGCCAAAACGCTATTGCTGGGAAGTCCTCTAAAGGATAGCTGCTTTTCTTACTACGGGAAGAATCCTTACCTCTTTCTCTACCTGTCCGAACTTGGGATGAAGGACTTGCAAAAAATCTGTGACAGGCTGAGACTTTCCCTTCCCCTTTCCCTCATTTGCCTTGGGAAAAAGGAAGAAGGCTTTTCCCTGGTGGCAGGAAGCAAAGAAGAGGATATGAGAGTCTTTGGAAAGCTACTGGGAGAAAAATTGTCCTTCCGGGGAGGGGGACAGAAGGAGATGATTCAGGGAAGCACTGGGGTAGGCTTTAGGGAGATGAATGCCTTTATTGAAAGAATTTTATAGGCAAAGTCAAGTTTTTTCTTGTTGAAAATGAAAAATCTAAAACTATACTTAAGGAAGGACAAGAAGAAAAATAACTTTTCTTCAAGAACGAATAAAAAAATTTTTCAGGAAAAAGGAGTGTTCCATGACAGAGAGAATCAAGGGCTTGAAGGGTAAACTCATTGTATCTTGTCAGGCGCTGCCGGAGGAGCCCCTACATTCCTCCTTCATTATGGGAAGAATGGCCAGAGCGGCAAAGATGGCAGGGGCAGGAGGCATCCGGGCCAACACCAAAGAAGATATTGCGGAGATTAAGAAGGAAGTGGAGCTTCCCATTATCGGTATCGTTAAGAGAGATTACGAGGATTCGAAGGTATATATCACCCCCACCATGAAAGAGGTGGATGAACTTATGGAAGTAGGGGTAGATATCATTGCGATTGATGCCACCATTTCCAAAAGGCCGGGGGGAAAGAGTCTGGCAGAATTTTTCCAGGAAATAAAGGCCAAATACAAGGATCAGGCATTTATGGCGGATTGTTCCACGGTGGAAGAAGCCATAGAAGCGGATCGCCTGGGATTTGACTTTATTGGCTCCACTATGGTGGGGTATACAGAGCAGTCTAAGGGAGATCGGATTGAGGCAGACGATTTCCTGATTCTTCGGAAAATGATTGAGAGCGTAAAGCATCCGGTCATTGCCGAAGGCAACATCAACACTCCGGCAAAGGCGAAACGAGTTATGGAGCTTGGCGCCTATGCGGTGGTTGTTGGATCAATTATCACAAGGCCGCAGCTGATTGCGGTACCCTTTGTGGAGGCACTCAAAGAATGGGAGGAGAAACAATGAAGAAAAGAATCTTAGCATGGGGAGCAGCGTCTCTGCTTCTGGCTAGCAGCTTGGCAGCTTGCGGACCAAAGGCTACGACAGAGACAGAGAAGAAGGCGGAATCCGGAAAGGCAAGTGAGGCCGCTTCCGAGAAGGCCGAGGGAGCTTCCGAGGATGAGGCATTAAAGGCTGATTTAAAGCTCTACACCTATCCTATCGGAAAATGGGGCGACAGCGCTTCCGTAGATACCTTGCTGCAGAATTTTAACGCAAAGTATCCGGATATCCATGTTACCGTAGAGTATCTGGACTACCAGAGTGGTGACGACCAGGTAAATACCGCTATCGAAGGAAAAGCGGCACCCGACCTGATTATGGAAGGACCGGAGCGTTTGGTGGCAAACTGGGGCGCAAAGGGATTGATGGTGGATTTGGCGGATCTCTTTGAAGATGATGCGGCAAAGGATATTTATCCCAACGTAGTAGAGGCTTGTAAGTCCTCCGAGGGAAAGTACTACGAGTATCCCTTGGCTATGATTGCACACTGCATGGCTATTAACAAGACTGCCTTCGAGAATGCAGATGCATTACAGTATCTTGACTTGGACAACCACACCTGGACTACAGAGAATTTCTTCAAGGCTGTGAAGGCTCTGCATGATAAGGGTCAGGAAAATGTTGCGGCAGTTTACTGCGGCGGACAGGGCGGAGACCAGGGAACCAGAGCTTTGGTAAACAACCTGTACGGCGGAAAGTTTACCAATAAGGAGCATACCGAGTATGCTGTAGATTCTTCCGAGAACGCACAGGCTTTAGAAGAGCTGACGAAGGCAGAGGGAATCAACTTTGACCCGGCTTTGGTTGGAGGAGATGAGATTACCCTTTTCAGAAATGGAACTTTGGCAATGTCTCTTTGCTGGAACTCTGCGCAGCAGAACAACAAGGACAACGGCGAAGCAGGCAAGACCAACAACGGCGATGAAATCATTCCTATGCTTTTCCCTGCAAAGGACGGAAAGGCAGAGCTTTGCGGAGGAATCTGGGGCTTCGGAATCTTCGATAACGGAGACGAGAACAAGGTGAAGGCTGCAAAGGTATTTATCCGTTTCATGGCAAACGATGCGGAACAGGCAAAGCTTTCCGTACAGACTACAGGATTCTTCCCTGTACACAAGGATCTTACAGACGTTTATGAGGGAACAGAGAACGCAGAGACTATGAAGCTTTTTACAGAGAAGTTCATGCCTTCCTTTGGAGACTACTATCAGGTAACTCCGGGCTGGGCAACTGCCAGAACAGAGTGGTGGAACATGCTTCAGAGAATCGGTCAGGGAGGAGATGTAAAAACAGAATTAACCACTTTCCAGACCAATGCAAACGCGGCAGCAAAGGCATAAGCTATAGCGGAGTACAGCATACAGCTTATGAAAATGTTTTAGAATGAATTTGAGAATTATTCGAAACATTTGTGAAGAAGAATAGGCTCCGGAAGGCTCACCCTTTGACGGGAAGCCTCCGGAGTTTTTTGATTAGAGGAGAGAAAATGGACTACGTACAAAGCAATCGAAGCAAAATATTAGCCCAAAGAGAAACTCGCTCTGCCTATTTGTTTTTATTGCCAAGCCTTGTGTTCTTTCTGGGCTTCGTAATTTTTCCCATGATTTTGTGCGTCTATACCAGTTTCTTTGATGCCACCATGGGAAAAAATGTGGCAGACCAGTTTATCGGTTTAAAAAACTATACAGAGCTTTTCGGAGACAGCATTTTCCAAAAAGCACTGAAAAATACCTTAATCATCGTTTTGGTATCTGTTCCAACGGTAGCGATTTTTTCCTTATGGGTGGCTTCCGCCATTTATAAGATGAAGGGACCGGTACTTTCCGCCTTCCGCTGTATCTTCTATCTACCTGTAGTAACAGGCTCCGTAGCAGTTACCGTGGTATGGAAATGGATGTTCCATAATTACTATGGCTTATTCAACTATGTGGGAACCCATACCGGCGTGTTGGAGAAGAATATCAACTGGCTGGGAGATGCCCGTTTTGCCCTGCCCTGTATTATTCTGATTTTATTTACCACCTCCGTAGGACAGCCCATCGTCCTCTATGTTTCTGCCCTTGGAAATGTGGATGACTCCCTGGTAGAGGCGGCTTCCGTAGACGGTGCCACCGATCTTCAGCTTTTCTGGAAGATTAAATGGCCCCAGATTATGCCCACCACCCTTTACATTTTGGTCATTACCACCATCAACAGCTTCCAGTGCTTTGCCCTGATTCAGCTCTTGACCTCCGGTGGACCGAACCACAGTACGGATACGGTAATGTATTATATCTATTACACAGCCTTTAAGCTTTATCGTTACGGCTACGGCAATGCTATGGGTGTGATTTTGGCGATTATCATTGCCTTACTCTCTGCATTACAGTTCCAGTTGGCAAAAGAAAAATAGGAGGAATTTATGCATAAGACAAAAAATCTTTATAGCTTACTTAGCTTGTTCCTGCTAATTCTCCTGGCTTTTTTCTTTCTTTTTCCCTTATACTGGATAATTACAGGATCTTTTAAAACCGCCCAGTCCATCAACGGCACAAGCCCGGACTGGTTTCCAAAAGAGTGGGTACTATTGAATTACCAAAAGCTCTTTTCCCGTCAGCCCACCGCTCTCTTTACCTTGAGTATACCCTTTAGCGGAGCCTTCTCCGGAACAGGGAAGGATATTGTGCTGATGACAGGCCCGAAAGTGCCGGGAGCGGTACGTTGGCTTTTAAACACGGTGTTCATGTCCTTATCCGCCATGATTTTAACCTGTGTAACCGCCTCCATGGCAGGCTACGCCTTGGCGAAAAAGCGTTTTAGAGGAAGAACTCTTTTGTTCACCCTGATTGTATGTGCTATGGCTCTTCCCAAGCAAGTTATTTTGATTCCTTTGATTCGGGAAATGTCCTTTTTGAAGCTTTACAACAGCCTTTTGGCAGTCATCTTCCCCACCGTGGGATGGCCCTTCGGCGTGTTCTTGATGAAGCAGTTCTCCGAGGGGGTACCCGGGGAAATGCTGGAAGCCTCCCGCATTGACGGAGCCTCTGAAGCCAGAATCTTTAGCCAGATTGTGCTTCCCATGATTAAACCGGGAATCGGTGCCTTGGCAATCTTTACTTTTATCAACAGCTGGAACGACTACTTCATGCAGTTGATTATGTTAAGCAGTACAGAGAACTTAACCATTTCTTTGGGAATCGCCAAGTTACAGGCGGAAAATGCCACAGACTTCGGTATCATCATGGCAGGAGCTGCGGTGGCGGCAATCCCGATTTTAATCGTATTCTTAATGTTCCAAAGATATTTTACCCAGGGTATTGCCATGGGAGCCGTTAAGGGATAACAATGTTCATGTAGGTCGGTGGGATTTTTTGCTCTATCGTTAAAGTAGGAATGAGCATATAAAATTGAGCTTTTCACAGCGAAAAAACCCGGCCGGCAGCAAAACTTTTGGGGTGTTTTGCCCCTTAGAAGGAGACAGAAATGACAAATGTAGAGAAATTTCAAGGAATTTTACCAGCCTTTTATGCCTGCTATGAGGACAATGGAGAGGTATCTGTAGAAAGAAGCAAGGCCTTGGTTCGCTTCTTTATTGAGGCAGGAGTACAGGGCTTATATGTAAATGGCTCTTCCGGAGAGTGCATTTACCTTTCCGTAGAGGACAGAAAGACCATTTTGGAAGCGGTAATGGCGGAAGCCAAGGGTAAGCTTCGTATTATTGCTCATGTGGCTTGCAACAACACCAAGGATTCTGTGGAGTTGGCGAAGCATGCGGAAAGCTTAGGAGTGGATGCCATTGCGGCAATTCCTCCCATTTACTTCCGTCTGCCAAGCTACAGCATTGCGGAGTACTGGAATACCATCAGTGCAGCAGCACCTAATACCGACTTCATCATTTACAATATTCCCCAGCTTGCCGGCGTAAGCCTTACCAAGGAATTGTTCATGGAAATGAAGAAGAATCCCAGAGTGATCGGAGTAAAGAACTCCTCCATGCCTGTTCAGGATATTCAGAATTACAAGGCCTGGGGTGGAGAGGATTTCGTGGTTTTCAACGGTCCGGATGAGCAGTTTATTGGAGGAAGAACTATGGGAGCCTGCGGCGGAATCGGTGGAACCTATGGGGCCATGCCGGAGCTTTTCCTAAAGATGAATGCTCTTTTCAAAGAGAACCGCATCGAAGAAGCAAGAAAGATTCAGTTTGCGGTAAATGAAATTATCACTTTACTTTGTAGTGGTCACGGTAATATGTATGCCATGATTAAGGAAGTACTGAAACTGCGCAAGGGCTTAAATGTGGGCTCTGTAAGAAGTCCGTTAAGTCCTTTAACAGAGGCGGATTTGGAGATTGCAAAGAAGACTGCCAAGGTCATCGATGAGACAGTAGCGCGCTTCGTATAAAAGATTTGCCTGCTTTGTAGGGTTTCTTGGAAACTTTACAGAGCAGGCTAAAAGTGCTTTTAGGGGACATTCCCCCGGGAGCAGCTATAGATAAACAGCTTGAAAGGAAAGCAATTAAAGGAGGAAATATGGCTGGGGCAAAGACCATTGTATGTTTTGGAGATTCCAATACCCACGGGTACAACAATAAAAACGGAAAGCGTTTCAGCGAGCATGTGCGTTGGCCTATGGTTTTACAGGAATTATTAGGGGAGGAGTATTTGATACGGGAGGAAGGCTTATCAGGCCGTACCACTGTTTTTGAAGATCCCTTGTACGAGGGTCTTTCCGGCGTGAGTATAATCCGTCCCATCCTTCTTACCCATGAGCCGGTTTCCCTTTTGATTATCATGCTGGGAACCAATGATGTAAAGGAGCGTTTTTCCGCTACTGCGGAAAATATTTCCAGAGGGCTGGAGCGTTTAATCCGAAAAGCCAAATCCGTACAGGAAGCCTTTACAGAAGAAAAGCCGAAAATCCTGATTATCGCTCCCTATCCCATTGATCCGGAATATAAGGATACTATCGTAGGGAATGAAATGGGAAAAGACTGCTGTGAAAAGTCCAAGGCCATTATTCCTCTATATGAGGCGGTGGCAAAGCGTACCGGCTGTGCCTACCTTTCGGCACAGGATATTCCGGGAGTAGAAAATTACCCCTACGACTATATGCATTTGAGCCCTGAAGCCCATAAAGCTTTGGCGGAGCATCTGGCTAAGTGGATTCCCGATTATTTTTCAGAAGAAGGAAAGTAGGTAGCAGTATGGAAAAGCGATACTTTGCCCTGGATATCGGAGGCACCAAAACAAAATATGCCCTTTTGGGAGAAAAGGGAGAAATCCTCTCTACTTATGAAAAGGACACCGAGGCTCAAAGAGGCGGTTCTTTTATTCTGGAAAATGTTAAGGGAGAAATCCGTAGAGTTTTAGAGGAACTAAAAGGAGAACTGACGGAGGGAGCACAAGACAGGAAAAAAGCAGAAGTACCGGTAGAGCAAAAATCAGAAGTATCGGTAGAGCAAAAAGTAGAAGCGAAGCTAGAGTCACTCTTAGCCGGCATCTGTATCTCCACAGCAGGGATGGTGGATGAGATAAAGGGAGAGATTATTCATGCAGGTCCTCAGATTCCGGAGTACAAGGGATGCAACTGGAAGGAAGAAATAGAAACTGCATTTTCCATTCCCTGTGAGGTGGAAAATGATGTAAAGTGCGCCGGTCTTGGAGAATATTCCTTTGGCAGCGGAAAAGGGACAAATTCCATGCTTTGCCTTACCATAGGCACCGGTATCGGCGGAAGCTTCATTTTAAACGGAGAGGTCTATCACGGCACTTCCCATTCCGCCATGGAAATCGGCTATATGCAGATTCCGGGAGGAATGTTCCAGCGTATGGCTTCCACCTCTGCTGTAGTAAAGAGAGTAGCCAGCAGAAAGGGAGAGGCGGAAGAGCTTTGGAACGGAAAGCGGATATTTGAGGAAGTTAAGAAGGAAGATAAAATCTGTCTGGAAGAGCTGGACAGACTTTGTGATGCCCTTTCTATCGGACTTAGTAATCTTTGCTATGCCTTTAATCCGGAATGTATTGTGCTGGGGGGAGGCATTATGGAGCAGAAGGATATTCTGCTTCCTAAGATTTGGGGACATTTGCAGGAGCATCTGGTGCCTATTGTGGCGGAAAATACCCATTTGCTGGCTGCCAGCCTTGGAAACAGAGCAGGATTGCTGGGGGCTTATGTGCATTTTCAAAATCGACAAAGAGCTAAAGACTAAAAGAAGTTAGGAGTCTTCGCATTTTATCCTAAAGACAATCCGTTGAGAGTCTATATTTTAAAAAGGAAAACCGAGCAAGCTTCCTCAGGGGATAGGATGTATTGGGAAGGATTAAAGATGGAAAAATATTGTATCTTTACAGAAGAAAAAAAGTTTACTATAGCTTCCGTGGAAGTGAAGGATGGGCGCTTTTCCGCGATTCACAAGGAAAGAGAGCTTTCTGAAGAGGAAGCCTTTTCCTGTCCGGAGGATTTTCTCCTGCCGGGGCTGATTGACATTCATTTTCATGGCTGTTTGGGAGAGGATTTCTGTGACGGTACCAGGGAGGCCATACAGACTTTGGCAAAGTATGAGGCGGAGCATGGCATTACCGTCATTTGCCCGGCAACCCTGACTCTGGCTGTGGAAGATTTGGAAAAGGTGCTTTCTTTAGCGAAGGAATACCATGAGGAAGGCTTAAAAATCGGAGAGGCGAGACTCTTGGGCATCAATATGGAAGGCCCCTTCATCAGCCCGGTGAAGAAGGGAGCGCAGAATCCCAATTACATTTTAAAGTGGGATGAAAAGCTTGCGGAGCGCTTCTTACATTGTTCCGGAGGACTGGTAAAATATATGGGCTTGGCGCCGGAGGAGAATCCGGATTTCCAGCGTTTTATTCCGAAAATGCGGGGAAAGGTAAAGATTTCCCTTGCTCATACCAATGCAGATTTCCCCACGGCTTTGAAAGCCTACCAGGCAGGAGCCAGCCATGCGGTACACCTTTTCAATGCCATGACCGGTCTGGACCACAGAAATCCGGGGGTTGTGGGAGCAACCATTGAGGAAAAGGAAGTCTTTGCTGAGCTGATTACGGATGGCATTCATGTGCATCCTGCCATGGTGCGTCTGGCCTTTGAGGCATTGGGAGAGGATAGAGTCATTCTCATCAGTGACAGCCTTCGCTCCACCGGAATGCCGGACGGCCTTTATGACCTTGGAGGGCAGGAAGTGGAAAAGAAGGGAAAGCACTGTACACTGACATCCAACGGAGCGTTGGCAGGCTCCGTGTCCAATGTTTATGACTGCCTTTGTACTGCGGTAAAGGAAATGAAGATTCCTCTGAGAAAGGCCATTACAGCAGCCAGCTTAAACCCTGCCCGCTCCTTAGGAATTGAGAAGGACTACGGCAGCATTACGGTAGGAAAGCAGGCGGATTATCTGATTGTGGATAAGGATTTGAAGCAGAAGGCGGTATATCAGGCCGGTGAAAAAATTATTTAAATCCTATATAAGTAGGAAAAATTGCTTAAAATCCCTTATGACAATGAGCTTGGAAAAGACTGAGATTGCATGAAAATTATTCAAACAGCAAAATTGGGAATGAATAAAATTACTAAAAATGCAAAGAAAAATGTAAGAGGAAAAGCATTTGACGAAATCTCCTTCCAATCATATAGTTAAAATAGCTTATGTATAATTCATAACGAGATATCCCTTGCAAAGCGTGGGATATCTCGTTTTAAAGGATTGGAAGGGAGAAAATATGAATACAGATAATCAAAAGCCATGGCTATACAGAAGCGTTAAGAGCACTTTAAGCCTGGCTTTTTTCTTGGAAATGTTACTTTCTTATTTTATGCCCTTTTCTGATAAGGGGAATCAAATAGGGATTGGTTTTCCCTATACCTACCTTTATATACAAAAACAGGGAGTCTTGCATAGTTCTCCTTTTTTGTCTGTCGGTATGAATCCGTTGAGACTGATTTTGAATCTTTTCTTTTTGTACCTTTTATTAAAATTCCTCTCCTGGTCCTGGTGTTTTTTGGAATTAAATAGGAAACAGAACTAGGAGTTCAGGCGATAGTTCTTATCAAAAAGAAGAAAAATGAGGATTAACTCGACAAAAGCAATGACTTAATAAGTGAATAAAAATAAAAAAACAATAAACATTGTCAC
>NZ_CAUVME010000049.1:0-10486 GCF_963553175.1 Oribacterium sinus | reverse complement strand
AAACCGCCTTTGGTCTTATAGCCTGTATCCCAAAGCGCCTCCAGGGAAACCCAAGCCGCTTCCGAGTAGGTAACGGTCTGCACCTGAAAATCATTTCTCTCCGCCAAGGGGTCATCTCCCTGATAACGGTAGCCTATCAGTAAAAACCAGTGCCAGATATAGTCATCTATTTCCGGGTTCTGATGATTCAGAATCAGAATGGGAACAGGAAGATTTTTATCAATCTGTTCCACAATACATTCTTTCGCTTTGGCAACATTTTCCGCTCCGGGAACAATGGTCATCATCAGGTTTTCTTCCTGATGCTCCTTCAGGAAATTCTGATAGCCTTCCACGTATAATTCCGGTTTATCGATGCCGGACCAACGGGGATGCAGGTATTTCTTCATTTCTTCGGTAAAATAAAGGTACTCGTCCTGATCTAATTTTTCCAAATTCCCGGAATATATAGATTTTTTTCCATGGTGCAGGGCAAGATAAATCGAACTGTCGCAGGCGGTAATAGCGCCACAGCCCCCCAGCTGCATCATATGGTCAAAACACCAATCCTGGTTTCCCCCATAGGACTCACCGATATAAAAAAAATCCAGCTTCTTCTCCATTTTCTCAGGAATTCTCCTTCTCTTTTAGATAGATTTCGGGTTTTGAATCAGTCGCATAGCATTGATGATGCAAATGACAGTAACCCCCACATCTCCGAATACTGCTGCCCACATATTGGCAAGTCCTACGGCACTTAAGATGAGCACCAGGAACTTTACCGCAAGGGCAAAAACGATATTCTGCATCGCAATCCTCATGGTCTTCTTTCCAATGGCAATGAGAGTGGGAATTCGGCTTAGGTCATCATCCATAATCACCACATCCGCTGCTTCAATGGCAGCGTCCGACCCCATAGCCCCCATGGCAATGCCCACATCCGCCCGGGAAAGCACCGGTGCATCATTGATACCGTCTCCGATAAAGGCAAGATAACCGCTACGCTTCTCTCCTTCTCCGCTTAAAGAGCTAAGGATTTCCTCCACCTTCTCCACCTTCTGGGCGGGAAGCAGCTCTCCGTAAACGCTGTCCAAACAAAGCTCCCGGCCTACCGCCTCCGCTACAGGAGTACTGTCTCCGGTAAGCATAACCACACTTTCAATGCCCTGCTGCTTCATTTTCGAAACTGCTTCCTTACTGCTTTCCTTCACCTCATCCGCAATCAAGATTCTTCCAAGATACTGACCGTCCTTTGCTACCAGGCAAATGGTGGCAGCTCCCTCATCCTGCTGTGGTACGGAAATGCCTTCTTCCTCTAAAAGCTTGGCCTTTCCCACTAAAATTTTGCACCCTTCCACAATGGAAATCAAGCCTGCACCGCTGCGATTTTCCGTATTTTCCGGGAAAGGAAGACTGTTGCTTTCCTTTCCGGAAGAATGCTTCATCGGATCATTTTCTACTACGACATCTTCCGGAGAAGCATTAGCCTTCAAAGAATCTTCCATCCATTTTTTGTAGGCGCTGAGAATGGAAAGCCCGATGGGGTGGGTGGAACCATTTTCCGCCATAGCGGCAGTGCGAAGAAGCTCATCCTTGGAAATTCCCTCCCAAGGCTCAATCTCCTGCACGGCGAAATTCCCCTTGGTTAGGGTTCCTGTTTTATCGGACACTACAACCTTTAATTTGGATACCAGCTCCAGATAGTTGGAGCCCTTTACCAGTACACCCTCTCGGGAAGCCGCACCGATTCCTCCGAAGAAGGACAGGGGCACGGAAATCACCAAGGCGCAGGGACAGGACACTACTAAAAAGGTACAGGCACGATATAACCAGGTAAGGGGAGGATGGGCTGCGAAAAACTCCGGAGACACCAGGCCTATTTTTGTTCCCAAGAACAGGCCAAGGCTTGGCAGTATAGCCAATGCCAATGCCGAATATACTACGATCGGGGTATAAATCCGGGCAAACTTTGTGATAAAGTTCTCCGCCTTGGATTTCTTCTCGGAGGCCTCCTCCACCAGCTCCAAAATCTTGGAAACAGTGGAATCCTCAAAGGCCTTCAAAGCCTCTACACGAAGCATGCCCTCTCCATTGATACAGCCGGAAATAATCTTTTCTCCGGGGAATACCTCTCTGGGGACGGACTCTCCGGTAAGGGCTGCCGTATTTACCATGCTTTCTCCTTGACGGACAATGCCGTCCACCGGCACTCTTTCTCCCGGCTTTACCAAAAGCATATCCCCTACTTCTACCTCATCCGGATCCACGGTATCTACGGTGCCGTCTTCCCTTTCAATGTGGGCCAGCTCCGGTACAATATCCATCAGCTCCTTAATGGACTTTCTGCTTTTTCCTACCGCATAGCTTTGGAAAAGCTCTCCCATCTGATAGAAGACCATTACCGCCACCGCTTCCGCAAATTCTCCGGAAAGGAAGGCGCCTAAGGTGGCCACAGTCATCAATAAGGCTTCATCAAAGGGACGCCTGTTTTTGATTCCCAGAAAACATTCCTTTACCACGGAAAGACCGCTGAGAAAATAAGGAATAAGATAAAGCGGAAGATACCAAAGAGAATGCTCCGGAAGGAAGGGAAGAATCCCCGTCTTTTCCACAATCAATAAGATTAAGAATAAGATGACGGAAAGAAGAAGCTTGTTTCTTTCCCGAATAAGTTTCTCTGACATGATATTTCCCCTTTACTATATTTTTTCTACTCTATACTTTACTCTAAACTATTGCTTTTCCGGTACTTACTCTGATAATCCGCTTCAATACTCTACTCATAGTACTGCAAGCTTTGGACTTTATTCTCCTACACGCCCTTCACGGTGAAGTCCGGCTCAATGGTCTTTCCTATACGGATGGCTTCCTGCAAAATCTCCTCAAAGCGATCATCCTCCGCCTCCAAGGTAAACTTCTGCATCATGAAGTTTAGCTTTACAGACTGTACTCCCGGAATCTTTCCGATAGCTTCCTGTATCTTAGCCGCACAATTTGCACAATCAATTTCACATTCAAACTTCTTCTTCATTTTTTCTCCTCTTTTCTATATTGATTTTTATTGTTTCCTATAGTAAATAGTTTCTGTTCTTATGATTTCTCATTGATTTCTCATTGATTTCTCATCACTTCTTTTATTCTTCGATATGCTCAATGCCCATGGCAATGATGGTCTTGACATGCTCATCCGCCAAGGAGTAGAGAATGCTTTTCCCCACTCTTTTTCCGCTAACCAAGCGGGCGGTACGAAGAATCTTTAACTGATGAGAAATGGCGGACTGATTCATTTCCAAGTCCTGACAAATCTCCGTAACATTTTTCTCTCCTTCAAACAAATCGTAGAGAATCTTGATTCTGGTGGAATCTCCAAAGACCTTAAACACTTCCGCTAAATCACATAAGCTATCCTCGGAAATCGTTGCATGACTATCTGCTCTTTGATGTTCCAAGGCAATCACTTGACTCATTCCTCTCCTTTCTGAGATTACGGACTTTACGAACCTTATGGTAAAAATTTTTGTAAAGTCCCTCTTCTCTTGCATAATGAATGGCAGGCTATAAAAACCACTCAAAAAAGCAACAACAGATTTACATATGAATATATTATCACATGTAAATCTGTTGTCAAGAATTTTTTTCTCTTTTTTTATTCCCGTCTTAAACGCTCTACCCCTTCTCGAATCGCCTCCACGGTAAACTCCAGCTCCTCTTCCTTTAAGTCCTCTTCAAAGCTTAAACGCAGTCCGGAATAGGCCTCCACATGGCTTTTTCCCAAGGCCAGCAACACATGGCTTGGCTCCACGGAACCGCTGGCACAGGCGGAACCGGCGCTGGCGCAAATCCCCTTTTGATCCAAAAGCAGCAAGAGACTCTCCGCCTCTATTCCCTCTATGCAAATGTGCACATTGCCGGAAAGTCTTTTTTCCCCGGAAGCTTCCAACGGATTCACCCCTGTAATCTTGATTCTAGGCACCTCTTCCAAAAGTCTTCTAAAGAACAGCTTCTGAAGCTCCCGTTTTCTTTTCTCTCTTTCCGACATACCGGCAAAGGCCTCCTCTGCAGCCTTGGCAAAGCCTACGATACCGGGAACATTTTCCGTACCGGCACGAAAGCCTCGCTCCTGGGCGCCCCCATGAAGGAAGGCCGGAAGACGAACGCCCTTTCGAATCACCAATAGTCCAACGCCCTTGGGTCCATGAAGCTTGTGGGCACTGGCGGAAAGCAGGTCTATCCCCATTTCCTCTAAGGACAATGGAATCTGCCCGAAGGCCTGCACCGCATCCGTATGAAAAAGCACCCCATGCTTTTTCGCAATTTCTCCGATAGTCCGCAAATCCTGAATCGTTCCCATCTCATTGTTGGCCGCCATCACGGAAATCAAAACCGTATCCTCTATAATCGCCTGCTCCAAGGCTTCCAAATCCAAAAGTCCCTCATGATCCACCGGAATCCGGCTGACTCTTGCCCCCAGACTTTCCACAAATTTGCAGCTTTCCAAAATGGCATGGTGCTCTATGGCGGAACAGATAATATGAGGCTTTTTTTGCTTTTGCTCTACTGCTTCAGCGCCGGGTAGACTACTCTTTTGCTCTGCTTCGGAGCCGGATACACCGCTCTTTTGCTCTGCTCCGGAGCCGGATACGCTGCTCTTTTTCCCCATGGCGGAGTAAAAGGCTGAAAGAATCGCCCAGTTATCCGCCTCTGTGCCGCCGGAGGTAAAGTAAACTTCCCTTGGATTAATGTCCAAAAGACCGGCAAGACTTCTCCTGCTGTCCTCCACCGCCTTTTTCGCCTTCTGGGCAAAAAGATAGAGAGAGGACGGATTCCCGTAATCCTCAGAAAAATAGGGAAGCATAGCTTCCCTGACACTCTTCGATACCGCTGTTGTGGCTGCATGATCCAGATAAATCATTTCTTCTCCTCTTCATAATAGAAGGCACCGCTCTTTCCTCCCTGCTTTTCCACAAGGTGAATCCCCTCCATGTGCATCCTTTTGTCAATGGCCTTGCACATGTCGTAAATGGTCAAAAGGGTTACGGAAACACCGGTAAGAGCCTCCATTTCCACCCCTGTTTTTCCGGCAGTTTTACAAAGGCACTCCACCGTAATCCTTCCCTCTTCCTCGGAAACCTGAAAGGAAATCTTGGCGGACTGCAAAGGCAAAATATGGCAAAGGGGAATCAGTTCCGAGCATTTTTTAGCCCCCATAATCCCGGCTACCTGAGCCACGGTAAACACATCTCCCTTTTTGACCTTTCTTCCCAGCACCGCCTCCATGGCTTCTTTACTGAGGAAAATACTTCCTTTGGCCACAGCGGTTCTTTCTGTATCCGCCTTTCCGGAAACATCCACCATTCTGGCATTTCCCTGATCATCAAAATGACTAAACTCTCCCATAGCTCTCCCAATCTATTGAATATCTTCTCTTTTTGCAAATTCGTACATTTCTTGAATTCGTTTAATCTCAAAATTTGTTGAGTACATATTGCCAAGAACTTCAGAAAATCCGGAATAAGTACTAAAGCCTAATAAATAAATTGATAAAGCCATGGCTATATCTTCATCTGACTGATTTACTTTGGCGGATATCTTTTTTAATTCTTTGTATACACTATCATGTGGTACCTTAACTTCATCGCCCCCTTCTGCGATTACTTGCGAAATAATAGAGGGAAGCACCATACAAATTTGGTAGAAGGCATCTTCTTGTCCTGTAACTAAAGCATAGAATTGATCCATACTTACTCTTCGTATTCTTCTATGAGAAACCGATCTTCCATCAACCGTAGTGGACCATTTAATATTTTGTGACTTTTTTGCAATAGCTTCCACCAAAAAGCAAGCACAATCATCATCGTTTAAGAGTTGATTTTGCATCTTAATATAGGTTTTTCCAGAAGCGGAAGAATTCATTGTATTATGCTTATTCTTCATTTCCACATAAATTGTTCCTACTTTATCTCCTTCCGGCAAATCAATTCCTGATTCCTTTTTAAACACAACATCCCAGCCGCCTTCTGTTCCATTGTCCGGAACATGACAACCGGAGATATATTGAAATATTCTCTGATGAAAATATCCAATATCATTATTGTTAGACTTATCTCTTTGCCTAAAAATTTCATTACCAATAATTTCTTCCCACGAAGATTGGTAAACCGTCTTATCAAAAATCATTTTAACCGGATCAATAATATTCTTGTTAAATCTCACAATATCAAATGACTCTAGTTTTTCTCCATATTTATCAATCGTTGCTTTAACATGCTTAATTAAATTCTCTTGAGATATAAATTGTAATTTCCAGTCCATTATTTATGCTCCTCAGATAATGCGTTATATATAGATTTTCCAATTTCATAGCTAAGATTTACCGGCACTGCATTTCCAACTTGTTTATATTGTGACATAACACTTCCACAAAATTCCCAGTCATCCGGAAAACTTTGGCACCGCGCATTTTCTCTAACAGTGAATGGTCGAGCCTCCAGTGGATGACATCTCTCTGTTTGTTTTTGAGAGGGAGTCGTTAAAACCGTTAATGATGGTTCATCCATACTCATCCTTCGAAGGATCCCTGTTCTTCCCCCCTCCATATACCAACAGCTTTTCATATACTCTTTAGCAAGATTTTCATCTATATCTCTCCAATATCCACCGGGAGGCACTAATTCAAATAATTCTCTTTTGCTCTCTCCATAGGTTACTCCTATACTGGGAGGCACATCCAACAATATATCTTTTAATAAAGGTTTATACTCATACACTTTTGGGAACTCATATTTGATTTTATCTTCCAAGTCTTTTCGTATTCCTATGGTAATCAGTCTTTCTCTCTTTTGAGCCACACCATAATCCCAAGCATTTAAAACTTTCTTTTGAATAGTATACCCTGCACTTTGAAATATATTAATCATTGTATCATAGGTCTTTCCCTTATCATGGGTGAGCAAGCCTCTAACATTTTCAAATAAAAACATTTTCGGCTGCAATTTTTCTAAGAATACCGCATAGTGATAAAATAATGTTCCTCTTGCATCTTCCAAGCCTAGGCGTTTACCCGCATAGGAAAAGGCTTGGCAAGGTGCTCCACCAGATAAAAGATCCAATTCTCCTTTTTTAATACTAAAGTATTGTTCTAAATCCAGTTTAGAAATGTTGGCAATGTCTTCACATATAACTCTCCAATTTGGTCTATTCTTCGATAAAGTATTACATGCATCTTGATTAAATTCTATTAATCCTAAAGACTGGAAACCGGCTTTTTCTAATCCAAGAGCCAATCCACCTGCTCCGGCAAATAATTCTATTGCTGTTAACATAAATACCTTTCTACTCTTTTTTTCTCATATGACCTCTATCATCAGAGATACCGTAAATTTCTTATTGCTCCTCCATCAAAAGGAGCAACTTCTCTTCCCGAAGCTGTAAAGCCTTGGGAATCTCCTGCATTTTACCATAGGGACCGTCTCTTTGCACCAAAAAGCAAATTTCACCCTCACCCTTTTCCGGCTTAAAATAAAAGTTTTGCTCAAAGGGAAGCTCCGCCTTGGAAAGCAGTTTCACCGACACAGCATTCTCCTCTCCCCCGGAAAAAAGCGGAATAAAATCATGGGCACGATAGCCAACGGCAGAAAGCTTTTCCGGAATTTCCTGCTTCATCGTAAGCTCCAGCCCCCAGTCTTCTATGAAAATGCTATGCTTTCCTATCTTTTTTGCTTTAGCAATATTTTTACAGCCGGTCAAGATAGCCGCCTGGCGATTCTTGGGCTGTCGGAAAACTTCCTTGGTCTCTCCCTGCCCAATCACCTTTCCCTCTTGCAGCATAATCACTTCCTCTGCAAAACGATAAATCTCGTCCCGGGAATGGGAAACCATGATGGCCTGCCCCGGAAAATCCTCCAAATGCAGCATCAGCTCTTCCTGCATCTTATCCCGTAAATATAAGTCCAGTGCGGAAAAGGGCTCATCCAGAAGAATCATTTTCGGCTCATTGGCAAAGATGCGAGCTAAGGCAACCCTTTGTTGCTGCCCTCCGGAAAGCTCTGCGGGAAAACGCTTTTCCAGTCCTGAAAGCTCCATTTTCCGAAGCAAAGCGAAAATCTGCTCCGACTTGCTCTCTTTATTCTCCTTACCCTGCATAGCAATGGCAATATTATCCCACACTGTCAGATGGGGGAAAAGGGCATAGGACTGGAAAAGATAACCGATTCTTCGCTTTTGGGGCGGCAGATTGATTTTTTTCGAAGAGGAAAATAAACAGGAATCCCCTAGCAGAATCTCCCCTTGCTTGGGGGTCACAATTCCTGCAATACTTTTTAAGCACATACTCTTTCCCGAACCGGAAGCCCCTAAAATTCCAATCCGCTTTTTATTAGAAGAAAAATGAATATCCAAAAGGAAGCTATCCAAAGGAAGCTGAAAGGACAGCTTACAAAAAGACGATTGCTCTGCTTTCTCCATTACAACTCCTTTCAAAACTTTCAGCTTTATCCCACACCGAATCCTCACGCTAAAGCAATATGTTCTTAAAGGCAATCCAAGGTACTTTACGCCCTACTTACCCATTCCGAATCCTCACGCTAAGGCTATTTGTTCTTGAAGGCAATCCGAGGCGGTCGGTACTTGCTGAAAACAAGCGAAGCGAAGTTTGAAGCTTAGTACCGCTACCAGCTGCAGGTTAGCGGAAGCGTGCCTGAAAGAACAAATAACCTTAGCGGGAGGATGATCGCTTCGACAATAACTGTAACGCCGTCATGCAGAACAAGGAAATCAGCAGCACCACCCCTACCCATACTCCTGCGGTCACATAGTCCTGGTCCTGCATCACAAGGGCAATTCTTTGGGAAATGGTGGCGGTTTTTCCGGGAATGTTGCCTGCCAGCATGGAGGTAGCGCCATACTCTCCCAAGGCTCTGGCAAAGCTTAATACCGTTCCCGAGAGGATTCCCGGACCGGAAAGGGGCAGAATAATCTTCCAGAAAATCTTCGTTTCCGACAATCCCAAGGTTCTTCCCGCCTGTACCAAATCCTTGGGAACCAAGGCAAAGCTTGCCTTAGCATTTCTATACATCAGGGGGAGAGAAATCACCGTAGCCGCAAGAACACAGCCCAAAAAAGACTGAACCACTTTAATGCCAAAGTGGGAATATAAAAAAATTCCCACAGGCCGTCTTTTACTGAAAAGCAACAGCAAAAAATATCCTGCCACCGTGGGAGGTAAAACCATGGGCAGAGTTAAAAGGCTGTCCGCAATGGATTGCCAGGGCTCCTTCCATTTTCCTAGCTTTTGGGCTAAAAAAATCCCCAAAAAGAAGCATATCACCATAGTGATACAGGCCGTCTTTAGAGATATCCATAAGGGGCTCCAGTCTAATGACCGGAGCCCTGCTAATAATTCATTCATCATGATTCTACGTTGGTATCAAAATAATACTTTTGGAAAGTGGTCTTAGCATTGTCGGAAGTTACGAAAGCAAGGAAATCCTTCGCTGCATCCTGCTCTTCCTGACTTGCTTCTTCGTTCTTAATCTGGGCAATAGGATAGATGACATTTCCGGTCAAATCGTAAGGAACCTTCTCCAGAATCTGAATCTTATCTTCATAACCATAGGTATCGGAATAGTAGGTGGTTCCTACTTCAGAGGAGCCTTCCACCACTGCTGCCAAAACCTTGGAAACATTGGATTGCTCGGAAATCTCCACACCGCCTAAAGCCTCGGAAACTTCCTTGGTGCTAATCTTGGATACATCCTCTGTCTCAGGAAGAATCTTCAAAGCAACAAGGGCCTGTCTGGTGTACTTTCCTACGGGAACGGTACCGTCTGCCAAGGCGATGGACTTCGCATCCTTCAAAGTCTCTAAACCGCTAACCTTGGTTCCGCTGTCCTTTAAAGTAATTACGCAAAGCTGGTTGTTTACTACATTTTTTCTGGTCCCCTCTACAAGATTACCTTCTTCTTCCAAAGTGTTCATCTGCTTCTGTGCAGCAGAGAAGAAAATGTCGCAGTCATAACCTTCCTGAATCTGGCTTAAAAGCTTTCCGGAGGAATCCGCGTTAAATACCAGCTTCACCTCAGGATGCTCCTTCTCATACTGCTGCCCTAAATCTTCCATCACATTCTTTAAAGAAGCCGCCACGAAAACCTGTACTTCCGTCTTTTCTGCATTCTCTTTTGCCACCTCGGAAGTAGCTTCACCAGTCTTCTCGGAGGCCTTTTCACCAGCCTTTTCGGAAGCCTTCTCTGTTGTAGCTGCTGCGGTGGTTTCAGTCTTCTTTGTTCCGCCACAGGCTGTCATCGCCAATGCCGCTGCAAGAGCCAAGCCTAATAATGCCTTCTTCTTCATAGGATTCTCCTTTTTTATGATTTTTCTCCCCGATCCTTCCATTCTTCCTCCGGAGTCTTCAGGAAAAGTACTGTACTTAGCTATGCCCCTTCTCAGAAAGCCCCGAGAATAGCAACGAATCCGGTCTATACTCCTTCTCCGAAAGCTTCAGGAAAAGTAG
>NZ_CAUVME010000048.1:0-11259 GCF_963553175.1 Oribacterium sinus | reverse complement strand
TTTAACCCGTTAGAAACGTGCGCCGCTAGGCGCACAAGCAAAGTGAGCAGTGGTTTACAGAAACCACTGCTCAGTCAGGCGAAGCTAGCAAGAGCGTGCCCCAAGTTCACTATATCGCTTAGAAAATTCATTTGATTGTTAGGCCCTCAATTTAGCGGGAGTTTCCGTCGTATTTCCTTGAAAATTTTTTCTCCCTCCTATATACTGAAAAATATTGTTTATATAAAGGGGGAAGTATGGAAATTACAGGATTGAGAGACATTTTCCTATCACAGGAAGAATATTTGGATACAGAGGTCATGGTCAGCGGTTGGGTGCGTAGCAACAGAGACTCCAAGAATTTCGGATTCTTGGTGATTTCCGACGGCACCTTTTTTACTCCGTTGCAGGTTGTTTACCATGACAGCTTAGAGAACTTTGCACAGGCAGCCAAGCTTGGTGTCGGTGCTGCGGTAATTGTGGAAGGAAAGCTGGTGGCTACACCGGAGGCGAAGCAGCCCTTTGAGTTGCAGGCCAGTTCCATTACAGTGGAAGGAGATACGGAAGCCAGCTATCCCTTACAAAAGAAAAGACATACTTTAGAATATCTTCGTACTATTCCGCATCTTCGTCCAAGAACCAATACCTTCCAGGCGGTGTTCCGTATTCGTTCTCAGGTAGCTTTCGCCCTTCACTCTTTCTTCCAGGAGCGAGGCTTCGTTTATGTGCATACACCCATTATCACCGCCTCCGATACAGAGGGCGCAGGAGAAATGTTCCAAGTAACCACCCTGCCCTTGGAATCCGTTCCTATGGAAAAGGGTGAGGTGCAATATGGAGAGGATTTCTTCGGTAAAAAAACCAGCCTTACCGTTTCCGGACAGTTAAACGGAGAAACCTTTGCCCAGGCCTTCCGAGATATCTATACCTTCGGACCTACCTTCAGAGCGGAGAAGTCCAACACCCAAAGGCATGCTGCGGAATTCTGGATGATTGAGCCGGAGATGGCCTTCGCAGATCTGGACGATGTCATGTTTATTGCGGAGGATATGCTGAAATATGTGATTCAGTATGTTTTAGTCAATGCGCCGGAAGAATTGGAATTCTTAAATCAATTCGTGGATAAGGGTCTTTTGGATAGATTAAATCATATTGTGGAGTCCGAATTCGCCAGAGTAACCTATACGGAAGCAGTAGAAATTTTACAAAAACAAAACGACCGTTTTGAATATAAGGTGGAGTGGGGCTGTGACCTGCAAACCGAGCATGAGCGTTACCTCACCGAAGAAGTTTATAAGCGTCCTGTCTTCGTAACGGATTATCCGAAGGATATTAAAGCTTTCTACATGAAGCTGAACGAGGACGGAAAGACCGTTGCCGCAGTGGATTGTCTGGTTCCCGGCATCGGAGAAATCATCGGCGGTTCTCAAAGAGAAGATGATTATGAGAAATTAAAGAAGCGTATGGAGGAACTTAAGATGGATCTGGAGGAATATGAATTCTATCTGGATTTAAGACGTTACGGCTCCACAAGACACGGCGGTTTCGGTCTGGGCTTTGAGCGAGCTGTTATGTATATTACCGGTATGAGCAATATTCGTGATGTACTCCCCTTCCCAAGAACCGTTGGAAACTGTGAATTATAAAATTTTTGCCTCTCGGGTATCCGGGAGGCTAAAATTAGCTTAGAAAGGATTCCTTATGCGTTTTATCCATGCCGCGGATTTACATTTAGGAATGATTCCGGATGCTCAGCATCCCTGGGGAAGAGAACGGGCCAACGCCCTTTTCCATTCCGCAGAAAAAATCGTAGATTTGGTTTTACAGGAAAATGTAGATGCCTTATTTCTGATGGGACAGATTTTTCATCTCCCTCCCTTGCAAAAGGATTTGGAATACCTTCATAAACTTTTTCAGAAGATTCCCTTCTGTCATGTTTTTTTGTTTTGCAAAAAGACGGAAGAAAATTACTTTCTCCGAAGCTTCTCTTTTTCGGAAAATGTACATGTTTTCACAGAAGAACAGAGTAAATTCTATCTCCCGGAACCGGAAATGGAGATTTTAGCCATGCAAGAAAAGGACTTCTCCTTTTCCTCTGCGGAATCCTTTTCTTTGGAACACGGAGATGCCATTCCTATCCTGCTTTGGAACGAAAGAAGGGCCGAAGAATTTTTATCCCTTGAGAAGGCACAAAACAGTGAGCATGCAACAGCTGCTAAAGAAAGTCCGCTAGCCTCTCTCCCTTTTTCCTATATTGCCTTAGGTGGCGAAAGCAAGAGAAGCGTTTTTGCCAATGGGAAAGCTGCTTTCCCCGGTTCACCGGAACCTCTAAGCACTGAAAACACCGGTGAACACGGTGTATATTTGGGAAGTATTCACCCCATCACAAAGAGATTGGAAAGCCTTTCTTTTTTCCCGATTTCCACCCTTCAATATATTTCCCTTCATTTGCAGCTGGATCCCAGCGTGGGACAGGAAGCACTGAAGCAGGGACTCTTAAAAAAAATCGAAGAACGAGGAAAACAGAATATTTATAAAATTCGCTTTAGCGGAAAAAGAGATCCGGAAACCAAGGTGGATCCGAGTTTATTCCCGAAAGAGCTGCGTATTGTAGAATGCTTGGATGAAACCCTTCCCCAGTATGATTTTTATGCCCTATATAAAGAACATCAACAGGATATTTTGGGGTTCTTTATTCGTTCCTACTTGAAAAAAGATCTGGAGGACTTAAGCCCTATGGAAAAGCAAAGTCTTTTTTACGGCGTTTCCGCCCTTCTGGAAGGAGGAAAGTCATGATACTGGAAAAATTGTATATCGATGGCTTTGGGAAATTTTCCGATTATTCCCTGAACTTCTCCCCTTCCATTCAGATTTTGTACGGAGAAAATGAGGCAGGAAAAAGTACCATTCATGCCTTTATTCAAGCCATGCTCTACGGTATCCCCAAGGGAGCCAGTAAAAAAGAAATCTTTTTCCAATACCGCCCCTTTTCCAAGGCACTGGGCTTTGGAGGTTCTTTGACCTTTTCCCATCAGGGGAAAAGCTATTGTGTACAAAGGGACTTTTTACAGGGAGGAGAAGCCCATATTACTATTCTCCCCCAAGGGGAAAAGCTATTTGAAGGAGAGAGCTTTTTACAGGACCTCCTTTCCCCATTTTCCTTAGAGAGCTTTAAAAATACCGTATCCATACGACAGCTGAAGTCCTCCACCGAGCGGGAAATGGTTTATGAATTACAAGCTATGCTTTCCAATTTCCAAGAAAGCGGTAATGTGGAGCTTAACCCTCAAGCAGCTTTGGATTACCTGGAGCAAGAAGAAGCAAGGCTAAGAGAAAAAATGATTCCGGATGCAAGCAAACGATACTCCGGTCTCTTAGGAGAAGTGAAAAATACCCATAGAAGTCTCTCCCTTTTAGAAGCTGAAGAAGCCCAATTTTCAGAGGAAAAATCCCTCAAAGGATTAGCTCCGAAAGAGGCGATGATAGAAGAAACAGATAGAGAGGAAACAGATGGAGAAGAGATAGATGGGAAAAGAAAAGCCGGAGAAGAATCCTTTGAAAAGAACAGCTCTGTAGTAAAGAACTGTATCTTGAAAGAGGAATCTTTGGAGCTACAGAGGAAAGTGGCGGAAATAGAAGAAACCCGCGAAGAATGGAACAGACTCTCCTCTCTTTTGGAAAAAGAGGGCTTAAGCAACAAAGAGGAGCTTCTGCTGGAACAGGAGAAAATGCTGCAATACCTCAGTCATGAGCAGGAAGAAAAGGAACTGGGCAAAAGCTCGATCTTTCTTTATCCCCTCTTCTGCTTCTTCGCCCTTTGCTTTGCTGTTTTGACCATACTAAGCTTTCTATATGCCTATACCAGTGTTGCCCTGCCCAGATTTCCCTTCTTTTCCATGGGCTTCTCTGCATACCTGTATCCCTTCTTCTGTGCTTTTTTACTCTTCCTTCTTCTGGCTTTATCGCAAAGAAGGATTTTTACACAGCAACAAAGGTGGGTAAAACAAGAGAAGCGGGAATTTGAAGAAATTCTGGCCAAGAGAAACATTTCCACCTTCCTACAGTTCCAAAACAGCAGCAAAGAGGAACTTCGTGAAGAAGGTTCATCCTATACCCAGGCAAAGGTATTACAGTATTACAATACTCTTTTGGAAAAATGGGGAGAAAAGGAAGAATTGGAAAAAAGCTTAGCTCTTTTGGAAGAAAGTTATCAAAAAGAAAAGAACCTTTGGCTGGAAACAAGCTACAAAGAAAAACAAAAAGAGCAGCGGGAAGAACTCCTACGCCAATACGGCATCCTACAAAATAAGGCGGATTTAATTCGTCCCTCTCTAGAGGAAAATGAGAAATTACAGGAAAAGCGAGAGGCTCTTCTGGAAGCCAAAGAGCGTATTCGACAAATTGCCGGAGAAATCCGAAAAAGTTTTGCCTTTCACTTAAACGAGGACT
This sequence comes from Oribacterium sinus, assembly GCF_963553175.1. Classification (GTDB taxonomy): domain Bacteria; phylum Bacillota; class Clostridia; order Lachnospirales; family Lachnospiraceae; genus Oribacterium; species Oribacterium sinus_B. Next base: position 6,831 of record NZ_CAUVME010000048.1, on the reverse strand, counting down.
GCGGGAAGGCTCTATCCGAGATTACAGGAGGACGCTACGATTCTCTTTGGATTGATGAACAGCTGCATATCTATGTGAATGCCAAAGAAGGTTTCTTCCCCTTGGAACAAGCCTCTACCGGCACCATTGATCAATTGTATTTGGCTCTTCGTCTCTCTATGGCGCTCCTACTGCAAAGGGAAAATAGGGACTTGCTTCCCCTCCTCTTTGATGACAGCTTTGCCATGTATGACGAAAAAAGACTGGCAGCCAGTATTGGCTATCTGAAAAAAGCTTACCCTGCCCAGATTCTTCTTTTCACCTGCCATCATAGAGAGGAGAAAATCTTAAAGGAACTGGGAATTCCTTTTGAACAAGCGGAACTAAAATAAGCAAAGCGCGTAAATAGTAAACTACTTTTTAAAAAATACAGGTCTGAAAGTCGGGGCGTACGAAGTACTGATTGTCCCTACACTTTCAGACCTATTATTCTTAACGAGTATCGCACGCGTAGTGTGCGATATCTCGTTGTATAATAAGTTCAAAATGTTCTACTATTTTATATTTCGAGTTCCGAAACGAAATCTGATTCCTTCCAGCCATTCTTTTTATTCAGCATCACTTTCACCGGCAGGAGCAAGTACCGGTTCCACTTCCGGTGCTTCCAGCTTTAAAACCGCCTCTGTAAGACTCTTACACTGTCCCTCCTGCAAAAATTGAATCATTCGATGCAGGTCTTCTTCGTTCAAATGTTTTTTGCCGATAAACTGCTCAAATTTTTGGGTAATGGAAATCTGAAGTTCCTGGGCCTTTCCTTCCAAACTGTTTCTTTCCTGAGAGGCCTGCTGCCATTGATCTTTCAAAGTCGTAAGACGCTCTTTCTCTGTGTTCTCCATCTCATCCCGAATAATATTCTGATTAACGGTTTCAAAGCTATGGAGAGCATTCTGCTTTTGAGCAATCACTTCGTTTCTCTCCTGATTCAAACGGCTCAGTTCATCATCAAACTCTTCCAGATGATAATGGGATTCATTGGAGTCTTTGTTAATCTCCTTCTTTAAACGCTTCATCTGTTTCTTGTTTCGATTAATCTTCCTTCGAATCTCTGCCCCCTGATTTACCACATCTCTAAACTTCCCAACGGTTCGGTTTCCGATAAAGACATAGAGACCGCCAAAGATCAGGATATCCAAAAGATAAATTCCTACCAAAAACAGGATTCTATGTGGCACTAGAAAATAATAGACGGAAATAGGAATCGCTGCAAAGAAAAGTAAAAAGAGAAAAATCATCCCCAAAACTTCTGAAAAGGATACCGGCTTATAGAGAATGGCAAAAAGCTTGGTGGTGCAGAATAAGGGTGCTCCTTCTCTGGTGCAAATTCCGTGATACTGTCTCTTTAATTCTACATTTTCCTGCTTCAAAGGGGCGGATTCTTCCGCTACCCTCTCCTTGATTCCCTTATTTTTAGCCTTTTCTCTAGCCTCTTGAACCTTTTTGATTTTTCCGTCACTTTGAGACAGCTGCTGCTCATAGCTGCTTTCCAGTTCCTTCTTACGCTCTTGAATCGTTTTTTCAATCTTTTGCTTTAGAGCTTCTGTCTCCTGCTCAAAGTCGAGTTTTCCTTGCTTTTCTCTTTCTAAAGCTGATTCCGCTTGGAGCTTACAATCCTCCAGTTGCTTTACCGCTTCTTTCGCCTGCTCTAAAAATAAAACCGGATTTTCCTGCTCTAATCCCATATTGGCCTCCTGGTCTAAAAGAAAATATTTTGCAATTTTCCAGTACTTATCCATTCTTTTATAACAAAAAAGATAGTCTCCGTAAAGACTCTTCCCTCTTCTTTCAGAAATATCACTTCACCCTTCTTTCAGAAATATAGATTTATAGGAATTTATAGAGGAACGTTATGACGGTTTCTATGCCGTATGCACAAAGCTGGAAGATGACGTGGCAACGATTATAAGTATTAATCAAAAGCGATGGCAGATTGAAGAATGTTTCCGGATTATAAAAAGAAAACAAGAGCTCATAAATGGCGTAATTGCGCCGTTTACGGGCTCTTGACTCTTTCGCAACTGTCAAAGACGGGAGCTAAGTGACATGAGACTGGAAAGAATTTATTCTGCCCAAACGCAGGGAACCAGGAGACAAAAGATTTATGTAGTTAACCCGGTGCGGTAATCTTGCACCGGATTTTAAATATCCGCAGACGGCGGTTATTTTTTCTTAAGACAACATTTTATTCGACCGACTTCAACGATTCGACCATATCTATATGTGCTGTTAACCTGCATACCATAAGCTGGATTAAAAGAGAGCAGCCTACGACGATTAATGAAACAATTATATATGATATCAATCGTAAATGAGGTGAATATGAAATCGTGGTTGTTGAGACTGTTCTGACATATAGTCCAAGAAAATACCATCCAGCAATCGAGCCAATTATCCACCCTGTCACCATGGGGATCAGGCTACTTTTAAAGATAAGACTCTTTATATCTGTATTGTAGCTTCCGAGAACACGAAGTGTGGCATATTCTCTGTATTTTTCTGTAAAGTTCAATAATCCGAGATTATATTGGATTACAACACTTAGAAGAATGGCTGCTGCAATCAGAAGTATGATTACTCCCTGAACGCTGTCCAGCAATTCCTCGGACTCACTGTATTGTTTCTTCAACTTGACTGAATCTTTGATAACAGACATCTGCCTCACATCGTCCAGATTCATGTTGTCATCTGCCAATAATGCGCTGGCTGTAAATGTATTGCCAAGCGATTCCCAGTATGACTGCGACATAAATATTCCCTGAGGGCTGTTTATATCTGCAATCTGGGAGACCTTCAGATAATTTCTCTTTCCCGCTATAAGTACGCTGATAAATCCGTTTTCTTTCACATTCAGATCCCTGGCTGAAGAACTGGATAGAATTATTCCATCATCAGGCAGTTCCAGCACATTTCCATCAGTATCATATATCGTGAAAAAATAACCCTGACCAATAATAAACAGACTTTCAGAATGAACAGACATTGAGCTTTTTGCCTCACATAACTGTTCGCTTACCCACTGACAGTCGCCTGACAGAAGAGATTCTATTTTTTTGACTTCATCCTCTGTTGGAGACATACTGAGATTTAACTTTTCATAATAAGTGTATTGCCTGCCATAAATCTCATTGTTTACGATGTTGATAGTGTCTTTTAATCCGAAGCTTGCCATCAGAAGCATCATGCTCCCTAAAACGCCTACAATTCCTATTGCTGTACGAATTTTGTTCTGTCCTGCATCTCGGATAATCCATCTCCAGTCAAAGCTCAGTCTGTTCCACAGAACTTTAAAATGTTCAGCAAAGACCTTTTTCTGACTCTGCCTGCCAGAATCACGGAGCAAATCAGTCGGTGCCTCAACTACGATAGATCTGCATGAGATCCAGGCAGATAATGTACAGATAGTGATAAGCAGTACAATAAGGATTACTGAATAATACGAATTACGCCCCAGCCATTCAGGCATGCTGTAAAACTTTTTCTGCAGAGAAAGAAGGACAGGGGTTACTGTATATGGTGCAAGCTCGTAGCCCAGTAATGCTGCTGGAATGCTGATGACAAGTCCGTAAACAGCATAATGTAGCTGGATCTGAAGAGGATGAAAACCAAGCGCCTTTAATATTCCGATCTGTGTACGCTGCTTCCTGACAATTCTTGTCATAGTTGTGTAAATGGTAAGGAGTGCCAGAAGAAAAAATACGAGTGAAAACATGACAGACATCTTTTTTATCTGCCCGATCTTATTTATGTATGAAGATACAGGTGTGTATTCCGTTCTGTCATAACACATCATATATTTATCATTGAGAATAGTTTTCAGATCTGAGCGCAGTGAATCCACGTCAGTTATATTATCTGTAGTAATTTTTATCTGATTATAGGCTGCATTAGGGACTATCTGAGAAAGAGTATCTGCTGATATGAATCCATAGGTATATTTCGAATGATCTGGCACCATGAATGTAGATGAACCTGTATAGCAGATATACTCAGGGCTGTAGACCAATCCCTTAACTTCTAACTCTTGACTTTTTTCACCGTAGTATATCTGAATATGGTCACCAACATGGATTTTCTTATTGTCTGCATAATCTTTATCCAGCCAGATGCCGTCTTCTGTTGGCTTATATTCATTTCCGTTAATACATAAAGGCTTTGATATTTTATTGTCTTTGTTGGATATAAGACAGATATTGACATTGGAATCGCTATCCAGATATGCGCTTTCTACAGCAGAAAGCTGGGTTTCGTTTATCCCATTAAGCTCTTTGATCTGTCCAATATCATCATTGTCAAATCCGAGACCACTGATCCAGATATCTGCCAGATTTGAATCATTAAAATAGGCAGTCTCTTCCTGCTCCATACCGTTCCATACTCCTTCGATACCTGAGTATATCAGCATTCCAAGAGCGCACATGATAAATATCGACAGGAACTGAGATTTCAGTCGCCAGATGTCACGAAGCATTTTACGAAACAGTGTACCCATTACCAGTTTACCTCGTCAACCTTCAAAGGTTTTTCATTTTTCTCAGAAAATTCGATCCTACCGTCCTTTAGGTGTATCACTTCATTAGCGCATAGCGCAATAGAAGCATTATGCGTCACTATGATTACGGTTTTGTTATATTTCCTGGCCATATCCGTAAGAAGTTGAAGTACACTCCTTCCTGTAGCGCTGTCCAGAGCTCCTGTTGGCTCATCACAGAGAAGAATGTCCGGATTTTTACATATGGCACGCGCGATAGACAAGCGCTGCATTTCTCCGCCTGAAAGTTCATCAGGAAAATGCTGACATCTATCCTCCAGCCCGACACTACGGATCATTTCCTTTGCGTCAAACGAATGTGACGTCATCTTAGCCACAATACTGACATTCTCTAGCGCATTAAGTGATGGTATCAGATTGTAAAACTGGAAAACAAATCCTATCTTTTTCCTTCTGTATTCGGTTAGTTCAAATTCATTGAGCTTTGAAATATCGGTATCTGACACCCGTATGCACCCAGATGAGGCTCTATCCATGCCACCTATAAGATTGAGCATCGTACTCTTTCCTGATCCACTCGGTCCTAAAATCACAGTGACACTTTCGTCTTCAATGCTGAAGCTAACATGATCAAGTGCCTTTACTTCGCTGTCACCAACATTATATGTCTTTGATACATTCTCAAATGTAACTGCTTTCAATATATTCACCTCGCTATGTAAAGAATACAATCTACCACTTAACATAAATTATAGCATGTTGCCATTGTGTATTTTCGGCAGCATAGATTAGTACTTTCGAATTCTTTTTAATTTTCCCCTCACTAATCGCCTTATCAATAGCATAAGGTACTGCTGCATTAACAAGAGCTTCGCCATCACTTCCCGTATATATTTTGTTTTCTTGTATAGCAGGAAGCGCTTCTAATACATGCTTCTTTCGGGATCAAAATGGAAACGTTCACCATGCTCAGCAATGAAATGAGATATTTGCGTACTTTCTGACTCAAGACCGCCTACTAGCATCGCCTGTTCAATGGCATTTGTTAATTCTGTGTATACGTAATTTCTACTCATTTGCTCTCCTTCTGTTCAGCAAAATTATATAGTTTAAGAATCATTGTCTTGATCGTTGGCAGTTTTTCCTTCAAATAATCGATCTTCTCATCTGGAGAAATTTGATTCATGATATTAAACAATCCTGAAACCAAAAACTCAGTGATAAACTTTGGATCGCTGCAGTTGCATTCTCCATTATCATTTCCAGAAAGTATAAGTTCTGTTACAAGAGGAACCATTTTTTTCCCAACATTGAAAAAAATCCTCTCGTGTGTTATACCGTTTTTCACATTTAGAATTCCCATAAATATGCCAAACTTTTTTTCTGCCGAATCAATAAAAATTTGAAAAATACGATTGATTTTGTCAAAGGTGGCTATATCCTTATCTATCAACTTATTGACAGCATCTATTATCGCGTCTGCATATCTATCTGCCAACTCCTCCATTACTTCATCTTTTGACTTGAAGTAATAATAGAAAAGTCCCTTTGCTACTCCAATTTCATTGACAATATCCTGTACTTGTGTCTGCTCATATCCCTTCTCCTCAAACAGCTTTCCAGCTGTCTCAATGATTTCATTGCGTCTTTCTTCTTTAGTTTTTGCCATATAAATTCTACCTCATATATATTGACTGACTTCAGTCAGTTTTTATTGTAATATTTTTTTATTGTTTGTCAACCTAGATTCCCGGATTTCCAACCTGTAGCAGTCAATATAAGTAAACACGTTCCCATTATTCAGCCCGGTAGTTTGACAGTTAAATAGTTCCAAAATCTCATCAGGCCTTGAAAAGCCTGTATTTTTTTATCAAATTGTATCTAATATACACCGGCTATATTCGGCTATATAGTATATGGGCGCATGGAGGGACTGCGTCATGAAAGTATCTGTATCAAAATCGAAAAATCAGACCATCTATTACCTGCTTCACTGCCCTGATTCTTTATCGCATTCTGGAGAAGAAGTTAGGTGAGAGTTATACCACTGAAAGCATTATAAGAACACTGAAAGAAATGAACATGCTGATAGCTCCCGGTGAAGGATATATCCCTGAGTATACACGAACCGACCTTACAGACAAACTCCACGACACATTTGGTTTTAGAACGGATTACGAGATTGTATCTCAAAGAGAAATAAAAAAGATTATAACTGCAACGAGAAAGTAGAAATATTGCTAGAATTCAAAATCGAGTAGGAGGCGGCGACTAACCGCCGTCCTCTCACAGCACTGTACGTACGG
>NZ_CAUVME010000047.1:0-14494 GCF_963553175.1 Oribacterium sinus | reverse complement strand
ACCCTATACCTTAGAACAGGTAAAGAATGGGTATGACTATATAATACGAGGAGGTTCGGTGACTACTTATAGACGACGGATAAAATTTTGCTATTATAAAGTAATAAAATTTGAAAAAAATGAAGGGCAAGAGCTAACTAAAAAGGGAAAATATAATTTAGCTGAATGGTTAATGTTAATGGAAAAACAGAAACACCATAATATAGAATTATCAGATTGCCTAGCGAACCTTGATAAAGTGGAGAACATTAAAGGTACGGATTTTTATGTGATGCGGCTTTATAAGCTAAGAGATGCCAATGTTCCATCAAAAGTTAAAGAGGGAGAGGAAGCCTTTCCAATTCCTTTAGAAAATAATGAATATATCGGAGAAGATTTAATTCTATTATATGATCGATCCAATAGTGCGTGTATGGTACAACAAAATAGGCATTCACTTGGTATCGGAAGACTTGAGGAGTGGATTAACCTTACACGAGAACAATCAAATGAAAGAATAAAATTTCTTCCTATTGCAGATAAATTCACGAAGGAAGAGTTAAGAAAAAAAACAATCAGAAGCATTGAATTTTCGTTTGCAAATCTTCAACCTGAAGCAGCTACAGGAGGATTAGCAGATATAATTCGTTCTTTTGGCAAATTTTCAGGTGTAATGGGGAAGATATCAATTAGTGTTGGGAGAAGTAAGTCAGCAGAACTAAATAAAGAGAATTCATTAGATTTGATTGAAGACTTATGGAGCAACCCTGGGTTAATAAATTCTGCGAAGGTAAAATATAAGTCTGATACAATGAGAGATGATGACAAGTCTAGAATAGAAGTCATTGATTTATTCGAAAATGTACTTCACGATTATATTATTTTTGAAATTGAGGCCAAAAAGTCATTAGATTTTCAATATGCTAAGTTAAAATTGTTAGAAAAATACAAAGAGCAAGCTGTCAAAATAAAGGAACTATGCGATGATAAATAAAATCAAAAAAAATATTGAATTGTTTTATCCGTATATTTTACCAATTGGCATTACCGTTCCTATAGCTCTAATACATACTAATTTCTTGGAAAGCGAGAATTTAAATTCGGCGTTAGAAGCTATAATTACAGTATCGTCGTTAATTATTGGATTTCTTGGAGCGATACTTCCTGTGATAATGAGTATGAAAAATGACTCAAAAATTGTTAAATATGTATTTGAAAAAGATAAGGAACAGTTATTTTTAAAATATATTAAACAAACATTACTTATGGGCATATTAGTGATAATGGTTGCACTTTCTATTTTTATCCGAGATCAATATGTTGGTACAAGCTACTATAAATATGCTTTATATATTATTGTCTATTTTCTTTGTGCTTTTTTACTTTGTACATATCGTAGTATAGACAATATGTTAGATTTAATTTTTTCAAAAGACATTGATTATTTTAACGATGAAAAATTTCATATTATATCAGAAGAGGAACAAGAATTTAGAGATAGGTTAAATAATGAAGAGTCTTAGATGAACAATGACTGAGATATAATGCTATCATTGATTGTAAATAACTTCTGTCCATTGGGAGTTCGCCAGCTTTCAGACTAGTAGATTTTTCTTATCTAGGCTTATTCTTCCTACAGCTATCCTGTAACCAAGCAATACATCGATTTCCTATTCCGGACAGGTCATTACTGCCTTTCCGGAATAGCGATTTCGACATGCCTAAATATGTAAGTCGGCAAAAAATAAAAATTTTGCCGACTTATAGAATATAGAGGTAGAACAAAGAATAATATGGTACATAATCTTTCGCATCAAAAAAACTTCTCCAGAGAAGACTTTATTACTGCCTTTCAGAAAGAAAATAAAAATAAAAGGAAAGACTCAGGAAGATATAATTTTCAGAAGTTATTGGAGAATGGGGATATTTATCGCGTAGGTAGAAATAGCTATCACATAGCAGAGGATTCGAAGAGAAATTACTCTTATCAGTATTCGGAGTTATCGTTAGACCTTGCCAAAAAGATTGAGGAACAATACCCGGAACTTGATTTTCGCATTTTTGAACTGGTCCAATTAAATGAATTTGTAAATCATCAGATTGCCCATAATGTGATATTTGCCTCCGTGGAATCAGGACTGGGAACCTATGTTTTTGATTCCTTAAAAGAACAATATACCGGTAAGATTCTCTTGAATCCTTCCGTGGAAACATTTCATCAGTATTGGTCAGATGATATGATTATTATAAAAAAACTGATTTCTGAATCACCGAAGGGTGAAAGAGCTGTCTGGGAAACTAAGCTTGAAAAGATGCTGGTAGATCTTGTGGCAGATAAGCTTCTTTTATCCTGTGTCAGTAGAGGGGAGTAAGATAATATTTTTCATCAGGCGTTTCAGGATTTTTATATTGATGAGAGTAAGTTGTTTCGATATGCAAGCAGGAGGAATGCAAAGAGCAAGGTGTTGCTACATATAGATAAAACGGATTTAAGAATGGGATCGCAATATGCTGATAAAAAATAATTTTACAGGCCTTAGTTCCAAGCGTTGAGTGCATACTGGGAGATAAATTGACTACTTTTGCACCACAACGATAGGTGTTTGGCTTCGTAACGATTACTATAAATGAATAATTAAATAAGTTTCCTTTCGTGAAAATTGTTTATATTTTTTATGATTTTGCCGAAATTGCAGGTAGTACAGAATTTCTTCAATCATCCGTACTACCTACGATTTTTACTTTGCATTTTTGCAAAATTAGTTTAAGCGATGCCATCCCTAAGAAATATGATTGGAAGACGATTGTTAGTTTCTATCCTAGGACAATGGACTCGCCTATAGAAGGAGAAGCATTATGGGATGGGATCAGGATAGTCAAGTCAAGGATGGCTTGGCAGAATTTAGAGCTTATCATACAGCTGAAAAGCATTCACAGAAGCTTGTGCGGAACCATACACAAAAATATATTGATAAAACTATTGGAGCAAGAAAGAACGGGGGACATCCCTTTTCCGTTTTTTCTCGCTCCTTTATGCTGTCTATTCCTCTGGCTCTGACCCTTCCGTTCTTTTCCCTAACGGCCCAAGCAGAGGGAAAATGGGTGCAGGCTGAGGGACAGTGGCAGTATCAGGAGGAAGGACAAAACCAGAAGGGTTGGAAGGAGATTTCCGGTAGCTGGTATTATTTTGACCCGCTTACCGGGAAAATGCAGGATGGCTGGATTCTGGCAGACGGAAAATGGTATTTTTTGAAGACGGATACCGCAAACTGGGGAAAGATGGCCCAGGGCTGGACCTGGGTGGACGGCTATTGTTATTTTCTAAAAGATAATGGAACCATGGCTACTGAGGAGAAGACTTCGGATGGATACAGCATTTCCGCAAACGGCCAGTGGGTTCAGGATGGAAAGCCGGTACATGAAGAAGGGAAGGGCGTTTCTTCCCGGCGCTCTGCGCAGGTGGAAAAGGAAATTAAGGCAGGAGTTGCAGAGGGACAGCAGATAAATGCAAATGGAGAAGCACAAAATACCGGGATTAAGGGTATTGCCGGCTCCGGTGGAAGCGGTGGTTCCGGTGGCGGAGGCGGCTTTAGCGGCGGTTCAGGTTCCGGCGGTGGCTCAAGTTTCGGTGGCAGTTCAAGCTCCGGAGGCTTCGGTTCCGGAAGCGGCTCGAGTTTTGCCAGTGCTTCCGGCTCTACTTCAAGTGCTTCCGGCTCTTCTGCAAGTTCTGTTGGCGGAGGCTTTCATTTTGGTGCCGGCAATAGTTCCGGTACGGTTGAGAGCGACTCAAGGCAAAGAGACCTTTTCGGTGATAGCAAATACGATTCTGTAAGTAATACTGAAGACAATACAGGATTTTCCCCTGAAGCGACGGAAAAAGAAAATACATTTTCCGAAGAAGAGTTGGCAAGAAGGGCTGAAAAGCAGAGAAAGCAGGCGGAAGAAGAGCTTGCCAAGCGGAAGAAACTTTTAGAAAAAATTGAAAATGGACAAAACAACAATACAGTAGAATATGAAACAGAGGAGGGAGAAAAGCGTACCGTTCTTTTTGTAAAAGGTGTTAAAGCTCCCAAATTGGGAGAAAATGGTGATTTTCGGAAGTCGGAAGACCATGGATACATTGATTATAAAGCTCCCTTTGAGGAGGGACAGGGCTATTTTGATGTAAACAAAGCTCCCTTTGGAACGAATAAAGAGATTGATCGAAATCTTTGCTTTGCGGCAGCAGCCAGCAATACTCTGCATTGGTATTTGAGGGAGAATAAAAAAGAAATACAGGACTATATCAAAGATAACGGGGATGTTATCAGAACGATAGGTGCTAATACATATAGCTTAAGGGAAATGATGAATCAGGAGGTAGAGCAACAGGGAAGTCTGATTTATCAGTATTTTAAGGAAATATATGGCAATAATGAGACTGGCTATTATACGGTTCCGCTTATGGATCTTTTCCTGAATGGCTATACGCCGAAGGAAGACAGAAAAACCAATATAGAAGATAAGGATTTGCAGCCGGATGCAAGGGGTGGATTTTTATATGGGATTATAGGAACTAAACCGCAAACCGGTATGCAATCTGTAAACAGCTTGAGTGATTTAGGGAATAGTCTGCAGCATTACCTGTCTAATAACTTCGTTGTTTGCCTGTCTTATACAACTTTTAGCTATAATCATGTGGTTACCCTCTGGGGAGCGGAATATGATGAGAGTGGTCTTCTCCGTGCTGTGTATGTAACGGACTCAGACGACCAGGATGAAACCGGAGTGGAAACGGATGTGGCTATGAAGCGTTATGTCGTAAAGGGCAAAGGAAATCTTAGTTTTCTCAGTAATGCCATCAGTGATGAGGCGAATGGTGCGAGAATAAATAGTTTGCAGTATCTGCGGTTTGGCGGTGAGGAAGACTTGGAAGATTAAAAGGAAATAGGAGAAATGAGATACCGCAAGTTTTGCAAGCGGTACTCATTAAGAACCAGAAGAGGAGGGGATTAGCCCTCCTCTTTTCCGTAAAAATCTTGTTCCGATAATTCACGCCATGTTAAATACATTTCTTTGTAATTCTTTTTTATGAAATTTTGAATAAGGCGGATGTCTCTTTGGGAGAGGAGACCGCTATGTGCTACTGTGGTATCTCCATTTTCTTTAACAAAAAATTTTGCAGATCCTGCTTCTGTAAGTCGCTTATCACTGGCATGAACATGCATCGCTTCGATGACGCAAGATGCTGTGTAATAGAGATAATAACCATGAATTTTGTAACTATAATACTTCGGCATAGTTCTTCTCCAAAAATTCTTTGTTTTTGTGATAATAATCCAAAACGATTTGACATTCAATTTCATCCATATTCGTTTCAATAATATTATCATGGAAAATTACAGCAACATGGTGAAAGGATTCTAAGTGGACAACGAAGACCTTGTCTTCTTTTTTTGTGAAGGCATAGCCATTGATAATCATATCGGCTTCATCTGCAATTTTCTTTTTATCCTGTAGCTTCACGGATTTTCACCTCCTTAATATGAGATAGAAAGGAATCGACATCATAAGAAAGGTCTTCCAGAATAGGAACTAAATCAATATATTCTTCCATTTCTGCTAAGTCCTTATATTTCGCAATTACAACCAAATAGCCGGCATCCCATTCTAGGACTTTCTGATATTTTTCTAATCGAGGAGAGGTCATAAAGCGTATAACATCGTTCTGAAATTGGAAAATGCTATAGTTACCGGAATTGCTTAGAAATGCTAAATTTTTTCGTTCTTCCATTCTTTTCTCCTTGTGCTTTCTACTGTTTACATATTTTATCACAAAAAAATATAGAGAGTAATAGCCTGATCAAAAAGAAGCTTTAACAAGAAGCTTTAGCAAAGTTAAGAACCAGAAGAGGAGGGGATTAGCCCTCCTCTTTTTCAGTGAAAATCATTTATTTTTTTTAAAGACTGCAAATATTCAATGGCTTCATGCACATTGGAAAAAGTGAGGCATTATTCGACCTCCTCGATTTCAATATTAGGGGTGGCACCATATTTTCCAACCAGATACGCTTTACGGATATTGTCACTGGTCCTGGTGGAGAATTCACTGATACTATAAAGTTCGGAAGAACCGTCGCTATTCTGTTTATCTGCAAAATAAATCTGATCTTTTCGAAGGTATTCCAGGCTTAAAAGCTCTGTGTTATGAGTGGTAAAAATGAGTTGGGCTCCATTTTTGTTACTGTCTTTACTTTGAAATTTTGCGACAACGAAGTTGATCAATTGAGGGTGGAGTTCCTTTTCCAGTTCATCTACCAGTAAAATACCACCTGTTCGTAATGCCGATTCAATGGCGGGTGCAAGAGCCATAAGCTTTCTGGTGCCATCAGACTCATCAGAAAGATCCAGGTAAAAATTATCTTTTTTCCCGTCTTTCTTAACGCCTTGGTGGCTTGCTTGAGCAGATACTTCCTGTAGCTGCAGTAAAATGGTGCCGTCAGAGGAGGTCTCAGAGAGTGCACGTATAAATTGTGATAATTCAGTTTTGAAGTCCTCCGGAATGTCTGTAGGAAGAGGTCCATCTGATCGAACTTCCTTATTGTTGATTTCGAATTGAACATCCAAAATGCCTAAGTCTGCAGCCTTGGCATAATCAGAAATTGCTTTTAGCATCAGCTTATCTTCTGCATACTCTAAGATTTGACCGGGAATATCAGAATAGTCACGAGAAAAATATACTTCATTTCGAAACCACTGCATGGCTGAAACGCATGCTGCGTCATTCATAGTACATGCTACTGAGAAAAACAGTTGATTTTCTGCAACCATTTTCCCGATTAAAGTTCTTTTGGATTTATCTTCTGTGAAAGAAAAGTTTTGCTCTTTTCTATCAAAAATGAGGGCTTTTTGTCCTTTAGGAGCATGGTATAGATATTCTGAAAAGATTTTTTCTCTTGTTGCTGAAAAACCATACCAGTAACGAACGCCGTTAGAACTGTAAACAAATTCAAATTCTGTAGGATCATTTTTTGAATAATCATTTAAGGAAAATGGGCGAACCGGGATGATGGCACGATCATGCTGAGTTCTCTGTGCATTTCGGATAAACTGTACCGCAAGCCAGAAAGCTCGAATGACGTTACTTTTACCGCCACCATTTTTTCCATATATTGCACAGGATGGAAGTAACTTTACTTTAGAGGATAGAGGGATGAGTGACTTTTTTAAAGAATTAATGCCGCTTGCTTCCATAGATAATACGGTTTCGTCTCGAAATGAACGGTAATTTTTAAAACGAAATTCAATGAGCATATTGACCACCTCCATAGATCATCTTTGGTGATAATAGCATCATGAAATACTAAATGCAAGAAAAAATATCAAAAAATTTGATTTTTAATATCCAATTTCTGCTTTCGACTATTTTTGTAATCCGGTTTTTCTGAAAAGATAAGATTTCTTCAGAGGAAATACCTTGCAAAGAAAAAGATTCTCCTATACTCTTAACGATAGCTTTTCCATCATTCCTGTATAGGCTGTGAAGGTGCCTATAGGATGAGAAAAGCACTAAGGTGAATAAAACGTATAGTATCATCAGAAAAGTTTGAGTTTAAACTAAGAAATAAAGGAGACTAACTATAAATGAAGAATTGGAAAAATGAAGCGGAGGCCAGGGAAGAGATTAAGGCATTGGTGGCGGAGTATTACCATAGCTTTAAGGAGCAGAAGAAGCCCTTTGAGCCGGGGGACAGAGTGAGCTATGCATCCCGCGTGTTTGATGAGAAGGAAATGCTGTCCTTAACGGATGCCACTTTGGACTTTTGGCTAACCACTGGACGCTTTGCGGATGAGTTTGAGAAGAAATTTGCGGAGTGGATCGGTGTGAAGCATGCCTATTTGGTAAATTCCGGATCCTCTGCCAATTTACTGGCTTTTATGACCTTAACCGCACCGGAGCTGGGAGAGCGGCAGATTAAGCGGGGAGATGAAATCATTACCGTAGCCTGCGGCTTCCCCACCACGGTAACGCCCGCTTTGCAGTATGGGGCAGTGCCTGTCTTTGTAGATGTGACCGTTCCTCAGTACAACATTGATGTTCGTCGTTTGGAGGAGGCTTTGTCCGAGAAAACCAAGGCGGTGATGATTGCCCATACCTTGGGAAATCCCTTTGATTTATCGGCGGTAAAGGCATTTTGCGAAAAGCATTCTCTCTGGCTTGTGGAGGACAACTGCGATGCTTTAGGCAGTCGTTACACCATTAATGGAGAAACAAAATTTACAGGAACCTGGGGAGATATCGGGACCAGCTCCTTCTATCCCCCTCATCACATGACCATGGGAGAGGGTGGAGCAGTATATACCAACAATGCCCAGCTGTCCAAGTTGATTTTGTCCTTTAGAGATTGGGGAAGGGACTGCATTTGCCCCTCCGGACAGGATAACTTCTGTAAGCACCGCTTCCTGGGGCAGTACGGGGAGCTTCCCAAGGGCTATGACCATAAATACACCTACAGCCACTTCGGATATAATCTGAAGGTTACGGATATGCAGGCGGCGGTTGGTGTGGAGCAGCTGAAGAAATTCCCGAGCTTTATTGAAAGACGTAAGGAAAACTGGGCTTTTCTGCGGGAACGGCTTAGCTCTTTAACGGATGACTTGATTCTTCCGGAGCCTGCGGAAAATGCAGATCCCTCATGGTTTGGTTTCTTGATTTCCGTGAAAAAGGATTCTCCGGTAAAGAGAAATGCTTTGACTGCCTATTTGGAGGAAAGAAATATTCAGACTCGATTGCTGTTTTCCGGAAACCTGATTAAGCACCCCTGCTTTAACCAGATTCGAAACACCGATGCGTATCGGGTGGTAGGCGACCTTACGGAAACCGACTATATTATGGAGCATACCTTCTGGATTGGCGTTTACCCCGGAATGACCAAGGAAATGCTAAGCTATATGGCAGAGCAGATTTCCGCAGGGGTAAAAGCGTTAAAGGGACTATAGGATTAAGAACAGTTTTTGAAAAATGTAGATAGAGTCGGGACAGGATTTTGTTTGTCCTTTTGAATTGGGCAGTAGACTGTAATGGTCTGCTGCTCCGTTTTTTATATGCTTATTTTTTATGAAATCACAGATATAAAGCTAAGGGTTAGCCATCAATACACTTAGTTCCATAAGCCTGCTGTTATACTGCTCCTTTATTCTTTCCCTAATTCTAACCGATAATCTATAGAAACTATGATTCAATAGAGGCAATAATTCAATAGAGGCAATAATCCAACGGAGACAATAAACCAGCAGAGACAAGAATCCAATGGGAAAATGCTCTAATAGAAAAAATACTCTAATAGCAACAATGTTTTAATAGAAACTATAATCCAAGGAATAGGGGAAAGAATATATCATGAAGAGGAATCCATATCAAAGACGGGAAGAAGAATATAGACTCTTGACAGAGAAAATGCAGCAGGCTCATAAGCCCTATGCCATTAGCAAGGCTCGCGTTATTTTTGATGAGAAAAATTCGGAATTTTATGGAAAAGGCGGAGAGTTGAAAAGTGGAGACAATCTCCTCCCTGTTCCTGCTTTACGTGGTTTGGCTTGTCTCTTTCTTTTATTTTTATTCCTGCTTTGCAGCATTTTGGTTCATGCGGAGGAAAGGGAGCAGGGCGTTTGGGTATATGAAAATAAAGAGTGGGGCTATCACACCAAAGCCGGAACGCCTTTAACCGGCTGGATTTCGGATAAGGAGGACTGGTACTACATCAGTCCCCAAAGAGAAAAGCTGCTGATCGGTTGGTTAAAGGATGGGGAGCAGTGGTATTTTCTCAATAACAGAGAGAAGAATCTTGGGAAAATGATGAAGGGCTGGGCTGTGATTGACGGCTACGCCTATTATTTTTCGGAAAACGGCAGTATGGCGGTAAATACCAAGGTGGAGGGTCAGTATCCTGTCAATGATCAGGGGCAGTTCCTTGGAACAAATGGTCAGCCTACATATTTTTCCAAAAGCACCTATAGAACAAAGCCCAGTATTGTGCTGGATGAGCTTTTGGCTAAGGCAGAGGCGGAACTCAAAGAAAATTCCGTTCCCAGAATTACGGCTCTTCCCAATGGAACCTTTCAGGCTCACTACGGAAATACCATGATGGGAATCTATGTCCCCGGTCCGGTAAATCCCTGGCAGGAAAAGGTGGAAGTGGATATGGAGCAGTACGACTTAAAAGAAGAGGATCCCATTGAAGTCCCGGATGAAGAACAGCCGGAGGACGAAGGCGAAAATGACAATGAAGAAGAGGAAGTAGATGAAGACGCAGATGTAGCGAAATAAAGAAGCTGTTTGAATAAGGGTATTTATAAAAAATAAAAAAATGAATAGCTTATATACTATAGGTCTGAAAGAAGGGAGCGTACCTCTGATTTCAGGCCTATATTGCGTAGAAAATTATAATTTTTTACAGGCTCTCTATTTCCATGATAATTCAAGTTGACGATTATTCTTCACACAATCCTTTAAATATAGATTAATTAAAGTCTGATATGGAATCCCTGTGTTTTCTGCTTTGTTCTTAAAAAAGAGAATTACTTTTTCGTCAAGGTTAATGGTTATCTGCTTTTTCAGAGCCTTAGCATACGGATTTTTTATAGCCTTGCTAAAATCAAATTCTTTTTCTAAAAAATCATCTCTATCATTCATCACCTTACACTCCTTTCATAGCCTGCTTTCTCAGCTGAAGTTGCCTTTCTTGATGAGATAATGCGTATTGTAGTTTCTTCCCGTATACAATGAACTACAAGAAGAATATTGCCCTCATCGCTGCAACCAATGATACGAAAACGATCCTCATTTCCGGAATGAAGCTCGTCATACTCCAGCAAAGCTTGCTCATCATAAAATACTGTTTTTGCTTCTTCAAAGGATACCCCATGCTTGATTTGGTTTATCCGATTTTTGGTTTCATCCCATTCGAATTCCATAGGGCACCACCTTTCTATAGGTACAGTATAATTATATAATAATTATACTTCAAGCGGAAATTTATATTACTAATAGGAAATCAAATAAAGAGAATGCAGTCTGTGATGAGATGTTAGTTTCTTCTTTTAAGAGATTAGAGTAAAGGTAGTCTAGGCATAGCCGGATTTTAGACTAAGAAATCCCTTTGCAAATAAACAGAGGATATAAAAAACCAAGCGAATTGAATAGGTTTTCGACAATATAGGTCTGAAAGAAGGGGTAGTCTGAGCCCGCGGGTTCTTAGCTTTTGTTTTGTAAAAGCTTAGAACCCCTGCAGGGCGAGGCTAGCGGGAGCGTGCCCCTGATTTCAGGCCTATATTGTACAGAAAACCAATTTGGCTTTTTCATCCTCTTTTTGATTCCAGCGGGAGCGTACCCGTTGGGACTTGCCTGTCGCACTAGAACCGAAGCTAATTCTTACTTTTCTCTTCAGCCTCCTTTTTTCTTTTCCTTTTTTCTGTTTTTATGGTAAAATTTCCAAAAGATTGTTGTTATTTATGGGAGGTCTTCATGGAAGAACAAAGAGCATATAGAGTAGAAGAACAGGATCAGGATAGTTTTGGAGAGGTTATCATTGCAGATGAGGTCATTTCCATCATTGCCGGCATTGCGGCAACGGAGGTGGATGGCGTAGATTCCATGGATGGCGGCTGGTCCGGAGCCCTGGTTTCCCGTATGGGGATTAAGGATCTGGCTCGCGGTGTCAAGGTGGAGATTTCCGGTGAGGAAGTGGCTGTGGATTTGCGCTTAAACATTTGCTACGGTTATGCGATTCCCGAGGTTTCCAAGGCAGTACAGGAAAGAGTGGTTTCCAGCATTAACAGTATGACCGGTTTAACAGTCAGAGAAGTCAATGTTAAGATTTCCGGAGTGGTGAATAAAGAGAATGAATAAGAGAGAAGAAAGAGACCATAAATTTAAACTCTTGTTTTCCACCCTATTTTACCCGGAAGAGGGAAAACAGGAGCAGTTGAGCCATTATTCCTATAGCAAGGAAGAGGATGAGGACTTTTTACTTCCGGAGAAGGAAGAAGAACATCTTTCTGAAGAAGAGGAGGCATTTTTGTCTCAGGAAGTCATGAAGATTTTGGAACGGCTTCCTCATTTGGATGAGCGAATCAACGCGGTAACAGAGGGCTGGACCACCAGTCGTATGTCAAAAACAGACTTAACCGTTCTTCGTTTGGCCTTGTACGAGCTGGAGTATCAGGAAGAAACCCCGGATAAGGTGGTTTTTAACGAGGCGGTGGAGATTGCGAAGAAGTACGGGGGAGCGGATTCCGGCTCCTTTGTCAATGGTGTCCTGGCTCGTATCACCGGAAAGCAGGGTGAGGGAGAAGAGAAGGGCAAGTCTTCTAAGAGCAAATCCGGAAAGGTGGAGAAAAAGTCTTTCCATATCGTAAAATCAAAAGCTAAAGATAGTAAAGCGCCAAAGAGAGGATAGAATTCATCCCAAATCACAATTTCACTGAGGCGATTGCTTTATTGTATGGGGAAAGTGTTCCCCGGGCAGAGACTTCGC
Organism: Oribacterium sinus; assembly: GCF_963553175.1. GTDB lineage: Bacteria > Bacillota > Clostridia > Lachnospirales > Lachnospiraceae > Oribacterium > Oribacterium sinus_B. The sequence goes on along the minus strand of NZ_CAUVME010000047.1, from coordinate 2,000 downwards.
TCTTTAGAACGTCTGAAGCGCATGCCTTGCGGAGAAAGTGCACTTCGGGCGGGAGCTTTGCCTTGAAATGTGACGGGATATCAACAGCAGCCTATGGCAAATAAAGAATATACGGTTAGTCAGGTAAATCGCTATCTGGCACGAATGATGCAGGAAGACTTCTTCCTTTCCCACATTACCGTCAGTGGGGAAATTTCTAACTTGAAAATGCATCCTTCGGGACATATTTACTTCACCTTAAAGGACCAGGCTTCGCAGCTTTCCAGCATTATGTTTGCGGGAAAGAGGGCGGGGCTTGCTTTTCCGTTGGAAAATGGAATGAAGGTGCTGTGTTCCGGCCGTATCGGTGTTTATGAGGCAGGAGGCAGTTACCAGATTTATGCGGATTCTTTCCAAAAAGCGGGCCAGGGAGATCTCTACCTTCGCTTTGAGGCCTTGAAGAAGGAATTACAGGAAATGGGGCTTTTTGACGCTATGTATAAAAAGCCGATTCCCAAGTATGCCAGAAAAATCGGTATTGTTACCGCAAGCTCCGGAGCGGCGGTAAGAGACATTATCCAAATTGCAAAGCGGAGAAATCCTTTTGTGGAGCTTTTCCTCTATCCGGCTTTGGTACAGGGTGAGGGGGCTGTGGCTTCCATTTGCAAGGGGATTGCCCGTCTGGACCAGATGGGCTTAGATGTGCTGATTGTAGGGCGTGGCGGCGGTTCCATAGAGGACCTTTGGGCCTTTAACGAAGAGGCGGTGGCTAAGGCTATTTTCAATGCGGACACCCCCATCATTTCCGCTGTGGGACATGAAACGGATACCACCATTGCGGACTTTGTATCGGATTTGCGAGCACCCACTCCCTCTGCGGCGGCGGAGCTTGCAGTTTTCGACTATATGCAGTTTGTGGATGATTTGGCAAGCTATACCTATAGCTTCCATCAAAGGATGGAGCGTATTATTCAGAAAATGCGTCAAAGGGTTAAAGAGGAGGAACTTCGTTTTTCCGTCCTTCACCCAAGGAACATTTTACAGGGAAAACAGCATAGAATTTTGGATTTGGAAAGTCGTTTTCAAAGGCAGATGGAACTATGCATTCAGGAAAATAAATCGGCGCTTCTTCCTTACCGGGTATTCCCTCAGTGGATGGAGCGAAAGCTTACAAATGCCAAGGACAGGATGGGAGAGTATCAGGTCTTTCCCCACAAGATGAAGGAAAAAATTCTTCTTGCGAAAAACAAAGAGGAGCGGTATCGACATTTTCCAAGTCTCATGGAAGGGAAGCTGGAAAAGAAGAAGCATCAGTTAGCTATCCTTTCCGAGCAATTCGATGCCCTTTCCCCCCTGCGCCTGCTGTCCAAGGGATTTTCCTATGTGCAAAGGGAAGACGGTAAGCGGATGAGCAGTGTGGAGCAGGTGAAAATGGGAGAGATTTTACAGATTCATTTTACGGACGGCACTGCCAAGGCCAAGGTTTTGGAAAAGCAGAAGGAAGAGCGGCTTGGGGCGGAGAAGCCGGAGTAATAGAGGCTTGGATTGGAAAAGCCGAAGGAATAGAGGTTTGGGCCGGAAAAGTTAAAGCAATAGTGGATATGCATGGAAAACTCACGAAATAGAGCTTAAGTATAAAAGCCGGAGCAATAGCAGCTTGGTATAGAATAGGAGAAACGCCTAGAGAAAGGAGCCTGTATGGGAACAGAGGAAAAGAAAGTCGAAGAGCAGAAGCTGAAGAAGGCGGAGAAAGAGCAGAAGGAAAAGAAGGATTTAAACGAGATTTTTGAAAATCTGGATGGACTTTTGGAGAAGATGGAGGGCGAGGATAGCTTGGAAAAAAGCTTTGCCATCTACCAAAAGGCGGTTTCTTTGCTGAAGGAAGCTAATGAAAGCATTGACCAGATTGAAAAGCAGGTGAAGCTTTTAGACAGCGAGCAAAAGGGTGGCTTGGATGCTTAAGGGAAATCAGGGTGCCGAAATGAGGAATCAGGGTGCCGAAATGAGGAATCAGGGTGCCG
>NZ_CAUVME010000046.1:0-15038 GCF_963553175.1 Oribacterium sinus | reverse complement strand
CCTTAGCTTTCTTTGCTAAAGCGTTTTTCTCTATGCCTTAGCTTTCTTTGCTAAAGCGTTCTTCATCCAGTCCTTACCATCTACAAAACGGGAAACGATAAAGGAAACCACATAATCACCTGCTGAGTTAATCATGGTTGCCGGTGGATCCACCAGATTGCCGATAGCAACCAGAATAGGGAAGGCCACCTCCATTTGATTAGGGAAGAAAATGCTGGCAATAATATACTCTCCGATATATCCGCCTCCGGGCACACCGCTCATTCCCACAGAAGAAAATACCGCAACCAGTACAATCACCGGAAGCTGGGCAAAGCTCACAGGAGTTCCCAAAGCTCCCATTACAAAGCAAATCTTTAGTACACAGGAGAAGCAGGAACCATCCATGTGCATGGTCGCTCCCAAAGGAAGCACAATATCGGACACATCCTTGGAAATTCCGCTTTCCTCCGCCACCTCCATATTGGTAGGAATGGTAGCCACTGAAGAACAGGTTCCCAAAGCCACAATCGCCGGCTTTAAAATATGGGACATCATCATTTTCACTCCATCCATTCCTGCGCCGATATAAGCCATCAAAGGGAATGCCGTGAAAATATAAATAAAGCAAACCGGATAATATAAAACCAATGCTCTTGCATAGCTCTCCGTAATCTGAGGGCCATAGCTTGCAACCAAATCTGCAAATATCGCAAAGAAGGCAATGGGCGCATAATAGGTTACGATTTGCACAAACTTCATCATGACCGCTGTCAGGCTATCCAAAAACTCCGCTACCTTCTTACCGGACTCTCCTGCTAAATTCACGGAAAAACCAAAAAGTACGGAAAAAACGATTAAAGGAAGCATGGCTCTTCTGGAGAGAAGTCCCACAAAATCCTCCACGGTAAAAAAGTTCAGCACCATTTCCGTAAGACTGGCGTGCTCTCCCACCTCTTCTGCACTAAGAGTCTTCCAGGGCTGTAAAACCGGTGGAAAAATCTGGCAAAGTACAAAAAAGACAATGGCCGCGAAGGCTCCGGTAATCACGAAGCTGAGCACCGTAACCCCCATAATTTTTCCGGCTCTCTTCCGGCTCTTCATATTGGCAACCGCCCCTGCAATAGAGGCAAATACCATAGGCACCACCACGCAGAACATCATGCGGATAAACAGGTCTCCCAAAAATTTAATGCCGTGGGCAAAATCCGGTGCCGCATAGCCTGTTATAGAGCCCAATACCATGGCTGAAATCAAAATCAATAAAAAACGATAGTTTCCTGCAATAGATTTGCTTTTCATCTCAAATACCTCTTCTTTATTTTGTCAAAAATCGGAAAATTCCGGGAAAGCTTTGGTCAATTTCCGGATGGAACTGAATCCCCAGCATTTTCTCTCCGTATTCAATGCCCTCAATTCCGCCATCCTCCGCAAAAGCCACAGCCCGGATATCCTCTGCCGGCTTAGTAATCCGATAACGGTGCATACTGGCTCCTTGAATTCTATCCCCGGGAAAATGCTTTCTTAGAGCGGAATCCTCTATAATCCGAATCTCCTGCTTCACCAAATGCTCTTCTCCCCGGTTGGGATTGCATTTCCAATGCCCCTCCACCGGTTCCACAAAGAAATACCGCTCCTTCTTCATTTCCTCATAGACTTCCAAAATACTCTTACCGGGACGATTCCTCTGCTCTTCCTTGGCAATAAAATAACTGTGTATAGCCTGCATGCCAAGACAAACGCCCAAGAGCTTTTTTCCGGTTTTCAAGGCATGGGCAATAACTTGAAAATGATAGGGAAAAATCCGTTTTCCTCCACAAAGTAAAAAAGCATCGCAAAGAGTTAAAGCCTCTTCCTTTACTGTACCGTCCACACCGATAATTCCGATAGGAATACCGCCCGCTTCTTCCACTCTTTTGGTATAAAGCTCATGAAAAATAGCATTGTCTTCATAGGGATTTTCCGTCTCCCGAAGGCGAGAGGGGGGAACTATTCCGATAATCTTCATTCTCTACTCCTTTTCCAAACAAATTCATCATACACTATTTTCTGATAAGAAAAAAGAAAAGCGCTTCCTTAAATTGTCTTTTTTATGTCTTTTTTCTGCATTTTTCTGTAAAGTTATCTCATCTTTTCCAAAAATCCAATTTCCCATAAAATACATTTATGGCATAATAGCATAGCGATAAAATAGTATGAAAGGATGCATTATGAAAAAAACAGTAATCGGTATTTCCACCAGTGTGCTTGTGGATCAGGGGGGCGGATTCCCCGGCTATGAAAGAATTTATGTGAATAAGGACTATGTTTCTGCCGTTATCGCTGCGGGAGCAGTACCTCTTATGATCCCTATGGAGGATTGCGAGGAAAATCTGCGAGCTAGCTTAGAGCTTGTTGACGGCATTATTTTTTCAGGGGGACAGGATATTGCTCCCTACCGTTACGGAGAGGAGCCCCATGTAAAGCTACAGGGAATCTGTCCCGAAAGAGATGAATTTGACTTTCTACTCTATCGTCTGGCGAAAGAGAAAAAACTTCCCATTTTGGGAATCTGCCGCGGATATCAGTTAATGAATGTGGCAGAGGGAGGAAGTCTTTACCAGGATCTTTCCTTAAAGACTACGGAAAGCTTTAAGCATTCTCAGGGGCACGGACCTTCTATTCCTACCCATAGCATGAAAATAGAAGCAGGCAGCCGGCTGGCTAAGATTCTAGGCAAGGAAGAGCTTCATATCAACAGCTTTCACCATCAGGCGATTAAGGAGGTTCCTGCAAGCTTAAGCGTTTCCGGAAGAGCCTTGGATAATGTAATCGAAGCAATAGAATTAAAGGACTATCCATTCGGTATCGGAGTCCAGTTCCATCCGGAAATGTTACAGGCAAAGTACGAAGATATTCAAAAAATATTCCTTGCCCTGGTGGAAGCCTGTAAGGAATATCACAATTTGAACGGAAAAGCTTAGAATTTATCTGTCAAATCCCGGGAAAAGTCGACCCGAAATATTTCGGGTCTTCTATTAAATTAAAGGAGTTCAAATGAGTAAATCGCAAAAGTTGGGCTTTTGGTCCATCGTATTATTAACGATTAATTCCATTATCGGAACCGGAATCTTTCTATCACCCGGTTCTGTTGTAAAACAGGTAGGCTCCTATGCGCCGCTTGCTTATCTCTGCGCTGCAGGCTTCGCCGTAATTTTAGCCTTAAGCTTTGCTTCCGCCTCCCGCTATGTGGTGAAGAGTGGAGCAGCCTATGCTTACGTAGAAGCAGCCTTCGGTGAAAATGCCGGACTTTATATCGGAATCACCCGATTCGTTTCCGCCAGCATTGCCTGGGGCGTGATGGCCACCGGCGTAGTAAAAACCGTCCTGCAGATTTTTGGTCTGGACACCAATAGCTTTGCTTTGGTAACAGTAGGCTTTATTCTTTTGATGCTGGTCCTCTTTATCATTAATCTGTTCGGGCTCAAGGTTCTGGAATTTGTTTCCAACATATCTACATTAGGAAAGGTATTGGCTCTATCTCTCACGATTCTGGCAGGAATTTTCTTCTTGTTACGGCATAGGCAAACCGCAGACCTGTCTCTGCTGGTACCCGGAAACAGTAGCGGCACCGTTCCCGCTTTAAGCAGTAAATCCTTTGTCACAGCCATTGTAGCAGCCTTTTATGCCTTTACCGGCTTTGAAGGAGTAGCCAGCGGTTCTTCCGATATGGAAAAGCCGGAAAAAAACCTTCCAAAAGCCTTGCCCTTATCCATCTTCATGATTGCCGCTATCTACTTGGGCATTGTTTTTGTATCCATGCAGCTGAATCCCATGGCACTGCTAAACTCAAGCAATGTTGTGGTTTTAGCCGACATTTTTGCAAATCCCGTATTGCAAAACGCCATCGTTTTAGGTGCCTTTATCTCCATGTTCGGTATTAATATTGCGGCTTCCTTTCATACCCCCAGACTTTTGGAGGCAATGGCCAAGGACGGACAGGTAAACAACGTGTTCACTAAGAGAACTGCAGGAGGCTTTCCCTATGCCGCCTTTGTATTCAGCATTTTGTGGGCGATTATGATTCCTATGGCCTTCCATTACGATATGAAGGGCATTATGATTATCAGCTCCATTGCCCGATTCGTACAATTCCTTTTGGTACCTTTGGCTGTACTATGCTTTTACTACGGTAAACAAAAGGGAGAAATCATTGAAAAGCCCATCAAAAGCTTTATCCTGGATGTGCCCTTATCCGTCCTGGCCATTCTCTTAACCCTCTTCCTGCTCAGTCAATTTAACTGGGTCGCACAATTCAGCAGTAAAAAAGATGGCTTTATAGAGCCGAACTTCTATGCCATCTTTGCTATGGTTTTCGGTTATATACTCTTCCCCTGGCTTGCCTTTGTATTAAGGGAACATCAAAAGTATTCTCAAAACAAAAAGGCGCTGTGAAAATCAAAATAGTAAGGAGATTTTCTGCAATATAGGTCTGAATATGGGGTAGTCTGAGCCTGATACTTGTGAAAGACCGGCGAAAAGAAGGACTGTAAAGTCAATAATTGAAGCGAATGATACAGTGTGGAGCTATAATAAGGGCAATCTGAGCCCGCCGGTACTTACTGAAAGCGAGCTAAAGCGAAGCTTGAAGTTAGTACCGCTGCGAAGGCGAAGTTAGCGGGAGCGTGCCCTAATTATAGTCCCACACTGTATCAGAGCGTCTTCTTATAGCGAGTGCAGTCCTTCACTGCGCAAGGCGAGGCTAGCGAGAGCATGCCCCAATTCAGACCTATATTGCTCAGAAAATCCTTTTTTATTATTATCTTTTAATCTTCTCCTTTAATTCGCACAAAGCGTTCTCCTATGCCGTATACGGTCACAATTGGTGCCACCTCCATAAAGGCTCTGGGAAAATGCTCCGCAAGGTACTTACGAATCATGGCCGACTGTCTGGGGGAACAAATAGAGGAAAGCATAATCTTTTCTTCTTTTGTATAGGCTCCCACAACTCTTGTTTGGGTAACTCCACGGCCAAGCCCCAAAATATACTTGGTAATGTCTTCCGTATCATCTTTGATAAATGGAATAATGGTGACCTTATAAAGCTTTTGACGGAAACCGAAAAGCATATAGTCCATAATATAAATACAAATCACATGGTTAACCAAAGCATAAAGTGCAATATCTTTTCCGAAAACGAAGCCCAGAGAAATCAGAATGGAACCGTCCAGGAAAAGCATGACTTTACTTAAGGGAACACCTTTAAAAACCTTCCGGTTCAAGATTCTGGCAACAGTATCCGTTCCGCCGAAGGTTACCCCCGCCCGAAGAACCAAGCCGGAGCCAACACCATAAAACAAAGAGAAATAAATACACACCAAAAACATTTCTCCTTGCACGAAGACAAAGTCAAACATTCCCGTAAGCACCAATAAAGTAGGATAGAGAAAAGAAACGAAGATAATCTTCATAAACTCTTCTCGTTTCAGAAAAATAAAAGCTAAAATCAGTATGGTAATACTGAAAAAGTAATAAATATAGGTGTAGCGAATCCCGATAAAACGTTCCGCCATCTGAGACAATCCTGTTACTCCGCTGGTAGACAGCTTATTCGGCACCAAAATGCAGTTTACGGAAAAAGCCGTTATAAAACAGCCTACAATAATCTGCACATAGTTTAAAATCCTTTTCTGTAGCTTGTGCTCCTGCTCTGCTTCCATTTTTCTGCTCCTTCTATCTTAAGAACTCGTTACGAACAAAAGAAGAAGCACTAAACGCACTTCTTCTTCATTTTTTGAACTATGTCTATTTTAGCACAGTGAAAAGAAAGTAAAAGGTTTTTTTTTACAAACTATCCATACTTATAGATAAATGCACTAGATAAAAATATTAATCCATAGGCTTCCAGAATTTTTCCACAATTTCTTCTTCCTTCAGATTCTTATCCAATAGTCCAAAGGACTGATAATCCTTAATAACCTTTCTCATAGCCGTTTCCGTCTGCTCATCGCTAAGAACAAAATTCAGAGAATTGGCAAAATCCAAGACCTTCTGTCTATCACCACTTGCCCAGTTCTTTTCCAAAAGAAGATCTACGAAGGTCTCCTTATTGTCCTCAATCCACTGGCTGCAATAGATGCTGGCGTTCTCTAATTTCTTGGCTGTAATAGGATTTTCCTTAGCAAAATCCGCATTCATAATCTGTACACAGCAAGGTTCAATCTTGAAGTCAGGATCAGTAGTAAGGGAACGAATTGGACGAATAATACCCTCATCTACAAATTTCCGTGCAAACATATCGGACATCATGGCTCCCTGCACTTCTCCATTCTGTAAAGCCATAATCACTGCATCATTGGCAACCACCTTGTACTTCACTTCCTCAGGCTTAATGCCGTCGTTACTAAAGAAACGAAGAGCAATATTATGGTCGGAATTTCCGATACCGTCGCTTAAAGAAACCGTCTTTCCCTTTAAATCCGCGGTACTTTGAATATCGGAATCCTTAAGAACATATAAAGTCTTACAGCCACTGTGAGCACCTTTTGTAAATACCAGATTCAATCCGTTTACCGCAGGAACAAAAACGGAAGCCAAATGGTCTGCGGCAATATCCACCTTTCCTGTGGCTACCGCATCCTTAGCTTCGGTCATCTGGCTGATAGCTGTACTTAAGCCCTCTGCCTTATAAAATCCCTCTTCCTGGGCAGTACCGAAGGTTCCGGTGCAAAGTCCTCCATTATAGCCGATTTGGATATCCTTGCCATAAGCAGGCTCTTTTTTCCAAGCTTCTTCCTCTTCCGGAGTAAGCTTTAAGGGATGATACACAATATCCTTTGCCTCCGGACGGTCGGAAAATCCCCCCTTGATTTCTTCGGTTTGCTGTTCTCCATTCTCCTGCTTTGCTTCCTGTGCTGTACTTTCCTTATCGCCCTCAGCCTTTTCCTGACTTTCGGCCGAAGTTCCTGTTTCCGCCTTTGTCGTTTCCGCCTGCTTTCCCACCTGACTGCTGCAAGCCGTCATAGAAAAAATGGAAGCAAAAGCCAATGCCATTCCCAGCTGTCTCAATGTCTTTTTCATCATACACTCCTCTTCTTGCCTGTACATTTCTTGTTCCTATTTATCTAAAAACCCATCGCAAAACGCCATGTTCCAATATTCCCATTGGCCTTCATAAGACTACTTCTATAAGGCCTCTCTAAGACTTCCATTACGTTTTGTATGAGTTTTAAGAAACTCCTTAAGCTGACTCTTCCTCCTGATCCACCCCAAGAAGACGCATAATTTCCTCACGGTAAGATAAAAACTTGGAATCCAACCTTTTTCTGGGATAATCCAAATCAATAGAAATATCCCTTAAAATACTGCCTCCCGCCTTAGCCATAACAATGACTCTGGTACCCATATAAATGGCCTCATCCACATCATGGGTCACCATCAACATCATATTTTTCTTTTCCTTCCATAAAAGGAGTAGTTCATCCTGCATCTGCATTCTGGTAAAGGCGTCCAATGCTCCCAGGGGTTCATCCAGTAAAAAGACCTCCGGCTCATTAATCATGGTTCTTACCAAAGCTACTCTTTGCGCCATTCCCCCGGATAATTCGTGAGGATAAGCCTTTCGGAATTTAGTCAAATGTGTCAACTCCAACATTCTCTCTATCTCTTCCGGTTTTTTCTTTCCCTGCATTCTGGGGCCAAACGCAATATTTTCCTCAACCGTAAACCATGGAAAAAGAGTGGGCTTTTGGAAGGCCATGCCTCTTTTGGCATCCGTTCCTTCTATTTCCTGCCCATCCAGCATTAGTCTTCCCGAAGTGGGAGGAATTAATCCGGCCACCAAACGAAGCAAAGTGGATTTACCACATCCGCTGGGGCCTACAATCGAAAGAAATTCTCCTTCCTTCACCTGCAAATTCACAGGAGAAAGAGCGAAGGTAATTTCCTTTTCCTTACGGGCAAAACTTTTTGAAACATTTTCTATTACTAATCCCAAGAGCTACTCCTTTCCGGACAGGTTCTTTCTTTCAGCCAACTGTCAGTTCTCATTCTTCTAATCCTTTTCTTATCAATCCCTCAGCATACCTTCCTGCCAACGAAGCACTCGTTTTTTGATGCTGTTTAAAAGAAAATTCACGGTAACAAAGATACCGCAGATGAGAATAATGGCACCGTACATTTTTCCATACTCCGCCCAGCTCTTTTGCCAGGTGATATACCAGCCAAGTCCGGACTCCACACCAATCATTTCCGCAACCATCAAAGCCATACAAGCTGAACTCATGGCCTGAACCATACCTTGGAAAATGCTGGGTAAGGCCGAGGGTATAGCGATTTCCAGGATCAAATCCTTCTCCTTTGCCCCCAAAGTTCTTGCCGCCTCATAATAAGACTTGTCCATGTTCCGAATGCCGGTAATTGTTGCTAAGGTAATGGAGAACCAAACGCCCAGCGCAATGATGAAGACACTTCCCCGGAACAAAGAAGTCGCTAAAACCATGACAATCGGAATCCATGTAGTACTGGGAATTGAGCCCAAGAGTTTCATAAAAGGTTCAATCCAGTAATTTATTTTTTTGTTATATCCACAGGCAATTCCTGTAAAAAGCCCCACAATCAGTCCGGAAAAATAACCGCAAAATAATAAAAACAAAGAGCTCATGGTACATTCCCACAGGTACGCTCTATCCTGCACCATAGAAGAAAGCACCTTGTCAATACTGGGAAAATATGGAGTAATCAAAATATTGCTTTTTAGGGTCAGGGAATCATAGAGCATGAACAAAAAAAACACAAAAGCACGAAAAGGAGCATGGTAAAGATAATTCTTTCTTTGTCTTTTCCCCCTAAGGCAAAGCAGAAAAGAAATTCCATTTCCCAATAATAAAAGCAATAAAAAAAAGGCATAAACGTAACTTGCCTCAAACCCGTGATGGTTAGGAACATAGAAGTATTCTAAAAGTGCCAGAACTCCCATCAAAAAGGGACTCAATTGAATCAAAAGATCGAGATTTTTCTCTCGCTTTGTTTTGCTCCCTTCTTCCTGTTCCAAAAGTTCTTCTACACTACTAACTTCCCCACATTCCTTGGAAATACCGTTCATGCCTTCCCCCGCGCTTAAAAATTTTCAAAATCACAAATGAAAAAATCTTGTTGTATTGTATGTTTTTATGGACAGCTTGTCTAATTGTCTTTCCGGATATCTCCGAAGTTTTATAGAGAGTATTTATAAACGAAATACAGAACGCTACACAATTGACACTAAGGGTAATGGGAATAACGTACTTTCTCTGTAGCTACAAGGATTTCTTCGTAATCATCGAGATATCCCTCTTCAACAGGGTCATCCATATCCAGTTCCTCAAAATTCTCACAAACATACTCTACTATCTGCTTTAAGTTATCGACTATCTGCATACACTTCACCCCCTGTTGTATTACTCGTACTCACCTTCAATTATTTTTTGCATATATAATGGCATATCATTTATAATTTCAGAAAAATCGCACATATCTCGCATTTCCTCGTGTTCCTCATCATAAAAAGCTACCTTCTTTGTCTTTGGATTCCAAACTATGTAAACATGATCATAATCTCCTGTAGACTTTGATATACGAAGAAACTTGGCTCTACCTTTCTTCATAGGTATCGTATCCGTCAGAGAGAAAAACTCAATCCACTTAAAATCGCAGTCTTTAAGTTCAAAATGCAGTTCTTCACCTTGAAGAAAATCCATAACTGCCTTAGATAGCTTAAATGGCTTTAATTCATCTAACTTATTATGCAGACTGTGATAGCTATCAGGCTCTAACCCCTTAAAATATGCAGCCATTTCCTCATCGCCATTCTCAACTGCGATGCTGTACGGACGCATCCCGTCTTTTTCAGTAATTGTCACATCTGCACCATTTTCTACAAGATATTTACACATTTTAAGATCCACATATCTGGCAGCTACACAAAGCGGAGTAGGCTTAAATGGATATACTGAATCTGCTGCATTGTAGTTAATATCAACTCCGTTCTTTATAAAGAAATCAAGCACTTCATAATTTCTGTCTGAAACTGCACTACGAAATGCCTGTCCGCCGTATTTTTCTATTCTATGACCTAATTCGTGGATTAGAGCAAGATTATCGTATTTTCCACCATATAATGCCTGACTAAAGGCCTCTAACTTTACATTATTGACACCGTCTACCTTTGCTCCATGGTCTACGAGATATCTGATTATAGCTTCATCGCAATACCTTACTGCAAGTAAGAATGAAGGATTCCCTTTTACGTTCAGATTTGCTCCCTTTTCCACCAGCCACTTTACAGAATCAAAGCTTTCCATAATCAGGGTAAGGCCTAAAGGGGAGAGTCTTGTATATTTACCGAGTTTTATATCCTCTTCTATATCGAAGCCCTCAGATAAATGCTTATCTAAAGCCAATGTATCTCCGTTTATAATATCACTTACAATCCCGGGAACAGATTCAAAATCTCCTATGTCTTTTATTGTAATCATCTGCAATCTCCTGTGATTATTATCTGTTATAATTTATTTCGCCTAGCGGAATTGGGTTAGGGTTTAAGATTACCCAACTAACTGCAAGCTCGCATAATCTTGTAATTACACCATCCTCAGCCAAACCTTTTCCATCTATCTTTGAAATAAGCACCTTACTCTCTTCTATCTCCTTCTCTGACAGCGCATTTCCTTCTGCAAAATGAACCGGCAGCGAATTTAGCATATTTCTATAACTCCTATCCCAGTTTATTCCACCGTTTCTGTTAATTTCATCGTCCACCCTGCCTGCTATGCGGATAACCTCTCCCTGAACTGTTTTTGCGGCTCCTGTAGATGGAATTAGTAAATCCCAAAGCTCATTATACTGCTCTTTCCAAGTGCTCCCCTTTACAAGAATAGGAGAAACGCCGTCATGTATTATTCTTTTTGCCACAGGCTTTGCACCAAAGATATTGTAGAGCTTTGACAGGGCTGTATCTACCTCTTCACAGGAAGCTTCACTAAAGTTATCCCTGTGGAATTCAAAATCCTTACCGATTATTTCTACTTTTTCTGCCATCTCAGGCGTAATTTCTACACCTGCCTTTATTAACATTTCTGCAATTTGGGCCAAAGGCACTACCCTTATTCCTCCGCACGCTGTAAGAGCAGCTAGTAGCGGAGTTTCGCCTCTTTCATTTTTAGCATTGACATCTGCACCCTTTTCAATCAAAAAGCGTACTGTATTAGGGCGGAAATACTCTGCTGCCACATGAAGCGGCGTATTTCCATATCTATTTGGCTTTTGTATATCTCCTCCCAGCTCATAAAGCAGTTTTACTGTATCCATGCCAAAGCTTGCCTGACTGTACAAAGGTGTGCATCCATAATAGTCAGGTATATTTACATCAAGGCCCTGCTTAACAAGCCAGATAACAAGCTCATCAGGTACGCCCTTGTAATGAAGTGCAGTGCGCAAACCGAATTTTCCATCATAGGCAGTAAGCTCACATTTATCATAGACAGCTTTAAGTGCTTCAATATCTCCCACTTTAAGCAATTCATCAAAGTCTTTTGGCAGGGTAACTCTTTTCTTAGCCATAATTCTTCTCCTTCGTTATATAAATCCAATCAAGTCCCTTAACATCCCTTAAAACCATAGATTTTCCGTCATAATCATTTTTTAATTCAACTTCATTTTCTTTAACTTTCACATTATTATACCAATCGCCAAGGCTTGCGTATTCTCCAGTATGTATGTTGATGAGCCTGCTCGTTATAGGATCCCAAGTACCCTTCTCTACAGTTTCTGCGAGCATATAATAGGCGTCTAAAAATATAAGATTTCTCCCATACATCCAAAATGGAAGCTTAACATCCAATAGCGGCAATTTTGCAGAGAAAATCTCATCTCCATGCGGCGGCACTGTTTCAAAATGAAATTCTATCTCACTTCCATAATATGCTATCGTTGCCCCTTCACAGCCTATATTGTAAGGAATGCCCTCCTCAGCTACTATAAATTCTTCCATTGCGTCCTCCTACGGCTTACTATTTTACTCAAAAAACAAAGTAAAATTTATTATTTCTTTTTAGCCACAAAATAATATCTATGAATTTTCCCCTTAATTACACCTTCTTTATCAAGAATTCCCTGTGCCTTAAAAAGCTTATCCTGATATTTCTCCACTTCAAAACCCGGAAATTCCCAATCAATAATTCTGGCAAACCAAACCAGTGCACCTACATCATAAAACTCTATCGGTCTGTAGACTTCATCTGCTTCCACAATGTCAAATCCGTTATCAGCAAATTTCTGTCTTGCAATACTTAAATATGCTTCCGGAAAAGGAATTTCAACATCACCTATCAAAAGTTCTACAAGTTCTCTGTCATTTTCTGCACCGACTTGTTGCGTAAGAAATACTCCCCCGCTTTTAAGAGTTCTTTTAATTTCGTTTATGTTATATTGACCATGCCTGTTAGTAATAATGTCAAAGTAGTTATCTTCAAAAGGAAGAATATCTCCTCCGTCACATGCTTTAAAATCTATTCCTAACGGAAGAAGTCTTTCCTCACATATTTTGATGTTTGGTTCATACCCTTCAATCGCAGCAGTATGTTTAGCGTTTGCCATAAAAGACAAAAGAAATTCGCCGCCTCCTGTTTCCATGTCCAATAAGTAATCTGTATCATTCAAATAGGATTTTATAATGTTTTCAAAATCCCAAGGAAGATCATCCTCTTCTTTATATCTTCCTCTAATATGTGAGAAATCCCAACCTTTAATATGAGCTATTTCCTGCTCATACAACCATTGATTTATAAGTGCTTGTTTTTCCATTTTTCTCCTTTCACTACCATAAATATCAAGATATGTTTCATCCCTCTATATCAGCCGATATAATCCCCTTCTTAGGGCTTCCATTAACTGCTATGCTGTGTCCAAAGAAAAGGTCTTTATCCTTTATAACCACAGGCTTTCTATACTCTGTAAGTAGTTCTTCAAGTTCTGGATAAGCTACGTTTTTTTCAATAACTTCCACCACCACCTTCATGTCTTAGAATAATAATCTCTCTTTCTTCTTTCTCAAAAGAGTTTTCCCATTCACTCTGTGTCATTTTATTTCTTAGTCTTATATATTCTATTAATTCCATTATTCTCTCCAGTCAATCCCAAACGATTTCCAAACATTTATAATTTTCAGTACATATAATTATTCTAAAAAAAGCCCTTCCCATTCCTTTCGGAAGGAAAAGAGCTTAATACGACGAAAACTCTTTTGCTTTTCTATTTCTGTCAATTTCTATTTCTTTATTTTCGAAGGAAAATATATTGATCTTCCGTGGAAAGTTTATCCTCAAAGTTAAAATCCAGCCCCTTAAAGCCCTTGATTTCTTCTGCGTTTTCTATCTTATTTTCTGCCAAAAAGCGCACCATTTCTCCTCTTGCCATCTTGGCATAGACGCCCTTTTGCACAAGCTTTTCTCCTGACTTCTCATAAAAACCGCAGCTAATGTAGTGAATGGGAAATGATAATTCTTTCGGTTCATCTTTCCACATGATTTTTTTCCTCAGGATTCTATCCTTGGGAAGATATTTCTCTATACATTTGGCATATTCTTTGGAGGCGAGATTGAGGATTAGCATAGGATTTTCATTTTCCAACGACTTTTCTCCCTCTTTTTGCAAACGCTCTTCTATCTCTTCCAAAAACAATGCAGTCCAGATATCCTCCCCCCAAAAGTCATACAGATTTTTAGAAGTACCAATCTTCGCCTTTGCCTGCATTTCCAAACGATAGGGAACCACCCCATCTAGGGGCTTTACCACGCCATAAAAGCCGGAAAGAATACGAAGATGGCTCTGTAAATACGCCAGTTGAGAGGCCTCCATAACAGAGGGAGCCATATACTGATACTGAATCCCTTCGTAGGATAAAATGGCAGGACTACAATTTCTTCTCAAATCCATCTTAGCTACTCTATCACTATTTTCCCTGGCCAAATCCTCATTACAGGCCCAAAGCTCTTTTAACTCTAAAAAAGAAAGAGATTTTAAATATTGTAAAAGGCGTTCCGTCTTTCCCGACAGATTCAATCCGCCTTTCAAAAATGTACTATTTTCCTCTGCTCCTGATTCCACAAAAAGAGGATAGCCTTGGTGAGGGATATCCAATTCAGATGTTTTCATTTTTTTCGCAGGAGAAATTATAATTTTCATAAAATACCTTTCCTCTAAAAATCAAGCTAACTATTCTCGAATTAAAAAATCATCCTTTTAAAACAAGCCAAAAGCTATGAAGAAATCCACATACCTCCCTTTGTCACGGTACAGGGTAAATACAGAATCTTTACCCCGGACTGCCGGGCTTCTTCCAATGCGTCTCCAAAGGCCTTATGGGTTTCCACATTCGGATATACCATAGAAACCTTGGGCATAGCAATCACAAAAGCCAAAATAGCGATATAGCCCTCCTGCATAGCCTTCGTAAGTTCCCTTAAATGCTTTACTCCACGTTCCGTCGGGGCATCCGGGAAATAACCGATGCCGTCCCTTTCCAAGGTACATCCCTTTACTTCTAAGAGATATTTACGGATATTCCCTGATACATTGAGAAGCTCCTGACTCTGCATTCTTATATTCTCGGCCTGCTGCTCCTTTCCATTTCTTTCTTCCCTTTCCCCATATTCCCAAAAGGCTTCCGGAAGCGCCATATCCCGTTCCATGTAAAAATCCACTCTGGAATCACGAAAAACATACTCCGGCTTTAGCTTTTCGAAGGCAAAGCCTCTGAGCCACTCCAAAACCACCTGATTCGGGGCCTGACTGTCGATGTTTACCAGACCCAACCCTGCCTTCTCCACCGCCACCAAATCAAAGGCAGTCTTACGATTGGGATTTCCGCTTTTCTCCAAATATACTTTAACCCCCGGTAGCAAGAGTTCCTTACAGCGCCCGGTATTTTTCACATGCACCGTTTCCTCCTTACCCTCTATCTCCACATGGGCAATAAAACGATTTGGACGGTCCAAAAACTTTCCCTCAACAATATTTTGATACTGCATACTTCCTCTTATTTT
>NZ_CAUVME010000045.1:0-15193 GCF_963553175.1 Oribacterium sinus | reverse complement strand
AGAAGTAAAATCTACTGGGGGATAGATGAGTAGAATTTACTTTTTCATTTTTGGAAAAAAAATTTTTTTAGAAAAGTTCTTGACAAGTTTTCGGAAGTTTTGTATATTGTACGGGTGCCGCGAAAACGGCGGAAACAAGCGCCCTTAGCTCAGCTGGTAGAGCAGTAGACTCTTAATCTATTTGTCCAGGGTTCGAGTCCCTGAGGGCGCAGTTCTAAAGAATGTTGGAAGAGCAACATTCTTTTTTTTTATTTTTTTCTAAAGACTTTTGCTTGTCCTTTCTCTTTCTTAAAAGCTTTGCTATACTCTGTAGGAAATAACTTTTGAGTAAAGGAGATTCTTATGCAAAAGATTTTAGTTTGCGATGATGATAAACAGATTGTAGAAGCCATTTCCATCTATCTTACCGGAGAAGGATATCAGGTGATTAAGGCTTTTGACGGATATGATGTTTTAAAGATTTTGGAAAAGGAAAATGTGGATCTTATCATTTTGGACGTGATGATGCCCGGGCTGGACGGTATCCGTACCACCTTGAAGATTCGGGAAAAAAGCTCTATCCCCATCATTATCCTAAGTGCCAAGGGCGAGGACACCGATAAGATTCTCGGTTTAAATATCGGTGCGGATGATTATATCACCAAACCCTTTAACCCCTTGGAGATGGTGGCCAGAGTAAAGTCCCAGCTTCGCCGCTACACCCAGCTTGGCAATATGAATGAACAGTCTAAGGGAGAAGCTATTTACAGCTGCGGCGGTCTGGTGATTAATGATGACACCAAAGAGGTATCCGTAGACGGCGAGCTGGTAAAGCTTACGCCTATTGAGTACAATATTCTCCTTCTTCTGGTTCGAAATGCCGGTAAAGTCTTTTCCATTGACGAAATTTATACCTCCATTTGGAACGAGGAAGCCATCGGGGCGGACAACACTGTAGCGGTGCATATCCGTCATATTCGGGAAAAAATCGAAATCAACTCCAGAAAGCCTAAGTATTTGAAGGTGGTTTGGGGTGTGGGTTATAAAATTGAAAAGCAGGGAAAGAGCGAGGACTAAGCATGAAACGTCTTCTCCCCTTTTTGCTCCATTTTTTCATTTTATTTCTCTTTTCCATCAGTCTGGTGTTGTTGCATTTTGCCCCCAAGGGAAGTGATACCATTGCCTTTTTGCAGGAGAAGAACTATCTTTCTTCCTCCAGCTTTGACAGTGCTGTTTCGGAAAGCATCAATGATATCTTTGATTATATTGATCTTCGGGATCTTTTTGAAACCAGAGGAACCCTGGATCTAAACCATACCATAGCCCAGAGTGAAAGTAACGGTGCCACCCGTTCCTACAGTCTGGACTATTTGATTAAGTATGCCCGTTCCATGGGCTACTATTTAAACGAGAAAAATGAAATCATGGAGGACGGTCCCGCCACTGTCACCAAGGAACAGGACGAAAAAGAACACCAGATCAAAGTGATTTACCGTGCCTATCTTCCGGATTACCAGCCTGCCAGCCCTGCTGACGGTTTTATGAGCTTGGGAAGACTGGCCAAGGAAGCACTGAGCTATTTGGCAAAGTACTATGCCATCCGCTCCCGATATTTTGATCAGGGCTCCAACTTCCAATTTTATGTGGCCTATAGCAACGGAAATAATTCCACCTATTATAATAATGAAAATGACGGCACAGCGGAAAAAATTCAAAAGCTGGGGAAATATGTTTTTACAGCCTCTTCTTCTTTGGAAATCAAAAGCAATCTAAAAACGATTCCCTCCAATCTGGTACCTCTTTTGGAAGCCAGAGATCCTTATAAAGACGGTTCCTATGTCTTTGCTGCAGGGGTGGATACCTCCTTTCCTGTTCATGACCAATATAAAACCATGATGGAGGAATACAGCATTCGAAGAAACCTGAGTATTTTGGGCGTAGTGCTTTTCTTCGGAAGTCTTATAGCCTTTGTGTTTAGCTTTGCTTTTCTATTATTACATACCGGTCGGGGAGAAAATCGGCAAATGATTCTTTATGCCATTGACCGGGTGCCCTTAGAAGGCATTTTGGCTATATCTGTCTTTTGGTTCTTTTTTGCAGAAGTCTTCAACCGATATTTTTTCGACAGCTTGATTCTGGTATTGGGAAAATTGCCGGAGCCCCTCTTCTTTCATAGGATGGGCCTTTTCGCCCTGCGCTACACTGTTTTTCTGCCTCTGCTTCTTTCCCTGGTGCGGCAGATGCGGAAGGGAATTCTAATTTCCTCTTCCTATAGCAGACGAATTTGGAGTCTTCTGGAGAGTACACTTTCCGCCAGCGGCTTTACCCGTTCCAGATTATACAGTGTACTACTCTTCGTCCTTCCGAATTTCCTGGGCATTGGGCTCTTCGGCTATAATCTTTACTGCTTTTTCCATCATAAAAGCCTCTTACATCTGGGCTTTAGCTTACTACTGCTTTTCCTTTTAATTTCCATTGACTACTACTCCTACTCCATCAGTAGAGGATTGAAGGCAGCGGTAACGGAGCAGGTAAAGGCGGAGCGTTTAAAAACCGACTTGATTACCAATGTTTCCCATGATTTAAAGACCCCTCTTACCAGCATTATCAGCTATGTGGATCTTTTAAAGCGGGAAAATATTGAAAGTCCCAGAGTTCAGGAATATATCGTCGTTTTGGAGCAAAAGTCCGCACGTTTAAAGAATCTGACGGAGGATTTGGTGGAAGCCAGCAAAGCCAGTTCCGGAAATATCTCTTTAGAGCTTATCCCGATTCACTACACGGAGATTTTGCAGCAAAGTCTGGGGGAGTTCGAAGACAAATTGGCTGCCCGCTCCTTACAGGTGCTTACTACCCTCCCTCAGGAGGATATTCTGATTCTGGCGGATGGTCGACAGCTTTTCCGGGTATTGGAAAATCTTCTTAATAACTGTTGTAAATATGCTTTGCAGGGAAGTCGGGTCTATGTGGATTTGCAAAAGGGAGAAGAAGAGGCCACCTTTACCATGAAAAATATTTCAGAAGCCCCCTTAAACGTTTCCCCGGAAGAGTTAACGGAACGTTTTGTACGTGGAGACGTAAGCCGAAGCACAGAGGGCTCAGGTCTTGGCTTGTCCATTGCGAAAAGTCTGACCAAGCTGATGAACGGTAAAATGAAGATTGAAATTGACGGGGATTTGTATAAGGTTTCCCTTTCCTTCCCTTTAGTAAAAGAGGAATTGTAAATTGAAAATGATAAAGCAATCTCTGAAAAATAAACTGAGTCGTTACAGTAGAAACAGCCTATATTTTGTTCTGCTTTTTTCCATGCTTTTTTCTTTTGTATTTTCGAAACAAGTTTTGGCGGATACCTGGCCCACTTGTGTAGACCAAGTTGAGGCGGATGGTGCTTTGCTGATGGATGCCAAGTCCTCCACGATTCTCTATGCTAAAAATGAGAACACCCACTACTTTCCCGCCTCCATTACCAAGGTCTTAACGGCCATCGTCGTGTTAGAACATGTGGAAAATCTGGAGGAAAAGGTCACCTTTTCCCAGGAAGCCACCAGAGGAAATCTGGAAAACAATTCCACCGTCATTGCCGCATCTCCGGGAGATAAGTTAAGTGTTCGAGACTGTCTTTACTCCCTTCTGCTCCATTCCGCCAACGACTGCGCCAATGCACTGGCAGAGCATGTGGCCGGCTCCAACGAAAAGTTTGCGGAACTGATGAACCAAAAGGCTGCGGAAATCGGCTGTACAAATTCTCATTTTACCAATCCTTCCGGACTGAACAATCCGGAACACTACACCAGTGCCCTGGATATGGCAAAAATCATGCAGTACGCCATAAGCAATCCGACATTTTGTCAGATTGATGCCACTCAGGTATACACTCATGGTCCCTTGATTAAGTATCCGGACCCCAATGCCCCGGAAAACACCATCTATGCTCATCATAAGATGATGAAGAAAAGCAATAAGGAGTATTACAGCGGTGTATTTGCCGGAAAGACCGGATATACCCTTCTTGCCGGAAATACCTTGGTGACAGCCTGCAAAAGAGGGGATACTACCCTAATTTGTGTTATCTTAAACGGTCATAATTCCCAGTATCGGGACAGCAAAAAGCTCTTCGATTTCGGCTTTGCCAATTTCAACTCTTATCCTGCGGAAAGCAATGATAGGCGCTTTGCCCAGTTGGAAAACCCTTGGACGGTGGATGGACTTCCCTTGGTGGAGGCTTTGCATTTTACCGTAGGAAGAGATGAGCAGATTTGCCTTCCCAAAAATATTCCCATAACGGATATTGCCTCTACCCTTTCCTACGATATTAGCGAGGAGGAAAAAGCCAGCGGCAAGATAGCCAAAATTCTCTATCAGTACGATGGAAGAACGGTAGGCACAGCTTATGTGTACCTGGAGGATTCTAAAAGAGAGGAAGACAACAAGGATCTTCCCAATACTTCTTTAAAGAAGACGGAGAATATTCCCAAGCAGATCTCCGTAGCCATGGAAAATCAGGAAAATGAAAGCAAGGCGGAAGAATCCACAGCCATGGAAAAAATAAACCACGCACCCATTGTCTTCGATAAGAAGGCAGGAAAAATCATCCTGCAAAAGCCTATCCTACGGGTGCTTCAGATTCTTTTTGCTATATTCACTCTGGTGCTTCTTTCTCTTCTCTTTCTCTATTTTTTCCAAAGAAGGGAAGAATTCTACAGAGCCAGAAGAAGAAAAAGAATGTTAAAGCACACAAAGGATCTTAGCCGAGAACAAAAGGCGAAACGTGACCTGATGTTTGAAAAGCGAAAGAGGCAGAAAAAATAGTTGAACGGGAAGGACTTTTTTGAATCTCGAAGGATTCATCTTGAGAAAAGCTATGGAAAAAAAATAGTTTTTTTAGGAAATATCGTAGAATTTTTAGAATATCTTTCTTGTTCTCCATAATACCGCGTGATAAAATCCATAATGCATTACTATTATTTTTTTCAGTAGTTTGTCGTAATACTATATGATTTTAATCACAAAGAAAAAAAGACGGAATATAGGAGCAGTTAATCAAGGAGGATAAGAATGGAAACATTACACATTATGATTCCCAATGCGGACAGTGTAAACGAATTTGTAGAGCTTACAGGAGAATTCAATTTTGATATGGATTTATGCGACGGAAATCGTTGCGTAGACGCAAAATCTATTTTAGGAATTCTATATCTTGGGGTAGGAAAGGTTCATAAGCTTTCCGTACCGGAAGAGCGCGTAAAGTTCGTAGAGGATAAGCTCTCGACTTTTGTAGTATCCGAATAAGATTAATAAAACAAAAAGAGCTACAGAAAAGATTGTAATTCAGTTCTGTAACTGTATAGCCGGTCTACCGACAGGGGCAATCTGAGCCCGCGGGTACTTACGAAAAACGAATATTATGAAGTTTTTCGTTTAGTATCCCCTGCAGGGGCGAGCTTAGCGGGAGCGTGCCCCTAAGGTAGAGCCGGTATACAGTAAAGAACGAAATCTCTTCTGTAGCTCTTTTTTTATTCTTAACGAGTATCGCACACTACGCGTGCGATATCTCGTTTTCTAATCCTTGTAAAGTTTAAAAGTCTATAAGGTAAATCTTTCCTGTCTTTGCTCTTAACCTACTGGAAAGGATACCATTCTCCGTATAGCGCTTGGTTTGTCCGGCATTATAGCCTCTTCCATCGGTTTTCAGTACTCTTCGAATCTCCATCTTATCCGTAATGGATGCCCTCCACAGGGGGATATCCAAAGTACAGTCCTCATCTCCGCAGTATATAATAATCAGAGCGATTTGATTTTCACTGCATCGAAGATAGGATACCCAGTTTTTTCCACTTTTCAGGAGCATAAGATTTCCGTTTTTCAAGGCAGGTGAAGCCTTTCTGTGGGAAATCAAATACCGATGATATTCTAAAAGCTCCAAATCTTCCTTTCCCCAAGGATAGGGTCTACGACAATCCGGCTCAGTCCATCCGTATACGCCTACTTCATCACCATAAAACAGGGTAGGTGCTCCCGGCCAAGTAAACAAAAGCATACTGGCCAGACGGAAAAGCCCGTAGTCAATGCCGATTCCCGCATCATCAAAGCCATCTTTCATTCTTCCGGCTCTTCTGTTGGTTCTGGTTAAGAAACGGGAATGATCATGGTTGGACAGCTGATTCATCGCAGCATCCAAGGCATTTTCCGGAAGCTTTGCCATGTTATAGCGCATGGTGTTAAAGAATAGCTCTCCATCTCCGAATTTCTCCGGCTCAGCCCTATCGGAATGCTTTTCCATACCGGTCAGAAACCAGCTTACCGGCTCCATAAAGGCATCGTAGTTCATAATGCTGTCCCACTCCTGCCCTTTCAGCCAGGCACTGGGATTTCCGTAATGCTCTGCTAAAATTACCGCGTCTTCATTAGCCTCCTTCACAGCTCTTCGGAACTTCTTCCAAAATCTGTGGTTATAGGCTTCACTGTGCCCTAAATCAGCTGCTACATCCAGACGCCAGCCGTCACAGGAAAAGGGAGGACTAACCCATTTTTTTGCAATCGCTAAGATTTCCGCCTCCAGCTTGGGAGCATTTTCATAATTCAATTTCGGCAGAGTATCATTTCCCCACCACTTTTCATAGCTGTCATTTTCCGGCCAATCGCTCTCTTCTTCCTTCGCAAAATGAAAGTAATCCAGATAGGGACTGTAATAGCTTTCATAAGCTCCCTTAGGATAGGGTGAGCCCTCATCGGTTTTGTAGAAATAGGAAGCATTCATATAGCGATGGAAGGAACCGCAGTGATTAAAAACGCCGTCGATAATCACTCGCATTCCCCTCTTGTGGCAGGCCTCCACAAAAAGTAAGAATAGGGTATCACTGGCCTCTAAATTCTCTTTGTCCGTACTGCGAATACTGTACTTGGAGGCTTCTCTATTGTCCGTTTCCCCCTTAGGAAGCACCTTGCCCCCGTCATTCACAATTCTTCCCAAATGGGGATCAATATGATCATAATCCTGGGTGTCATATTTATGATTGGAGGGAGACACAAAGAGCGGGTTGAAATAAAGAACCTCTACCCCCAAATGCTCCAGATAATCCAGCTTTTCCCAAACCCCTTCCAAATCACCGCCATAAAAGCGATGTACATCAAAGGACTCTACAGGGGCATCCCAATCCGAAACAGATACTACAGGGCGTCCCAGATAAATATACTCTCTGTCCTCTACATTGTTCTTTCCGTCACTATTTCGAAAGCGGTCCACAAAAATCTGATACATAGTAGCGCCTTTAATCCAGTCCGGAACAAAAAAATCCGGAAAAACGGAAAAAGCGTACTGAATATCTAAATCTTCCGTTACCCCTAAACGGTTGTAATGGATAATCTCTTCTCCCTTTTCAATGCGGAAATAATAATGTAAGGGTTTATCCTTCAGCTTGATTTCTATTTCATAGTAATCAAAATAGTGGTCGCTGCTTTCCAGCTTCATCGCATAAATCTGCTGTTCATCCGGAAGATAAACCAAAACCCTGTCTACATCCTCTCTTAGGGTACGAAAACGAATGGTCACATCCGAAAATGCCGGGCTCTCCTCCGGTTCCCGGTAGAACCCCTTTCCTATGCTGTATAAGGCCTCTCGATTGATTCCTCTTTCCTCCATTTCGGAAATCCTCCTTTACTTCCCCAATCCTGAAAAAAGCGATACCGCCCTTCCCGAATTCCAATCAAAGCTTTGCAAACTTAAAGAATCACTTCTCCGATGTAGTTCAATGCTCTATACTTCTGGGCATAGTCAATGCCGTAGCCTACGACGAAAACATCCGGAACACAAAAGCCCTTGTATTTTACATCTACCTCAACTTCCCTTCTCTCCGGCTTATCCAAGAGAGTACAGATTTCCAAAGAAGCCGGGTGTCTTTCCCGAAGCATATGCTCCAAATGATGCAAGGTTCTTCCCGTGTCGATAATGTCCTCCACCAAAAGAACATCCTTCCCTTCCAAGGGCTCATCCAGATCCTTTACAATCTTTACTACTCCGGAGCTTTGGGTTTGAGAGCCGTAGCTGCTGACTGCCATAAAATCCATGGAAACTCGTGGGTTATTCAATTTTTTCGCCAGTTCGCACATAAAGGGAGCCGCCCCCTTCAAAATACAGATTAAATGCAGGTCCTTTCCGGCATAGTCTCTTCCAATCTCCTCCGCCAGTTCACTTACCCGCTTTTCAATTTCCTCCTCCGAAAACAGTACTCGGATTTTTTCTTCTTTTTCCATATTGAGTCCCCCATTTACTATTTTCCTATAAAATTCCGGATTACATGATTTTAAAACTTTTCTAAAAGCAGTCGTTTTTGCTCCACTCTTGCCTTTACACCTTTCGGAAGAGAAAGCCTTCCACCGTTTCCCCTTTTCAACAAGCGGTCAATACCATGGTAATGCAGCTTTCCAAACTCAGTGGTACTGCCCCTTAGCATAAGAATGGCTTCTTTATAGATTTCTCTGCGGAAAAGTGCTTTTTCCTTTTTTAATTGGGGAATGGAAAGAGAAATGATTTTTCCCGAAGTGCTTTGCTCCCATTCTCCGTATTGCTCTATCCATTCTTTCGTCTTCTCTTGAAAATAGGCTTCCGTTTCCGAAAAAAGCTCTGCCGCCTCCAGCAAATGCTTTACCGCTCCGGCATTAATCTTCTCCAAAGCGGGTAAGATTTCCAAGCGAAGATAATTTCTGGCATAGCTTTTGTCCCTGTTCGTGCTGTCCTCCCGATAGGGGATCCCCAATTCCTCCAGTCGCTTCAGAATCTCCTCCTTCCGCAAAGACAGGAGGGGGCGAAGAAGGGTAATGCCTTCATGATTGGCTTCTTGATTGACCTCACGAATAACTTCATAATTGGCTTGATGATTGACTGCATAATGTGCTTTTTTTTCAGCCTCTGAAAGAAGCTCTTCCGCCTTCATGCCGCTAATTCCGGAAAATCCCGCCCCTCGAATCAAATGAAACAATATCGTTTCCGCCTGATCGTCCATATGATGCGCCAAGGCAATTTTTGTTTTTCGGCCGCTTTCCGCCTGCCAACGAAGGGCTTCTTCTTTTAAGGCTTTGTAACGAAGTGTCCTTGCCGCCTCTTCCAGTCCCAGCTTATTTTCCTCGGCATAGTCCGGTACGGAGCAGGTATATTCCAAAAAAGGCACTTGATATAGCTCCGCCTGCTGTCTGGAAAATGCAGCATCTTCTACAGCTTCTTCTCCCCTGATACCGTGTTGCACATGCATGGCTCTAAGAGAAAAAGAAAGATGCTTCTGTAATTCCTTTAAAAAATACAAAAGATACATGGAATCCGCACCGCCGGAAAGAGCCAGCAAAATCTGCTCCCCTTCCCCTATCCACTGCTGTTTTTTTACTTGTAAAAATAGCTCGGTATCGATTCCTTTTCTCATTTTATCCCTGTATACAAAGGAAAAACGAAAGAAGAATCTTCCTCTTTCGCTTTTCTCTAATCCTAACCCTATGGCATAGATAAAACCTATGACATAGAGTTTTCCTCTTTCAGTCTTTACTCTTTCGGCCTTACAATAATCTCATCCGGCATCTGCAATCCAAATATCTCTCTTGCTTCTTCCATGATATACTCTTTGGTCTTCACATAGACTTTTTTCTCTTCCAGAGCTTTAGCCCGTTGCTCTTCCTTACTGTACTCCTCAGCCAAACTCTCTTCCATAGCAAGATAGTTTTTATTTTTCTCCGTAAGCTCTCTGCCACGAACAAAAATAACAATAGCAAGAAGGGCTACCACCATGAACAATCCCAGGACAGTAACCCCATGTTTAAACATTTTTCTTTTCTGTTTCTCTTGCTTTCTCATAGATATTGAAATAGCTCTGCCGCCTCATCCTTTCGCACAGTCTCTTGCACCGACAATACCTTGGCTTCTACTGCTTTTTCTCCGAAACGAATGCTGATGACATCTCCTACCTTTACGTCGTAGGAAGCCTTCTGCACTTTCCCGTTAACAGATATTCGACCGGTATCGCAGGCTTCATTAGCAATTGTGCGTCTTTTTATGAGACGAGATACCTTCAAATACTTATCCAGTCGCATGAAATTAGTTCACGCGATCCTTTAAAGCCTTACCTGCCTTGAATCTTGGAGCCTTGGAAGCAGCAATCTTCATAGTCTCTCCGGTTCTTGGATTACGTCCCTCTCTTGCAGCTCTCTCAGAAACATCGAAAGTTCCGAAACCGATAAGCTGAACCTTATCCCCCTTCTCTAAAGCCTCAGAAATGGCATCAAAAACAGCCTCAACTGCTAATCCCGCATCCTTCTTAGATAACTCTGCCTGCTTTGCTACTGCGGAAACCAAATCTACTTTATTCATCTTTCATCCTCCATAATCGCCGATTTTTCGGCGTAGTCTTGTTACTTGGGGCACAACTCCCCACATACGAGTGCATTATAACTTTCTCCTTTTCTCCTGTCAATGAAAGCCTTGTATTTCCATGGATTTCCTATGTTTTTTCTCTATTTTTGTAAAAAATTTGATAGTTTTTCTTTCTTTTTAAGGGGAAAGTGGGAGAAGCAGGGCTTCTGCTATTTCCTTTGCTTTTTCCATACTTTCCTGAATTTTGGGCAAATCCCGCAAATTCTTCTTTTTATATAAAAGCTTGGGACTCTCTCCATTTACAAATCGAATCTCCCCCCGGGACTCGGAAATCAAGGTAGGAATGGCAGCGGTATTGATTTTCGCCTTAGGGAAGAATAAAAAGTGAATTTCTCCCCTCTTGATCTTGCACTCCGTTACCCCTATTTTATGAAGCAGATTTCGAAGGCTTGCCACCTGGAAGAGATTTTCCACCTGATAGGGAAGATCTCCGTAACGGTCTGTCAGCTCATCCTCCAAATCCATCTTCTCTTCTTCACTGCTTAAAAGAGCAATTTTTTGATAAGCCTCCAGCTTCTGTTCCTCATTTTCCATATAGTTTTCCGGAATAAAAGCGTCCAGATCCACATCCAGCTGGGTTTCAAAGTCCTCCTCTTCCTGCTTTTCTCCCTTTTCCAAAAGTACCGCATGGCGAAGCAACTTGGTATAGAGCTCATAACCCACCGCCTCCATGTGGCCGTGCTGCTCTGCTCCCAATACATTTCCCGCCCCGCGGATTTCCAGGTCTCTTAAAGCAATACGAATTCCGGAGCCCAGCTCCGTAAATTCCCGGATAGCCTTTAAGCGCTTTTCCGACTCTTCTGTAAGGCTTTTTCCTTTTTTATATAGTAAAAATGCATAGGAGGTTCTGTTGGATCTTCCTACCCTGCCTCGAATCTGGTAAAGCTGGGAAAGCCCCATCTTATCCGCATCTTGAATAATCAGGGTATTGGCATTGGGAATATCCAGTCCGGTTTCAATAATGGTGGTGGATACCAGCACATCTATTTCTCCGGCAATAAAGGAAAGCATGATTTCTTCCAGCTCCTTCTCTCCCATTTGCCCGTGAGCATAAGCAATACGAGCCTCCGGAAGCAGTTTTTGCAGGCGAAGCGCCGTATCCTCTATGCTTTTCACCCGATTATGCACATAGTAAACCTGACCGTTTCGCCGAAGCTCTCTGGAAATGGCCTCCCGAATGGTGCCCTCCTCCTCTTCCATTACATAGGTTTGGATGGGAAGTCTGTCCATGGGAGCTTCCTCCAGTATGGAAAGGTCTCGAATACCCACCAAAGACATGTGGAGAGTTCTGGGAATAGGGGTTGCGGAAAGGGTAAGCACATCCACATTTTCCTTTAAGGACTTGATGCGCTCCTTATGCTGTACCCCGAAGCGCTGTTCCTCATCCACCACCAGAAGCCCCAGATTTTTAAAATGCACATCCTTGGAAAGTAATCTGTGAGTTCCTACTAAGATATCAATTCGTCCGCTGGCAAGCTGTTCCAGGGTCTTATGGACTTCCTTTTGACTCTGAAAACGGGAAAGAATTCCCACTTCCACCGGAAAGCCCTTCATTCTCTCCACAAAGCCATTGTAGATTTGCTGGGCCAAAATGGTGGTGGGGCAAAGGTAGGCCACCTGCTTGGAGTCCTGCACCGCCTTAAAGGCTGCCCTAAGCGCTATTTCTGTCTTTCCGTAGCCCACATCCCCACAAACCAGCCGGTCCATGATTTTCTCACTTTCCATGTCTTCCTTGGTGGCTTCAATAGCCAGAAGCTGATCTCCGGTTTCCTCGTAGGGAAAGGCCTCCTCAAATTCTCTTTGCCAAACCGTATCCTTTCCAAAGGGGTAGCCTCTCTCTTCCTGCCTCTTGGCATAGAGAGCCAAAAGCTCCTTGGCGATTTCCCGCACCGCCCCCTTAACCTTGGACTTGGTTTTCTGCCATTCTGAACCGTTTAGGCGATTTAATTTAGGAGCCTTCGCCTCCTTTCCGGCATATTTCTCAATACCGTCCAATTTATTTACCGGCAAATACAGATTCCCCCCGTCTCCGTAGAGAATCTTTAAATAGTCCTTGCTGACGCCATCCGTTACGATTCGCTCAATGCCCTCATAAATGCCGATACCGTGGCTTTCATGCACTACATAGTCTCCCTTATGGAGCTCCGTCAAAGAACCGATATGGAGACTTTCCACCTGCTTTTTCTTCCGACGTTTTCTTCCTGCAAGGCTTTGCCCATATAGGTCCTGCTCCGTCATTACCAGAAGCTTTTCCTTAGGCAAATAAAAGCCCTTTCGAAGATACCGGGGCAATACCCTTATGCTTCCCGCATTTTCCGTGTCCTCTCCCTCTTCCCTGTCTTCGGAAAGTCTATCCGGACAATAGGCGGAAAGCCCCTCCTTTCTTAACTCTTCCGCCAGACGGGAGGCTCTGCTTTGAGAAGGAGAATACAAAGAGATCCGAACCTTCTCCTTCTTATATTTTTCCATATCCCCCTTAAACTGGGCAAACTGCTTACCGTAAAAGGGAATTTCTCTACATTCAACAGAAATGGATTTTAGCGGATTTTCAAAGACCTCCCCCCATTCGGAAAGTCCTCCAAGGCTTGAAAAGAAGAAGATGGGGCGGGAAGCACATTCCTCCATGAGAGTCCTCACAGAGAAAAGGTCTAATGGCCTTTGATCCTTCTCCTGATTTGCCTCCGTTTTTTCCGCTTCAGCCCTTTGGGAAAAGTAGGCGATAAATTCCTCCTCTACCCTTTTTCCCTCTTCTAAAACTCTCACCGGCTCATCCACAATCACCAGACAATCCTTAGGAAGATAATCTAAAAGAGAAAAAGCCTTTAAGGAAGAGGGCTTTCCCTGCTCGGACACCGGGTAAATATTGGCTTCCTCCACCTGTTCCAAAGAACGCTGGCTTTCCAAAGAAAAATACCGAAGGCTGTCCACCTCATCATCAAAAAATTCTATTCTAAGGGGCTCCTCCATTTGGTTGGAAAAGACATCCAGGATTCCTCCCCTAAGGGAATACTCTCCTCTGCTCTCCACCTGGTCCACCCTCTGATATCCAAGGGAATGAAGACTTTCTTGCAAACTCTCCAGAGAAAGAGTCTGTCCCAGCTGCACCGTAAACACTGCCTGACGGAAGGCATTTTTTCCCTCCAACTTTTCCAGCATTGCCGGAAGAGTAGTCACAAGCACTCCCTCTTCCTCCTCCACCAGCTGCCTAAGGCACTCACTTCGCTCTCTACTGATATAGTTTCCTCTGGTATCTGCCTTATAAAAAAGGTAGTCCTTCGCCGGAAAAAGCAGGCAATTCTCCGCAAAGATTTTACCGTCCTGAAGAATTTCCTTTGCCCGCTCCTCCGTCTTACAAAGGTAAAGAATCCATTTTCCCCTAAAGCCAAGAGCCAAAAGGGACTTTAGGGAGTCGGAAATTCCCTCCACAAACAAGGGCTCTTTCTTTTCCAAAGCCTCCGTAAGTGCAAAAAAAATCCGGGTTTTACTCGCCGGATTTTTTGGTAGAAGAATGCCCTCCTCCGGCATTTTTTCCAGATTATGCATCAGCCTCTTCCTTTCCCTTCTTCTTTTGATTAAACTCGTTCATGGCCTGATCAATCCCCTTTTCCACGATGGCAATGCAGGCTTTTGCCGCTCTCTCATAGGCATCTTCCATCTCCGCCTGTTCTTCCTTGGAAAATGGAGAAAGCACATGGTGGGCAAGATCTTCCTTCTCTCCCTTGGCCCCCACCCCTAAACGGATTCTGGGAAACTCTTCACTATGCAGGTGGGCGATAATGTTTTTCAGCCCGTTATGCCCTCCGGCAGAACCCTTCTTCCGGATGCGAATGTCTCCGGGGGCAAAGGAAATCTCATCGGAGAGCACCAGAATCTGCTCCTTGGGAATCTTAAAATACTGAGCCAGAGGCACGATGGATTCCCCGGAAAGGTTCATATAGGTTAGGGGCTTTAAAAGAAGTACCTCTTCGCTGCCAATTCTGGTCTTGGTATAGGCACCACGAAATTTGGTGCTTTCCAAAGACAGGTTTCCCAGCTCCTTACAAAGCACATCAATCACTGCAAAACCGGCATTGTGTCTTGTGCCCACATATTTTTTCTCCGGATTCCCTAATCCTGCAATTAACCACATTTTCTTCCCTCTCTCTATTCTTAAGCTCGATTAAAGCACAAGGCGTATTATAGAGGGTTTTTCCAAACGAATCAAGGTGGAAGCTTCGCGGTGAAGGACTATAAGCAATGAAGGGCTACGCTCTGATGCAGCATATCCCTGTAAGTGGGGCACGCTCCCGCTAACTTCGCTCGTCATAGTAGTGAAAGACTGTAATTATTATACAAGATACGCTTTGATACAGCATATCCCTGTAAGTGGGGCACGCTCCCGCTAACTTCGCCTTCGTAGCAGTACTAACTTCAAGCATCGCTTCGCTCGCTTTCAGTAAGTACTGACGGGCTCAGATTGCCCCCTGTTACAGGGATATGCTGC
Organism: Oribacterium sinus; assembly: GCF_963553175.1. Taxonomy (GTDB): domain Bacteria; phylum Bacillota; class Clostridia; order Lachnospirales; family Lachnospiraceae; genus Oribacterium; species Oribacterium sinus_B. The sequence continues at coordinate 320 of NZ_CAUVME010000045.1, read as the reverse complement.
ATCAGTCGCTTCAACTGTTGGAGTCTTACAGCACTTCACCACCCTCAGGCTCAGTAAGTTCAGTGGACAGGCTTGCCCCTTTTACAGGCCCATACTGCATCAATCGTTTCAGCTTTGGAATTCTTACAGTTCTTCACTGCTCTATGGTTCAGGGATTTGGAGCAGTTCCAAGTGGGACAAGGAAAAAAACAAGGACTATCTCAATAAATACTAACGCAAGCACAAGTATAAAATAGGCTAAAGTGACTTATCAGCCTATTTATGATATAATCCCGTCTTTGACAGTTGCGAAAGAGTCAAGAGCCCATAAACGGCGTAAT
>NZ_CAUVME010000044.1:0-17144 GCF_963553175.1 Oribacterium sinus | reverse complement strand
ATCAGGGTGCCGAAATGAGGAATCAGGGTGCCGAAATGAGGAATCAGGGTGCCGAAATGAGGAATCAGGGTGCCGAGATGGGAAATCAGGGCACCGAGATGGGGAATCATTCCGTGGAAGAGGGCTTTCAAAAGAGAAGGCAGGAAGTGGAAGCCATTCTGACCGCATTTTTGCCGGAGGAAAAGGGGTCTGCGAAGACCGGAATAGAAGCCATGAACTACAGTCTTATGGTAGGCGGAAAACGGATTCGTCCCATCCTGCTTCGAGAGGCCTTTTTGCTTTTCGCCGGGGAGGAGAGACAGAGGCTTTTCCTACCCTTGACTGAAGCTTTTATGCTGGCCATGGAGATGATTCATAGCTTTTCCCTTTGTCATGATGACCTGCCTGCCATGGATAATGACAAGTATCGTAGAGGAAAGGAAGCTACCTGGTACCGTTTTACGGAGGCCCAGGGGATACTGGCAGGAGATTCTTTAAGTCTTTACGCCTTTCAGTGGGTACTGGAAGTTTTGGAAAGGGAAGGGAAAAAGGGCAACAACGTGGAACTTCTTTCCCCTACCATGCAAGGCCTTAAGATTTTGGCAAAGTCCGCCGGGATAGAGGGCATGATTGGGGGACAGGTGCTGGATATTGAAAAAACCGGACAGCCTCTGACGGAGGAAGAGCTTTTCTTTATTTACAAAAAGAAAACCGCAGCCCTCCTTTCCGCTTCCTTAGAAATCGGGGCTTTACTGGGAGGGGCTAATCCGGAAGAGCAGGAGAAGCTGTCTTCCTTTGGAGAGAAAATCGGCCTGGCCTTCCAGATTCGGGATGATATTTTGGATGAGATTTCCAGCTTTTCCGAACTGGGAAAGCCCATCCACTCTGATGCGGAACAGGCGAAAACTACGGCTCTTAGCCTTTATGGCATGGAGAAGGCGGAGGCCATGGTGGAGCAGTATACGGAAGAGGGTAGAAGCCTCTTGCAAAGCTTGGATCGAAATGCGGTAGATGGGGAAGCATTGGATTTTCTTCTTTCCTTTAGTCAGTATCTTTGTTCCAGAAGGAGTTAGAAGAAAAGCTGTTTTGCTTTCATAAGCGCCTTCGAAAATGATGGATATTCTTAAGGCACGATGGAAAAAGTCTATGGGAAGAGGCAATAAGTTCTCTTTAGTATGAAAGAAGTAGGAGATTTTTCATGATATTAGAGTCAATTCATGGGGCGGAGGATATAAAACGTCTGTCCCTTTCCGAACAAAAGACCTTGGCCAAGGAGCTGAGACGCTTTATTTTGGAAAAAACCTCCATGCATGGTGGCCACTTGGCCTCCAACCTGGGGGTGGTGGAGCTTACCATTGCTCTTTTTCATAGCTTAAATCTGCCACAGGATAAGCTGGTGTGGGACGTGGGACACCAGTGCTATACCCACAAGATTCTTTCCGGAAGAAAGGATGACTTTGACGGGCTTCGACAGCTGGGAGGAATCAGCGGTTTCCCTAAACGAGAGGAAAGTCCCTATGATTGCTTTAATACCGGCCACAGCTCCACCTCCATTTCCGCAGCTCTGGGGATAGCCCAGGCTAGGGATATTTTGGGAGGAAAGGAAACGGTGGTGGCGGTCATTGGTGATGGAGCCCTCACCGGAGGCATGGCCTATGAGGCTTTAAACAATGCTTCGAAAATGAAGAAGAACTTCATTATCATTTTAAACGATAACGAAATGTCTATCGCCAAGAATGTGGGGGGGATTTCCACCTATCTAAACGGCATTCGTTCCCATGAGAATTACACCCATTTCAAAGAGAATTTTGCGGCAGGGCTTTCCAGGGTGCCTATCCTTGGGCCAAGTCTTGTGGATCGTTTGAAAAATACCAAAAATTCTATTAAACAGCTTTTTGTCCGGGGCATGTTTTTTGAAAACATGGGCATCACCTATCTGGGTCCTGTGGACGGACATGATATTAAGGCCTTGGAAACGGTGTTACAGGAAGCGAAAAGGGTGGATCATGCGGTGTTGATTCATGTGGTCACCAAAAAGGGAAAGGGCTATGTACCGGCGGAGCAGTCCCCCAGCCATTACCATGGGGTAAGTCCCTTCCATTTGTCCACCGGAAAGGATAAGGCGGAAAGTACAGGACTTAGCTATACCAAGGTTTTTTCTCAGACCATGGTGGAAGAGGGCCGGAAGAATCGGAATATTGTAGCCATTACCGCGGCTATGCCGGACGGCACCGGATTGGATGCCTTTGAAAAGTCCTTCCCTAGACGTTTTTTTGATGTGGGGATTGCAGAAGCCCACGGGGTAACCTCTGCGGCAGGGATGGCCAGTATGGGCTTAAAGCCTGTTATGGCGGTGTATTCCAGCTTTTTGCAAAGAGGATTTGACCAGTTGGTGCATGATGTGTGCCTGCAAAAGCTGCCGGTGGTTTTCGCTGTTGACCGGGCGGGACTGGTTGGGGCGGACGGAGAAACTCATCAAGGAATTTTTGATCTGTCTTACCTCCGCCTCATGCCCAACATGACGGTGATGGCACCGAAAAATGCTCGGGAACTACAGGAAATGCTCCGTTTTGCCTTAGCCTTTTCCGGTCCTATCTGTCTTCGTTATCCGAGAGGGCTGGCTTATCAGGGCTTTTCTGAGCAGCAGGAGGAAATCCTTTTGGGGAAGGCGGAGATTTTGAAAAAGGGAGAGGGCATTGCCCTTTTGGCTCTTGGCTCCATGGTGTCCACCGGAGCCCATATTGTGGAAAAGATGGAGAAGAAGGGATACAACTTAACCCTTGTGAATGCCCGCTTTGCCAAGCCTATTGATACGGAGATTTTGGACAGGCTGGTGGAAGAGGGATATCATAGCATCATTACTTTAGAGGAAAATGTACGAAACGGCGGCTTCGGTGAGGCTGTCCTGGAATATATGAATGCCTGTCATCCGGAGATAAGGGTGGAAACTGTGGCTCTTCCGGATGCCTATGTGGAGCACGGAAGCGTTTCCGCTCTTAGGGAAATCTTAGGCATTGACTCCGACAGCATTATCCGGAAAATGCAGGAGAAGGGGATTTTTAAAGACTAAAGGGGAATTTCCGTAGTCTTCCGTAACTTCTCTTAGGAGGCTACCGGCGTAGTCTTCCGGGAAGGCTTGATGGGATAAATAATAACTTGGAATCTAAGAAAGGAGAAAGCATGGCTGGAAAGAAGGAACGGCTGGATGTTCTTTTGGTGGAAAGAGGGCTTATGGAAAGCCGGGAAAAGGCTAAGCGGGCCATTATGGCAGGGCTGGTTTTTGTCAATGGGGAAAAGGAAGATAAGGCCGGCAGCAGCTTTCCGGAGGACGCGGAGATTCTTGTGAAGGGAAAGGCTCTTCCTTATGTGTCCAGAGGGGGCTTAAAATTAGAGAAAGCCCTAAAGTCTTTCCCTATTTCCTTGGAAAATAGAGTTTGTATGGATATCGGTGCTTCCACCGGAGGCTTTACGGATTGTATGCTTCAAAACGGAGCGGTGGAGGTTTATGCCGTAGATGTGGGCCATGGACAGCTGGATTGGAAGTTACGAAACGATGAAAGAGTGCATTCCATGGAAAAGTGTAATATTCGCTATGTGGAGGAAGAGGATATTTTAGCGCTGGGAGAAAAACCCACCTTCTTTTCCATAGATGTTTCTTTTATTAGTTTAACCTTGGTACTTCCTGTAGTGAAGAAGCTGGGAAAGCTTCCTTCTCAGGTGGTTTGCCTGATTAAGCCCCAGTTTGAGGCAGGAAGAGAACAGGTAGGAAAAAAGGGCGTGGTACGGGACATTGCCGTGCATCAGGAAGTGATTCGAAAGGTACTGTCCTTTGCTTCTTCCATCGGCTTTTCGGTACAGGGCTTGGATTTTTCGCCTATTAAGGGACCGGAGGGAAATATTGAGTACCTCTGCTTTTTGGAGGATAGGGGAAATGCCGAGGAGGCATTATCGGAGGCTTGGGAAGCCGAGCTTATGCGAATTACGGAAGATTCCCACCGGGACTTATAGTTAACTAAGTTGACAGCAAGAATTAAAGCTAAAATAAAATTCATTGCAGGAATTAAAGTTAAAATAAAATTCATCGCAAGACTCAGAGTTAAAATAAAATTCATCGCAAGACTTATAGTTTAAGCAAGCTAGAGGAAGATATGCTATACTAGAGAGGAAAGAAATACATGAATTTGGCACTCATTGTGAATCAAACAAAGCCAGAGGCAGAGAGCTTCCAGAAAATCATAGAAGAAGAATTAGCGAAGAAAGGCATTCTTCCCAAGATTTTTTTGAATAAGGATTTTTCCAGAGAGGATTTTGTGGGCATGGATTGCCTGATTACCTTGGGAGGAGACGGCACGATTCTCCATACCACCGGGGTTTTACAGGGAATGCCGGTTCCGATTTTAGGAATCAATGCGGGACATCTTGGTTACCTTACGGAAATTCGCCAGAGAAGAAGAATTGCGGAAGCTATAGAACGGCTTGTGGCCGGGGATTATGTGGAGGATCGAAGAGCTATGCTTTCCGGCAGCATTTTCCGACAGGGAAAGGAGATATTTTCGAGGTCTGCCTTGAATGAGCTTTTACTCTCCAGAGTGCGAGGGGTGTCCATACATCATTTTCAGGTCTTTTGCGACGGGATGGAAATGGTTCACTATTCCGCAGACGGAATCATCATTTCCACGCCTACAGGTTCCACCGCCTATAATCTTTCTGCGGGAGGCCCCATTATTTCTCCGGAAGCTCCGGTATATATCATGAATCCTATCTGCGCCCATTCCTTAAATGCCAGAGCGGTGGTTTTGGATAATCGGAGAACCCTGGAGATTGTGATGGAGGGAGGAGATCAGGTGCTGTCCTTTGACGGAGAGGCTCCTATCGAACTTTTGGCCGGAGATGTGGTGCGAATCAGGAAGGCCAAGGAAGAAACGGTTTTAATTAAATTTTCCAAGGAAAGTTTTCTTCATACTTTGCGAGAGAAGATGGCAAACTTATAAGAGAGGTTTTTGATGAAAAAGACAAGACAGGACAGAATTCTTTCTTTAATCGAAGAACAGGATATTGAAACCCAGGAGGAATTGGCCAGACAGCTGCAGCTGGAGGGATATTCCGTAACCCAGGCCACGGTGTCCCGGGACATCAAGTCCTTGCAGCTTACGAAAATGCAAAAACACGGCAAGATGGTTTACCAGAGCCTTTTAAAGGAGTCTCCGGAGAGAGATTTGGAGAAATTTGTCCGGGTTATGCGGGACGGCACGGTATCCATGGCGGTGGCGGGCAATATTTTGGTCATCAAAACCCTTTCCGGTATGGCAAATGGCGTGGCTATGGCCATTGACCAGCATCATTTTTCGGAGATTGTGGGAAGTCTTGCAGGAGATGATACCATCTTCTGTGTCACTTCCGGGGAGAAGGATAGTCAGGCTTTAAAGGATAGCATCGAAAACCTGATGAGAGGCTAGCAAATAAGGAGGAAGGCATGCTGGATCGACTGCTGGTAAAAGATTTAGCCTTAATAGAGAAATCCGTTGTAGAGTTTTCCGGCGGCTTAAATGTCTTAACCGGAGAAACTGGAGCGGGAAAGTCTATTTTGCTTGGCTCCATTCAACTGGCTCTGGGGCAAAAGGCCAATAAAGACCTGATTCGTCATGGAAAGGAACAGGCCATTGTGGAGCTGGACTTTTCTCTGACGGCGGAGGAAGTGCGCCGGATTAAAGCCTTGGAAGAGGATCTTGAGCTGGAAGAGGAAAGACTCTTGATTCGCAGGAAGATTTCCGAAAAGAAGTCCGATATTCGAGTCAATGATTTAGGGCTTACCCTGGCTAAGCTTCGGGAAATTACCGGCGGTCTTTTGGATCTGCACGGACAGCATGAGCATCAAAGTCTGCTTCGGGAAGGCTCTCATTTGGAAATCATCGACGGCTTTCGGAAAAAACAGGGTGGAAAGCTTTTAGAGGAAGTGGCGGATGCTTACCATTTGCTACAGGAAAAAAAGAGAGCCTTACAGAAATTTTCCCTAAAGGAAGAGGAAAGGACAAGGGAGCTGGATTTTCTGGATTTTGAGATTCAGGAGCTTGCGGATGCCAATCTTTCCGAGGGGGAAGAGGCGGAACTGACCAAAGAGTACAGCCTTTATGAAAATATGGACAGGCTGAAGAGCCTGTTGCTTTCCGCAAAGGAATGCCTGGAGGAAATGGATTTTCATCGTCCCATTCAGGCGGTGGAGGAGGCCAAGGACTTTGATGAAAGCTTAAAGGGGCTTTCCGACAGCCTGTATGATTTGGAGGCGGTGGGAGAGGATTGTCTCCGCTCTTTAGACCATTATCTGGACCATGCGGAGGTGGATGAGGAAAAGCTTTTTACTCTGGGAGAACGGCTGGAACAGATTCGCAGAGTCATGATGAAGCATGGAGGCACGGAAGCCAAGGCTCTGGCCGCATTAGCCAAGAAAGAGGAAAGAAGAAGCTTTCTTTTGGACTATGAGAAGGCTGAAGAGAAGGCGAAGAAGGCTATCGTAGAACAGGAAAAGCTCCTTAGGGAGAAGGCGTTGCTCCTTTCCAAGGAAAGGCAGGAGGATGCCAAGGTCTTAGCCAAGCAAATCCAAGGGGAAATGCAGGAAATGGGCTTCCTGGACACCAAATTCGAATTCCATTTTCAGGAGAAGAAGGAGCCTACGGAAAAGGGCTTGGATGAGGTAGAGGCCTATGTGAGCCTGAACCCGGGAGAACCTCTTCGACCTCTTCGGGAGGTGGGATCCGGAGGAGAGTTGTCCCGCATTATGCTCTCCATTAAGACGGTACTAGCGGATACAGACGGAGTTTCCACCCTGATTTTTGACGAGATTGATACCGGAATTTCCGGAAGAACTGCGGAGAAGGTGGGAGAAAAGCTCCAGAAGATTGCGAAGAATCACCAAGTGATTTTGATAACCCACCTGCCCCAGATAGCGGCAAAGGCAGACCATCATTTTCTGATTGAAAAGACGGTGGAGGAGGGCGCCACCCACACAAGGATTCACCCCTTGGAGGAGAAGGAATCCATAGAGGAGCTGGCAAGGCTTCTTGGGGGAGATGAAATTTCGGAGGCTTCCCTGGAAAATGCCAGAGAGCTGAAGGCAAAGTCTAAGGCGAAGAAGCAACAGAAAAACATGTGATATTTAGGAAGGAGGATAGGATGAAAAACATTTTATTTCTTGCATCAGAGGCAGTTCCCTTTATCAAAACAGGAGGTTTGGCGGATGTTTGCGGCTCCCTGCCAAAAGCTCTGGACCCCGGCTATTTTGATTGCAGGGTGATGATTCCCAAATACATGTGTATTCCGGAAGAGAAAAGGAATGAACTAAAATACAAGACGCACTTCTACATGGATTATCTGGGACAGTCCCGTTATGTAGGCGTTTTGGAAAAGGAAGTGGACGGCATCCTATACTACTTCATCGACAATGAATATTATTTTTCCGGAAACAGACCCTATGGTAACTGGTACTGGGATTTGGAGAAGTTCTGTTTCTTCTGCTATGCGGCTTTATCCGCTCTGCCACTCTTGGATTTTCATCCGGATGTGCTGCATTGTCATGACTGGCAGACCGGATTGGCACCGGTTTTATTAAAGGATCGTTTTGCGGGAGGTGAATTTTTCCGTTCCATTCGTTCCGTATTTACCATTCACAATCTTCGCTTCCAAGGCGTGTGGGATATCAAGACCATTAAACGCTTTACGGAGCTGTCGGATTATTATTTCACTCCGGATAAGCTGGAGTGTGAGAAAAATGGAAATCTTTTAAAGGGCGGTTTGGTTTATGCGGATGCCATTACCACGGTCAGCAAAACCTATGCCAGGGAGATTCAGTATCCCTTCTTCGGGGAGGGGCTGGAAGGTCTTTTACAGGCCAGAGACCATGACCTTCGGGGAATCGTAAACGGAATTGACTACGAGGAGTGGAATCCCAAGAGGGATCCCTTCCTTCCCGCCAGTTATGATTCTGCCTCCTTCCGGGCGGGAAAGCCGGAGGTGAAGAAAGCCTTACAGGAGGAGCTGGGCTTAGAGGTGGATCCGAATTGTATGCTGATCGGTATGGTTAGTCGTCTTACGGATCAAAAGGGCTTGGATCTTCTGGTAAGAGTCTTTGATGAAATCTGTCAGGATAAGATTCAGTTTGTGGTTTTGGGTACAGGGGAGGATGGCTATGAGAATTTCTTCCGGCACTATGCTTGGAAGTATCCTCAGAGGGTTTCTGCCCAGATTTACTATTCTGAAGAGAAGAGTCATAAAATCTATGCAGGCTGTGATGCCCTGCTGATGCCATCTCTCTTTGAGCCCTGCGGTCTTTCCCAGTTGATTGCCCTTCGCTACGGCACAGTTCCCATTGTCCGGGAAACTGGAGGCTTGAAGGATACGGTAGAGCCCTACAACGAATATGAAGGAAAGGGAACAGGCTTCTCCTTTGCCAATTATAATGCCCATGAAATGATGGCCGGCATCCGTTATGCGGAGCAGGTGTATTATGACCATCGGGAGGCCTGGGAGGAAATGATTGCCAGGGGCATGGAACAGGATTATTCTTGGAAGAGTTCCGCTCTTCAGTATCAGGAGCTTTATGACTGGCTGGTGGAAAGATAAAAGCCGAAGAAAGGAAACAAAAAAAAGGCATGACGTTTCAAGAGCAACTTTTAGACAATTATTTATTGATCTCAGCTCTGCTCTCCTGGTTTGTTGCCCAGGTTTGTAAGACTGCGATTGATGCTTATTTTAATAAGGGGATAAACTGGGAAAGGATGACCGGTTCCGGAGGAATGCCCTCCAGCCATTCCTCTACAGTGGTAGCTTTAGCCACGGCAGCCGGAATTTCTTATGGAGTGGATAGTGCTATCTTTGCGGTGGCTCTGGTTTTTGCCGTTGTGGTGATGTATGATGCCACCGGAGTCAGAAGAGAAAGCGGAAAGCAGGCGGTGATTTTGAATCGTCTCTTACTGGATAATCCTTTTGCCTGGACCGGTAAGGAATTTGAGAAAAAGCTAAAGGAATATGTGGGGCATAGCCCCCTGCAGGTTTTAATGGGAGCTATTCTGGGGCTTGCCATTGCAGTAGGAATGGGGTATGTCTATGGCTATTTTGGATAGGAAGAAAAGGATAAGGCGGTTTTTCTGCCTTATCCTTTCCCTGCTTTTTCTTCTAAGCTCCTGTAAAGGAATTGCAATTAGCGGAAAAACGGAGAATATCCCCGGCTATACGGAGGCACAGGCGATGATTGTAGTAGGCTCGGAGCGAAATCGCATTCAAAATGTGATGGGAAAGGAAGTCTGGGATCTCCCTGTAGCCGGACAGGTGGAAAAAACCTACGGAGAATATTTCCTGGCTAAAACCAAGGAGTTTCTGCAAGATATCCGTACTTTGAATCTGATGGCGGAGGAAAAGGGAATTATTGCCAATGGAACGGAGATGGAAAGCATTCGAGCTGCGGCCAATGCCTTTTACCAAAGTCTCAGCGAAGAGGACAAGGCCTTCTTTGGAAACTGCAGTCTGAAGGACGTGGTGGATATGTATGTGGCTTACTTTGTGGCGGAGAAAACCGCAAAGTCTCTTTTGGCCAACGTGGATACGGAATTAAGTGCGGCGGAAGCCAAGGTGATTTCTGTGGAGCAGATTGTGGTACAGGATGAAGCCCTGGCGAAAGAATTGGAGGAGAAGGTAAAGCTTGCCGGAGCCAATTTTTCCTATTATGCCAGACAGTATTCCGAGGATCCGGAATTGCAGAAACAGTTGGCCTTTGGAGAAAGTGAGGATGAATACGCGAAGGTAGCATTTTCCTTAGAGGACAATGAGATTTCCTCTGTTTTTTCTCAGGATGGAAAGTACTACATTTTAAAATGTCTAAGCTCCTATGATGAGGAGGCTACCAAAGAACGAAAGGAGAGACTGGAAACCGCTATTCGCTCCTTGCATTTTCAGGAAAGCTACGAGGCCTATCAAAAAGAGCATATTGTCCGCTTCCGGGAACCCTTCTGGAAGGAAATCGACCTTCATAGTCATGAGGGAAGCACTGCGGATTACTTCTTTTCCTACTATCAGGAGAAGGTGGCGGAGGCGAAGTAATGGATGGGTTACTTACTCAAATAAAAATATTTGAGACTTATAGTATGAAAATATATTTTTGCGACTTTTCAAGGGATAAGAATAGTGATAGCCTTAAGGAGACGAAAAATAATTAAATAAAGCTAGAGGAGAAAAATATGATTATCACAAGTGAAAAAAAATTCAAAAATAATTTCGATGACTATATTAAGTCCTTAGATACAAATCGTGAGATAGCAGTAACAAGAGATGAGGGAGAGAATTTCTTTGTGGTTTCGGAGAGTTACCTGAATAGCTTAAAGGAATCTCTTTATATCGAGAGCATTCCCAATTTAAAAGAAAAAATATTAGAAGGAATCAATGAGCCAATCGACGAATGTTTGTCCCGTGAGGAGCTTAGAAAACAATGTATGAGCTAAAGTTTACTAAACAAGCATCAAAGGACTATAAAAAAGCACTCCAGTCAAATTTAAAGGATATTTTTGAAAAAATTTTAGACGAGTTGGAGCAAAATCCTTATCAGCCACCTACTGAAAAATTACTGGGATATCCAATTCCTACATTTTCAAAGAGAGTAAATATAAAACATAGAATTGTCTATAATGTTGATAATGAAAACAACGTGGTTAAAATACTATCGATGTGGTCTCATTATGAAACAATATAGATGAATACCATAAATATAAACGAATATAGGTCTCATGGAGTCGTTTACTCATGCTCCATGAGACCTATTGTTTGTAACCTATACTATGAATGTTAAAAAATAATTGTGGATTCCTAATCTTCTACTTGAAAATCTATTTAAAGTGCAGCAACAATTCCCTGATCGTTGGCATAAATGGTGGCTACACCGGCGGCATCGGTCACAACAATTTCTTTATAGCTTCCTTCCTTCAGGAAGTCTTCTTTTACCTGTTCGGCCCGTTCAGGAGCATTGACATGGGTGATTACCAGTCGCTTTTCTTTTACCGCTTCCGCACCCCCAGCACGTTCAACGGCTAACTGCACCATTCTCTTTAAGGCCTTCTGTATACCTCTTTGCTGGTCCAATTTTACAATGGTACCGTTTACCGCACCCATAACGGGCTTAATGTTTAAGGCGGAAGCCAAGAAGGATTTTACGGCGGAAAGTCTACCGTTTTTCCGTAAGGTTTCCAGAGACTCCAGTACAAAAACGGTTACGATGTCGTTACATTTTTTCTCGACAATGTCTACCACTTCCACAAAACCTAGACCTGCTTCCTTACACTCCTGAATGTCCAGGCAAAGCTTGCATTCTCCGGCGGAAGCGGACTTGGAGTTAAACAAATGAATCTTCTTGGGAGAATCCTCATGAGCCTCCGTATAGAGGTCGATGCCGATTTTGGCCGCCTGATAGGTGCCGGAAAGCTGGTCGGAGAGGGTTACAATATAGACTTCATCCGCATCGGACTCTTCGATGGCTTTCTGAAAGGCCTCCGGAGAGGGACAGGCGGTTTTTGCGCCGATGGAAGAGGAGGCCATCTTTTTAATGAAATCTGCCTGGTCAAAATGCTCATCATCCATAATTCTGTATTCTCCGATTTCCAAGCTTAGGGGAACCATACGAAAATGAGGATCCGCCTTCATTTCCGGTGTAAAATCTCCACAGCTGTCACAAATAATCTGATATTTCATAGGGTTTTCCCTTTCTAAGTAGTTTTCAATACTACATCCATTATAGGGCAATGCGGAGTACTGTCAAGGTATAGCCGGATTCCGGCCTTTGATTACTCGGATTCTGGCCTTTGATTACTCTCTTTTTGTTTTTTGTCCACTGACAAAATCTTTACTTTTATCCACTGACAAAATCTTTACTTTATTTACATTCTTTGAATTTCCGCCTGAATCATTTTTCCCATCAGCTCGGAAAAATGCTCTAAGGACTGGACCTTCGCAAAATTTCTGCCGAAAATCTTCTGGGCATTGGGAACATCCTTGTCCTTTCCGGTGTAGGCCAGTAGTACATAGATGTTCTCCATATGGGCTTTATGCACCATTTCCTGAATGTCGGAAATAGCCAGATCTCCGGAATAGTTTCTGGCTTTGTTCTTTACCTCCAAAAGATCGTTGGGAGTTAAATCCGTAAGCCAGATTAGCAGGCGATGGGAGGCTGTATTTTCCTTTAACTGCTCCAAAACGGCGGAAAGTGCCAGGCCGTCCCGGTTCGCACCGGTGGTGAAGTAACGGAAAATTTCTTTGTTCTTAGTTCGTTCCGTATAGTCCCGATATCGATTTAAAACCGTATAGCCGCTCATGGAGGAGTAGCCGAAAACCCGAACCGGAATCCGACAGTTGTCCAAAGCCTTTGCCAGAATGTAGCCCTGTTGGGATACGGTTTCCATCCGATGAATCTGGGAGGAAGAGGCATCCAGCAGTAAATCCACTGTGAGAGAACCTTGACTGTCCGCGATTTCCTTTTGGAAAATTTTATTGTGGCCCTTTAAATATAGGGGCTTCCACAAAAGAGAAGGGATCAGTTTTCCCTGATTGGAAAGGACGGGACTTGGCTCCAAGCTGCTTAACAAGGCATTTTTCAGCATTTGACTAAGGCGGAAAATCTGTGTCTGATTATAGCTTGCCTCTTTTTCATAGGCCTGTTCATTTTTCTTTCGCTGGGCTTCCATTTCCTTCCGCATCTTCGCAGCGAAGCCTTTTAGATTGTCCTCTTCCTTGCCGTTGGTAAAATACAGCCTTGCCCCCTGATGGTTCCCAATGCAGCAGGCTTTTTCCATGGCTTCGGATTTTTTCTTATCGAAGAGAGGCTGTCCGAAATAGCTTTGAATATATTTTCGAAGCCCTTCCTCGGTGATTTTTTGGTACTTTTCGGAGGCGGTTTCCACATCCCGGCTGTCCGCCCCTCCCTTGCTTCGCTCTAAAAGCCCTAAAACCAGCTTTTTCGGTGCTCCGGAAGAAGTACCGTTCTCGTCTTTTAACCAAAAGAAAAGGTGAGGAATCTTGAATTCCCGCTTTTTCTTCTGCATGGCAGCCGGAAGACCGGGAAGGTAGGTGAAATATTTTTGCAAAGTCTTGGAAAGACTTTGAATCCATTCCTCGGTATTCAGATCTCCGGAAATTTCCACTTCTTTTAGAAGCTTTCTATCCACTAAATCAGGTAGACCGCAGTCCTCCCCTAAGGCTACCTTGTAATGTCCCTCTAAAATCCAGCCTTCTCGGCTTTCCGCAATACTGGGAATAAATTCCTGAAGCTTCCGTTTGCAATATTCTCTACGAAGGAGAGCCAGACTTTCTCTTAGAGGACTTTCCTTTTCGAAGGTGGCATTTTCCAAAGCCAGCCAAAAGAGCGTTTCGTAGGTTTCCTGCCCCAGAGTTTCGTGAAAGGTGCTGTAGAATGCCGTTAATTTCTTCCAGTCAAAATGAGTATAGCTGGCACCAATGATGGTATTCCAATACAGATCCGCCTTGCCTTCGTAGTCATACATACGGTAGCCGGGAGAGACCTTATAGTTATGGGCACCGTTCCAAATCATATTGGCAGCCCGTTTTTTTTCAAATTCTGTCAGCATCATAGGAAAATACGCTCTCCGGAAAGCTCTTTAGGAATTCTGGCATCCAGTAAATCCTGTACCAACTGTCTTTCGTAAAGGTCAAAGGACTTATTTACCAGTCCCATTTCCAAAGCCTTGGATACGGATAAGCCCTTCTGCATTGCTTTAATAGAAGAAATTAAACCTCTAAGGTCTAAGCTCCTGCTGGAAATTTCACCTCCGGAAACCTTTTCCTGAATTTCAGAAAAGAGGAGGGCAAACTGCTTTCTGTATTCTTCCGATAAGTTCGGAAATTGCTGCTGCAAAAGCTTATCCAGATTCTCCGCGCTGATCACCGGCATGTGGAGCACCAGAAAACGGGAAGCTAAGGCCTCATTTACCTCTCTGGTTCCTGCATAACCGTAATTCATGGTGCCGATAAAGCGGGTAGCTTCATGCAGGGGGAACTGGCCGTAGCCCGGCAAATCGATGCTGTGACGGAAGTCCAGGGTAGCGTGCAGTACCGCCAAGGATTCATTTTTCGCCATATTGATTTCGTCTAAGATGCCGAAGCCCCCACGAAGGGCACACTCCAGAATCGGTCCCTTACGAAGCTTCACTTCTCCTTGGGAAAAGGTATCACTACCCACCAGGGAGGAGGCGTCTGAATTGACATAAAGGGAAATATCCCATTCCGGACGGGAAAATGCCAGAGCCAGTCCCTGGGCTAAAACGTTTTTGCCCGTGGCCTTAGGACCGTCCAAAAGCAGGTTCGCTCCGGAAAGCAGGGCGGCAATGGCGGCTTCCCAGATTTCCTTTCCGTAGTACAAATACTCCATTTTCGGCAAACGCTTCTCGTCCTCTTCTTCCAGCTTGTAAAAGGAACGGAAGGAGCGCAGCTCCTCTAAAAGCTTCTCCGAAATACCTTCTTCTTCTAAAAATGTCAAAATATCCTTCATTTTCTATCCCCTATCTACTTTTATTATTCTTTCTGACGGCTATTTTACCGCAGTTTAGTACAGAAATCTTAAAATTCCTAATCTTTTATTTGAATAGCACAAAAAAATGAAAAAACCATCCTTTGATTTTAGAGGATAATGTATGTGTACAAAATACAAAATTGCTATTTATTTAACAGATTATCGTCAATAGAAAGGAAATTTAGGCAAATAAACTATAATTAAGTACTTATTGATTTTGAAATAAATGGATAAAATATTGAAATTTCTGTGAACAAGGTGTATTTTTAGTTTTGCACAAAATTGAGGAAAGAAGGGGAGGATTACTTATGGTTACCTTTATGATCGGCCTTGTGATTCTCATCGTCGGCGGAATGGCTATGGGTCGCCTTTGCGATCATGTATTCCAGCCGGACGACAGAGAGACACCGGCTTACGCCAAGCAGGATGGTGTGGATTATGTTCCGATGCCTACTTGGAAAAATGCTTTAATTAACTTACTGAACATTGCCGGAACAGGACCTATTCTTGGACCGATTCAGGGTATTTTGTTCGGACCGATTGCACTGCTTACCATTCCTATCGGAAATGTTATTGGCGGAGCGGTACATGACTACTTTGCGGGAATGATTTGTACCCGTGACGGCGGAGCCCAGATGCCGGAGATGGTAAGACGTTATACCAACAAGGCAGTGTTCTGGATTTACGATGTATTTGTATGTGTGCTTTTACTTTTAGTAGGAACCGTGTTCATTTACACTCCCGGAGACATTACCGCAACCCAGGTATTCGGATTCAGCGGTTCACCTACAGAGGCTTCCACCTGGATTATCTACGGTATTATTTTCGCATACTATTTAATTGCTACTGTATTCCCCATCGATAAGATTATCGGAAGAATCTATCCTATCTTCGGTGCAATCCTGGTATTCTCCGCAGTAGGTGTATTTGCTGTAATGGTAATTTCCCATTACCCGTTAGTAGAGATTTTCGGAAACTGGAATACTCCTTCCTTTAACTATGGAGATTATTTCTGGACACAGAACTTTTTCCCGATTTTCTTCGTAACCGTAGCCTGCGGAATTCTTTCCGGATTCCACTCTTCCCAGACTGCTCTTGTGGCAAGAACCATTAAGAGTGAGAAGGACGGAAGAATGACCTTCTACAACATGATGGCTGTAGAGGGATTCATCGCCATGGTATGGGCGGCAGGAACAATGGCATTGATTCAGTTCACTGCAGACCAGGGCGGAATCAGCATGGTATTTAACGAGAAGGCAGGAACCTTCCAGTACATGATTCAGAAGGCGGGAGAGCTGGTTGCTATTTCTCCAACCTCTGTAGTCGGTGTAGTTTGTAGAAGAGCTTTAGGACCTGTTGGCGGAGCAATAGCACTTATCGGTATTATCATTCTTCCGATTACATCCGGAGATACTGCACTTCGTGCATTACGTCTTACCATTGCAGATACCTTCCATATTAAGCAGGACAACAATTTCAGAAGATTAAGCCTTGCCATTCCAATCTTTATCCTGGTAGCAGGAATCTTGGTTTGGGCAAAGGTAGATCCTAAGGGCTTCCAGATTCTTTGGAGATACTTCGCATGGTCTAACCAGACTATGGCATTATTCCCCTTGGCTGCGGCAGGTATTTATCTCATGATTAACGGAAAAGCAAAATGGGCATGGATGCCACTGCTTCCCGGTACCTTCTACACCTTCATCTGCGCAAGCTATATCTTAAATGCAAAGCTGGGCTTTGGTTTAAGCTGGCCAATCGCTTATGTGGGCGGTGTAATTGTGGCTGTTATTTACCTTGTTCTTGTAATCATTAGAGGGAAGAAGGGCGGCACCACTCCTGAGCCTACCGTAAAGTAATGGGTGATGGCTGAAAGTGTTTCGCCTTTGAAATAGGCAAGTCCTTTTGAAAAGGCATGGTTGATTAGGTGAACTTTGCCTGTAAAAGATTGTTTTAAGGATGAATTGAAAGATTGATTGCTTCGGAAGAGGCAGTCAATCTTTTTTTATATATTTTTTATAAATTAAAAATTAAGCATTTATTGATTTTCTCTTAGGATATGGAGTATATTTACTTTGGATTTTAATAATCATCTGTAGGCGGGATGGGAATCGGAGGGAGAAGACGATTCCCTGTATTTAGTCCGGCCTACTCGTACCATAGCAGAAATCAGGGAAGAGAGTTGTAGCTACTATGGGACAAAAAATTACCTAGTAAGGGAGAATGAAAAATGAAGAAAAAGAAACTGAAAGTACAAGTAGCTGCACTCGCCATGACAGGAGCCATTGCAGCTGCACCATTGACCGTAAGAGCGGAAGAAGCAAGCACGGCAGCACCGGCGACTGCGAGCACAAGCAGTACAGAAGCATCTGCCACTGCCGCAGCTTCTGCAGCAAGTACAGCGACAACTCCTGCAACAAGCACGGCGGCTACCACCGGAACAGGTGCAACTGCAAGCACCGGAACAGCAGCAACAGCTACCACGGAAGCGTCAGCCTCGACAGCCGCAACTGCCCCGGTTACGGTAGCAGAGGCACCGGCAGATCCTGCCACCACAGTTCCCAACAATGTGGATACTGTAGTACCGGATGATAATAAGCAGGGAACGGATATT
>NZ_CAUVME010000043.1:0-18462 GCF_963553175.1 Oribacterium sinus | reverse complement strand
GGCATCAAAATAAAGTTGTTTTATTTCTTCCAAATTTTTTGTATTCTCATCTATTATCTCAAATCTTATCATTATTCTCCTATCCGAAAACATGGCTTTTATTCTCCACCATATTTTTTCTTTATTGCTCCACATAGCGACATATGGATTCGTAAAAGTTTCATTTAAGAATTTTACTTCAATCTTTCTAAACTATTTTTCATTTCTTGACATGACAAATAAGTCTGTCTTTGACAGTTTTGAAGTAAATGGTAAATAACCTGTCCGTTCAAAAAAATCTGCCAGCTCTCAGGATAGCAGATTTTTCTTTACCTTACGAAGAAATTCTTCGGAGAAGCGGTTCAGGGGCATTGCATTAACATACTTATTTTTTCCTATAGAAATTTACATTACTATAAATTACTACCAAATTATTATGAACTTGCACTGCTATATCTTTTTAAGGCCAATCTATAGCATATTCTTGTTAACATAAAAAATACTAGCGACAATAAAACAATTTCTATTGTATCAATCATTCCTACTTTTCCTAATATTTTTTCAGCCGGAACATTTGAAACTGTTGCAAGCGGTATAATATAGATCATTAAAATTTTTATCATTCCCTTATAAATATTTTGAGGATACTCCAGAAATTTCAACGCACTTAAAAACAGTTCATGCATCACTCCAATTTTTATAAAAATAATTGATAGCAATTTCCTGCGTTCTCCTCTTATTTCACTGCCAAACCCCAACATATAACCTATGACCGGATACTGGTATCCTTTTCCAAGCTTTTCTTTGACTTGCCCCACCTGAAGAATATCTCCTCTAGCTTTTCTGCTTCAAATACAGGTATGTGCAATTTCTCCGTCACTTCATAAAGCTTTCTGGAACATCTCTTGGCAAGGATTTTTGCCAAATGATTTCCTCTCTTTATGCTCCAGTTATTGTGGTTATACTTCTTTCTTCTGGATATAATGCTCCAGATATGGTTTTCCATGGTTTCCATATTTTTATATACTATCCCTTCCGGACTCTTTGGCGTGGAAAGGACACGTTTATGGTATGGAACTAGTTCTTCTTTATTAATTTTTTTGAACGGACAGGTTATTTACCATTTTCAAAAAAATTTCTAAATACCATTAATCTGATTATTAGAATAACATTCAGAATAGTCGCTATAATAAGACCGGCTCCAACCCAAAGCAAATCTATCGCAAACCCTATAATGAAACATACGCTCCATTTCATAATTTGCTTACCATAAATGATGCATAGTTCTTTGCTTTTATTGGATATTTTTTCGTCAAGATCATGTCCGGTTAAATATCGAATAGCTCTACCGTTCGATCTAATAAATACGATACCTATAATCAAATAGAGCAAAACCATCATGAAATCGATACCTAAAAATACAAACATATTTATTACCTCTTTAGTATTCATAAATACAGATGTTTATGTCAAGCATTTACATCATATCGCTTCACGCTCCTATACTAATCTCTTGCTCTTCCGTCCGCCATGAAATCATCCGAAAACATATCTACTGCTTTCATAAACGAATCCCACTTGTTCTGTTTTGGAAGCAAAATAACAATATCCCCTATCTTATTCACCATTACCTCATCTGATGAAATTCGGCATTCCTTAGGAAGTCTAATTGCCTGACTTCCTCCATGTTTAAAAACCTTTGCAATCTTCATACAAATCACCGTCCCTTCTCTTGCAATATATACCGTTATATATCGCAATATAAACCAAGACAAGAAAATACGCTTCGGATTTTCTGCCAATTATATACAATAATGAATAATATTGAAACATCGCCAGCTTAGCAATAGTATCATTTTTTCGTATATAAAATAGCGGATGAGCTTAAGTTCATCCGCCATAAAGCATAATCTCTTCTTTAAATATTTCAACAATAAGCAAAATACTAATACAACTTCGCTCCTGCCGGAATATGGTTATCCACCATCAAGAGGTGCAACTCTTCCTCATCACTATCCTTCTTCTGATTAATGGCAGAAAGCAGTATACCGCAGGACTCTACTCCCATCATTGCTCTTGGGGGAAGATTAGTGAAGGCAATCAAGGTCTTTCCGATCAGATCTTCCGGCTCGTAATATGCATGAATTCCGGAAAGGATCGTTCTGTCGCTACCGCTTCCATCATCCAAGGTAAACTGTAAAAGCTTCTTACTCTTTAGAACGGCAAAGCAATCCTTTACCTTTACTGCTCGGAAGTCAGACTTGCTAAAAGTCTCGAAATCCACAGTTTCTTCAAACAATGGCTCGATTTTTACATTGCTGAAATCAATCTTATTGTTTGGCGTAAAGAAGCCGTTGTTGGCATTTCCTGCCTCACCCTCTTCTCCCTTCTTTCCCTCATCTTTCTTCTCTAAAGACTTCATCGTGGGGAAAACAAAACCTTAGGCAGTCTAAATCGTTATAAGTGATTATATCTATATTTTCAAAAACTCGATTTATGTCTCTGATTTTATAATTCTACGCTTATCTACATAAGTAGTCGCAAATCAGTCGTATACTGGTCACAAGACATATTATATTAAACTATTAATTG
Organism: Oribacterium sinus; assembly: GCF_963553175.1. GTDB lineage: Bacteria > Bacillota > Clostridia > Lachnospirales > Lachnospiraceae > Oribacterium > Oribacterium sinus_B. The sequence goes on along the minus strand of NZ_CAUVME010000043.1, from coordinate 15,891 downwards.
TTCTTTACTATGTTTACTGTTTCTTTCAAAAAACTCTTCGAAATTGATCAACTCGGATTTTATTAATTCCTTTGTTTCTTCAGCATATGTATCCATGGTGGTTTCAGCATCTGCATGTCCTAAAATCTCTTGCATTGCTTTTATGTTTACCCCGGCTTCGCACATTCTAGTGGTAAAAGTATGTCTCAAAGAATGGTTACTGAACTTCGGAAGAATGATTGCATCTTTCTGATTGATCTTATCAAGTATCTCAAAATTGCAATCTCTTATAATTCTCCTAAGTGCTCTTTTCCTTTTAGAAGTATTAACCTATCAATATATTCTCTTTTTAAAATTGAATTGTCTATTTCTATCCTCTCTTTACAATGTAAAAGCCACAGAAAACTGAATAGTTTAAACTTCCATAATTTCGGTTGCAGGTTTGAGGGTTTGTAATCCTTTTCCCACTAGCATCTACATTTGTAACTCTTGAATGTCCTCTTTTGTGTGACCAATACCCATTAGTATTAAGTACATAGCAATGGTAATCCCTATTTGGCGCAATGACTAACACAACTTTATACTCTCCTGAACCTGGACGTTCACTTGAGCTTGATCTTCTAATATAGCGTCCTCCACCTAAACGAGAACCATCACGCACAATAGCACTAAAGATACTTGTTCAGATAACGACTCAAAAGTTCGTCCTGATAGTTGACCAGGCTGTAATTTTCCTACAAAATTTTGAATTAAGTCCATTGAATAGGCATAACAATTAGCTTTCTTTATACGATTGCTATTATTCCACCAACTTGGATTATATACTGGTGCTCCTAATCTAAAAGGCACTATATCATCTATGTCTAATTCATCTAGTTCTGGTTCGGATACCGTAATATCTTCAGGATTGACAATCATCTTTTGTAGGTCTAGTGGCTCATAATTAATGCAATCTTGTTCATCCGGAGATAAAGAATTATACCAACCTAACCACTCTAATGTGTCTTCTGATAGTTCTTTTTGTTCAATAGCAACACCCTGATAATACAACGTATCATTCTCTAAGGCATAAGTATTAAATCCAACATTCAATGATAATAAACATATACTTAAGACCAGAGACATTATTTTAAAATATTTTTTCATCTTGTATTCCTCCTTGCTTAATAAAAATCTTCAAGTATATATTTTACTATTCTTTTATATTTCCAGTATAAAATATCGAAAAATACTTGATTATAGCAACATTCCAATACTAAACAAAATAATAATCTCCATTCTTGTATCTCAAATCTCCATTCTTGTATCTCATAGGATTTATCTTTTTCATAAAAATTGTACTCCTTTCCTTTCTTTAGGCTTTTTATCACTATAGGTATTTGCAAAATACTAAAATCAAATTAATATTTTTTGCTTATGTGCCTATAGTAAATTATCCATTCACTATTTATATATAGATTGATTTAGTAAGCTTTTGTAAGAACCTATTGCTACAAAAATGCAAAGAATCATCAATAAATACAAGATAGCCGTCTCTATACTTAGTAAAAACGTTAGAAAAGCAGTGCTAACCGATAATAGAAGACTAATAGGAAACAAGACAAGCTTAAATAGTATTCTCATAGGCAACTTCTTTTCTTTAATTAACTATCTATTCATCTACATTCGATTACTAAGTTAATAATAACACACGGGATGAAATTGCAAATCATCAATTCTTTTTTTATATAAAATGGCGGATGAAGTTAACTTCATCCGCCATAAAGCATAATCTCATCTTCAAAATAGTTCAACAATAAACAAAATACTAGTACAACTTCGCTCCTGCCGGGATATGGTTATCCACCATCAGCAAGTGCAATTCTTCCTCATCACTATCCTTCTTCTGGTTAATGGCGGAAAGTAACATTCCACAGGACTCTACCCCCATCATTGCTCTTGGAGGAAGATTGGTGATGGCAATCAAAGTCTTTCCAATCAGCTCTTCCGGCTCATAGTATGCATGAATACCGGAGAGAATGGTTCTGTCCGTACCGGTTCCGTCATCCAAGGTAAACTGTAAAAGCTTCTTAGACTTTGCTACCGGAACGCAGTCCTTTACCTTTACCGCACGGAAGTCGGACTTACTGAAAGTCTCAAAGTCAACCTGTTCTTCGAAGAGAGGTTCAATCTTCACGTTTGAAAAATCAATCTTTTCCGGAACGGTCGCAACTTGGTCGCAAATTCCGTTTCCATTACCCTTAGATGCCCTATTTCCCTCATCCTTCTTCTCTAAAGACTTCATCGTGGGGAAGAGAAGTACATCACGGATGGAAGCCGCATCGGTAAGAAGCATAACCAGACGGTCGATGCCGTAACCGATTCCTCCTGTTGGAGGCATTCCGATTTCCATTGCATGAAGGAAGTCTTCGTCGGTATGGTTTGCCTCTTCATCTCCCGCATCTGCCAAAGCATCCTGCGCCTTGAAACGCTCTCTCTGGTCGATAGGATCGTTTAGCTCGGAATAAGCATTTGCCATCTCTCTACCATAGATAAAGAGCTCGAAACGCTCTACCTTGGAAGGGTCGGAAGGCTTCTTCTTGGTAAGGGGAGAAATCTCCACCGGATGATCCATAATGAAGGTTGGCTGTACCAGCTTCTCCTCACAATATTCCTCGAAGAAGAGGTTTTCAATGTCTCCGATGCCATGGTGCTCTTCGTAGGCAATCTCTTTTTCCTTCGCCAGGGCTCTAGCCTCTTCCAAGGTCTTAATCTGATCAAAGTCAATGCCTGCATATTCCTTGATAGCCTCAGTCATGGTCAAGCGACGGAAAGGACTCTCCAAATCAATGGGAGTTCCCTGATAGCTGATATGCAGAGTACCGCAAACCTTTTCCGCAAGGTAACGGAACATGGACTCGGTCAGCTCCATCATTCCCTCGTAGTCTGTATAAGCCTGATACAGCTCCATTAAGGTGAATTCCGGATTATGTCTGGTGTCGATTCCCTCATTACGGAATACTCTTCCAATCTCATAAACTCTTTCCATACCGCCGATAATCAGACGCTTTAAGTAAAGCTCCAAGGAAATACGAAGCTTTACGTCTTCGTTTAAAGCATTGTAATGGGTTTCAAAGGGACGAGCTGCTGCACCGCCGGCATTTTCCACCAGCATCGGTGTCTCCACCTCCAAGAAATCTCTTCCTGCAAGGAAGTTACGGATTTCCCGAAGAATCTGAGAGCGCTTCATGAAAACGCTACGGCTGTCCTCATTCATAATCAGGTCTACATAACGCTGACGATAACGGGTGTCCGTATCGGTTAAGCCATGGAACTTCTCAGGAAGTGGGTACAGGGACTTGGAAAGCAGGGTAATCTTCTCTCCGTGAACGGAAATCTCTCCCATCTGGGTTTCGAAAACATAACCTCTAACTTCCACGATGTCTCCAAGATCCAGCTTCTTAAACTTCTTGTATTCCTCTTCTCCAAGGCTTTCCCGGCTTACATAAACCTGGATTCTGCCGTCTCTATCCTGCAAATGCATAAAGCTGGCCTTACCCATGACACGCTTGGAAAGAACACGTCCTGCAATCACGACCTGCTGATTCTCTAAGCTCTTGAAATTCTCTTTGATTTCAGTAGAATGATGGGTCTGTTCAGCCTTGGTGATTTCAAACGGATCTTCCTTAGCTGCCTGATACTCTGCCAACTTATCATATCTGGCCTTTAAAATGTGGTTCATGTCCACCGGTGCATTTCCCTTTTGCTTTTCCTGCTCTCCCATCCTTCTATCCTTTCTTTGCACTGTTCGATTATTGTTTCATTATATTTTGATTGAAATCTTCTCTAAGGCATACCTTCATCGAATGATGCTTCACTGAATGATTCTTCACTGAATCCTTTTTCACTGATTTATTCTTCGTTGGATCTCTCCACGGAAAGTACCTTATATTCCAAAACTCCCGCCTGAGTCTCTACCGTAACCTCATCTCCCACTTTGTGATGCAGTAAAGCCATACCTACGGGAGACTCGTTGGAAATCTTTCCCTGCAAGGAGTTTGCCTCTGTGGAACCTACAATCATGTATTCCACTTCTTCATCAAATTCCTTGTCAAACAGCTTAACCTTACATCCGATATTGATGGTGCCTTCTTCCGCATCATCCACTACTTCCGCATTCTTCAACAAAGCCTCGATGGCAACGATTCTTTCTTCGATTTCTCTCTGCTCATCCTTTGCTGCATCATACTCAGCGTTCTCAGACAAATCTCCCTGTTCCCGAGCTTCCTTAATCTTTTCTGCAATCTCTTGTCTCTTATTTACCTTTAAATTATGAAGTTCATTCTCCAACTTATTTAATCCTGCCCTGGTAAGGAGGTTTTTCTTTTCTTCAGCCACCTGATATCCTGCCCTTTCTCTAAAACTGCAATGACGGCTTCTGGAGATCCAGAAGCCGTTTCATCCAATGATTCGATGTAGTATTCTAGCAACGGAAGCTTGAGAAGTCAATGTTTTTCCGCTATAAATCCCTAACCATTTGGAATACCTTCTCCAAATCGTTCTCCGTATTCACCCTCTGTCTCCAGCGGGCTGCATTTTCCAAGCCTTCCATATACCAGGAAAGGTGCTTTCGCATTTCCAAAAGAGCCAGATGCTCCCCCTTAATCTCCACCATCAGCTTTAGGTGCCGTAGCATCATTTCCTTTCTTTCCGAAAGGCTCACCGGCGGAAGCTTCTTCCCTTCAGAGAGAAGGCTGACACAGGCTCGTATCAAAAAGGGATTCCCTTGGATTCCCCGAGCCAGCGCAATACCGTCTACCCCGGTGGAAAGGAGCATGGCCAGAGCATCCTCTTCTTGGAAAATGTCTCCGTTTCCAAAGACGGGAATCTTCACGGCTTCCTTGGCTTCCTTAATATATTGCCAATTGGCCTTTCCTCTATAATATTGCTCTCTGGTTCTGCCATGAATGGTCACGGAAGCCACCCCGGAGGCCTCCGCCATTTTCGCAAATTCCACCACATTGATGGCATCGTCTGTAAAGCCGATGCGAAACTTTACTGTAAGAGGTTTCTTCAAGGCTTTTGCCATGGTGCTTAAAACCTGTTCCGCTAATGGAAGGTTGGTCATTAAAGCTGAGCCCTCCTGATTCCGTACCACCTTAGGCACAGGACAGCCCATATTGACATCAATGCCGTCAAAGTCATCTTCGATTCGGCAGGCCATTTCCGCCATCAAGGCCGGATCCGAGCCAAAAAGCTGTGCCGATACAAGTCCCGGCTCTCCTTTGTGTTCCAGTAGGGAATCGGCATTTTGATTGCCATAGTAAATGGCTTTCGCCGACACCATTTCCGTAAAGGATAAACTTAAGCCCATTTTCTTACAAAGGATGCGGTAGGGTAGATCCGTCACCCCCGCCATGGGAGCCATCAGTATGTTTCCCGGAAGCTTACAGTCCTTTAAGGAAATCGGCCGAAAGAGGTTTTCTCCCCCCTCTTCTTCCCTCTTTTCCAAGGCCTCCTCATAGGAAAAGTCGGATATTCCGTGACTTTTCACGATTTCTTCTATTTTTTCTTTTTCAACAAAATATTCGATACTGTCCTTCTTTCTACTCTAAAGCAATGCATAGACTCCTCTTACTTTTTCTCTATATTTTGAAGCATTGCATCGACTTCTCTTACTTCTTCTCCAGATTCTGCAATCCTGCATAATACTCTTCCAGCTTGGAAAAGAGCTCCTTATAGTCCTTTTGAATCTGCTTCTTCTTTAGCTCTGCCCCTATCGGGTCATAAAGATAGTCCGTCTCCTCTGCAATGCTGATAAGCTCCAGCCTTCCTTCTTCTCCGAATTGCATCAGAAACACGCCGCCGATTTCCTCCGTATAAGTAACGGTTATTTTTTGCAGACTTTCCTGCACCTCTTTGGGCAGGAGGGAAAAGCGGGGATTGAAAAAATACTGTTCTCTATAGGAATTGGCCCCGCAGAGCACCTTCTCTTCTTCTCTTTTTAACGCTTCCTGATTCATTGCTTTTTCGTCCATCGTTTTGCTCCTTTCGGATTTTTTGCCTGTCCCATCATAACATAAAATTAGATAGTGCACACTACGCGAGGGATAATCATTAAGAATAAAATGAGACAATGCACACTGCACGGCAATACTCGTAAAAAAAATAGAGGGAATGAATTCGAAATTTCTTCCGACTTCTTCCCTCTTATTCTAAAGATTTCCTCTTATCTTACCAGAAGCTGAGCAATACGATACTGCTCCTCAGGAATATCCTTCTTCATGCGCAGTGCTTCCTGGATATCATAATCCACGAACTCACCCTTCTTATATGCCACAAGACGGTTGGACTTTCCTGCCAAAAGCAGCTCCACCGCCTTAGCACCCATAATAGAAGCATAATAACGGTCCTTACAGGTTGGAGATCCGCCTCTCTGCATGTGTCCTAAAATGGTAGCTCGGGTTTCGATACCGGTTGCCGCCTCGATTCTCATTGCCATGGAGGAAGAATGTCCGATTCCCTCCGCATTGATAATGATGTAATGCTTCTTTCCTCTTTTTCTGCTTTCAATAATACGGTTAATGATGGCCTGCTCATCTCCATCATACTTCTCCGGCAAAAGAATTTCTTCCGCACCATTTGCCACACCGCACCAAAGAGCGATATAGCCTGCGTGTCTTCCCATTACCTCGATAATGGAGCAGCGCTCGTGGGAGGTAGAAGTGTCTCGAATCTTATCAATAGCCTGCATAGCGGTATTGATAGAAGTATCAAAGCCGATGGTGTAATCTGTGCAGGCAATATCCAAGTCAATGGTTCCGGGAACGCCGATGGTGTTAATGCCTAAAGCGGACAGCTTTCCGGCTCCCATGAAGGAACCGTCTCCTCCGATAACCACGATGCCGTCAATACCGTGCTTCTTACAAATCTCCGCACCTCTCTTCTGGCCTTCAGGAGTAGTAAACTCCTTACATCTTGCGGTGTACAGCACGGTACCGCCTCGACTGACAATATCGGAAACAGAGTGGCTGTCCAATTCTTTGATTTCTTCCTCTAAAAGTCCTGCGTAGCCACGCATAACACCCTTAACCTTTAAGCCATTGTGAATCGCGGTTCTTACCACGGAACGAATCGCCGCATTCATTCCGGGAGCATCTCCTCCGGAAGTCAAAACACCAATTGTTTTTACTGCTTTCCCTGCCATAACTGCCTCCAATCTACCTTACTGTTTTTATTTTATTCTTTACCGTTTCTCTATACCGGTCTTACCACCTGTTCCGCCATGTATTTATTTCTGAACAAGTACATTATATTACTCTATCCTTAAGCATTTTTCAAGGATTTTAGCTGTTCTTTCACATTTTCCGGACCTACAATTTTTGCAAGATTTTCCAGCAATTCTTGGGAAGATTGTACAGCATAAAGCTTCCCTAAGCGTTTTATAGCCTTTTCTTTCCTAAGGTAAATGGCCACGGTACTTTCGCCTCCCTCTTGAGACAGGCATTCCAAAACTTCCTTTTCCTTCTCCAGATAGGCCTCTTTGTCGGAAAATTGCAACCAAATTTCTTTCGGCAAATTTTCAAAAGCTATAATTTTTTCCGCAATCAATTTTCCGTTGGCTTCATCGCTCATTTGCACTCTGCCGTAGACAAATACCTTTCTGTCCTCCTGAATCAGCTCCTCTGTAAGCTCGTAGGTCTTCGGGAAAACCACCACTTCCATGGAGCCGGTATTGTCTTCCAGAGTCACAAAGGCCATCATATCATTTTTCTTGGTAATCCGCCTGTTAATGCCGGTAATCATTCCTCCTACGGTACAATGCTCATCGTCCACAAGATTCTTCTCTTCCTCTATCGCTTCCAAGGAGAAGTCTCTGGCTCTTCTGCTGCAAAGCTGCTTTAGAAGGGCTCTGTCACTGTCCAGAGGATGTCCGGAAAGATATACACCTAAGGCATCCTTTTCATTTCGCAGAAGCTCAGCCTTGGGAAATTCTTCCAAATCCGGAAAAATCAGCTCAAATTCCTGTCTTTCCTCCGCTTCTTCTCCCAAAAGGTCCAAAAGGCTCATCTGCCCCGCAATCTGGTCCTTCTTTCCCTTCTGTAAATCCTCCAAAACCTCCGGAAGCATCACCAGCTTTTCCCTTCTGTTTCCTTCCAGATTGTCAAAGGCTCCTGCATGGATAAAGGACTCCATGGCTCTTCTGTTAATGCCTCTTTGACTTAGTCGCTGTACCAAATCTTCAAAGTTTCTAAAGGGTCCGTTCTTTCGTTCCAGAATAATCTGTTCTGCGGCGGATCTTCCTACGCCCTTTACCGCGGAAAGGCCGTATCGAATCTTTCCATCCTTTACGGAGAAGCCCACCTCCGCCAGTTGAATATCCGGCGGCAGAATCTCTATGCCCTGTTCCCTGGCCACTTCGATATACTCAGCGGTTTTCACCGTGTTATCCATAAAGGAGCTCATGGTGGCGGCATAAAATTCCGGAGCATAGTAATACTTTAAATAGGCGGTTTGATAGGAAAGCAGGGCATAACTTACCGCATGGGACTTGTTAAAGGCATACTTGGCAAAGTCAATCATCTTGTCATAAATCCGATTGGCTACCTCTTCCGAAATTCCCTTGGAAATACAGCCTGCAATCCCCTCCTTCTCATTGCCATAGACGAAGCTCTGCCTTGCCTCCTCCATAACGGAGGTCTTCTTCTTGGACATGGCTCTTCGCAGTAGATCCGAGCCACCCATGGTAAAACCGGCCAGGTCTCGCACAATCTGCATAACCTGCTCCTGATACACGATTACCCCATAGGTGTTTTTCAGGATGGATTCCATTTCCTTACAATCATAGTGTACGGTAGCAGGATTTTTCTTTCCCGCAATGTAGTCCGGAATAAAGTCCATGGGGCCCGGTCGATACAGAGCTACTCCCGCAATAATGTCATCCAGACAGGAGGGCTGTAATCGTTTCATAAAGTTTACCATCCCCGCAGATTCCAGCTGGAACACACCGGCACAATCCCCTTTGGAAAGCATGGCGTAAACCTTGGCATCATCATAGGGAAGGCTGTCCAAATCCAGCTTCACCCCGTGATTTTCCTCTATAAAACGGAGGGCATCCTGAATTACCGTCAGGGTTCGAAGCCCTAAAAAGTCCATCTTTAATAGCCCCAGCTCCTCTATGGTGGTCATGGTAAACTGGGTGGTAATGGAACCGTCGGAACCTCTGGACAGAGGCACATAGTCGGAAACCGGACTTCCGGCAATCACCACTCCTGCTGCATGCATGGAGCTGTGCCGAGGAAGTCCCTCCAAGCGAAGACACATGTCAATCATTTGCTTGGTTTCCTCTTCCGTATCATAAAGATTTTTCAATTCCTTACTGACACTTAAAGCCTTTTCCAAGGTCATATTTAATTCGTTTGGCACCAGCTTTGCCAGCTGGTCACATTTGGCATAGGGAATGTCCAATACTCTTCCCACATCTCGGATTACCCCTCTTGCCGCCAGGGTTCCGAAGGTGATAATCTGGCTGACCTGCTCTTTTCCGTACTTCTTTCCCACATAGTCAATGACTTCCTGCCGTCTTTCGTATTCAAAGTCCACATCGATATCCGGCATGGTTACACGTTCCGGATTTAAGAATCGCTCGAAAAGCAACTGATGCTCCATGGGGTCAACATCCGTAATCCCTATAGCATAGGCCACAATGGAGCCTGCTGCAGAGCCTCTTCCCGGCCCCACCGCTATACTGTGGGTTTTGGCAAAATGAATATAGTCCCAAACCACCAAAAAATAGTCCACAAAGCCCATATCGGAAATGGTATTTAACTCATAGTAGAGCCTGTCTTTATTTTCCTGACAGCTCTCGCCATAGCGTTTCTCCAGCCCCTTAAGACAAAGCTCCTCCAAATAGCTGTAGGCGGTATAGCCCTCCGGCACAGGATATTTCGGCAAATGATATTCCCCGAAAGTAATATTCACCTGACAACGCTTGGCAATCTTTGCGGTGTTTTCCAGAGCTTCCTTGGCATAAGGGAAAAGCTCCTCCATCTCCTCTTCGCTTTTGATATAGAACTGCCCCCCGGGATAGCGCATTCTATCCTCGTCCATCAGTTTTTTTCCGGTCTGTAAACAAAGCAGGATGTCATGGGCCTTGGCATCCTCCTTATAAGTGTAGTGAATATCATTGGTTACCACCAGGGGAATCCCGGTTTCTTCATGCAAACGAAGCATGCCCTGATTCACCAGCTTCTGCTCCGCATAGCCGTGATCCTGCATTTCCAGGAAGAAATTCCCCTTTCCGAAAATGCCTTCATAGCGGAGTGCCGCCTGCTTTGCTTCCTCATACTGGGAAAGCCGCAGATTTCTGGATACCTCTCCCGCAAGGCAGGCGGACAGGGCAATGATTCCCTCATGGTACTTTTCCAAAACCTCATAGTCCACCCTGGGCTTATAGTAATAGCCCTCGGTAAAGCCCAGAGACACCAGCTTCATCAGGTTATGATAGCCTGTGTCATTTTCCGCAAGAAGCACCAGATGATAGTATCTTGCCTCTCCCTTTTGGATAAAACGCTCCTCCATGGAACGACTCAAATAGATTTCCGAACCCAGAATCGGATGAATCCCCTGTTTCTTCGCCTCTTTATAAAAGTCAATGACACCGTACATAACCCCATGGTCTGTAAGGGCAATGGAGTCCATCCCAAGCTCCTTTACCCTGGCAATCATCTCCGGAATCTTTCCGGAGCCGTCCAACAAACTATAGCTGCTATGTACATGTAAGTGTGTAAATGCCATTTTCTATCCTTCTATCTGCAAGACCTTCGCCCTAAACCCTTTATCCTAACCTCTATACTGTACAGGCTAATTTCCGTATTGCCTAGTCTTTTTGTATAGAAAAAGGAGCCCGTTTCCGAGCTCCTCTGTTTAAATCGCTTCTCCAAGAAGATATCCGCTGATTGCTGAAATCGCATCCTCTTCATCTTCTCCCTCTGCAGATACATATAGCTCTGCGCCGTTATTAATGCCGAGTGCCATCATCCCCATAATGGATTTTGCATTTACCCTTCTGCTTCCCTCCGTCATATAGATGCTGGATTGAAAGCGACTGGCAATCTGTACGAGCATCGCCACCGGATGATCATCTGTTTTGTTTGATAAGTTAACGGTTACATTACTGTCTTTCATGGTCTGTGCCTCCCTGGTGCATTTGAGCTCCCTAAACGCAGAGTGTCCTCACTCCATCCTCAGTTCCAAAGCTGTCTGTCTAAATTGTCTTGAAAATGCAGGCCTAACCAATGTACCTTTGCGAGGAAAGCTCCTCTTTTGCATATTTTATTTTTTTTAATCCTATTTCTTATGCGTAGCGGATTGTTCCTCCCGAAGTTCTTTTGCAATTCTGGCCAATTTACGCAGGCGATGATTCACCCCGCTCTTTCCTATAGGGGGCTCTAATCCCTGTGCAAGCTCCTCCAAAGAAGCATCCGGATATTGCAAACGACGCTTTGCCACCTCTTGCAGGGCCTTCTCCAGTTGATCCAGTCCTAAGACTTCCTCGATGTATTGAATTTCTTCCTGCTGCTTTAAACTGGCTTTCACGGTGCGATTAATGTTGGCGGCTTCAAAGTTTACGCGCCGGTTAACATTTTCGCTGACTTCCTTTAAAATGCGGGCATTCTCCAATTCCATCAAGGCATCCACTGCCCCTAAGAGCTTTAAAACATCTGCGATTTCCGAAGCATCCTTTAGGTATACCATCCGGTTTTTGCCTCTTTTTCCCTGCTTTGGATGTAGAGAATAATGCCGTAGAATTTCTTCTACTTCTCTGCCCTCCTCTTCTTCGGAAAAAACAAATTCCAAATGATATTCTTTTTGGGGATTAGTCAAAGAAGCGTTGGAAAGAAAAATCTGTCGCAGTTTTTCCCTTCTTCCCTTCTCATCATCTGCCCTAATTTTAAAGGTTTTTTCCAATGCTGTAAAGTCTATTCTCCTAAGCTCCTCCTTCACTTTCCGGGAAAAAGAAGCTTTTTTCGCTTGTTTTTCTTCTGCCATCACTTTTGTCTCTTGGTAATTTTCTACGCTGTTTTTCGTTATTTTTTCTATTTTTTATGAGGTTTTTATATTTTTTAGGACTTATATCATTTCTTTATATCCCTATGTTCCAGTCGAATCCCATAATCCGCATGTTCCTTTAGGGATTGATACAATTTTTCCGCCATAGTGACGGAACGGTGCTTTCCTCCGGTGCAGGCCAGTCCCAATACCAGCTGATTTTTCCCTTCCGCTACATAAAGAGGAAGGAGGAATTGAAACAAATCCACCAGCTTATCTAAAAAGATTTGGGCATTTCCATCCTGAAACACAAAATCCTGGACTTCCTTTTCCTCCCCGGTATGATTCCGTAAATTGGGATCGTAATATGGGTTTGGCAGAAATCGAAGATCAAAAAGTAAGTCCAAGTCCTCCGGCATCCCATATTTAAAGCCGAAAGAAAGAATGGACAGCTGAAGATTTTGATACTTTTTCTCCTCCTGCACAATCTCCTTTAACTGCTGCCGAAGATTTTTCGTTAAAAGTCTGGAGGTATCGATAATCAAATCCGCCTTTTTCCGAAGAAAGGCCATCTTTTCTCTTTCCCTTGCAATTCCGTCCTGAATGCGGCCTTCCTTTGCCAAAGGATGGCTTCGTCTGCTTTCCTTATATCGCTGAATCAGTACTTCATCCCCGGCATCCAGGAAAAGAATACGAAAGGGCACCTTCTTTTCTTCCCGCCAGTTTTCAATAATCTTTTCCAGTTCCGAAAGCTCTTTTCCGTTTCTGCTGTCGATTCCTAAAGCTGTCCTCTGTTCATTTTCCCTGCTGGAAAGTAAAAGTTCCAAAAATGAATTCATAAGCCCGATGGGCAGGTTATCGATGCAGTTAAAACCGAAGTCCTCCAAATGCTTCAGACAAACAGTTTTTCCCGCCCCGCTCATACCGGTTACAATTAAAATTTCCCCCACAGCTTTACCTCTGTTTCTAAACGCACTCCCTGCTTTTCTTCCACGATTCGAATTACTTCCCTGATCAGTCGGTAAATCTCTTTGGCATCGGCATCCCCCAGGTTCACTACAAAGCCGCAATGCTTTTCGGACACCGCCGCTCTTCCCATTTGAAAGCCCCTTAAGCCGCTGACTTCAATAAGGCGGGAAGCATAGTCTCCCTCCGGCCTTTTAAAGGTGGAGCCTGCTGAAGGCATATCCAAAGGCTGTTTTTCCTCTCTTCGTCTTTGAAAATCCTGCATTTTTTCCCGGATTTCCGCAGGATTCCCTTTTTCCAAAAGAAAGCTTGCTTTTAAACAAATATCATTTTCCGAAAGGCAGGAATGTCTATAGGAAAACTCCATTTCGGAAAGCTCTTTCTTTTGAAGCTCTCCCTTCTCATTTAAGAGGAGTCCCTGATAAAAGAAATCCTTGATTTCTCCTCCATAGGCTCCGGCATTCATTTTCACCGCTCCTCCAAGGGTTCCGGGAATGCCGGAAAGGGGTTCAAAGCCGGTGTATCCTGCTTCCATGGCAACCTCCGCCATTTTCTTTAAGGTGCATCCGGCCTCTGCTTCCAAAAGCCCCCGGCCATTCTCCTGCACTTTTATACTGCAAGAAGATAAATTATCCTTTAATAAAATAACGGCTTCTTCCACGCCTTCGTCGGAAACCAAGAGATTGGAGCCGTTCCCCAAAATCAGATAGGGGCGGCCCTCCTTGTATAATTCCTGTACCAGCTCCTGTACTTCTTCTACGGTAAAGGGAATATAAAAGTCCTTTGCCTTTCCGCCAACCTTAAAGCTGGTATAGTCCTTTAAGCTCTGTTCCGTTCTATGCTCCATCCTGCTCTCTTTCCTCTAAAAATCTTCCGCTTCCTGTTTTTTCATGTTGGCAGTCACTCGCTCATACAGCACCTGTGCCGCATTGTATCCCATCTTCTTGGCTCTGTTATTAATGGCGGCACACTCTACAATGATAGCTACATTTCTTCCCGGACGAATGGGGATATCATAGCTGATAATATTGTTGCCTAAAAATTCTATATAGTTATCCTTTAATCCAAGACGATCATAGTCCTTTTCCTTGGACCACTCCGCCAAATTAATGACCATATTCAGCGTCTGGGTATCCTTTACCGATTCCACACCGAACATCTGCTTTACGTCGATAATGCCGATTCCACGAAGCTCAATAAAGTGCTTGGTAATATCCGGTGCCGTTCCCACTAGGGACTCATCGGAAACCTTTCTTAATTCCACCACATCATCACTGACCAGACGGTGTCCTCTTTTAATCAGCTCCAAAGCAGCCTCCGACTTACCGATTCCGCTGTCCCCCATGATGAGGACACCCTCTCCGTACACATCCACCAATACGCCGTGGACGGTAATCATTGGCGCCATCTTCACCTTTAACCAACGGATAATTTCTCCCTCCAGCTCCGTAGTAGGTCTCGGGCTGGATAAGAGAGGAATTCCGGCCTCCTGGCAGGCGGAAATCATACAGGAATCCGGTTCAATGTCTCTGGCATAAATAATACAGGGGATAGGATACTTGGTAATCTCATTATATCTTGCCCTTCTCTCCGGTCTTTCCATCCGCATCAAATACGCCGTTTCCACATTTCCGATAATCTGCACGCGCTCGGAATCAAACTGGGCAAAAAAACCGGCAAGCTGTAAAGCAGGACGGTTTACATCCGGAATCGTCATGTAAATCTGATCCGTATCTATTTCCGGAGTGAGATTCTTTAAATTCTCTTTTTTAATTAACTCCGATACACTCACCTTTTCCGCACTTTTCATGAAAACCTCCTGCTTTAGGGGGATGCACTGTCCCGCTGTTTTTCTATCTTTTGCAGTATAGGTTTTTCAGGCTAAAATTGCAATCCCAAAGAAGCTATGCTACACTTCAAAAACAGTCTTAATAAATAAAATGTTCCGGGCGTTTATACGCCATTATTTTAGAAGCAATAGTTCATCAGAAGATAAAAACGATAAAAAGATAAAGAATATACCGGGGAAAGGAGACGAAGGGCGAAAATGGAGAAGGACAAGGCAATCGGTATTTTTGATTCCGGTCTTGGCGGGCTTAGTGTCTTGAAAAAGCTTAAGCAGGAGCTCCCCGGAGAAAACTTTATTTTCTACGGAGACCAAAAGCATGCCCCCTATGGAGAAAAATCGGAGGAAGAAGTGCGTTCTCTTTCTCTCTCCGCCTATCGCTTTCTACAGGAAAAAGGAGTAAAAGCTACTGTTATCGCCTGTAATACCGCCACCTCCGCAGCTGCCCCCTATCTTCGGGAGCTGTTTCCGGAGGACATCATTATCGGTATGGAGCCTGCGGTAAAGCCTGCAGTAGAAGCATTACAGGATGAAGCCGAACCGGGTAATACGAAAAAAAAGATTCTGATTATGGCTACAGAGCATACCCTTAAAGGAGAGCGTCTCCACCAGCTGATTTCCCGTTTTGGAGATCCTTCCCAATTTCTTCTCCTCCCCTCTCCCGGTATCGTCCGCCTCCTAGAGGCAGGGAAGGGAGACAGTCCGGAAATGAAAGACTATCTTTCTCAGCTTTTACTCCCCTATAGGAATGAAGCCGTTTCGTCTATTGTGTTGGGTTGCACCCATTTTCCCTTTGTAAAGGAACAGATTCAAAGCGCCCTGCCCTATCCTGTTCGATTCTTTGACGGAGCAGAGGGTACTGCAAAGGAAACCCGGCACCGTTTGGATGAGCGAGGTCTTTTGAAGGAGGAAATGCAAAAGGGTCAGGTAGAGCTTTTCAGCAGTAACGAAGACAGCTCTTTGATGGAGGCCTTTTACCGGAAGAATTGCCTTCCTTTTTCTTAAAAAAAATTTTTGCTAAATTGAAAAAGTAAATTCCAGTGCAGAAGTAAATTCTACCGAGCTTAAAA
>NZ_CAUVME010000042.1:0-18633 GCF_963553175.1 Oribacterium sinus | reverse complement strand
AAGTAAAATCTACTGGGGGATAGATGAGTAGAATTTACTTTTTCATTTTTGGTATATTTTGAAAAACGCCAAAAAACTTGACAATAATGAAAAACTGCGATAAAATAGCTAAAAATGATTTTTAGAGCAAGGGAGTTTTTATGAGAGGATACACAATTTTACAATGGCTGACCTTCTTTATGCTGTATTGCATCCTGGGTTGGTGCTTCGAGTCTTCTTACTGCTCTCTGAAATCCGGTCATTTACAGAATAGAGGATTTTGCCATGGACCTTGGATTCCCTTGTATGGTGTGGGATCCTGCCTTTTGGTCTTTCTTGCTCATGGGCATGAGGGGCATCTCCTCTATCTTTTTTTGCTTGGATTTTTCGGCGGAACAGCATTGGAACTCATCACCGGGCTTTTGATGAACCACATCTTTCATATGCGTTGGTGGGATTATTCTCAGAATCCTTTGAACTTTCGCGGTTACATCTGCTTCTTTGCTTCTATAGGATGGGGATTGATGGCGATTTTTTTAATGCAGGTGGTGCATAAATTTGTTTCCTCCATTCCGGTGGATTGGAGCTATCTCACCTTTGTGATCATTGACACCATGCTTTATACCCTATTCATTGAAGATGTGGTATTTTCCGTCATTGCAGCACTGGAGCTTCGGGAGCGTCTGGGAAGGCTGGCGAGAAATTCCGAAGAGATTCAGAACCTGCGGCGTTCCATCAGCGAGCTTTATGAGCGTATCGGGGAGGCGAAACAGGAGTGGGAGCAGGGAGCGGAAGAGCTCAGAACCGTACAGCAAAATGAGGGCAATGTAGCCGCCATGAAATATGTTATGGAGTCCGGCGTTTCCCTGGCGAAGAATACGGTTAGCCAGGCGGCCAGCACTACCATCAGTACAGCAAGCCTTGCGGCGGATACGGCCAAGGATGCGGTAGGACAGGCAGCCAGCAGTGTAAAGGAGTCCGCCGGGAATCTGAAAGAATCTGCCGGTGCTCTTCTCAGAAATCTCCTGCAGGATAAGGAGAGAATGGAAGAACAGCTGGAGCTTTTGGAAGACGGCGGAAATGCGGAAAGCGGAAAGATGCATTGGTGGACCAAAACCATGCTCAGAAACAATCCGGATGCAGTTTCTAAAGAAGCAGGATTTAGCGCATTAAAGGAAGCGGCATTAAAAAAGAGGAAAAAGGAAGCTTCAGAAAATTCAAATCAGAAAAGATAGAAATGAAGAATGTAATGGAGCTTAAGGAAATGTATAAAGCTTAAGCAATGGGGTCAAGCGCAAGCAATGCGTAAAGCGTAAGCAAATGCGTAAAGCATAAGCGATGAGTCAAGCGTAAGCAAATGTATCAAGCTTAGAAAAAGGAGCAAAACTTTAGGCTCCTTGGGATGTATTATGGCACTGGCAAAGACAATGGAATCCCTTTTACAGGGAAATTCCGTGATCCGAAAGATGTTTGAACTGGGACAGGAAATGGCCCTTCAGTACGGCAGGGAAAATGTCTATGATTTTAGTCTGGGAAATCCCGTGGCTCCTGTGCCCTACGAAGTAAAGAATGCCATTATCAGCCTATTGGAAAACCAGGATCCCCATGAGATTCACGGCTATATGAAAAATGCAGGCTATGATGAAGTAAGAGCTCAGGTGGCAAGACACTTGACGCAGCGTTTCGAACTTCCTTATGAAAAGGAGCAGATTCTCCTTTGCGCCGGGGCGGCAGGAGGATTAAATGTCTTGATGCGCTGTCTTTTGGACGAAGAGGATGAGGTACTTTGCTTTGCCCCCTATTTTACGGAGTACAATGCCTATGTTTCCCACTATAAGGGAAAACTTACGGTAGTTCCGATCAAGGAAGATAACTTCTCCTTGGACATTGCTATGGCAGACCGACTGATTCGCAGAAAGACCAAGGCTGTGATTTTGAATAACCCCAATAATCCCAGCGGTGTGGTGTATAAGGATGAAGAGTTAAAGGCCTTAGCGGAAATGCTAAAGGAAGCAGAGGAAAGGGTGGGGCATCCCATCTACCTGATTTGCGATGAACCTTACCGGGAACTGGTTTATGATGACAGAACTGTGCCCTTTATGCCGGCTCTTTATGATAACAGCATTTACCTCTATTCCTTCTCTAAGACACTATCTATTCCCGGAGAAAGAATCGGCTATCTGGCTATCGGAAAAAATGTGGAGGATGGAGAAAAGCTCATGACAGCGGCTATTATTGCCGGAAGAACGCTGGGCTTTGTCAATGCCCCCTCCCTCTTTCAAAAGGTAATTTCCGAGTGCTTGGAAGTGAAGGTGGATGTGGGATTTTATGACAGGAACCGCCGTCTCCTTTATACAGAGCTTACAGAGATGGGATTTTCCTGTCTGCCACCGGAGGGCGCCTTTTACCTTTTGATGAAATCCCCCTTAGCGGATACGGAAGCATTCCAAAAGATGGCGGAGGAAGAGCATATCATTATGGTGCCTACGGACAGCTTCGGCTTACCGGGCTATTTCCGCCTTTCCTACTGTATCCCCTATGAAACCATTGAAAGCTCTCTGCCTGCTTTTCGTGCTTTATGGGAGAAGGTGAAGCATCGAAAGGAGACGGATGCAGAGCAAAAAGATAGCGATGTAAAAAATCAAAAAATTTTATAAGCAGGATAGGTCTGAGTTTTGATTTTTTACAGCTACTTTTTGCTGTTTAATAGAAATGTAAGATGAAAAGCCAAAGTTAGTGGGATATAATTATCGTATATATATTCGTTCAATATTTTACAATATGTGACGGCTTCCTAAGGGAAAATGCTTTGGAAGTCATGAGCACATTGAAAGGAGGAGGTATGAAGCTTAGTGTTTGGGATTTTTTAATCATCGGGGTAGCTGTAGCTTTCTTTGTTGTTTATCTGATTAGTAAAGATCAGGCTGCCAAAGATTTCTGCCAGACCATGATTATGGGCTTAGGAGCAGCTAGTCTGTTGGAAAGAAGGATGAAGGACGAAAAAGCATCTTTAAAGGATAATAGAGTCTATCAGTTTTCCTTTGCTCTGCTTTTTCTATCCTATGGAGCCAGCATTTTAAACTACTTCATTTTTCATACAAACCTTATCAATAGAGCATGTCTGATTCTTTATATCGGTATCATGCTTATTAATCTCGTTCTTCTAAACAAAAAGAGACAAAGTCTAGTTTCCTAGATAAGACGGAGTTTATAGCGAATAGGCATTTCGGGCAAGGGGTATTGTTTATCTGAAATTACCACCACCCGTCTAAAGGGTGATTTGCTCGGATTTATAAGCCCCTGCTACTGGCTATAGTCCATTAAATAAGCAGAAAAGAAAAGCGGCTGTGATTTCTCACAGCCGCTTTCTTTTTTTGAAGGGGGGACTCCGAAACCATATTTTCAGGAGAAGGTCCCGGAGTTGAGTATGAAAAGCTTTTTTCTTTCGTTACATTTCTGTAACTGTGTATAGGATACAAGAAAACTGTGAGCAAATTATGTTTTCAGCCTTAAAGAATCCTAAAGAAAATAAAGAAAAAGAGAAGGAAATAGACAAATTTCTTACTGCAAAAGGGAGGAAAACTGTTTATAGGATATTGACAATTTACGAGGATTTCTTAAGATATTATATAGATATTTTGTTTGTATACATCGGCATTTGGGAAAAAACGAGAAAACAGAGTGGAATAGCTACTCCTGTTTTTGTATAAAGGGGTATCTTGCATGAGAGCTATCTGCCAGGGAGATGTTTTCCGATATATCAATGAAGAATTGCGGATAACACAGAAAGACATGTGTATCATTTTTAATAAAGTTCGTGAAGGAAACATGACGGAAACTAGAATCAGTGAAATTAAGCAAGGAAGGCGGAAGGGTTACCGAGGCTTGAAGAGTGCAGCCTCTCTTTGCTACGCTGAGTATTTTCAACAGCAGGATCCGGATTTTATGTTCAGTAACTTGCGTCGCTTTTTGGAGAGAGAAGACTTATGTTTTCCCGATTTTGACAAGGAGGGGGAAAACTTTGAGAGCTATGCTCTTCGATTTTTAGAGTTTGGGCTGGATAACTGTCTATGCCCACAGGAACTGGAACAGGAAGCCTCTACATTTTCTGCATCAACTAAGACAATCGGAGAAATGCCCTTATCGGTGGAGCGGGATTCCTCAATTTCTTTGAGTGATTTCGCAGCTCAAGAATATTGTGAACATCCAAAAGCAGTTTTTTCGGAAATTTCATTATCGCCGAAAGGAAATACTGCTTCGGTAAGCAAAGCTCATTCTTGGGAAGAAAAAGAAGACCTCTCTCCTACAGAACCTAGAGGTGCTGATTTCACAAAGGACAATCCCTTAGGAAAGAAGATTCTGGACAATCGGAATTGCTTCTTTTTTACGCTGGGAGTGATTTCTCTTGTATTTTTCCTACTTTATCTAAAGCATTGGAATACCTTGGATTTATTTTTGTATTGCTTAAGTTTACCAACTCCGGTATTTTTTATTTTGAATTTTTTCATCGCCACATCCCCCTTGTATTTTGGCCTTATAGACACGGCTTTAGCGCTATTCTTTTATTCCAAACGAAATCCAAAGCAGGAAATTAAGCTGAAAGACATTCCCTATATTGCCAAGTATGGAGATGTACACAGGGTGATTCCGGGAATGGGACGCTATGATTTGTCTCCAAGACTTATCTGTTATTCTTTGGGCTGCAATGTATTGGGAGCCTTTTCTTCCATGGCTTTCTACATTTTCCTAAGAAGCATCCCGGACTTTTCGAATTATGTGGGAAATGGTGACTTTGTCCCTATGGCCAATATTTCCCTGGCCTTTAATATGTTTGTTACCTTCGTCCACAGCTTTTTTCTCTTTACCAGAGAACCTATGGAGCATTTCAATGTAAGTGAAGAGAACCCGGATACCAAGAAAATGGATCGTCTCCATGTGATTGCCAATAGCTTTCATATGATTTTCAATATGACCTTTAGTTCCATAGGAATCCTCCTAGCCTTGGTGTACGGTTATATGCATGGGGGAGAGGAAACTTTGCAGCTATCCCCCGCCTTTGCCATAGCCCTTGTATGGGTTCATGCCTACCTTTGGTTTTCCTCCTGCTCTCCCTTCGCGGTGGAGTTTAATGCGGAATGTGCCGGTTCCTTTATCATCATTTTCCCTATAGTCTTTGTGCTGAGTACTCTCTATGCGATTATAGGATTTAGAGCCGGTGTGGGTACCCTTATGGTTCATGTGGTGAATTTTGCGGTGTTGCTGCTTTGGCTGCTATCCTTTTTAAAGGACAGGGTTCGTAGCATTTTCCCCTTGATGCGAATGCATAGGGCCTATTTTCTTCTCTATGCTCTTTTGATTTTTCTCTTTTTCCTCTTAGCAGCGCATATTTAAAAGCTATTGTGAAAATGTTTAAGGCGTAATTTCTGAATCAAAGATTTCAGGAAATTGCGCCTTTTTTCGTGGATTTTGCAACTTACACCTAAGTTACACCTGGGGAGGTGTAAGAAAATGGAAGTGTATTTCTTCGGAATTTTTGGTAGAACCTAAGCAATACGACTAAGCGAGTGGAATAAAACCTTATTTTTCTGTGGATACTGCACAGAGACAAGTGAAAAACAAACTCGCAAGAAGTGGAAAGCAAAAAGAGATACTGTTGTGTTCCAATGCAATGTAAGGAGGTCATGCATGAGAAGAAGACAAAAACAAATCCTTGCCTTTTTTATCTCCTTGGCTATGGTAGGAAGCTCTACTGTTCTGTCGTATGCAGAGCAGCAAAATGTAGCATCCGAGACAGCCTTGAAGGAGAATATCGAGGGAAAGTCAGAGGAAGAAAGTTTGGAGCTATCTGTAGCTTCTTCAGAAAAGGAAGAGGGTAGGACAGAAGAGACGAAAGAAGCTCTAGTACCGGAAGAAAAAAAGCCGATAGTAGAAGCAAAAGCACAAGAAGCTAAAGGAAAAGAAGAAGCGGAAGATAAAGAAAATTCGAGAAAGGAAGCAAAGAACGAAGTAAAGGAAAAAGATGTAGCAGAAGGATCTGTAGCGAAAGAAGAAAATACCTATTCCATCGTAGATCTGAGCAAGCTGAAAAGTGGATTGAAGGAGACGGAAGAAGGAATTGAAGAAGTTGTCGGGGCAGAAAATGCGTCCTTATTCGGATATTCCGGATTTAGGTCGGTGGGGTATGTGCCGAGGACTACAAATCCGGGAACAGGGGGTAGATTTTATGGTTATGATAATCCATTTCCGGAACCAGGATGGAATTGTACATGGTATGCCTTCGGCAGAGCTTATGAGATTCTTGGATACAAGCCTAATTTTTATGGTAATGCAAGAGACTGGTGGGGAAACAATCAAAGAACAAAGACTTTTCCAACCGGAAGTGAACCACGTCCTGGAGCGATTGCTTGTTGGTGGGGAAATAGTGCCTATATATATGGCCATGTTGCCGTGGTAGAAAAGGTAGAAAATGGTGTAGTATATACTTCAAGTTCCAGCTATGGTACTGCCGGTAAAGGGTCAAGATGGTCATATAGCTTCCGGTATGACAGAATGGAAAATGTACCCGGGTTCCAAGGTTATATCTATCTTTATAATCAGCCGACTCCACCACCCAAGCCGGATCGTTTACCCCTCCCGGCAAATGGTAGCGACGATGATATTGCCGATGGAGAGTATCTAATCACCTCTACACTTGCTGAAGGACGATGTCTTGCCTATGGCGGTAACGGACAAAGTGGTCAAAATGTTTTCATTAGAGATTACCGCACTTGGGGAGAGGCTCCATATTACTGGCGTTTGGAAAGACAGGCGGATGATAGCTTTATTATTCGGTCTAAAGCAGGAACGGTTTTAGATGTGAATGGAGGTCCCGGAGCAGCGGGCAATGGACCGAATATGCAAGTCTGGGATCAAATAGGAACGAATGCCAATCAGCGCTTTTATATCGTAAAGCAAGGAGATGCCTATGAGTTCATTCCTCAGTGTTCCGGGTTTAGAATGGATGTGGATAACGCCGGTACTGCAGATGGCACAAATGTGAGACAATATGAACCAAATGGCAGCTATGCTCAGCGCTTTAAACTCTTTAAATATTATAAACCTAAAGTAAATGAAAAGAGCGCTCCGGAAGTGAAGAGTGCAGGATACGTACTTCGTTCTAAGCTGTCACCGGATAAAGCGGTAGTTGTGGAAAAAGGCAATCCCACAAAGTTGGGAACCAACGTACTCCTTTGGGATTACAATAAGACAGCGCCGGATGCTACGGCAGTTTGGAACTTGGAAAAGCAGGCTGACGGAAGCTTCTTGGTGAAGAACCAGTACAATAATCAGTACTTGGATGTGGTAGCGGATAGTCTTTATGATCAAGTCAACATTTTAACCTGGGAGAAGCACAATAAGCCCAGTGAGCAATGGTATGTAGTGTCTAATGGTGACGGAACCTATCGCTTTGTGAATAAGAACTCCGGAAAGGTAGTGGACGTTTACGGCGGACAGACGGCGAATGGTACCAATGTCCAGCAGTATCTTTGGCATGGACATGACGCGCAAAGATTCTACTTGGACAGATACCCTGCGGCAGTGTATTATAATGTCACATTCAAGGGAATGAACGGAGAAAACTTATCTACCCAGAGAGTAGAAAAAGGAGAAAATGCAAGTTATCCTTCAGCTCCTGTTGTACAGGGCTATGAATTTACCGGATGGGATAAGTCTGTAAGCAATGTGCAGGGAAACCTCGTTGTTACAGCAATGTACAAAAAGAAGACAAGTGTTAGTGGAAATACCGGCGGTACATCCGGTAGTAATTCTTCTGGTAGCTCTACCGGCAGTTCCTCCGGTGCTAGCTCTTCCGGTGGCGGCAGTGGTTCTTCCGGCGGCGGAGGTGGTAGTTCCTTTAGTGGCAGTTCTTCCGGCGGTGGCGGTGGCAGCTCCTTTAGTGGTTCCTCCGGTGGTGGAGGCGGCAGCGGCTCTTCCGGCGGTGGTGGAGGTGGTGGAAGCTCCTCCGGTGGCTTCGGAAAGCCCAGCGTTAGCGGTGGAAATGTAGGACAGGTTCTGGGTGTTGAGCGTTCTTTAGCAGGCGGACAATGGATGCAGGACGGAACCGGCTGGTGGTATAAAAAGGCAGACGGAAGCTATCCCAAGAACAACTGGGGAAATGAAGAGTACAATGGTAAGACCTATTGGTATTATTTCCTGGATTCCGGTTATATGGCAACAGGATGGATAGAGTTAAACGGTAGCAAATACTATCTCTTCCCAACTTCCGACGGTTGGAAAGGAAGAATGGTAACAGGCTGGCAGTGGATTGACGGCTATTGTTACTACTTGGAAGAAGGAGGAGCAAACCAGGGAAGACTTTATCGTAATGAACAAAAAGACGGTTATCAATTAGATAGTGAAGGTCGATGGACTGTAAATGGAAAGCCGGTAAAGAGATAAGATTTACCGGGGAACTGATACCGGCGGTGGCTTTTTTGCTACCGCTGGTATTGTGGTAAAAAGATAGGGTAAAACTTAAAGCTTCAAAGAAGCCGATTTACTCGGAATTAGAGGGGGAAAATGATGAACTCTTCCAATTTTTCAAATGAGCAACGAGAAAATGCCGGTGGTACCGGGACTTCTCGTTACAAACTCATGCAGTATTTGCCATTTTTCGTGTTGTTTGTGGCGATATTGCTTCTTTTTCTCATGTTCTTACAGAGAAAATCTAATGCCGTAGGGAAGGAGGAAGCATTTTCTTCGGATTATAGTAGAGCCTATGGCTCCTATCTTGCCCACTTGGAAGAAAAGGGAGAGACCATTTCTTCGTATGTCTGGCAGTACAGCGGACAGGATACAGAGGATGCAGGGAAAGAAGCAGAGCAGAAAGAGGGAAAAACGGTCCTGCTTTGGGACATTTTCGGTGACGATACCCCGGAGCTACTTTACATAGAAGGAAACAGTGGAAAGGAAGACGGCAGGGTAAGTCAGGCGGATTTGCAGGTATACAGCTTTGTAGGCGGAAAGCTTGAGCGTCTATGCACTATGGATAGTCTGGATGTCTTCGCCGGTGGCGGAGTGAACTATACCCTATTCCAAATTCAAGGGGAAAAAACGCTCTATCTCTATCGGGAAGAGTATGACGGGCAAATGATGGAGCGCCTTTATCGTTTGAATAACGGCAGTCTTCCCCTAAGCTTTGAAGAAATAGCAAGCCACTCCTACGAACCCTTTGGCGGAGAAGATGCAGGAGAAGAAGCCGGAGAAAATGTCGGGGAATCAGTCGGAGAAACGGCCGGAGAAGGTAGTTCCGGACAATATATGCTACACGGAAAAGAAGTCAAGGAACAGGATTACTTGACCCTTTGGGAAGGATTGAAGAAGAAACAATCCCGTATACTACTTAGCAACGGAAAAAACAGCAAGTTTGAGGAATCTCAGGACACTGTAGATGTAATGCAAAAAACTGAAGATAAAGCTTCGAATACTTTGGATGAGTCTCAGAAGCCTGAAAATCAGCCTGAGAAATCTACTGATTCCTCAGAAAATACTGCAAAAGAACAGAAGAACAGCATAAATCAAGCTGTGACTGCTTCTGTAAAAAATATAGCCTTATCCTATAACGAAGCCTTGTTCTTCCTGCAAGGACAGATTTTAAAGGAAGGGGATGATTCCGACATTCTTCTGGAAAGTCTTCCGGATTCTCTATTGCTTAGTATTTTAGAAAAGCTGGAGCAGGGAAGCCCATCCACCGGAGAAGTAAAAAATATGGAAATCCTTTCCGTGAAAAAGGAGGCAATGGCTTATCGCATTCTACTTAAATTTATCAGCGAAAGCTTTCCGGAAGAGCAGTTCCGCTCCTGCCTTGTAGCGGAAAATGCAGGAGAGCAGGGATTGACTTTCACTGTTCAAAACATGGCGGAAGCAAGTGCGGAAGAAAAGAGCAAGATGGAAAGTCTGGCCCAGGCACTGCAAGAGGAAGTAGCCGGACAGGCGGGGGAAGGAACTGATACAAATGGAGACGGACAGGCTGTAGAGGTTGCACCGCAGACAGAAGCTGTACCCGCTGAAACGGAAGCTCCGGCAACAACGGCAGCAACAGAAGCGGTGAACAATGCAAGTGCCAATCAGGGAACGTGGAAAGAACAGTTTTATGATTATATATGGTCAAAAAGGTATGCAACAGAATTGACTGTTTATGATGATCCTGTTTTAGCTTTGTATGATATTACTAATGATGGAACACCGGAATTACTTATCGGTACGAATATCGGAGCTACATATAGCTATACTTGCTTTATAAAATATTCTGCTAACGGTGCAAAAGTTATTGATGGAGCTATGGATGTACATGCACCAACAGCCTATGCGGAATATAGTAAGGGAAGAAAGGTTCCCGGACTTTTTGGCTCCACATGGTATAGAGGAGAGTACAAAAATGATGAGATGTTTTATCATGAATTCTACTTCTTCTATGATGGTGGAAAGATTAATTCTACAGAGGTTTATACTTTTGGAGAAACCGAACCCAATACACAGGTGACGAATGATTCCGCCTTATTTGCTGCATCACAGGATACCGGATGGCTGGAATACTATCCTTTATCTGAAGTAAAAAAGATGGGCTGGGATAATTTCGTGAAAAAATATCCCTATTAAAGTGCTTTTCATGGAAAGAAGGAGTGTCCTATGACGGAACAATTCAATGAAAATAAAAATATGGAAAACGCTTCTCCTGAAGAAGAGCAGATTTTCCCCGGAGCTTCATCTCCAAAAGTTGAACCGAGCAATACCGAAACTAAACCGGGACAGTATATACCAGGGCTGGTAATTTTTGCTTTAGCAGTGATAGCAGGAGGTGGAATTCTACTGCTTCGTCCAAAAAACCATGGTATTGATTTAAATTCTTACCTAAAAATTCAATCCATAGGAACGGATGGGCAGGGAACTTTAGAGGCTGAAATTGATTGGGATGCTCTCTTGGAAAAAGAGAAGGAGAAAATTCATTATTCTAAAGAAGCGGAGGAAGGCTTTCTTCCCCTTCTTTATCCGGAGGCCGTTGACTATACTAAAAATATCATTATGCTACCGAATTTTAGCCAAACTACGGATTTGAAAAATGGAGATACGGTACAGTATCATTGGGATTTTTCAGAAGAAAGTGTAAAGAATTTAGCTATTCCCCTTTCTCTTAAAGGCGGAAGCTATAAAGTATCGGGCTTAACAAAAGAGGATGAAAAGAAAGCTTCTGATGCTACAGACCCAAATAAAGAAAACGCTTCAGAGCAAGCTTCTTTGCCTGAAAATGAGAAGGAAGGCGCTATGGAGCAGTCAACTGTTTCTATGGAAATGCAGGCTGATGCAAAAACTCAGGCCGATGCCAATGCTCAGCCCGGTGCCAACATTCAGACTGGTGCAGAGGGAGGCAATGCATCAGTGCAAACTCCTACCACAGGAGAGTATCTTTATGCAGAAAGTGCAAGTCGTTTGTTAAGTACTGCGGATGTTTCGAACTTCCAAGCCCGGTATCCAAACAGTATGTTCCCCGGAGAGAGAAGTATTACCCAAATGATTATCAATGAAATGTATGCCAGGCACGGTTACATTTTCAAAGATCAGGCTCTAACGGATTATTTTGTGCAGAAGAGTTGGTACACCCCAAGAACCGCCGATATGGAAGAAATTTATCCTGTTATGAATGCTGTGGAACAGGCAAATGTTACGCTTCTTAGAACATACTCTTAAATAGAGAAAATGGAGGGGAAAGTGAAAAAAAGATTTTTAAGTATGGCGTGGCTCAGCATTTTATTAGCCACTTTATTTTCCGGAATCAGCTTTGCTGGCACTTGGGTAAAAACCGGAAGCCTATGGCGCTATCGGGTGGGAAAGCATTTTTATAGAAACCAATGGGCAGAAATTGACGGAGAATGGTACTACTTTAAACCCACCGGCACCATGGCAAAACAGGAGTGGGTGGAGCAACAGGGAAGCTGGTACTATCTTTTGCCTAATGGTGCCATGGCAAAAAATCAATGGATTGAGGACTACTATCTCTTGGGAGATGGCTCCATGGCGAAAAATCAAGAGATTGATGGAAAGTATCTTGGAGAAGATGGAAAGAGAGACCAGGCTCAAGAGCAAGCCATGGCAGAGGCGGCAAGGCAGGCTAAGATTCAGGAGGCGAAGAATAAGGGGTATGTACCTATTCAAGGAAAGATTGGCATTTGGACTTACTATGACTGGAGAAAAGCAGGCCATGATGTTAATTTGCTTGCTGGCTACGACATGGAGTTTCTAAAAAGAACTTTTGGAATTATTGATTTTACGAAACCGGAAAGGCTATGGATGAATCATGCAGACGGTGAGCCTGGTGAATATATTTATCTAAAAGGTCTTGATTTTTATCCAGATTCTTCCATGCTGTCCTACCTAAAGCCATATAATGGCAAAACAGTGTATTTAGTATTTGAAAATGACTTTTGGAGACAATCTGATGCATCTGCTCCGGCAGAAGAAAATTATCTTGTTACAGGGGAGCCTTTATATGTCATTGAGTAAACTCTAATATGTAGCTTTTTGACAGAAAGAGTAGACTAATGTTGTACATAAAAATGCCCCTCGAATGAACAGAATCCTTTTCTGAACATTCGGGGGGCTTACTTATATACAGTATATGAATTGTTTTATAAATCAAATTCCAAAAGCAAGTTCTGCAAATATTCCTGGTCCACAGAAGCTTTTTTGATATCTTCAATTCTACCTTCTTCCGCCAGCAATCCCATTAATTGCATTACTTTTTGCTTAGCCAAATTTCCTTTTTCCATTCCTTTTTCCATACCCTCTTTCAGGGCTTTTTGTCTGTACTGCTCTAAAAGAACATTCATTTCTTGATCTCCTTTCTGATTAGCGTTGAAGCTTTTTAATACTTCTACTCTTTTGGATAAAATCGGGGAGTGCATCTTGCTTGTTTCTAAAGCATGAAAGTCTTCAGCCAATTTCCCTAAAGGGCTATTATCTATGTAAGAAGTATTGAAATAGATAATGTGAGATTCATCTGAAAATGGCTTTCCGGATTCTCTTATTATTCTTTCTACATGATAAATCTGCTGTTGACCATGAAGTACATCTTTTGCTGTAATAAATATAACATAAGACCGAGGTAATTGTGTAAAATCATTTCCTCTTTTTAGAGAGTGCATGTCTAATAAAGCGGCATGATAGCGGGCTCTTTTGGGTTGGGCTCCGGAGATATTATTTTGAATTTCAATATTATAAATATTATTTGTCTCATCTTCGCATAGACAATCTAAAATTAGGGAATGTCCATGGAGATTAGGAAGATTTTTTTGAAGAATCTGTTTTTTGAGCTTTAATTTTGCATTATCCAGGATGGTTTGCAAAATATATTCTGTGCATTGCTTGTCCTGCAAAACTACTTTCATAAATAAATCGTCCATCAAGGTAAGAGAAGAAATAATTTCCTGTTTATCAGCATAGTCGGAAGCAAGTTTAGAATTAGACATAAGCATCTCCTTTTAAAATATTGTAGGATGAGACTGTTAAGATAAAAATATTGGAAATATGATGTAGCAAAGAGTTTGAATAGTGAAGAAGAAATAGAACGGGTTCAGAAATAGTATACTGCGCTTCTTTAAAATCCCCTATACTCCATATTCGGATAATATCCGTAAACGGAGTAGGTATCGTACTTCCCTTTGTCTAATTTTCACGGCCTTTTATCTTTACTACACAAAAAAATCCCTCCTCACCGTTTTAAACGGTAAAGAGGGAAAATAGCTATTATATTATTTCATTTAGCAAAAACTCGGCTTATACCACCGGCTGGAACTTCTTTCTCTTCAAATACTTTCCCTGATTCTCCAAAAGCACTTTTCCACCCTTAGCCACCAGTTTTCCTCTCAGGAAGACTTCTTCGATGCAGCCTTGAATCTCCAGTCCCTCCAATGGGGCATAGTCGGAGCGGGAAACCTGATCCTCTTTGCGAATGGTTTTCTTCTTATTGGGATCCAGTAAAACGATGTCCGCGTCAGACCCTTCCTGCAAGATTCCCTTCTCCGGATACATGCCGTAGAGCTTTGCGGGATTCTCGGAAAGAAGAGCAGCCATACGCTCCTTGGAAATCCGTCCCTTTACTACGCCTTCAGAGAAAATGACTTCTCCTCTGGTTTCCACACCAGGCATTCCGCCGGGGATTTTCCGGAAATCCTCTTTGCCCAGATCCTTCTGCGCTAAGGTGAAGGAGCAGTGGTCGGTACAAATGGTCTGAATTTCTCCATCGGCCAGAGCCTTCCACAATGCTTCCTGATCGGATTTTTTCCGAAGTGGGGGAGCGATTACATAGCGGGCAGAGGTCTCAAAATCTGACTTATACAGGTCCTCAGTCATGGTAAGGTACTGGGGGCAGGTTTCTGCAAATACCACTTGCCCCCGTTTTCTGGCCTCTCGAATCTCATTTAATCCTTTTTCACAGGTCAAATGCACGTCAATAATGGGAGTGTCTACCACATCGGCAATATAGAGCATACGGTTGATGGCCTCCGCCTCTGTATCATCCGGACGGGAAAGGTAGTGGGAAGACACAGATTTTTTTGTACTTTCCCCAGCAATATACTTCTTCTGTAAAGCGGCAATCATACCGGTATTTTCGCAGTGTACACCGGTGATGCCTCCAACTTCCTTCAATCTCTTTAAAATGAAGAACATTTCCTCGTCATCTACCTGAATATCATAGGTCATGTAAACTTTGAAGGTGCTAAGTCCCTCATCCATCATGTTCTGACATTGCTTGCTGGCCTCTTCATTCCAGTCACTGATGGACATGTGGAAGCCGTAGTCGCAGGAAGCGCCTAAATCAGCCTTTTTCTGCCAATTTTTAAAGCCTTCCATCAGGGTTTCGCCCTTGTATTGGGTGCCGAAGTCCACAATACTGGTGGTTCCGCCGGCGATAGCCGCCTTGGTGCCGGAGGGAAAATCATCACAGGTTACGGTGCCTGCAACATGCAGTTCAAAGTGGGTGTGGCAGTCAATAAAGCCCGGGAAAATGAGTTTTCCGCCGGCATCAATCCGTTCTACAGTATTTTCGGAAGCCAAAGCGGCATCCTTCTCGGCCTGGAAATTAGGACTGTCCTTTCGGAAAATTTTTTTGATTTTTTCCCCTTCCACAAGAATGTCTCCAAGGAAACTTTCTCTGGGGCTTACGAGGGTTCCGTTTTCAATCAGGATCATAGTTCCTCCTTATATAAAAGAAAGCAAGTCAACGACTCTATAACGACTCAAAGAATCGAATGGTTTAATAAATTCCTCAAAAAATTATAGCACAATGCGAAAAAATGCATAGGGGCATTGCAAAAAGATAGAAACATAATTCTATAAATATAAATTATCAGGCAAAGATAGAAACATATTTCTATGAAATATATTGAAGTATTATGCCCAAGCAAAACTATGAAAATCCTACTTATCTTGAAAAATTTTATTTCCTACTGGACAAAGTTAGCATTAACTAATATAATCCACTTTGTAGTTAGTTTATATTAACTAACCAAAGGGGAGAGAGAATGGAGAAGGATAATTTTTTTTGCAAAAGAAAAGAGGGGATAGAGGATTATATTGCAGAGCATATCTGCCTGAATGCCCCGGTGATTACAGGACTTAAGCCTTCTGCCATTATCACGGTAACAAAGGCGGAGAAACAGATTTTGGAAGAACTGTTTTCAGGAACCGAGATTTGTGTGATTAGTCTTCATAGCGGGAATAAGGAAAGCATTCTCCTATACCAAAGGGAAAAGCTGGAGGAGCTTCTTAGCAGAAAGACTGTGCAGAGCTTTTTACAGAGCTTAGCTGTGGGCTATGAGAGTTTCTCTTTAGAGGAGGTTTTTCGACATTTCACAGTGCGTTTCGCCCAATACAAGGAGAAACAGGCGGATTTTCCCCATGAGGTAGGTGTTTTTCTCGGGTATCCTCTTCGGGATGTGAAGATTTATATGAAGAATCCTTTAGCGAAGGCGAAGCTCACCGGCTATTGGAAGGTCTTTACCGAGGTGGAGAGTGCACTAGCTTGCTTTCAGGCTTATGATATGTGCATTCAAAGCTTTACCCTAATGCTGAAATCCGGCTTAAGCTGTAGAGATTTGGTGATGGCTTATCACATTAAGAAGCGCCAGGTGGCTTAAGAGAGAAAAAGCTATTATAAAAGAATAAGCTATTATAAAAGAAAAACCTGACAAAAAAAGAAGCGAAATAGTGTTGCATTAGCAACAAATAAAACCTAGTAAAGTGCTAGGATATAGACAAGAGGAGAAATAAAGATTCCTCAAAGAGAAAGGTAATCTAAATATTGAATAATTCAATATTTTAGGCATAAAATCAAGGAGGACAAAAAGATGATTCATGTAGTATTTTTCAGCCAAACAGGAAACACAGAGGAGATGGCAAAGGCAGTAACTGAGGGAATCCAGGCAGCAGGCGGAGAGGCTAAGATGGTTAGCGTATCCGATATTTCCGCAGCAGACTTGGCAGGAGATGCAGTTTACGCATTAGGATGCCCTGCTATGGGAGATGAAGTGCTGGACGAGGGAGAGATGGAGCCCTTCGTAGAGGATTTACTCGGTTCCGTTTCCGGCAAGAAGATCGGACTTTTCGGATCCTATGACTGGGGCGATGGACAGTGGATGCGTGATTGGGAAGCAAGAATGACCGGTGCAGGTGCCGTAATGGTAGCACCTCCCGTTATCTGCAACAACACTCCCGATGAGGAAGGACTGGCAAACTGCAAGGCTCTTGGAGAAGCTTTGGCAAGGGCTTAATAGCGATTTAAACCCCTGAAGAAAAGCAAGAGGGTGTAAAAAATCAAAAAAGAAATTTTCTAAGCAATATAGGTCTGCAACGGGGCACGCTCTCGCTAGCTTCGCCACGTAGCGGATACTAAGCGAAAAACAACGTTTCTCTTGTTTTTCGCAAGTACCGACGGGCTCAGACTACCCCGAATTCAGACCTATATTGCCGAAAATATATTTCTTTATATTGATTTTTTACCCCCTCTTTTTTGTTGTCTATTTTAATCTCTGATGGAGAAATCCGCGTCTAAACAGCTGTATCTTAAGAAAAATTCAAGAAAGAACTTCGAATGTAGTTTCGTAAACTACTTGACGGGGTTTGTCAGATGATTTAAGCTATTAAAGAAATATAATTAAAAATATTGATACATGAAGAAGAGTATTCCTTCTCCATCAGCAGAAAGGACGCGGAAAATGGATCAGTTAAAAAATAGAGGTTTAGAAATTCCTTTGATTCAGGGGGGAATGGGGGTAGGAGTTTCCCTTTCCGGCCTAGCGGGGGCAGTGGCAAAAACAGGAGCTATGGGCTGCATCAGTACAGCAGACTGCGGCTATCGAGAAGAGGATTTTCGCTGTTTTCCTGAGGAAGCCAATCTTCGTGCTTTGCGAAAGGAAATCCAAAGAGCGAAGCTGCTTAGCGAAGGAAAAGGAATGATTGCCATCAACGCCATGGTTGCTACAAGACAATGGGAGGATGCTATCAAAACTGCCGTAGAAGAGGGAATTGACGCAGTGATTTCCGGGGCTGGACTGCCCTTAAGTCTACCGGAGATTGTACCGGAAGGAACGGCTTTGATTGCGCCTATTGTTTCCAGCGGAAGAGCTGCCAAGGTTTTGCTTAAGACCTGGAGCCAAAAATACCAAAGAACTGCAGATTTTGTAGTGCTGGAAGGCCCTTTGGCAGGGGGACATTTGGGCTTTAAGGCGGTAGAGGTGGAAGAGGCTACAGCCAAGCCCTTGGAGGAACTGATTCCGGAGGTACTTTCTGTATTGCGGGTTTTCGAAGAAGAGTTCGGACGGAAAATTCCCCTCTTTGCGGCAGGAGGCATTTGGAGTAGAGAAGACATTGTGCGGATGCAGGAGGCGGGAGCTTACGGTGTACAGATGGCCACCCGCTTTATCGGTACCAAGGAATGTGATGCCAGCACTGCCTATAAAGAGTACCTCATTTCCAAGAAGGAAAATGACCTGGAAATCATCCATAGTCCGGTGGGCATGCCGGGAAGGGCGGTGAAGAGCCCCATGCTGGAGAAGCTCGGTCTTAGCGGACGGATTGCCCCCAAGCATTGCTCCCGTTGCATACACGGTTGTGACCCGGGAACGGTGAAGTATTGTATTACCCATGCCCTCATTTCCGCTGTGGAGGGAAATGTGGAGGAAGGTCTCTTTTTCTCCGGGGCAAATGTGGAAAAGCTTCGGGAAATTGTTTCTGTGAAGGAAGTCGTTGATGAGCTGTTCCCTCGAGAGGATGACGACCGGCTTCTTCATTTGTTCCAAAGGGAGGAAGTATACAGCTTTTAAACTCTTTCATTTAATTAAAAGGAAAAAACGAGCTTATAGCGAAAAAGGATAGAAAAGGATAATTTTTCTGCCCGCCTTTGTCGAATAGAATACTAAGAAATCTATGCAAAGGAGGCAAAATGGAGATTAAAGCATTCCCCGGAGGAAGAGGAATTTCAAAGCTACATACCGGGAACAAGTCAGTTTCGAAGAACGAAAAAACCGAAGCCAAAGCCAGGGAAGGCTCTTCGGTACGGAAAGACAGTATTCAACTCAGTGCGGAGTATGAAGCATTTTCTCAAAAAGCAAAGGGGCAGGA
>NZ_CAUVME010000041.1:0-19499 GCF_963553175.1 Oribacterium sinus | reverse complement strand
TTCTTGGCATCCTTGAAGTATCTAAGCATTTTCAGACTGTATTCTCCAAATTCTTGTCCTTTTCTCATCTTATAAGCACACCACAGGCTCCATAACAGTCCTGATAATCCCATATAGGCAATCAGTAGTTTCTCCAAATCTGCTTCAGTTCTTCTACTAAGGATCAGCGGTTTTTCTTTTCCTTCCGCCTTCGCCACCTGCAGATAATCCTTCAAAAATTTCTTTGCCTCTTCAAAATCCATATAGGAGTAAATTGCTCCCATGGCGATATCCAGCAATGGATCTGCCATGCCTGCGTACTCCCAGTCAATCATCTTCACGCCTTCCTTTGTGAAGATAAAGTTATCCTGCACTGCATCGATATGGCAGAGGCAAAGGGGTGGATTCGTTCCTTCCGTAAACTGAAGCATCCTTTTCATCCCTTCTT
Organism: Oribacterium sinus; assembly: GCF_963553175.1. GTDB lineage: Bacteria > Bacillota > Clostridia > Lachnospirales > Lachnospiraceae > Oribacterium > Oribacterium sinus_B. Next base: position 19,072 of record NZ_CAUVME010000041.1, on the reverse strand, counting down.
TGATTTTTCCATAGTCCTGGTAGGGGATTTCTCCGCCTCCTTCCAGGCAGATATCTTCGTAATATTGTATCTTTTCCCCCAGGGAAAAGGCGTGATTCACTTCTTTTTTTCCTTCGTGCAGCTTTAACAAAAGCTTCATACAGGCTCTTCTTTCCTCTTGTTTGGAAAAGTCTGCATTTCTGGCTTCCTCATAGTAACGGGAAATCTTATAGCCGTTTTCCGGATTAAAGTAGAGAAGCTCCTCTGTAATCTCCAGATCCTTTACGATGCTGTAAATTTCCTCTTCTTCTCTTCTGTTAATCAGCTTGCCGGTTCCCACTCCGGGGATTCGGCAAATGAAATCCTTTCCGGCATAGTCTTTATTTTCACTTTCCTCATGGATGCTGAAAAGGAAGGATTTATTGGTCATTCCCGCCTTTAGGCAGCGAAGCTTTACAATATCTCGCTCCGGAATCCGAAAAACCGAAGAAATCAGCTCCATGGCTTCCGAGCCGGAATGGTCATTATACTTTTCATCAAAAAGACGCAACTCTTCTAAATTTTCAAATTCATAAATCTGTCCGTCCTTTTGCTCATTTCGATAGATTGGAGGCAAATGCTTTAACTCTAAACGGAGCACATCCTCCCAGTAAAAATCTTCCGTCCCCGGCCTATGGTAGTATTCCTCTATATAGGGGCGAAGAGCCGCAAAAAATTCCTTCTTCAGGAACACCGGACCGTACATACAGTAGGCATCTTCTCCGCCTACCTCCACTCTTTTAATCTGTCCGTCCTTTCCACAATCTAAAATCCACTCCTTGGTTTCTCCTGCCATGTAGCTGGCAGCATACCAGGATAGGGGCTCAATGCTGTGATACATATTTTCCCGCATCCAGTTGTCGGAAGAAAGAATATAAAAGTTTTTCCCCTCCACCGCTTTTCGGGCATGATACAGGGTTCCGATAGTATTCTTCGTAGAATACTCCGGATTATATAAAAGCTTCACGCCATAAGCATCTACAAGGTAGTCAAACTTCTCCTTCAAATATCCTACCACGATAGTAATATCCTTAATTCCCACCTCATGGAGCTGCTTAATCTGTCGCTCAATCATTCTTTCTCCAAAAACCTCCAGCAATCCCTTGGGACATTCATAGGTTAGAGGAACAAAGCGGGAGCCGAAGCCTGCAGCCAAAATCAGTGCCGCATCCACCTTGTGCTCCTGCAAAAAGGCCTTTCCTTTTTCCGTGAGGTTCCGCTTCTCTCCCTTTCCTTCCTGCTTTTCCAGATAGCCCTCTTCTTCCCAATGCTTGATACACTGATTCACCTTTCCCAGGGACATTCCTGTTTCTTCAGCCCATTGTCTTTGGCTGTACTCCGGATGCTCCATCATATTTCTCAATAAAATAGTACAGGAATTCATTTTTTCTCCTCTTCTATGCCAGGCAGTAACGTTCATTATAATTATATATCGTCATATTATGAACATTATAATAGAAAAAAAGAAAAAATTTCTCCTGTACTACTTTACGATTTTTTAAATTTATTTTTATTCATAAGGGGATGCAAAAATGATTTTTCACATCCCCTTATGCTATTTTATGGGACTCCGCTTTCACCGTCTGTTCTTTAAATTTCGGAAACTTCGTATAAAAGGTCTCCATAGCTTGGGAAAGGCCATAGGCTCTTATCCATAATAGTCTCCAGTAAATCTGCCGGCTCTCGCAGCTCCGCCATATCCTTGGTAATCACCTTATGGAAGAAAAAGGCTTTTTCCTTTTCCTCCGAAAGCTCCGCAGCCTCTTCCAAATGCTGCAGAAGCTTTTCTCTGGCCTTTTCCATATCCTCCAAATGCTGAGAGGCCCGGTTTAGCAGCTTTTCCTGGGCATAGGTGCTGGCCTTCGGAGAAGCGGCTTTAACGGCATTCAGAGATTCTGCCAGATTTTGCACAAAACGAATCGCTGCCGGAATAATCTGTTTTCCGGAAATGTTCACCATGGCTCTTCCCTCAATGGAAATCACCTTACTGTAATGTTCGTATTCCACCAGCTCTCGGCTTCTAAGCTCTGTCTCCGTATAAATGCCGAAGGAGGAGAATAAATCGATAGACTTCTTCGTGGTTAAGGCAGAGATGGCATCCACCATAGACGGATGATTGGGAAGACCTCGTCTCTTCGCCTCCTCTACCCATTCCTTTCCGTAGCCGTTTCCATTGAAAATAATCCGCTCATGCTCTCTTAAGAGCTTCTTCAGATAATCATGTACCGCCGTCTCAAAGTCTTCCTGCTGTTCCAGAAAATCCGCTGCCAGCTTAAACTGCTCCGCCGTAATGGTGTTCAGGATAATGTTGGCGCCGGCAATGGAATCGGAGGAGCCCACCATACGAAACTCAAACTTGTTTCCGGTAAAGGCAAAGGGCGAGGTACGATTTCTATCCGTATCATCTCTTGCCACATCCGGAAGAGAACGTACACCGGTATTGATATGCTCTCCCTTTGTGGATTTTGTAGCATAGCCTGTTCCGATGAGTTGGGATACCACCTCTTCCAGTTGGCTACCCAAAAAGCAGGAAATAATAGCAGGAGGAGCCTCATCTGCCCCAAGTCTATGGTCATTTCCCACATTTGCCGCAGACATCCTAAGCAAATCCGCATGGTTGTCCACAGCAGCTAAAACACAAGCCAAAACCAGAAGGAACTGCACATTCTCATGGGGTGTGTCTCCCGGATTCATCAGATTGATACCGTCATCGGTGGACAAGGACCAGTTGTTATGCTTTCCGGAACCGTTAATACCTTCGAATGGCTTTTCATGAAGAAGACACTCTAAGCCATGCCGGGAGGCTACTTTCTTTAAATTTTCCATCACCAGCTGATTGTGATCCACCGCTAAATTGGCTTCCTCAAACATGGGAGCCATCTCATGCTGGGCAGGTGCCACCTCGTTGTGCTCGGTCTTTACCGGAACCCCTAGAGCCCAAAGCTCCTGGTCCATATCTCCCATAAAGGCAGCAATTCTCTTCCGGATAACGCCGTAATAATGGTCATCCAGCTCCTGCCCCTTTGCCGGCATTCTGCCAAAAAGAGTTCTTCCGGTATATACCAGATCTTTTCTTCTAAGATATTTTTCCCGGTCTACCAGAAAATACTCCTGCTCTGCGCCAACAGTCGCCTTAACGGAACGACTGCTCTGATTTCCAAAAAGACGAAGGAGTCGTAAAGCCTCCCGATTAATTGCCTCCATAGAACGGAGAAGAGGAGTCTTTTTGTCCAGTGCCTCTCCGGTATAGGAGCAAAAGGCTGTAGGAATACAGAGGGTTGTGGTCTCTCCGTCCTTTCTCAGGAAAGCGGGACTGGTACAATCCCAAACCGTATAGCCTCTGGCTTCGAAGGTGGCTCTTAAACCGCCGGAGGGAAAGGAAGAGGCATCCGCCTCGGAACGCACCAATTCCTTACCGGAAAATTCCAGCATTACCTTTCCCTCTCCCACAGGGCTTAAAAAGGCCTCATGCTTTTCCGCAGTAATACCGGATAAGGGCTGGAACCAGTGGGTATAGTGGGTAGCACCCTGTTCAATAGCCCATTCCTTCATTCCTTGAGCCACTGCGTCTGCCAAGTCAGGGCTTAAAGCATAGCCCTCCTGCATACTTTTCTTCAGCTTCTGGTATACATTTTTTGGTAAACGTTCCCGCATTACACCGTCATGAAATACATTTTTGGAAAAATTTTCTATCCCGTTTCCAGCCCTCATATTGCTCCTTTACTGATTGCTTGACCAAACGATTCCTCATTTTAAGTGCAAAAGGGCAGAGACCATGCTCTGCCCTTCTTCCTCTTATGCTTTATTGGCACAACCGAATAACTCAATCTTTGCCTTGCACTCTTCAATGATTGCATCTGCACCCGGCTTTAAGAGCTTTCTCGGGTCAAATCCCTTACTCTTCTGATCGGAACCTGCTTCAATATATTTTCTGGTAGCTGCAGCAAATACAAGCTGAAGCTCCGTATTTACATTAATCTTTGCAACACCGAGAGAAATTGCCTTCTGAATCATCTCCTTAGGAATTCCGGAACCGCCATGAAGTACCAATGGCATCTTCTCTCCGATTTGCTCCTTGATTGCTGCCAAGGTATCGAAGGAAAGTCCCTTCCAATCAGGTGGATAAACACCGTGGATATTTCCGATACCTGCAGCCAGGAAGTCGATGCCTAAATCTGCAATCTTCTTACATTCAGCAGGATCTGCACACTCTCCCATACCTACAACACCGTCTTCTTCTCCGCCGATGGAACCTACCTCAGCTTCAATGGAAAGACCTGCCTTATGAGCAGCCGCTACCAATTCCTTGGTCTTCTCAACATTTTCCTCAATATTGAAATGAGAACCGTCAAACATGATGGAAGTGAAGCCTGCCTTGATGCAGGAATAGCATCCGTCATAGGAGCCGTGATCCAAATGAAGAGCCACCGGAACAGTAATGCCAAGGCTCTTGTCCATAGCCTTAACCATAGCAGCTACCGTTTCAAAACCGGTCATGTACTTTCCTGCACCCTCGGATACACCAAGGATTACGGGAGACTTGGTCTCTTCACAAGCCAGGAGAATGGACTTGGTCCACTCCAGGTTATTGATATTAAACTGAGGAACGGCGTAATGGGAAGCCAGCGCTTTATCCAACATTTCCTTTGCATTAACTAACATATTGATATCCTCCTTTTTAGTAAAGAACATTCATAATTATAAATCTCACCCTAAACTACGGGGAGAGTGTAACACATTTTTAAAGCCTAGGAAAGCAAGAAATGTGAAACCGTTGCCTCCATATCCTCTACTGAGCATACGGTGCTGTGGCGAATTTCTCCCTCCTCCACTTCTTTGACCGGAGCGGGAATAGGCTCCTTCCAAAGCTTTTCCAAAGCTTCGATGCCTTCAAATACATCCTTTGGTACAGGCTCCTTTAAGGCCTTTAAAACAGTCTGAGAGAACTTATACGGACTGGCTGTAGAAACCACAAGACACTTGTCCCGTCTTCCCTGCTCATAGGCGTAATGGTCTGCCACCACCTTAGCCACTGCGGTATGGGGATCCAGAACATAGCCTGTTTCCTTATGGGTCTGGAAAATGCTGTGACTACCCTCGGCTTCTTTTCCGTAGCCACTGTAAAAGTCCTTCAGTTCCCTTGCTATCGTCTCAGAAATACGATATTTTCCCTTATCCTTCAACTCTTCCATCAATCTCTTACACTCATCCGCATTTTTCCCTGCAAAATACAGGAGTCTTTCCAGGTTGGAGGAAATCAAAATATCCATAGAAGGAGAGGTAGTTACATGGAAGGGACGGTTCTTATCGTAAATTCCCGTACGGAAAAAGTCTGTTAAAACCTTATTGTCGTTGGAAGCACAAAGAAGCTTTCCTAAGGGAAGTCCCATACCCTTTGCACAATAAGCTGCCAAAATATTTCCGAAATTTCCGGTAGGTACGGACACGTTCAGACTCTCTCCTGCCTTCAGCTCCCCGCTTTTCATCAAACGGCAGTAGGCATAAACATAGTAAACAATCTGAGGAACCAAACGTCCGATGTTAATGGAATTTGCGGAAGAAAGTCTATAACCCTTTTCCAGCAGCTTCTCTTGATAGGCTTTATCGGAGAAAATCTTCTTTACTCCACTCTGGGCATCATCAAAGTTTCCGAGAATAGCCGCCACATGGGTATTCTGTCCCTTCTGCGCCCGCATCTGCCGCTCCTGGAAGGGGGAAACTCCGTCCTTCGGGTAGAAGACAATAATTTCACAGCCTTCCACATCACAAAAGCCTTCCATAGCAGCCTTTCCGGTATCTCCGGAGGTAGCGGTTAGAATCACAATCTTCTCCTGAATCTGATTCTTTTTACAACTTACCTTCATAAGGTATGGAAGAATGGACAATGCCATGTCCTTGAAGGCCAGCGTTCTTCCGTGGAAAAGCTCAAGGTAATAGCTATCTCCTTTTTTTACCACGGGAGCGATTTCCTTTGTGGAAAACTTATCGTCATAGGCAGAATTAATGCAGTAGCGTAATTCCTCCTCGGTGAAATCCGTAAGATAAAGCTTCATGATTTCATAAGCTAAATCCTGATAGGATAACTCAGCATAGTCCTCAAGAGACATTTCCAGTTTAGGCATTTCCTTTGGTACAAAAAGTCCCCCGTCCTTTGCCAGTCCCTGGACGATTGCTAAAGACGGACTTACATTTTCTTCTCCTCCGCGAGTGGATTGATAAACCATATTTTCTCCTTTACTACTCATTCTGCAATAAGCTTTCAATCTTTGTCTTCATTAAATCAAATGCAACATCATTCATTCCTGAATTCATCACAATATCCGCCTTGGCTCTGGTTGGCTCAACATACAGGTAATGCATAGGCTTAACCGTGTTTAAATACTGTTCGGAAATATCCTCCACCTGACGGCCTCTTTCCTTCACATCCCGAATAATTCGCCTAATAATTCTTTCGTCCGCATCCGCTTCCACATAAATCTTAATATCAAAAAGGGAGCGCAACTCCGGATTCTCCAGCACCAAAATGCCCTCCACCAGGATAATTCTCTTCGGTTCTACAACAAAGTACCGATTGGTTCTGTTGTGGGTGCTGAAATCATAGGTGGGGGAGGAAATACTTTCTCCCCTTCTTAATGCCTTCAAATGCTTAATCAAAAGATCCGTTTCAAAGGCATCCGGATGGTCATAATTGGCCTTTTGCCGCAGGGCAAAGGGCACTCCGTCATTGGACTTATAGTAATTGTCGTGGTAGAGAACTGCCACTTCCTCCGGAAAACATTCTTTGATTCTCTTGGTAAAGGTGGATTTTCCCGAACCGGAACCTCCCGCTATACCAATCATTACCGTTGAAAACATAGTTTCCCCTCTTCCTTTTAAACTTCCTACAGAATATCCTAGTTCAATTTGTTTGTAAACCTCTTAGATATTTTTTCCCTATCCCTAAAAAGCTCAAACTAAAGAGGATAAAAAACAGAAATGCCAGGATCAGACCATAGAAAAAATATCCCTTGGTTTTACACCAGTAAAGTCCGTAGAAAACAGACAAAAAGCTGATAAATTCCAGTACATAGCTTAGTGCTGTGGAATAAGCCGTATTCTTTCCCAGGCAACTGCAAAAGATACCGAGAGCCGTACAATACAGGGCGGAAAAAATATAAAAGAAAAAATATAATAGCACCAAACTGCCGGAAATTCCGCCATAGATATATAAGGTAGCCAAAAAAGGAACTGTGGAGGAAAGTAAAGTCAGATGGGTGGACATATAGGCTATGAGCTTTCCCTGTAGTATGGTCTTTTCCGTACAATCCGTACACAAAAGCAGAGCTAAGTTATTTTGCTCTCTTTCCTGGGTAATACTGGAAGCACTTAGGGCAGGAGCCAAAAGCAGAAGAAAAACGAAAAGACCGCCGCCTACATAATAATAAAAACGATTAAACATGGCGTAACGAATTTCTCCCGTCTGCTGTGCATTCAAGGAAATATAATAGAGATTTCCGAATAAAAGCACAAAGAGCAAAAGATTGGTAAAGAAAATCAGCATAGGAAGAAACAAACTTCGGTTTCCCAGCAAACTGTCCTTACTCCATATCGGATTCTCTTTCATAGGACAAAAGACTCCTTTCCTCTTGAGATTTTTGAAACAAAACGCCCTCTATACTGCCCTGCTCTCTATAGAAGGAATAAAGCTTGATTCCGCTTTCCACTATATTTTGTAAAAGCCCGGCCTCTTCCTCCCTGGTTCCCGAAAATCCTACCCGGATTTCATTTTCCCGAAGGCTTATAGACTTGACTTTCGGCTCATTTTTTAAAGCCTGCATAAGTCCTGTACTCTTCCCCTGTACTTGAATAATAATAGGATTTTGCATGCTGAGCTCTCGGGTAATCTGCGACACCGATCCGCTCCGAATCATTTTTCCCTGATGCAAAAAGCCCAGATGGGTGCAAAAGTCCGACACTTCTCCTAAGGAAGAGCCTGTCATGAAAATGCTTTTTCCTTGACTTTGATAATCCAATAGCATGGTTTTGATTTCTTCCAGTGTTCTCGGATCCAAGCCCGCCAAAGCCTCATCAATAATCAGAATCTTGGGATCGTGCAGAATTGCTCGAACGAAGGAGAGCTTTTGTAAAGCCGCCTTGGGCAAAAGCTCCATAGCACTGTCCTCCCAAGCCAAAAGCCCGGACATTTCCAGAAGTAGTCGAATCCTTCCCCGAATACGGCTTTCCTCCATAGAGTAACAGGAGGCAAAAAACGTAAGATACTCTCCCACCCTCATCTGGGGATAGACTCCCGGAATATTGGGCACATAGCCCAGTCTTCGCTTGAGTCTCCTCAGTCCGGAACCTGCTTCCATATCATCAATAAAAATATGACCGCTATCCAAGGGATAAAGCCCCATAAGCAGATTCACAAGAGTGGATTTTCCGGTATCCGGAAGTCCCAGCAGGCCAAAAATCTGATCATCGGAAACCTCTAAGGAGAAGTCTTCAATCACCTTTATGCCGCCATAGCTTTTTTTTACATTTTGGAATTGAATCATGCTTCCTCCTTTGCCACAACATAAATCTGAGGCAGGTACTGCCTGATTTGAGGAGAAACATTGCTTTCCTTCGGTACAAAGCGGATATTCAGCTCCTTTTTCTCACTTAAATAGGGAGCGAGCTTCTCTCCTTCCAGAGTTCCGTCCTTGGAGGGAAGCAGGTCATAGCCTCCTGTCTGATAATTGTAAAGAGCCATATTTCCCTGAAAATTCTGTAAAAGTTTTCCGTCCTCCAGCTCTATCTTTTCAAAACGAATACCTTCAATATTTTGCTCCTCCCCCAGAGGATAATGAATTTCCAAGGGAATCATGGGATTCATGGTATTGGTCTGTAAGTCGTATTCTCCGCTGGACACCACAGGGTCTCTGGAAAGGGCACAGTACTCTATATTGTCGCCTTCCTTTCGGTCCAAAGCTACTGACTGGGTAAGAATGTGTACGCCGTATTTTTCAATATTCTTCTCTTCAGTAAAGCCCAACTGCTCCTCTCGAATGAAGCCGAAGAATCGAGCATCGGAAAAATAGCCGTGCAATCTTTCACTTAAGATATAACGAAGAAAATTCTTTCCGTTTCCGCTACTGATTAGATTGCTGCTGTACTCGTAATCTCCCACAGGTATGGCTATGCTCTCCAGGGTAGACAGGTCTATTTCCGCCCCGCTCTCCCATTTTCCGCACTTCACCATCCTGCCGAAAATATAAAAAAAGCTGTCATAGAAGGTGTATTCCGTGGTATTTTTCAGTTTTCCGCTAATCTTCCCCTGATAATAATGGATTGTGCCCTGAATATCTCCCTTGGCATTTGCGGATTTTTTATTGATATTAAAATAATGAGGGGCAAAGGCATCACTCTTGATGATATGAATCAAAGACTCCTCTCTGTCTCTTCGAATATCCATTCGATGCAAATCTTCCTTTTGCAAAAGCTCCGTAAGATCTCCCGTAAAATCCATTCCCTTTACAATGGGATTCACAGTATATTCGGGCTTCACGGAAAGACTGATATTATTTTCATTGGGAGAACGCAAATTAATGTAATTCTGTTCCTCCACCGTATCTTCCGTAATTTGAGAAAGCTTTAGATAAGAAAGAAAGCTTCCGTTAAAACGGGTTCCCATCCCCAGGGACCAGACAATTACCCCCAAAAAGAGGGAAAACAGCAGAATACTCAAACGATAGTATTTTAAATTGCCCTGAGAACGCATCAAAAGATAAAGCCCCGGCCCCAGAAAAATCAGGCTGGGAAAGAGAATAGCAAAATATAAAGCCAGGGAGGGGAGCTTACTTAAATCAGAAAGATTCATCAGCTCCTCTAAATCCCAGTACTGCTTTAAGCTTTTTTCCGATGCGGATATAGACAGGTTATCCAAACGATTTTGCCCATAGAGGCTAAGGAGCAACCTGCCTACATAAGAACTGTCATCCGTAGCATAACGTTCCACTTCGGATAAGTCATAGCCTAAAACAGCCAGCAAACCGTTTCCCTTGGGAAGCACGGAAAGATAGGGCTGATTTTCCGAAAAAAGTTCCTCTCTTCCTCCTCTAAAATGTACGGGAGAACTGAAAACCGATACGGTACTCTCTTGAGCCAAATCCCCCTCTGTACCAAGATGCAAAGCTCTTTCCTGAAAATCCAATTCCTTTTCCAGTAAGGCGGAGTAATTATCCCCCAAGGTTTCTCTTCCTCTTTCCCCGGAAAGAGAAAACAAAACCACACCTCCCTGTTCAATATAGGTATTGATAAAATTTTCCTGTTCCTTGGACAGGGCGGAAAAGGAAATATCCCGAATAATCAATAAATCCAAAAGAGAAAGTACCGATTCTTCCTTGGGAAAGGACTCCGGTTGAAACGCGAAGGTTCTGCTTTCCAGAAGTCCGTTATTGATTCTGGCATTGTGCAGATAACCGATGCCCTCTCCCTTTTCGGATAGAATTCCCACAAAAAGCTCCGCATCGGTTCCTGAAATATCCAATCCTACTCTTTGGCTGTTGATTTGCTCTCCCTGCTTATTCTCAATACTGATAAGCATCTGATTCACACCGGTGGGAAGACTCAGGTTCTTTACAAGCTCCTTTTTATTGTTGCCTTCCACCACGATGGGATAAGAATATTCCACGATACTATGGTTGGATTCCGCAAATAAAACCTTTAAATTACCGGAAAAAACCTGTTCCTCCATATTTTCCACTGTAAGAAAAAGGGGCAGACTTCTCCCGGACTTCGCCGTATTTTGTATTCCGTACTGGTAGCTTAAATTCAGATTTTCCGCTCTTCCCTCTTTTCCCGTGAGGAAAAGAAAGAAGAGAAATACAAAAATCAACGCCTTCTTTCCCATTTCTCCCTACTTTCTATCCTTCTTTCGATTCTTCTTTTCCGGCCTTCTCTCTACTCTTCTTTCAGACCTTCCCTCATTTTTCTTCTCTCCGCTCTCAGTTCCTCTACTGCTTCGTTCTTCCCGAGCAGGTCTCTCCGCAAAGCTCTTTCCTTCCTCCGTATATTTTAGGGGAAGAGTCACGTTAAATCGGGTTCCTCCCATATCCGACTGCACCGTAATATTTCCATGATGCATATCCACGATATTCTTTACAATAGCAAGTCCTAAGCCGGTTCCTCCCGTGCTTAGGGAACGGGAATGCTCCACACGGTAAAATTTATCAAAAATCAACGGCAGTTCCTTTTCCGGAATCACATAGCCGAAGTTTAAGACCTGCACCATCACCTCTTCCTTTTCCTTACGAAGACGAATCAGAACCCGTTTTCCTTCGGCTCCGTATTTGATGGCATTGCTGATTAAGTTATCAAAAAGTCTGGCCAAAAGATCCCCATCTCCTTCGATAAAAAGAGATTTTACATTGGCGGAAAAGTCATAGGAGAGATTGTTCTTCTCAAAATTCGGATAGCTTTCCTCCACCAGCTGGGATAAAAGCTGAACCAAATCCAGGGTGCTGATATTCATATTCAGCTTGCCATAGGATAATTTTGTAAAGCCAAAAAGCTCTTCGATTAGTTTTTGTAAACGGAGAGCTTTGTTATATACGATTTCAATATAATGTTTTTTCATTTCCTCCGGAACCATCTGGCTGTTTCGAAGCAAGTCCAGATAGCCCAAAATAGAGGTGAGGGGGGTTCTTAAATCATGGGCAATATTGGTGATCAAGTCTGTTTTAGACTGTTCGTTTTCCCTCTCCCGTTCAATATGGGAGGACAACTCCTCTTCCATAAGACGAATACTTTCCGCAATATGCGCCAGCTCTCCTTCTCCGGAAATGGCAATATCCGTATGAAAATCCCCGGCGGAAATCTGCTTCACGCCCTGAGCCAGAGTCTCAATATCTCTTGCCGTTTTTCTTTGCAGAAAGAGGAAAATGATGGTAAAAATCAAAATCCCCACCAGCACAAAAAGCAAAATACTGACGGTGCTGACAAAGGCAAAGCGTTGTACAAGGGGATTGTCATTTCCGATTTGCACCAGGTAATTGGTGTAGGAGCCGATATTTAAAACCAGAAAACATTCGATGACCGCTGTAAAAAGGGCGGAAATTCCCACATGAACCAACAGTTGCATGAAATAGCCCCGACCGAAATGGTGGGGTAAACTCGTCTTCTTCAACGCCAAGACCCCTACTTTTCAATCTTATAGCCAACGCCCCAAACGGTGGTGATAATCTTGTCCTCTCTCTGATCCTCTTTCATCTTTCCTCTCAGACGACGGATGTGTACCATAACCGTATTATTGGCCTCATACACCTTTTCATTCCAAACCTTTTCAAAAATCTCATCGGTGGAGAAAACTTTTCCGGGATGAGATGCCAAAAGAAAGAGAATATCGAACTCGATAGGGGTAAGCTTAATGTCCTCATCGTCAATCAATACCTTATGATTGTCCTTATTAATCAGCATATTCCGAATATGAATCTCATTATTCACATAATTGGGACCCGCATTGGGATTTAACTGGGTATAGCGTCTTAACTGAGACTTTACCCTGGCAGTAAGCTCCAAAGGATTAAAGGGCTTGGTCACATAGTCATCCGCCCCGCCGGTTAAGCCTACAATCTTGTCCAGATCCTCGGACTTTGCAGACAGCATAATCACGGGAATATTGGAGCTTTCCCGAATCTTACGGCACATCTCCAGTCCGTTCATTCCCGGCATCATTACATCCAAAAGCACCAGATGAATCTCTTCCTGAGACAAAATCTGTAAGCCTTCCTCCGCATTATATGCCTTAAATACTTTATATCCGTCAGACACCAAGTAAATTTCCACTAACTCGGCAATCTCTTTCTCATCGTCTACTACCAATATATTAATTTGCTGCATACTACCTCCTTAGCACAATATGTCATAGTGTACTGGATATTTGCGAAAAAAGAAAGATTATCTACTTTCTAAGTTCTTGCATTTTCGTTCCGAAAAACTTAATTTTTATCTTTTGAACTCTTTAGAAGGATAATTTCCTAAAACTCTAAAATCAACGCCCTCTTCCTGTAAACAGCTCAAGGCATTCAACACTTCCTTTTGCTCTAAATTTCCAAGAAAATCCACATAGAAGCGGTAAGAAAACTCTCCGTCCCCCACCGGTCTGGACTGAATCATGGTGAGAGTCAATCCGTTAAACAAAAAGTTCCCTAAGATATGGTACAGACTTCCCACTGCATGGGGCAGAGAAAAGGAGATGCTGAGCTTTCCTGCATCCTTTGAAAACACCGCTTCTTTTCCTAAAATGAAAAATCGGGTGCTGTTCTCCTTCTTACTGAGATTTTCCTCTAAAATCAATAGGCCGTACTCTAAGGCTGCTTCCCTGCTGCACAGAACTCCGGCTCCCTTTTCCCCTGTCTCCATAAGATTCTTAGCGGCAATCGCTGTATTTAAACTGGGGATTCCCTGTATCTCCGGATGCTTCTGAAAAAAGTCTGCACACTGGGACAGAGCCTGGGGATGAGAATAGACTCTTTTTATGTCGGAGAAAGACTCTCCCGGAAGGGTTGCCAGGCAATGGGAAACCGGAAATTCGATTTCCTGCACCACATAAAGCTTAGGATGCTTTGCAAGAAGATCGAAATTGTCCTGTACCATACCGTAGGTGGAGTTTTCCATGGGAAGAATGGCATAGTCCGCCCTTCCTTCTTCTAAGGCCGAAAGCACCTCCTGAAAATGTGTGCAGGCTATCATATTTTCCTTTTGGAAAAAAATTCTTCCCGCCAGATAGGAGTAGGCTCCCTCCGCACCCTGATACACCAGGCTTTTCCCTGAAAAAGGAAGACAACCCAGCTTTTGAAAACCGGAGGAAAATCCCCTTCCCCGTTCCAAAAGCATACCGATTTGCTTTCTTCTGGACATACTCATCATTTCCTGAAAAAGCTCGGTAATGGATTCCTGTAGCTTCGGGTCCTCCACGTAGCTCCTTGCCACCTGCAGCTTTTCTTTTTCCCTCTTGCTGTCCAGAACGGCCTTTCCGGTATCAAGCTTGAATCTGGCCACATCCTCCACAAGACCCATTCGTTTTTCGAAAAGATGAACAATCTCCCGATCCAATATATCCAATTCCTTTCGAATCTCCAAAAGATCCATACACCCTTCCTCCTCTTTATTCCATAGCTTTCGCCTTGTGATATTCGGAACTGTTCTACTATTCCGATTATACTGTTCCGTCTTTACTGATCCTCTTTACTGTTCCGTCTTTACTGTTCCGGCTATACCGTTCCGGAAAGCTCCTTGGCTTCCTTCTCTTTCAGCTCCGCAAGCATCTCCCGAATCCGTTCCATGGTATACTCCGCAATATTCTTTCTATCCTCTTCAGAAAGCTCTGACAAATCTATGGGCTTTCCGAATTGCACATAAACCTTGGCGCTGTGCAGTCTGGGAAAATCCTCTTCCATAATCCTTCTGGTATTAATCATGGCCACCGGAACAATCTTACAGCCGCTCTTTTCCGCAATCTTAAAGGAGCCTGCCTTAAACTCTCCCAGCTCCAGCTCAGACTCTCCCTTAGTTCTGGTTCCTTCCGGGTAGATCCACATGGAAATGCCTGCCTTCACCTGCTTAATAGCCTCAATAATCACTTGAAGATTTTGCTTTAAATTTTCCCTATCCAAAAAAAGACAATGCAGCTCTCTCATCCATAATTCAATGTTGGGGATTTTTGCAATTTCCTTCTTGGAAATAAAGCCGGTGGGACGGGGCAAAATGCTGTAAGCCACCACGATATCAAAGTAAGAGCGATGATTTCCGATAAACAGTACCGCTTCCTTCTCCGGAATCCGATCTAGGCCATCCACGGAAAGCTCCACCTTGCAAATTTTTAAAATCTGCCGTAATTTCCCTCCCACAATAGAGAGGACTAAAGCATCCCGCTTTTCACCCTTTTCCATCTTTCGGATAGAAAAAAGACGCAGGCTGCCAAAGCTTAGGAAAACAGCCAAAACCAATACTACCAAAATCATTGAAAGCATAAACTCTCCTTTTTTCTAAAAAGACTTTGTGCTCCCCTTACAGGAACAGACCGTAAAAAATAAGTATTGTTACAAGTTTTACAGCACATCGGAAAAATGAGGCCGTAAAGAACGGAAAAATCTTAGAGAAAATAAAAACAAAACCGTGGTCACTCCCCAGAAATACAGGCTTAAGCCCGGTCTTTCAAAGAACCAGTGGCCGGTAAGCATGGAATCCCTGTAGCCTGCCACAATATAGTACATGGGGTTTATCTTTAAAATCCACTTAACAATGGGAGCCTTCCCGGTAAAGAGGGTCTCATCATACATTATCGGAGTCATCCAGATTCCGAACTGCAAGACAATTCCCACAATCTGCTGCATGTCCTTAAAGAAGACGGAAACAGCAGAGGTAAAGAAGGATAAAGCCAAGGCGTAAAAAGCCGTGGCAAAGGAATAAAAGAATACCTGCGGCCAGGTAATCAAAATAGGCTCTCTGCTAAACAGGGCAAACAAAAACATCACCAGAAGGAAGAAAAGATGCACCAGAGAGCAACTGATTAACTTAATAATCGGCAAGAGCTCAATGGGGAAAACCACCTTTTTTACCAGATACTGATATTCCTGTAAGATTCCCGTATTCATATTCATCACTTCCGAAAAGAAGAACCAGGGCACCATTCCGGGAATCAACCAGGTGGTATAGGAAACATTGGGCACCGGAGGGCTGGATTTAAAGCCGTAGGGTCCAAAGATAAAAGCATAAATCGCAATGGTCACCAAGGGCTGAATTAACATCCAAACCGCCCCGAAATAAGAGCCTACAAAGCGCTTCCGAAAATCCGCAAAGGCCAGGCTCATAATCATTTTTCTTTTTTCTTTACAAATCTTGATAAGGGTTAAAAATCCCCGCATGCTATTCCCTTTCCGTTTATCTCGAATACTCCAAAGGAAGGATAATATGCTTCCTTCAGGATATTCGGTATCCATCAAAGTTCGAGTTTAGTGTAAAAACAAACTGATATAAGTGTATAAAAGAAATGAAAGATTCGCAAGAATCTGGAAGAAAAGGACGAAAGAAACAATCCTTTTCCCCTGCTTTCCCACCCTCTTACTTGGCATAAAGCAAAGGATAAACAGGGGCAGTACCGGCAAAAAGTATCTTCCCTGTACCCCTAAGACATAGTCCGTACGCTTTGGTGTATAAGCAAAAAGCATGGAAGATAAAATCAAAATGATTAATCCCAAAGGAATCAGGAAAAGAATGATTCTTTGTAAAATATGAAGCTTCTTCCCCCGCATTTCCTCCCGTTCTCCAAAAATTCCTGCCAGGAAGGGGCAAATGCTGAAAAGCACCACCAAGGGAAGCGGAAATGACAAACGGCTGTCAAACTGCCCCAAAGGACGGCCAATCAGTGTATACCAGTACTCCTTTCCCTTGATAAAAAAGGTATTTCTCAGAATCTTTAAATACACATCCGGCTGTGCCAGAATTTCTCTTCGGTTATAGGTTTCCATTCCCCCGTCCTGTCCTACAATATTGGAAAGATTCACCGTATCCTCCTGAGGACGGACATAGCGGCTGAAGGCATCCAGATTCACCAGCAACAAGGGTAAGACGATGGATAAACCGATGGCAAAAATACCGATAAAATACAGCCAAGGGGATGAAAAGCGTTTAAAGGAAACCATAACACAAAGCAAAAACAGAAGGGAATACACCATCTTACAGGGGGAAAGTGCTATGGCTATCAGACAAATCCATAGGATTTCCTTAAGTCCCAGCTTTTCCTCGCGAAACTGGTATTGGAAGACCATGGATAACAGAAGAAAGCTTAAGGCCAGGATATAGGCGTCATAGGACAAGGAAGAAATCAACTCCAAGGTCATGGGGAAAAGACTTATGGAAAAAAGGATTTCCTTTCCCATGGGGATTTTTTCTATGGCCAGACTCCCTAAAATACTGAAAAACAGGAGGTTAAAGAACCTTCCGAAATACAAAAGAGTAAAACGGGAGCCGTAGAGGATTCTTGCAAAGGAAAAGCCCAGTGCCGGAAAAAAGTAGGCTAAGGGAGTGGTCTTTACCGGCTTTTGCAGGGTAAAGCCGTAGCCCTTTTCTTTGGCAAAAAAAGAGGCCTTCTGCCTTTCCTCCACCTGTTTTCGATCAATATGCATGCCGAAAACCGTAGCATCCTCCTGCTTCCCGTCTCCGGTCCAGTCATCAATCTCCTCATCCTCCTTCCGAATGCGAAGATTTCCATCTTTATCATACAGCTTTCCCCCCTGTCCCAGCATTTCCGAAGACAGCGCATAGGCACTGACATAATGCAAAACCTCATCCGGGGCGGATAAAGGCATTAAAACAAAGGAATACAGGGAACCCAGAATCATCATGCTCAAAAAATAAATCTGGGCAAGCTTCATTTTCCTACGAAAAAGAAAGAAGAAAAAGCCTGCTGCAAAGATAAGGGAAATCAGACTAAGGAAAATAGTCTCCCGTAAAAATACGGGATGCTCTTTCCACAAGCTTAGTAGATTACTCATTTACTGTCCTCCTGCTCTACTTTCAAATGCTTTTCCCTTTCTCTTTCTTTTCTCTCCTCCAATGCCATATCCTGCACGATTCGATTCACCTTTTCCTCCAGCTTCCCCAATTCCACATGGGTATGGAAAAGCCGTAAAAGCAGAATAAAAATCACCAGCAAAAAGAGAAAGTTCGGTGTGGAGTAAATCCCCAGGCTTCTGGCCATAAAATCCGGTACAAAGGGAAAAATGGCAAAAACAAGCAAGAGAATGGAAAAAAGTAGCCAAAAGATACTCTCTTCAATCCGCATTTTCGCCTTTTTGATGGAACGATGTAAAAACAGGCTGGTTCCCAGGCAGACCAATATGATAATCACTCTAAACAAAGGACTCATAGATTACTGTTTTTCCCTTTCTTTGGAAAACTTCTTTCGGAAATACTGGGGATTCACGGTAAAGGCAAACACCCAGCTTTTCGGAAGCTTATGATAGCGCTTTCCCAGTTGATAGCCAAGAAAACGAAAGGCGGTTTTATAAAGGAAGGGGAGAATCAAAAGCGCCTTCTTCTCCTGCCAAAGCTTTTCTATACTCCTCTTCAGGTATTTCATTCCTTCCTTTTCCGCAGGGATTTTCGAGAATATTTCCCTATAGTCTCTGTGGGACACCCCCAGGTCAAAATTTCTATGGAACTGATCCATGGCGGAAAAATGATGGGAATGCCAAACCTCCGCCCTTGGGCAGTAGGCTGTTTTTCCTCCCGCTTCCTGCATCCTTGCGGCATAAATCATATCCTCGTTAAAAATACTGGGTTCGGAAAAGCCGCCTAGACTTTGAAACAAATCCTTTTTATACATACAACAGACATTGGACTGGAAAAAGCATTTGATGCCAAGCTTCGGCAACTGCTCTATCCCGCAAATCTTCGGCTCTGTTCCATAGTTGAAGCTCCTGGAAAGCACCTCGTCAAAGGAGCTTTCCTCGTCGGTAAGCTGTCTTCCGTAAACCGCTCCGATTTTTTCCTCCCAAGAAAATGCTTCCAGCAATTCCTTGGTACAAGAGCTATCTTTTGGAACCGCATCCTCCGTCATACATAGAAAAAAAGGCGCATCCGAAAAAGATACCCCCAGGTTTCTGGCGTAAGCATGGTCAAATTCTTCTTTCTTGATATGTTTTAAAAGGTAAAGCTCCGGATTCCTTCCCTCCAATAAGGACTTGGGAAAAAGAGCTTCTTCCGTATTAATCAAAATGATTTTTCGTGGAGGAACTTCCTGCTTTTCCAGGGCATCCAACAATCTTTTGCATTTCTCATCCGGCTTATAAGTGGGGATGATGACGTCATAGTTTTGCTTCTGACTTTGGGCATTTTCCTGCATTTCCTACCTCCTTTTGGCATTTTAACATGGGCTCTTTAGAAAAGAAAGGCTATAGTTTTAGCTTCTCCTTCTACTCTGCTATAGCTCTTTGCCTCATAAGGAAGAAACCGAGAATGAACTGTCCTTAAATTCGCCCTTCCCGTGTCCCGTAACAAAGAAGAAAAGGAACAAAAAGACCATCATGGA
>NZ_CAUVME010000040.1:0-20730 GCF_963553175.1 Oribacterium sinus | reverse complement strand
AGGGCTGCTCCCGCATTTAACAAAAGAGCCGTTTTCTTGCTGCCCTGAATCTCATTGGCCAAAAGTCCCTTGGTAATTGCAGCATTTTCCGCCGCATCTCCCCCCACAAGCTCCTCTTTTTTCCCTCTTTCCAAATGGAAGTCCTCCGGAGCAATCTCAAAGATTCGGCTTTGTCCATCCCTTAATTCGCAAACCAAAGTCTTGTCGGAAACGGAAATCTCATCCATGCCGTCCTCTCCGTATACCACCAAAGCCCGCTTAAGCCCTAAGTGATGCAGCACCGCCGCCATAGGCTCTAAAAGTCTCTCCTGATATACCCCAAGAAGCATGGCATCCGGCTTTGCAGGGTTGGTCAGAGGTCCAAGGATATTGAAAATGGTCCGAAAGCCCAATTCCTTACGGATAGCGCCCACATACTTCATGGCGGTATGGTAGTGCTGGGCAAAGAGGAAGCAAAGGCCGGTATTTCTCAGCATTTCCTCCGCCTTTTCCCTGTCCTGCACAATGTTAATGCCCAGGGCTTCCTGACAATCTGCGGTGCCCGACTTGGAGGAGGCTGCCCGATTTCCATGCTTTGCCACCTTTACCCCTAAAGAAGCTACCACCAAGGCGGAGGTGGTGGAAATGTTGTAGCTGTTGCTGTGGTCTCCACCGGTTCCTACGATTTCCAAAACCTCCATGCCCTCATGCTTTACCTCTGTGGCATGCTCCCGCATCGCCTTGGCAAATGCGGTAATTTCCGTGATGTTTTCTTCCTCCCGCTTTCTGCAGGCCAGAGCCGTAAGAAAGGCGGTATTTTGCACCGGAGAGCTTTTCCCGTCCAGAATTTCATTCATGCTTTCGTAGCTTTCCTGAAAGCTTAAATCCTCTCCCAACACCAGTTTTTTGATACATTCTTGCAGCATACTCGCTCCTTTCTCTCCC
This sequence comes from Oribacterium sinus, assembly GCF_963553175.1. Taxonomy (GTDB): domain Bacteria; phylum Bacillota; class Clostridia; order Lachnospirales; family Lachnospiraceae; genus Oribacterium; species Oribacterium sinus_B. The sequence continues at coordinate 19,806 of NZ_CAUVME010000040.1, read as the reverse complement.
TTACTTCTGTTCCTTTGAAGCCCTCTTTTTGGCAAAAACTATCTTTTAAACAAATCCGGCTTTTCTACTTTTCTACGCATATTTCCTTTTTTGGTAGATTATTTCTTATTTCAATAGACTCCGTAGTTCCTGAAGCTTTTCCTTCTTGCTCTCTGCCCGCATCAGGCTTTCTCCGATGAGCACCGCATCTACCCCGGCTTCCTCTAAAAGCCTTAGCTCTTCCGGTTTGGACATTCCGCTTTCCGCCACGAAGAGCTGTCCCTTTGGCACCAAATTTCTTAGAGATAGGCTGTTTTCCAGATTTACGGAAAAGGTCTTTAGATTTCTGTTGTTGACTCCGATAATCTTTGCTCCCACAGAGAGGGCACAGCGGATTTCCTCCTCATCATGACATTCCACCAAGGCATCCAGCCCCAGCTTTTCGGCAATTCCCAGAAATTCCTTCAATTCCCTTTCCCCAAGAAGAGAAACAATCAGGAGAATAGCTTTTGCTCCTAAAAGCTTGGCCTGATAGATTTGGTAGGGGTCAATCAGAAAGTCCTTCCGAATCACCGGCACCGAAACAGCTTGTGCGATTTCTTGTAAATATTGATCCTTCCCCAGAAAATACTTAGGCTCCGTCAAGCAGGAAATGGCGTCAATACCGGCAGCTTCATAATCCTTTGCGATCTGCAAATAAGGAAAGTTTTCTGCGATAATGCCCTTGGAGGGGGAAGCCTTCTTTACCTCTCCGATAATGGATAATCCCTCCTTGGCCAAGGCCTGGTAAAAGCTTTTGCCTTTGCTCTCCCGCTCCTCCAAAAGCCTTTCCAACTCCATAAGCGAAAGCAGCTTTTTCTCCTCTTCCACAGCCTTTCTTCTTTCCCTTGCAATTTCTTCTAAAATGCTCATTTGCTTCTACCCTTATGCTCCCTTACAAATCCTTGCAAAGTTTTCCAAAATCTTCGCTCCGTCCTTAGTCATGATGCTTTCCGGATGGAACTGTACGCCGTAAACCTTCCGCCCACTGTCTTCCACCGCCATCACTTCCTCCTGCTTGGTTTTTCCGGTAATCCGAAGCTCTGTGCCCTCCAAACTTTCCTCCTCGGCAATCAGGCTATGGTAGCGAGCCACCTTCATTTTCCGGCCAAGACCTTTAAAAAGCTCCGAGTCTTCCACAATGTCCACCTCGGACTGTCTGCCGTGCATGGGTTTTATGGCGTGGCTTACGGTACCCCCATAGACCTGACAGATAGCCTGTTCTCCAAGACAAACCCCAAGAATAGGGATTTTTCCTCGAAGAGAACGAATTACCTGGGGGCAAATGCCGGAATTTTCCGGTCTGCCCGGTCCGGGAGAAAGAACGATTCCTGCCGGATTCATGGCCTCGATTTCTTCCACCGTTTTCCCGTCATTTCGAATCACCTCCACCCTCTCGTATTGGGACAGCATCTGGTACAGGTTAAAGGTAAAGCTGTCGTAGTTATCAATTAAAAGAATCATTCTTCCTCCTCCCCTCTTCGAATGGCTTCCACCATAGCTCTTGCCTTGTTCTGGCACTCCTCAAATTCCTTTTCCTCGGAGGAGTCCACCACGATGCCTGCTCCGGAGCGAATGGCCACCTTTCCGTTTTTCTTATAGGCAAAGCGGATCGCAATGCAAAGATCCAGATTTCCGTTGAAATCAATGTATCCGATTCCTCCGCCATAAATGCCCCGGCGATTTTGCTCCAAATCATCAATCAGCTCCATGGCCCGAATCTTCGGTGCTCCGCTTAGGGTTCCTGCTGGAAGCACGGCGGACACACAGTCCAGCGCATCATAGCCTTCCTTAAGCTCTCCCATTACGGTGGAGCCGATATGCATCACATGGGAATAGCGCTGAATTTCATGGTACTTTTCCACCTTCACGGTGCCTACCTTGGCGATTTTCCCGATATCGTTTCTACCTAAATCCACCAGCATATCGTGCTCGGAAACTTCCTTTTCATCCTGTAAAAGCTCCATGGCGATGCGCTTATCCTCTTCCTCTGTGGCTCCCCTCTTTCTGGTGCCGGCCAGAGGGAAGGTCTGCAAAATGCCGTCCTCAAGCTTCACCAGAGTTTCCGGGCTGGCTCCTGCCAGCTCCAAGTCCTTACTGGAAAAGTAGAAAAGGTAGGGGGAGGGATTTAAGCAGCGCAGGTGTCTATAGCTTTCCAGAAGGCTTCCCTCATAGTCCGCTTCCAACCTGTTGGAGAGGACGATTTGGAAAATGTCTCCATCCTTCAAATGTCTCTTGGCCTTCTTCACCATTTGCATATATTCTTCCTTGCTGTGGAGGAGGCGGAAGTCACTTAGGCATCTGCCCGGCTCTTCCTTCTTCTGCTCTCCGCTCTTTAAGAGCCTGTGCATATTTTCCAGCTCCAGGACTGCTCTCTTATAGCCCGCCTCTCCCTCGGAAAGGGACATATTCACAATCAGGAAAATCTTTTGCAGGAAGTGGTCAAAACATATTACCTTGTCAAAGAGCATCAGGTCCAAATCCTGGAAGTCCTCCTCATCCTTTCCGGAAAAATGAAGGCTGTTCTCCTCATACTGGATAAAGTCATAGGCAAAGTATCCAACCAGTCCTCCGGTAAAGGAAGGGGCCCCGGGTATCTTGGGAGCCTTGTGCTCTTGAAGGATTTGCCGGATTAGAGCCTTAGGGTCCTTGGTAGAAAGCTTTAAGCCGGAGCTTTCTACGATTCCGTTTTTGCAGGAAATGCTTTGCTTCGGGTCATAACCCAGAAAGGTATATCTTCCCCATTTTTCTCTGTCCTCCATGGACTCCAGTAAAAAGACATTTTGAGAAATATTTTTCAAAATGGATAATGCGGTGATAGGGGTAATGAAGTCCGAAAAAATCTCTTTCATTACGGGAAGCAGACGAAGGCTTTCATCCTTCCGGTAGGCTTCCATTTCCATAAGACTTGGTCTAATCATCATTTTCTTCCTTTCTCTATGCTCTGCATGGGATTGGCTTCTTCCTTTTAGAAAAAACACTTTGACATACTTTTGGCTTTTGCTTAAAAACTGTCTTTAGCATCTCTAAAATCATTTTTGAAAATAAAAAAACCCCAGCAGAATAAAAATTCTGCTAGGGACGAAAATTAAAGTTCGCGGTGCCACCCTAGTTCACGATTCACTCGTGCTCTTAGCAAGGTACTAACATACCTCCGGAAACTAACGCATTCCTACGCGTCATGGAATACTCGGATCGCTCCTTTGACCATGCCCTCAGTGGTCCATTTGCTAAGCTGTATACTGCCCGGCTCTCACCTTCCCGGACTCTCTGTGAGCTCATACTTAACGTTATCTCCACCTCAACGGTTTTATAGTTCTAATATTTAACACAACTTGACTTTTCTCGTCAAGAACATTTTTTATAAATCTTTTTAACCGACTGCTCTGTTATAGGTTTCCGTCATCTTGGAAGCGGCCTCACTGATTTTCTGGAAGCTTCCATCGGTAGCCCATAAAATTTGCAAGTCATTCTCGGAAAATCCTTTTCCGCTTTCTTTCCGGTCAATCATCTCCTGAAGCTGCTTCTTGAAATCTCCGGCAGCATCTGCAAAGGTAGTAACATAATAGTTATTGTCAAAGCCTTCCTTCTCCGCAGCATCTTTATCCTTGGAAAGGGGCACAAATTCCAAAAGCAGGGTAGCCAGCTCGTCATAGGCAGGACGTATCTTTGTCAAATCAAGGTCGGCAATATTGGCCTCTGCCACATTGGGCTGCTCAGAAAAAGCATCAATAATTTGATTTTTCAGATCCATGATTCTCAGCATATCATAGCGGATCGTAAGGCCGTTATCCTTCATTCTCTGCATTTCTTCCTGCTGTCTTTCCACAGAAAGGCTGTGAATGGCTGCGGTATAAGCATCTGCCGGATCAATATAGCTTTGTACCAAGGGGAAAAGACGGCTATGAATTTCCTGTGCCTTGGCATACTGATCATCCTTATAGGCCTGCAAATCCCCATAGCTTGCCGCCTCGTTATAAACCTTCATGGTTTCCCAGACGATAGGCGCCAAAGTCTTTACCTGTTCATCCAGGTCGGGGAAATTGCTTCCTGCATTGGCCTGATCCAGATAGATTTGTACCTGCTCCATATCATGATCGCTAAAGCTTACAGTGGTATAATGTCCGCCTTCTATTACCTTAAACTCTGTCTCCGGCTCTACTCCCTCAAAATATCTGCCGATATTATCTTCAAAAGTACCGGTTAGGAAATTACTGAAATCCACGTAATTGTTGTATTGTGTCAGCTCATCACCGCTTTCCCCGGAATCTGCGGAAAGATTCTTTTTCAAAGCATCCAATGGGTTATTTCCGGATTCACTGCTGTCCCCGCCGCTCTCTCCGCTTTTTTCCTGCTTAATAGCGTTCTGCGCCATCTTTAAGTCTTCACAGGCGGAAAGACTGAGGGCTAAGGCAATTGCACCAAGTCCTAAAACGATTTTTTTCATACATTTTCTCCTCATCAAAAAAATTCTGTATCTTCCTTTATTTTAAGAAAAGATACAGAACTAATTATACAAAAATATAAATTTTTTACAAGAAACAGAAAGAATTTCGCAAAAAGCAAAAGCTTTATTTAGCTTATGACTTTGCTGTAGCTTTGAACCATATTAATAGATGCCCAATCTATCTTTAAAAAGCTGCCATCTACATTTGTCTGCCCATAATCCTTCTCTGTAAATGGCTCATTTTCGTCTATCCTACGAATCATTTCCTGAATCTGTTTTGCAAACTCTTTGGAATCATTGACAAATTCCGACAAATCTTCAGAAATAGTAGGGTCAGTAAACAATTCCGCATCAATTGCTTTCCGATTCCCTATCATTTTTTCGAAATCCGATAGGGTAGCCAGAAATTCCTCATAGGCAGGACGAATTTTAGATAAATCAAGCTTTATCATCTCTTCCTGGACAAGATTTTGATTTATTATTTCATCCATAATTTGATTTCGTAGAGAGAACAGCTTTAACATGTTATAACGGATAATGTAGCCCCGTTCTTTCATTGCCCGGATTTCCTCTTCCATTTTTTTTGAAGAAAGCTCATCAATAGCCCTCTTATATTCCAACAATGGAGCTTTAGAACTCTCTACCAAAGGGAAAAGACGGCTGTGAATTTCCTTTGCCCCTTCATAGTGATCATTTTTATAAGTCTCCGCCTGTCCATAAGCTGCTGCCTCGTTATAAATTTCCATAGTCTTTAAGATTAAAGGAGCCAGGGTTTTTACCGGCTTATCCACCTCAGGGAAATGCGTCCCTCCATTCGCTATTTTCATAACATGTCGGATAAAGTCAAACTCTTCCGGTGTAAAGCCTTCCTTGCTATACTCCTTCCCCTCCACCAAATGAAACTCCGGTTCATTACGAACTCCCTGAAAATAAAATACTGAAATGTAGTGATAACGAGCAGCCAGGAAATTACTGAAGCTAGCATAGATATTGTACTCTCCATTTTCCATTTTAAGATCTCCCTTTTTAAATACATCCATAGGTTGGTCTCCTAACTGCTCTGTGTTTCTTGTCTTCTCTTTCTGAAAAGTATTTTGTACCATCTTAATATCATCGCAGGCAGAAAGGCTGAAAATCATAGCCAAGATACTGATACAAAGCATAGCTTTTTTCATATATATTCCCCCAAAAAGGCATCCTCTACAGTAGCGTAGCACTCTCCTAAGCTTCCCTTTGGAAAATATTAGAAAACACATGCTCCGCAAGAGAAATTCAACGAGATATCGCACGCTCTGCGAGGGATACTCGTTATGAACAAGACGTCTCAGGCTTCGCCTGCGCCACTTGTTAAGAATAAAAAAGTTCTGTATTCTTCTATTTTTAAGAATGAATACAGAACTCATTATATAAGAAAATGCTGTTTTTACAAGTTTTACAAGAAGACTTTTTGACTACTTCTTCGCTTCCTCCAAGGCCTTCTCAACCGCATGGCAAATGCCCTCGCTACTGGTGGTGGCTCCTGCCACCGCATCCACGTCGGTACTCTGCTTTTCCAAAATTTCCGGAATCACCTTCTTCTGTGCGTCAAAGAAATATTCTTCATCGTCCTTGGTTTTCACAATGTCGATGGCAGTAATCTTTCCGCCTGAAATGGTGACTTTCACTTCCACATTGCCATTGTAGGCGGAAGCCTTTCCAAAGCATTCTCCGTCTTTATAAGCTCCGGATATGCTATCCTCATCAGCAGCTTGGGAATCGGAGGAAGCATTCGAAGAATTCGTAGAGGCTTTATCTCCGCTAGCTTCTACTGCTTTTTCGGAAGAATTAATTTCCTCCCCCTGTCCGTGCTGCTCCGATACGCTTTCCTGCGCTCTGATTTTATCTACATTTGCCTCCAGTGCGGCGCGGTATTTCCCGGCACTGTAAAAGCCGCTTAGAAAAATACAAACAATGGGCAAAATCCCCGCAATACGAAGCAAAGGAAATGTCTTTTTCTCCTTGCCTTCCTTTTGCATTCTATACTGCCGAATCCGTAAGAATCCGTAGAATCCGAAAATGAAGCTATAAATCATCAGAGTGAAGAAATAGTCTCCCTTTCCGCGAATCAGCGCTCCTTGATAAATAAAGAAAATGTGCAGGTACAAAAGCAGGTAAAAAAGATAGGACCAGTTTTGCAACTTCTTCCAGGTCTTTGCCTGCATTTTCCGCCGAACGGTCTGAAAGGAAGTGATAGTTAGCGGAATTAACAAAAGTATCATAAGACAAGACACGATAGCCGCATGAAGCTCCATCAAACTGATATGCCCCTGTCCAAAGAATAAGGCGCCAAAGTATTTTCCGCCAAAGGCCAGATTATGGGCCAAAGTAATCAAAGAGGCGCAAATAGCCATTTCCCCTCGAAGAAGATAGATGGTCTTTCTTCCGGAAAAGCTCTTGGGAAGCACCGGTGCCAGCATCACCCAGATAAAGAGAGAGCCTGCCAGCACACCCCTTTGCATGATTTTCTTAAAAAAGAAGTCCAAAAAGGGAAGTCCTCCCTCCCTTGGATAAAAAATACTTACCAAGGAAAGGAGGATACAGATTCCATACAATACTGCCGGCTTCTTCTTTAATGCTTTTCCAAAGAAATGGAAAAATGCTAAACTGCATATTAAAGTAAGAATCACAATCATTGTACGACTACCTCGAATTTCACTTCAGGATATCCGTCTGCCTTGATGGTTACAGGATAGGTTCCGGGGCCGTCAAAGTACTTTACTTCCTGACCGTCCTTCTTGTAGCTCGCCTCAGTATTTACGCTACCGTCTTCATTGAAAATGTTCTTTCCGAATCTTCTTCCGGAACCGCCCTTAAACTCCTGCTCTCCGATGGTTGCGGAGCTTGTAGAAGCAATGTAGTTTGCGATAGTCAGCTGATCTGCGTTTTCCGCAAGGCTTAACTTGTTATTTTCAAAATGGAAGTCCTCCGCCTTTAAGCCGGATTCTACCAGTACCTTAAAGGATACATCGGTAAGCTTGTCGTTAGAGAATACCAGCTGGTACTTTCCGGGAGTCATTTCCTTAGGCAGTACCAAAACACCGGCGGTGTCTGTATTAACCTCTCCCTTTACCTCACTCTTCCTACTGATAACCTTGCCAAGAGCGTAGCTGTCTTCTCCGGTGGAAAGCTGATAATTTACTTTGGTGCCTTCCGGACTGTAGCTTACCTTCTCGTCTCCGCTAACCTTGTATTCAGCAGGAGCAATCTTCTTCACATGAAGATTTACGGGAACCTCCACATCATCCTCATCCATTAAGAAGTAGGTGATTTTCACAATGTCCTTGTCCTGAATATCTTCAAAACGCTTAAACTCCTTCTGAGCCTTATGGTTGGTGTCCTCGAAAGCCACAGCGGAAAATGCCAGTTCCTCCGGCTTTGTCCAGATATTGTCCTCATGCTTTAAGCCGTACTTTGCGCCGTCCTTGGTTTCCAGAATTGCAGCCTGTACGATTTCAGAGTCAATGTCCAAACCGCTGACTTCGATTTCATAATTTCCGTAGGAGGAAGTGGTGGTAATATCCGCTTCGGTGTCCTTCGCTTCATTTGTAGTGCCTTGAGTCTTGGAAAGAGTTCCGTCGGAGTTTAATACCTTATACTCCTTAGGTTCAGTGCTGACTTCACTTTCAATAGCCCCCATCAAAGTAAGAAGAGCATTCTTGCTTTCCTTCTTCTCCTCCAATGCCTTCTTGGCATCCTCATAAAGGGACTTCGGAATCGCAACGTTCACGTGCTTAATTCCCTTATAGACAGAGCCTTCTCCCTCTACAGCGGTGTCCGCCATCACAAACTTCTCCACCTTTTCCTTAGTAGGAGAGCTGGCACTGTCATACATTCCTGTCTCCCGGAAACCGTCCTTTGTTACCTTATCCTCCGCATCCAGCTGTGCCTTCAAATCCTTCCCCTCTTCCGGAGCAATATCCTTTAATTCTCCGTAATAAAAGTCCGCATAGGGAACGGTCATCTTTACAAAGACATAATCAGACTTCTCTGCCTGAGCTGCAGTGCTTTCCGCAGCCTTCTCCGATCCTGCAGCTGTGGTGGCAATATCCTGCTTCTTTCCGCAAGCCATTACGGAGGATGCTAAAATGATGGCGGAAGCGCCAAGAATCCAATGTTTTCTCATAATACCCCTTTCTTCTACGCATTACTGCTTCGCTTTGTAGTATTCCTCACAGGAGAACAACAGTACCGTAAGGTATCTTAGCCCTTATCCAAGGGAGAGTTGTTTAACACGCAAAAAGCACCCTCCTATCTAGGATAGGCTGATGCTGATGCTTACGCTAACATCGCAGCCCTTTTGACAGATAATACAAAGCTTTTAGTTAGTTACGTCTATCTTTCAAGGCAGTATTATGACAGAGGAGAGGAAACTTGTCAATCCTCTTATATTAAACACTTATCATTCTTTATTTAATCTATTTTCCCCAGCTTTCGCAAAAAATCCGATTCTGTGGATTCCTGATAAAGAGGTGCTAAAAGCTCTTCAATCTTGGCTTTCTCTTCTTTGGAAAAATGAGAGAAGTGTACTCCTCTTTTACTTAATTTGTTTCGTAGCTCCACCCGCATTTTTTTCACGTAAGCTCTTTCCTGTAAAGCCATGGAAAAAGACACATCCCTAAGCAAAGCCCGATCTTCTTCCGACAGATTCTCTCTTGCTCTGGAAGAAAGAATTTGCAAATCTAAAACGGGGCTGTGATCATCCTCTAAAAAATACTTGGCGGAAAGATTGTGTTCCTGCCGGGCAAATTCCTCCATGGTATTTTCACTACCCTCCACAACTCCGCTTTGCAACGCCTTATAGATTTTATCTTGGGGAAGCTCTCTGGTTTTTCCGAAAAGAAGCTGCAAGGCTCTTCCCATGCGAGACTCATCCTCCACTCCTAAAATCAATCCGTCAAAATCCGCTGCAGAGGTCAGTGGCTTTTCCACGGTATAAAAATCCCGAAAGCCAAGACAATGCCACACCAAAAGCTCCATTCCCTTGCTTTGAAAATCCTCTTGAAAAATAGCTCCCTTGTCTCCATCTAAAACATTCCACATTTCCTCTTCACTGTCAAAAAGATAGGGAAGCTCCATGAGAGAGAGCTTTGCAGAAAGCTTCTTTGCGGAAGGTAGGGGCAGTCTTACCATGTCCAGATTACCGGAGCGAAACCGTTCCAACAAAGCCAGGTCGTTATCCTTGTCCTTGGGGCTAAGAATCTTAATCTCTATCCTCCCACGGCTTTTTTCCTTCACTTCTTTGGCAAAACGCTTGGTCATCTGCAAAGTGTAATCATCATTGTTCGCCAATAAGCCGTAAGTTAATACAATCTTATTATTCTTGCTTTTCATAATGGCGGGATGTCCTGTAGCGGAACATGCCGTCAAAAAGAAAAAGGAAAAAATCAGGAGCAAGGCCCAAAACGTTCGGCGAAAAAAGGGGGCTGAATCGCTGCCGGCTCCCCAATCCTCTCTTTCCAAGCTGCTCTTTTCTATTTTATCTATTTCTGTCCTATCCTTCTGAAAAGGACAGTTCCTATCCCATTTCATCCTTTACCCTCATTTCTCTATACTATTCAAATTCTTAAATCTAAAGAGTATTTCGTCAATGAGTGGTCAAAAAATAAGTAGATGGAGGGGATAGAATCGATTGCCTAAAACTATTTATGCAGTATAGGTCTGAAATTGGGGCACGCTCCCGCTAGCCTCGCCCTACAGGGGTTCTAAGCTTTTACAAGACAAAAGCTAAGAACCCGTGGGCTCAGACTGCCCCTTATTTCAGACCTATACTGCATAAATTTATCTCACAAAATCAAATTCTATCTCCCCCATCTACTTATTGATTTAGAGGGAGTCGGAAATACGCTTCTTCATCTCCTCTACTTGGAAAGCAAATTCTTTGGAAGAATACACAATGGCGCCTTTTCCGGAAAAGCCTTGAATCTGCACGGCCTGGTCGGAGCTGACTACCACTACCGGGTAGCCGGATTGGGAAAAATCATTGGCCATTTTACTTAGGGCAAAGTCTGCGGATTCTCCTTCCTTTGTGAAGATCACCTGCATTCGGGGATCCAGCTGCAAAGTTTTTCCCGGATTGCTTTTCACCCGATAGGCATCAAAAATCAAATATAAATCCACGTCATGGTATGCCGCATATTCGGAAAGCAGGGGAAGAATCTGCTCTCTTCCCGCCATCAAATCCGTTTGGGCCAGTGCCTTCCATTCTTCCTTGGCAAAAAGAAAGTTGTAGCCGTCCACCAAAAATTTTTTTCGCTTATTTTTCTTACCCTTCTTGGCATACTGGGCTCTGGCTTCCTCCAGACGAGCTTCCTTCTCCTTGGATAAAAACAATTTTTGCTCGGTACGAATAGCTTCCTGTCCCCGATTTTTTAAGGGGCCGAAGGTTCTTTCAAAAATCGCATTCAGCTCCTCCTCTAAGGAAATGCCTTCTTCGCCCTTTTTCTTTTTCTCCGATTGCTCCCCTTTGTTCTTAAGCTGTAAAGAAGCGGAACCGTTAAGCTTCAAAGAGGAAGCTCCTGATTTTCCGCCGGAAGTATTTTCCTCCCATCCGTCCTGCCCTAAAGCCGCCTCGGAAACAAACTCTTCCCCATAGTAAAGTTTTCCTGCAGTAGTAAGGGGAAGCTCCTCCGAAGGAATCCCGAAACGTTCCTCCAATACTGCTAAGGCTTGTTCCTCTTCCATTTCCTGATAAGAGGAAAATGAGAAAGAAAAACTTTCTCCCTCTCCCTGCACAAAACTTTGCAGCTCCGAAAGGCTTGTCCCGGGAATCTTTCCCAGTAGCTGATAGCTTTCTCCCTCGGAAAGCAGCTCCTCCTGCTTTCCCTTTTGTCTTTCAATCTCCTGCAAAATCTTTCCAAGCTTCTCCTGAGAAGCTGAGATTTCATAGGAAAAATACGGCATTAACAGCCGAACCCCTGCTGTAGCTTGAGCCATGCGAAAAGCCTGATACACCGCCTCCTGAAAGTCCACATAATAGGCGGAGCCTCGAGAAAAGCTTAAGTTGGAGATTTCCAAAGCATAATTCTCATAGGGTCCGGAAAGGAGCGGTCCCGGAAAATGCTCCTCTGCCCACTCAGTTTCCAAGCGGGAAACCCATCCCTCCGGAAGCTCTCCCATTTTCTCAATGGAAAAAATACTTCTTTTTTTGGAATTTTCCTGCTTCTCCTCCTCCCCTGCTTTCTGCTGCTCTCGATGAATTTCTCCTTCCATAGGAATTAAACGAAGAAGCAGGGAAATCCTGTGCCCGGGCTCCAGCACAGCTCCTCTTCCATAAGCTTCCCTACGGGGACTTTCCCCATAACGAAGCTTCGGCTTGGAAAAATGCAGTTTCTTTCCCAGCCTCTTGGCAAACAAATCCGTCAGGAGTTCTTTTTGCAGATTTCCGGACAGCTGTGCAGTGACCTCTTTTTCCGCCAAAGAAATAGAAATCCCCCACTCCGGAAATTCCTTTTGCAGCTCCTCCAAATCCTTTCGATACTGAAGAATCTCCTCTCCCTCAATAGACAAAAGGGTGGGAAAATATCCTTCCTTCTCTTTCTCTCTATGGTCATCCTCCGGAAAATACCCAAGACCTGCATTTTCCGAAATCGGCATGGTAAAAAGCATTCCCGGCTCTACACTTTCTACAGCTTCCTCTTCTACTCCTTCCAAGTGCAGTTCCAAAGCCTTTTCGGAAGGCCGCCATTCTTGTCTTAAGGAAAGACTTCCTCCCAGAAGCTTAGCCCTTCCGATTCTTCTTCCCTCCGGACTTTTGCTGATTTTATATAAAATTCCCCGCAATTCCTCACTATAGGTCGGCATTTGGCAAAGAGCGAAAATCCAGGAAAGAAGCTGGGTGATTCCCTCCTGCTTTAAGGCAGAGGTGAAGAAAAGAGGGAAAAGCTTTCTCTTCTGTAAGTTTTCCCGTAAAAAACCAAGAGGAACTCGCCCATTTTCCAGATACTCCGCGGTTCCCTCTTCAGATAATAAAGCAAGATTTTCCAGAAAATCCTGACAGCCCTCCGATGGAACTGCCTTCTGTCCTATAGCCTCCTTTTTCTCTAAAGCTACATTCTCCTTGGAATCTACCCCTTGGGAAAAATCCTCTTCCTGTAAAAATGCTGCCAAGTCAGAAAAAGCATAGGGAGAAAAATCTATAATCCCCTCACAGGAAAAGGCCTCCTGGATTTCTCTTAACAAAGCTTCCCTGTCCCCTTGGAAAAGGTCCATTTTGTTCACCACCAAAAAAAGAGGAATGCCCTTCTCTCTCGCTCTTTCAAAGAGATGCAGCTCTCGCTTTTGGATACCGTCATTTCCTTCAATCAGCAGGATACCGTAGTCTATGACCGCAAGACAGCGCTCCATCTCCGAGGAAAACTCCTGATGCCCGGGAGTATCCAAAAGAAAAAAACGCTTATTTTCTTTGGTAAAATAAACGCTTTTGGCATAAATCGTAATTCCTTTTTTTCGTTCCAGACTGTCCTTGTCTAAAACACTATCTCCATGGTCTACCCTGCCCTTTTCCGAAATTCTCCCGCTTTCATAGAGAAGAGCCTCCGAAAGACTGGTCTTTCCTCTGTCCACATGGGCCAGTAAGCCAAGTACGATATTTTCCATACGAACCTCTATTTCCGCCATTTCTTATGTATTCTCATGCTTTGGGTCAAAGAAACTTTCTAAGCTTTTTACGAAAGATTCTTTCTGCGTTTCTCTAAAAAATCCTTCTGAGCTGCTCCTAAAATCCTACTTCCATGAGGAATCTACTGTTTATGGTTCTCTACAATACGAACCAAAGCCTCCACACATTCCTCCGGATTTAAGCCCTCTTCATTCAGAATTTCATGGGCATATTGAAGGTAGAGGGCCTTTCTCTCGTTATATAGGTCTTTCAGGGTAAAGCCGTCGGGAATCGCCACCCCTCTTTTCACCGGGTCACCGATTCTTTTTTCCACCTCGGAAAAAGGCACATCCAAGAAAATCACCAAAGAAGTCTCCCGTAAATGCTCCATAGCTCTCTTTCCGTAGCAAATAGAGCCGCCCGGAGCAAGAACCGTATTGTTCATGGAGAGCTCTGCTCCCACTTCCTCTTCCAAAAGGAGAAAGCCCTCCCTTCCCCGCTCCGCAATAATTTCCCGAAGCAACTGTCCGGTCTTTTCCTGAATCACCAAATCCATATCCAGAAAGGACATGCCTAATTTTTTCGCCAGCAATACCCCTAAAACGCTTTTCCCGCTGGAGGGCATTCCGATTAAACAAATATTCATAAGACTATCCTTTCCGCTTTCTGATGTTCCTACTTTAAGTCCACTTTTTCTACTCCGGTCTTCTTCCATAAAGTCCGGCTTTTCTCTCGTCTATTTTTCGTTCTGAAGATTCTACTTTTTCTTTTCAGATGTTCGTTCTGAAAGTCCGGATTTTCTCTTACATTTGCTCCCCATAGAGGCTAAGAGGTGGAATCAGCTGTTTCTTTCTGGAAACCACATTCTCCAGCACAGCGGTATAGCCCTCCACCTCTTCTCCGGAAAAATCAAAGCTTTCCTTTTTCGGCTCCAGCAAAAAGGCATTTTGAATCAGGGTTTCTGCCCTGTGCCCAACAGCCAGAAGCAGAGTATCCTGTTTTAAAATGTTGGTGAGCATCACAAAGGCCATGTCCAGATTTTCTTCTCCTAAAGCCTCCTTGGCAAAATGGAAGAGTCTGGGCTTTAAGGAAAGAAGCTCTTCTTCATTTAAGGAGCTTACCTGACTGACGCCAAAATGAATGTCTCCTGCAGTAAAGGTCTTAAAGTCCTGATAAAAAATCTCCCGATCCGTCTTCTGCTTTAAATCGGAAGCGGCGGAAAACATTTCCATAGCATACTTTTCAATATCCACTCCGGCAATCTCCGCCAACGCTCTGGCAGCCATCTCATCGGTCTTGGTGCAGGTAGGAGAACGGAAAAGGAGGGTATCGGAAATGATGGCGGACATCATCAGTCCCGCTGTCTGAGGATCAATCTCCACCTTATTTTCCTGATACATCAGATACACAATCGTGCTGGTACAGCCAAGGGGCTGGTTTCTAAAATACACCGGTCCCAAAGTCTGAATGGTTCCCAGTCTGTGATGATCAATAATCTCCAGGATTTCCGCATTTTCCATGCCGTCCAATGCCTGTCCCAGCTCATTATGATCCACCATGATGACCTGTTTTCCGCTGGCTCCTAAAAGATTTCTACGGGAAAGCATGCCCAGATATCGGCCGTCCTTACTGATGACCGGGAAATCTCTGTGCCGCTTCTTCGCCATCACATCCTTGATTTCATCCACCGTATCCTCTTCTTCGAAGCTTAAAATGCCTTCCTTCGTCATAAAGAAGCTGATGGGAATGGACTGGTTAATCAGTCTTGCCGCCGTATAAGCATCATAGGAGGTCACCATGATAATCATGCCGTTTTGCTCCGCCAGGGCTTTAATCGTGGGGGAGGCATTGGCGCCTTCGCAAATGATGATACAATCCGCACCATTGTCCAAGGCGGAAAGCTGGCTCTCTGCTCTATTTCCCAGGATGACAATGTCATGGGGTTCAATATAGTAGTTCATCATTTCCGGATTGGCTGCCGCA
This sequence comes from Oribacterium sinus, assembly GCF_963553175.1. GTDB lineage: Bacteria > Bacillota > Clostridia > Lachnospirales > Lachnospiraceae > Oribacterium > Oribacterium sinus_B. The sequence goes on along the minus strand of NZ_CAUVME010000040.1, from coordinate 4,723 downwards.
ATCAACACCTTTCCGTCCTGACAATTTCGGTTGGCATCTCCGGTAATCAGAGTTGCTTCCAAGGTTTCCAGGATGTTTTTAAAAGGAGTCTCTGCCGTGGAAATGATGGCAGAATCATATACATTCATATAGGACTTGGCAATATCGGACATGGTAATGAGACCTTCCAAAATGCCGTTTTGGTTTACCGCCGGAAGGGTGACCACATGACCGTCTCTCATCATCTGATAGGCCTGCTTTAAAGACATATTTTTAGAAACTCCGGGAGTCTTCCGATAGGCAATATCGGAAACCTGGGTTTTTACATTGTCCAATAAAAGAGGAGCGTCCACCTTAAAATGCTCTAAAACAAAGCTGGTTTCCGCATTGGGATTTCCGGCTCTACAAGGGATATACCGGTCTGTATTGTTAATCTTATTCTTCAAACGGGAATAAGAAATCGCCGCACAAATGGAATCCGTATCCGGATTCTTGTGGCCTGTAATCAGAACCGGTCTTTCTGTATTGTGTGGAATCTTTGATTTTTTCTCTGCCATTTGCTTTCCTCTTTCTTCTAACAACATAGGAAAATCTTAGTGCAATAGGCAGGCGCTGTCAAGAAGGGGAGTGGGAGTGAAGGTCTGGGAAAAGTTAAAAGAACACGCGCCTATGCAGTATAGGCATGTAATCGGGCACGCTCTCGCTAACCTCGCCTTCGTAGCAGTACTAACTTCAAGCTTCGCTTTGCTCGCTTTCAGTAAGTACTGACGGGCTCAGATTACCCTCTTACATGCCTATACTGCATCTGTCGCTTCCATTTAATATTTTCACAGTCCTTCACTTCGCCGGATTTCGGCAAGTACCGGCGGGCTCAGATTGCTCTCTTTCATATCTATACTGCATCTGTCGCTTCCGCTTATTTATTTACACAGACCTTCACTTTTACTAAGAAAAAATATAAAGAAGGTACAGCTGAATTCAAAAAACCATAGTAGAACCGGCACTTTACCTGCTCTACTACGGTAATCATTTATTACTGTTTTATATATTTTTCAGCTTGATATTTACTGCTGCTCCTTCTTTTTCAGAACTACAAAGCCTGCTAAGGATGCTAGGGAGATTCCGAATAGGGATGCCCAAAGTCCTGTGAAGTTGTAATCTCCGGTGGCTACGGATGCTCGGTCGGATACGCCTTTTACACTTGGACGGGATTCTCCCAATACAGTTCCCTGCTTTTTCTCAACGGTTTCCGCTACGGGAGCCACACGGTTCTCTCCTAAAACTTCACCGCTTGGTGTAGAAGCTGTTGGACGGCTTTCTCCCAGAACGATTCCGGGATTGGTAGGTGCATTGCTGACAGTGCTTACAGTCACTCTTGAACTGCTTCTTCCACCGCCGCCATTGCTTGTTCCGCCAACCCTTGGATTCACAGGAGTAGCAGGCACAACAGGTGTTTCGGGGTTTACCGGCTGTGCAGGCTGCTCCGGGTTAACAGGATTTACGGGCTGCACAGGATTGTTCTTCGGCTCTACTGTGTTCATTTTTACGGTAAGAAGAACCTTGTCATTTCCTTGACCGGACACCTTGTCTCTACCGGCATCATTTTGCACTGCCCCCCAAACATAAGAGGTATTACCGGAAGCATAAACATACCATAAATCAGACTTCATATATCCTACTAAAGTTCCGGCAATACTTCCCTCTGTGCTAATGTTCTTTTCTGTCGCCGTTTCCGTTTCTACTCTATTGGAAGAGGTGGCATTAATTTTTAATCCTTTCATTACCAGCTGAATCTTTTGGGCAGAATTGTTAATAAGCTCCTGCAAATTTCCAAAAACACTGGTAGTTGCATGTCTTCCTGTAGCAGGAGAGGGATTAAAGTTTTCAATAGGGTATGCTTTGCCGGTAACAGGATCTTTGCCGTAGATTCTTTCGTTAGCCGCATTTTCATCGGAGCCTTGCTTCGCCAATGGCTTCATCTGGGTTAAATCTAAATCCATAACAAGGCTTACCTTCTTCTTGGAAAAGGAAGATTTTCCATAATTAATGCGATAAATCATGGGATTTCCGTCCGCAGAACTTAGCTCATAATGCTTCTTGGCATCCTCTAAGTCCGTTGGGAGATGGAAGCTTCCCTCCAGGTCATCTCCCAAAGTAAATGTGGAGCGAAGGCCTGTCTCTAAATTGTTTACAAAAATATCATTCGACCCCGGTATAATTCCGGAAGACGCATTAATGGCGTTAGTCACTGGAGACACATCCAAATCCGCCTTCAGAGAATAGCTATCTTCCTTATTCACCGGATGTGCTGCAGTATTGGTACTGTCATAAGCTTCTGTACTCTCATCCTTTTTGATGGAAAGATCCCCTTGGAGAACTACATCTTTGTTTTTAAGCCTGGTAATTACATTATCTTCGACTCCGGGATGGCTTTCCACAATGGTCTTCTCTCCCTTGGCATCTTCTGCTGTCACAGTGGTATCTACGTGAATCACAGGTCTAGCTTGCCCTCCACGGGTAATATCTGCATGTGTGGAAATGTCTGTTCCCTGCTTTTGATCCTCCGACAGCACGGTATTCACATTGTTCGGTGCAGTGGTACCGGGATCCACTGCCGCTTCCTCTACAGTAACAACTGCCCCTTCTCTCCCGCTGGCTGTTCCCGCTCCTGGGGCTGTTGCTACTGTCGCCCCTGTTTCAGCCTCTGCCACTACTCCTGCTGTCGCTCCTGTTGCAGTTTCTGCCGCTGCTCCCGATGTCACTCCTGTTGCAGCTTCTGCCGCTGCTCCCGATGTCACTCCTGTTGCAGCTTCTGCTGCTGCTTCCATTGTTCCTGTCGTTGCCGCTGTAGCAGGATTTGCATCCTCAGCTCTGGCATTCATAGGAATGGCAACCATTGCTCCTGTCATAGCCAATGCAGCTACCTGTACTTTTAAGTTCTTCTTCATTCTCATTCTCCCTGTGTTTAGAAAAGTTTTTTCAACTTTTCATATGTCTTTTTTAAAGCACTTACAGGAAAAAACAGAAGAAATTTGTACAAAGCTGCTGATACTATTGTTCTATTTCTCCTGTTTTTGCTTTAAAAAATTAAAATAACTATAAGCACTATACTAAGAAAAAAGTATAAATAAGTCAAATCTTAATTCACAAAAATAAACCGTTGCAGAACTATTTTTTTCATGTTCTACAACGGTTTAGTATTCCTTTGATAATATTTTTGCTTTTCCGTATTAACAGTAATATATAGTAAATACAGAAAAAATGATTATCGGCAGATTAATTTTCTTTTCTCTTCTGAAGAACCACAAAGCCTGCCAATGCCGCTAAAGAGATTCCGAAAAGGGAAGCCCAAAGTCCTGTAAAGTTGTAGTCTCCGGTAGCTACGGTTGCACGGTCTGATACACCCTTTACGCTTGGACGAGACTCTCCCAATACAGCTCCCTGCTTCTTCTCAGCGGTTTCCGCTACAGGAGTTTCACGATTTTCTCCTAAAACTTCACCGGCGGGAGTAGAAGCTGTTGGTCGGCTTTCTCCCAGAACGGTTCCCGGATTGGAAGGTGCGGAAGAGCTTGGTCTTGCGGGAGCAAGACTTGGGGTGCTTCCGCCGCCATTACTTGGTGCCACCGGGGTAACAGGCTGTGTCGGCTCCTCAGGTTGAACCGGCTTTTCCTTCTTTTCTGTGGTAGTGAACTTCACGGTAAGGTTTACCTTATCATTGTTCTGGCCTGTTACACTGTCCCGACCGGCATCATTCTGAATAGCTCCCCAAACATAAGAAGCTTTACCTTTTACACGATTCATACCCATGTCAGCCTTCATATATCCGACTAGTGTTCCATGAACGGTTCCTTCAGTAGTTGTGGTCTTTTCATTTTCAGTCTCTGTTTCCACTGGGTTAGAGGAAGCGGAATTCAACTTAACCCCCTTCATCACCAACTGAATCTTCTTAGCAGAATTATTAATCAGCTCCTTTAAATTACCAAAGACACTGGTCTGATAACGTGTTTTATATTCACTTGCAGGATAATTATAGTTCTCAATATGGTTTTCTTTTCCGGTAACAGGATCTGTTCCATACAGATTTTTGTAATTGGCTCCGGCTGAGGAATAACGATTTACCAATGGAGTCATCTTCGTTAAATCCAAGTCCATGGCGATGCTTACTTTATCCTTTGCAAACTTGGAATTTGCATAGTTGATACGGTAAATCATCGGGCTTCCGTCAGCAGAGCTTAGCTCGTAGTGCTTCTTGGCATCTTCTAAATCTGTAGGGGTATGGAAGCTTCCCTCAAGGTCATTGCCAAATGAGAAGGTGGCACGAAGTCCTGTCTCCATATTATTTACGGAAATGTCGTTGGAATTCGGAATGAAATCCGCAGAGGCATTAATGGAATTATTGACAGCTGTAACATCCAAGTCAGCTTTCAAAGAATAGCTATCTTCCTTGTTTACATCATGGGCTGCGGAAGCGGTACTGTCATAGGTCTCAGCTCCATCCTCTTTGGCAATAGAAAGGTCTCCCTGCATCACCACATCTTTGTTTTTTAATGCAGTAATACTATTATCCTCTAATCTAGGATTGCTTTCAGCAATAGTCTTATCCCCTTTGGCATCTTCTGCAGAAATGGATGCATTGATATCCGCTAAAGGTAAAGTGAAAAAACCAAGCTTCGCACTTGCATTCGCCTTAATATCCGTTCCCTGCTTATTATCATCCGGTACTACAGTATCCACATTGTTGGGA
>NZ_CAUVME010000039.1:0-21144 GCF_963553175.1 Oribacterium sinus | reverse complement strand
GGTCGAGGGCTTATCCAATGCGTCTGGTTTTTGTCTAAAGTCTAGGAAGAATAATTAAGAGATATGTGGTTTACAGGTATGCCGATATAGCTCAGTTGGTAGAGCAACTGATTTGTAATCAGTAGGTCTTCGGTTCGAGTCCGAATATCGGCTTAAGCCTAAGCGTAGCTTAGGCTTTTTCTATCTCATAAGATAATATAAGATAGGTGGTATTTCATTTAGCAAGCATACGCTTTTTACTACTTATAGATTTCTTAACAACTTGCTAAAAAGGATAAATTTTCTTATAATCATTTACGGAACCGTAGCTCAGTTGGTTAGAGCACTCGGCTCATAACCGATCGGTCCAGGGTTCGAGTCCCTGCGGTTCCATGCAGAACAATGCAATGCATTGTTCTTTTTTTTATTCATAACGAGTATCGTGCGCAAAGCGTGCGATATCTCGTTTATCAGTTTGATCTTGTAAATCCGGTTTATTTTGTAGCGCACATTGTGATTATTTTTATAGTCCTTAAATAGATAAAGAATAAAATTCTAAAAACTATGAAGAGAATACATTAGCAAAAAAATGAAGTAATCGAATTATTAGCACTTATACTTGATGAGTGCTAATAATTGTGTTATACTTTTCCTGTTTGGTGCTCCATAGGAGCTATAGGAGAGATAGGGTTTAAGCTATCAAATTTTATATAGTAGAAAAGAGGTATTTTATGGAAAAAAAAGGATCTTTATCAATTCATAGTGAGAATATTTTCCCCATTATTAAGAAATGGATGTATAGCGATCAGGACATTTTTGTACGTGAGCAGATTTCCAATGCTACCGATGCGGTAACCAAGCTGGAAAAGCTTGCCTTGATTTCCGAATGGGAGAAGCCGGCAGACTTTAAAGGTCGAGTAAGCGTTATTGTGAATCCTGATGCTAAAACCATTTGCTTTAAGGATAACGGTATCGGTATGACGGAGGAAGAAGTAGAAAAGTATATTACCCAGATTGCTTTTTCCGGTGCAGCGGATTTTATTGAAAAGTATAAAGATAAAGCCAACAGTGATCAGATTATCGGACATTTCGGTCTTGGATTTTACTCTGCTTTCATGGTTGCCGATCGGGTAGAAATCGAAACCCTTTCTTATAAAAAGGACGCAAAGCCGGTGCATTGGTCCTGTGATGACGGAACGGATTACAGCATGACGGAAGGCAGTAAGGCTTCTCACGGTACGGAGATTACCCTTCATTTGAATAATGACTGCTTAAAGTATGCCAATGAATGGGAAATGCGTTCCATTATTGAAAAGTATTGTTCTTTTATGCCGGTTGAAATTTATCTGGAGAAGCTTCCTAAGGACAGCCAGGAAATTTTGGCCTCTGAAAAGCTTCCCGGAGATGTTGTTTTGGAAGAGATTCCGGAAAAGGTAGAAAAGGACGAGAAGGGCGAGGAGAAAAAAACGGAGGCAAGGCTGAAGATTGAAAAGCGCCCCGTACTCCTGAATGAAATCCATCCGCTTTGGGGAGAGTCTCCTTCGTCTGTGACAAAAGAGCAGTATCTTGATTTTTATCGGAAGACTTTCCATGACTATAAGGAGCCTTTGTTCTGGATTCATTTGAATATGGATTATCCTTATCATTTGAAGGGAATTCTGTATTTTCCAAAGATTAATTCGGAGTATGAATCCATCGAGGGAACTATCAAGCTTTATAACAATCAAGTCTTTATTGCGGATAACATTAAAGAGGTCATTCCCGAATATTTGCTTCTTTTAAAGGGTGTGATTGACTGTCCGGATCTTCCTTTGAACGTATCTCGTTCTCAGCTTCAGAATGACGGTTTTGTCAAGAAGATTTCCGATTACATTACCAAAAAGGTGGCAGAGAAGCTTTCCGGTTTATGCAAGACGGATCGAGATAATTATGAGAAGTATTGGGACGACATTTCTCCCTTTATCAAGTACGGTATTCTTAGAGATGAGAAATTTGCAGAGAAAATGAAGGACTATATCCTGTTTAAGGATTTAGAGGATAAGTATCTGACCTTACCGGAGCTTAAGGAGAAGAAGGACGGTTCAGAGACTGTTTCCGAAAATACCGGAGATAAGAGTTCTGAAGAGCGTCAGCAGAAGGAGAAGCAGGCTTCCGATGAAAATACAAATGAAAGCGGTACCGCGGAGCAGTCCGGCGATGCGGAAAAACAGGAGGAAAAGCTCCAAAGAGTTTACTATGTTTCCGATGCCTTAGCCCAGAGCCAGTATATTCGCATCTTTAAAGAGCATAAGAAGGAAGCGGTTTACCTCACGGAAAGAATCGATTCTGCCTTTATTACTGAATTAGAAGCGAAAAATGAAGGGCTTCGTTTCCAAAGAATCGATGCGGACTTCCAGGAGGCTATGCAGGAGAAGCTTCCCGAGGAGGAACAGAAAAATCTTCAAAGCCTTTCAGAAAAATTGGAAAAGAGCTTCCAAAAGAATCTTGCAAAGGATAAGCTGAAGATTAAACTGGAAAGGCTGTTGTCAAATACACCGGCTGCGCTGCTATCCATTTCCGAGGAATCCAGAAGAATGCAGGAGATGATGAAAATGTATGCTATCTCCGGTATGCCCATGGGAGAACTTCCTTTGGAGGAGAGTTTGGTGTTAAATGAAAAGCATCCTTTAGTGGATTATCTTTTGAAGCATGAGGCTCTTTTGGAAACAGAGGAAGGAAAGCTTCTTGAAGAGCAGATTTATGACCTTGCCCGTATTCAAAATGCCAGCCTGAACGGAGAAGAGATGAAGCAATTCGTAGATCGCTCCGAAAAGCTTCTTTTACAGTTTGTAGAGGAGAAAAAGGCGTAAAAGAAGTATATTCTTGCCTATATATTGTAAATTTGTAAAAATTGATAGAAACTCGCGGAAAATACTTATTTTTCCGCGAGTTTTTGCTAATAGTCAAAATAAGAAGATTTATGTTATAAATATAACGATGCAAAAGTAGGAGTTTTTTAGGAGTAGAGGAGTAGCATGAAGAACGAGAAATTTTTATCTTACTTGGTGATTCTCGCCGGTATTCTCTGTGCTGTGATTTTAGGGATTCGTTCTTGGAATACAGAACAGGCGAGAAAGGTGGACGCTCCGGATACGGCAAAGACACAGAAGGTTACTGTAGCCGGTTTCGGAGGAGACATGACATTGGAGGTCACCGCAGATGCGGATAAACTGTATGGGGTAAATGTCTTAAGCAATTCTGAAACCCAGGGTATCGGAAGTAAAGCAGTGGAAGCTCTTCCGGCTTTGATGGTGGAACAGCAAAGCTTTAACGTGGACGGTATTGCCGGGGCAACCGTATCCAGCACGGCTCTCCGTACCGGTGTAGAGCAGGCGATTAAGGAAATGGGCTTCTCTACAGATAAGTTTAGCACTCCCAGTGGCGGAAGCAGTAATGCAGAACCTGCGAAAGACCAGAATCTTGAGGCGGACGTGGTAGTCATCGGTGCCGGCGGAGCAGGAATGATTTCCGCCATTACCGCAGCGGATTTGGGAAAATCCGTTGTGATTTTGGAAAGCCAGGCCATGGTGGGAGGAAACTCTATCCGTGCAACAGGAGGTATGAATGCTGCAGCGACCAAGTGGCAGAACGAGAATAGCTTTGAAGAAGGAGCAGGCGTAGAGAAAACTCTGGCGACTGCTGCGGAAAAGTACAGTGACAATGAAACCATTACTGCCTTAGCGGCAAAGGTAAAGGAACAATATGCCGCTTATCAGGCAAATCCGGAAGGATATTTTGATTCCGTAGAGCTGATGGAGCTGGATACCATGGTGGGAGGAAAGGGCAAGAACAATCCTACTTTGGTCAAGGTATTGGCCGAACAATCCGGTCCGGCTATTGATTATCTGGAAAAATTAGGAATGACCATTCACAATGTAGGTTCCTTCGGAGGAGCTTCCGTAAAGAGAATTCATCGTCCTGTAGATGAGAACGGTAAGGTTATTGCGGTAGGTTCTTACATGATTCCTGTTTTAGAGGAGAATCTGAAAAAACGGGATAAGATTACCCTACTGACTTCCGTAACCGCGGAAGAAATTACCAAGTCCGAGGATGGAAAAATCTCTGGCGTAAAGGCCAAGGGCAGCTCCGGCAATTCCGTAGAGGTTAAAGCTCCTGTGGTTATTGTGGCTACCGGCGGTTTTGCAGCCAATAAGGAGATGGTGGAAAAGTACCAGCCAAGCCTAAAGGGCTATATGTCCACCAATGCAGCCGGTGCTTTGGGACAGGGAATTACCATGGCGGAAGCCTTGGGAGCGGACACTGTAGATATGGATCAGATTCAGATTCACCCCACAGTGACCACAAATGATGCCCATCTTATCACTGAGGGCTTAAGAGGAGACGGTGCTATTTTAGTGAACCAGGAAGGTCTTCGTTTTACCGATGAAGTGGGAACCAGAGATGCGGTATCCAAGGCGGAGATTGAGCAGACCAACTCTCAGGTATACCTTGTGCTGGATAACAAGATGGTGGAGAAATCCGCAGTCATTCAGGGCTATATTAAATCCGGTTATACCGTAACAGGAGAAGATGCCAAGAGTCTGGCTAAGGCAATGGGCGTTCCCGAAGATGCCTTTGAAAAGACCTTGACGGAATGGAATGAAAGTGTAGCAAAGAAAGAGGATACCGCATTTGGAAGAACCAGCTTTGCGGACCCACTGGATACAGCACCTTTCTATGCCATTAAGGTAACTCCCGGCGTACATCACACCATGGGAGGACTGCGCATTAATGAAGTCACTGAGGTTTTGGATAAGAACGGCAATGCAATTCCCGGACTTTTTGCGGCAGGAGAAGTTACCGGAGGCGTACACGGAGCTAACCGTTTAGGTGGAAATGCCGTTGCAGACTTTACCGTCTTTGGAAAAATTGCAGGAGAATCCGCAGCAAAATTTCAGGGTTAATAGAAAATTTCCCTAAATCATCGAGACTTTCCGAAAAAGACATCGAAGCGAGAGTAGGAAAAAGAGGCTAAAGAACTTATTCTTTGGCCTTTTTTTGTCGTCATATTGTGTAGGAAATCATGGGGACTGTAAAAAGAAAGTAAGGAAAGCGGACTTGCGAAATCGATAAAAATGAGATAGAATAAGGCAAGTTTTGAGAGGGACGTGTTTTTATGAATAATGAAATGAACCATACCCAGATTATTAAACCGGTGCAGAACAGTTTGGCGGCATCAGAGGTATTAAAGGAAGTTTATACAGCGTTAACAGAGAAGGGATATAACCCTATTAACCAGATAGTGGGCTACATTATGTCCGGAGATCCGACCTATATTACCAGCTATAAGGGGGCCAGAAGCCTGATTAATAAGGTAGAGCGGGATGAACTCCTGGAAGAGTTGATGCGGAATTATGTAGAGAGTAAATTAAAAAAGTCATAAGCTTTTTTGGTCTGTCTGGAGTTCCGGAGAGACCTTTTCTTCAGTTTCAGTAGGAGTTGTATGCGGATTTTGGCATTAGATTACGGATCCAAAACAGTGGGGCTCGCCATCACTGATCCTTTGGGTCTCATTGTTCAGCCTCTTAAAACCATTTGGCGGGAAAGAGAAGGAAAATTACGAAAGACCGTAGAAGAAATTCTGGAGACCTGTAAGGAGTATCAGGTAGAAGAATTGGTTCTGGGTTATCCCTGCCACATGGATGGCAGTGAGGGAGAAAGGGTAGAAAGGGTTCTGGCCTTTCAGGAAATGCTTCAGAAAAAAATAGAGCTTCCCATACATTTGTATGATGAAAGGCTCAGTACCATGGAAGCGGAAGAGATTTTGCGGGAAAACGGAGTTCCCAAGGATAGACAAAAGGAAGTTTTAGACCAGGTAGCTGCTCAGGTAATTTTAGAGGATTACCTTCGAAACAGAGAGGAAGGGTAAAATGGAAGGCGGAAGAATTCGTTTACGTTCAGAAGAAGATGATTTAGAGTTGGAGATTTTGGAGGAAACTGTGGTACAGGGAGTGACCTATATTTTGGTTACCGATGCCAAAGAAGGGGAAGACGGCGTTTGCTATGTGATGAAGGACACATCCGCGCCTGAGGACGAAGAAGCGGACTTCAGTTTTGCGGAGGGAGAAGAGGCGGAACGCATTATGGATATTTTCGCAGAGCTGCTTTCCGGAGAAGATATTACCATAGAAAGATAGAGCCATAGAAAGACGGTGCCATAGGAAGACGGAATCGGGATTGGAACTCCTCTTTAGTTAGGGCAAGGGAATACCCGAAGGAAAAGGGTAAGAAAAAAATACAAATGCAAAGAAACATACATAAATACAAATGAATATAGACTAAGAAAGGAATAGAATGAAAGAAGGAAATAACGGAAATAGCAACAACAGTGAAAAGAAGAAGGTAGAAGGGGCTCATCGTATCGTAAACGTTCATAAGAGTCAAATTGGAAAATCTAAAAATACTGATGGGAAGAGAAATTACAGAACAGCCAATGCCAGAGCAACGGCGAAGCAGGAAAGCAGGATGATGAACGTGCCAACCCCAAGAAAAAATCCATTAAGACCCAGAAGCAGGGAGGAGGATAAGCCGGTTTACAGTCCGGAGCATTTCCCATTGCTCACCGGAACCATGGAGGTATCGGAGAGTAAGGCAAAGGGAAGAAAGCCCAAGCACAGTTTTCAGGGCTCTGTGAAGGTAATTCCCTTGGGAGGACTGGATCAAATCGGTATGAACATCACTGCCATTGAGACAGAGGATACCATGATTATCGTGGACTGCGGATTGGCCTTCCCTACAGACGATATGTTGGGAATTGATTTGGTTATTCCGGATATCAGCTACATCAAGTCCAAGATTCATAAGATGAAGGGCTTTGTGATTACCCATGGCCATGAGGACCATATCGGAGCGTTGCCCTATGTATTACAGCAGATTAATGTGCCGATTTATGCCACAAAGCTCACCCTGGCTTTGATTCAGCGGAAGCTTGTGGAAAACGGCTTGGATAAGCTGGTGAAGATGAAGACCATGAAGTTCGGTCAAACCGTGAACTTCGGAGATTTAAAGGTGGAATTCGTAAAGACCAACCACTCTATTCAGGATGCGGCTGCCTTGGCGATTACCACTCCTGCCGGTGTGATTATCCATACCGGAGACTTTAAAGTGGATTACACACCTGTTTTTGGGGATCAGATAGATTTACAGCGCTTTGCAGAACTGGGAAAGAACGGCGTTCTGGCTATGCTTTCCGATTCCACCAACTCTCAAAAGCCCGGATTCACCATGTCTGAAAAGACAGTGGGAAGAACCTTTGATTTGATTTTTGCAGAGCATCAGAACAATAGAATCATTGTGGCTACCTTCGCCTCCAATGTGGATCGTGTGCAGCAGATTATCGACACTGCCGCAAAGTACAAGAGAAAAGTTGTGGTAGAGGGACGTTCCATGGTGAATGTTATCTCTGTGGCCTCCGAGCTGGAGTATATTCATATTCCGGAGGGAACGCTCATTGACATTGAAAATTTAAAGGATTATCCCGATGAGCAGACGGTTCTGATTACCACCGGTTCCCAGGGAGAGTCCATGGCGGCTCTGTCTCGTATGGCCAGCGGCATGCATAGGAAGGTCAGCATTGGCCCCAATGATGTGGTGGTTATGTCTTCTCATCCTATCCCCGGAAATGAGCGGGCGGTGGATAGAGTAGTCAATGAACTATGTAAGCTTCATGCCAAGGTGATTATGCAGGATACCCATGTTTCCGGCCACGCCTGTGCAGAGGACTTAAAGCTCTTATATTCCTTGGTTAAGCCCAAGTATGCAGTGCCTTTCCACGGAGAGTTCCATCACAGAAGATCTGCAGCAATGCTGGCGGAATCTGTCGGTGTGGATAAGGATAAGTGCCTGATGCTGGACAACGGTGATGTACTGGAGTTCACGGCCAATGGAGAAGAAATCAGCTACAGCATCAAAGAAAAGGTGCAGGCCGGCGGTGTTTATGTGGACGGACTGGGCATCGGAGATGTAGGAAATATCGTGCTGAGAGACCGTCAGAATCTGGCACAGAACGGAATCATTGTGGTGGTTCTTACCCTGGAAAAATATTCAGGACATCTGATGGCAGGACCGGACTTAATTTCACGAGGCTTCGTCTACGTGAGGGAGTCTGAGGACTTAATGGAAGAAGCCAGAGTGGCAGTGCAGGATGTGGTGGACGACTGCCTTTGCACCCATGTCAGCGACTGGGGCAAGATTAAAACCCAGATTAAGGACGGATTGTCCGACTTCCTTTGGAAGAAGATTAAGAGAAATCCTGTGATTTTACCGGTAATTATGGAGGTATAAACGGAAAATGGAGAAAAGAAGCTTCTTAAGGGCATTTACCCAAATCTTGATGAGTGTATCTGTACGCTTTCTTTTTCTCGTATTTCTTTTGTTTTTGATTTTGCAGGGGGTACAAGTTGCCTATCGTTATGGCCATGGTCTTATGTATGACCATGCCATGGAAGCCTCACCGGGAAGGGAAATCACCTTGGATATTCAGGAGGGAGAGTCCTGGAAGGAAGTGGGAGAAAACGCCAAGTCTTTGGGACTTATTCAAAACGCCCAGGCCTTTGCCCTGAAAGCAAAGCTATACCACAGTAAGTTACTTCCGGGAAAATATACTCTGAGTACAGCCATGACCCAGGTGGAAATGCTGGACAGTATTACAGAGGAGGGAAAGAAGAATCAGGAATTAAGCGATAAAAACTTAGTTACTGAAACGGAAGACCAGAGCACCGAGGAAAGCCGAGAGGATCAGGAAATCGGTGGCGGAAATGAAAATGAATAGGAAGTACTTTGGATAAAAAAGACAGAATCAGCCAATTTATACAATCCTTCCTCCCGGAAAGAACTGCTTTCCTGGAGGAGATTCGCAAGGAAGCGCTATCGGAGGCCGTCCCTATTTTACGGGAGGAAACCGCAGCGCTTCTTCGTGTTTGTTTGAAAACGAAAAAAAAGCCTAAAATTTTGGAATTGGGGACTGCAGTAGGCTATTCCGCCCTGGTGATGATGGATGCCTTAGGGGGAGAAGGGGAGATTGTAACGGTGGAGAATTTTTCGCCCAGAATCGAAAAGGCGAAACAGAACTTCGGGGCAAGTCCTTATCAGGATAAAATCAACTTACTGGAAGGGGACGGCAGCAGGATTTTGGAGGAGCTTTTGGAAAAGAAAGAGCAGTTTTCCTTTGTATTTTTGGATGCGGCCAAGGCTCAATATCCTCTTTGGCTTCCTTCTATTTTGAAACTCTTGTCTCCCGGTGGTATACTCTTTTGTGACAATATTCTACAGGGAGAATTATTGTTGGAGAGTCGCTTTTATTTGGAAAGAAGACAGAGAACGATTCACAAGCGGATGCGGGAGTTCCTGAGACTTCTGCAAAGGGAGGAAAGTCTGGAGACCTCCATTTTACCTATTGGAGACGGAGTAAGTCTTTCCGTCAAGAAATCATAGAGTGAAGCAGTAGGAAGATTGGTGCATTGAGTTCATTGGTGCAAAGAGAAAATCAGCACAAAGAGAGAATCAGTACAAAGAGAGAATCAGTACAAAGATTTCGTCAGTACAAAGAATTCATAAATACAGTGAGTTCATAAATGCAATGAGTTCATCAGTACATAGAGTAGAAAGTAGGATTATGAATAGAAAAGTTGAGTTGTTAATTCCGGCGGGGTCCATGGAGGGCTTGAAAACCGCCATTCACTATGGGGCGGATGCCATCTATATGGGAGGGGAGGCATTTTCCCTCCGGGCCAACGCCAAGAACTTCAGCTTGGAGAAGATGAAGGAAGCGGTGGACTATGCCCATGAAAGAGGGGTAAAGGTCTATGTCACCGCCAATATTTTGGCCCACAATGCGGATTTACTGCCTATGCGAGAGTACTTTTCCGAATTAAAGGAAGTGGGGATGGATGCGGTATTGATTGCGGATCCGGGAGCCTTCCTTTTGGCAAAGGAAATGATGCCGGGAGTGGAGATTCATATTTCCACTCAGGCCAACAATACCAACTATGAAACCTTCCGTTTCTGGCATCAGCTGGGCGTAAAGAGAGTGGTTTGTGCGAGAGAGCTAAGCTTGGCAGAGATTAAGGAAATCAGAGACCATATCCCGGAGGATATGGAGATCGAGGCCTTTGTGCATGGAGCAATGTGTATGTCCTATTCCGGCCGGTGTCTGCTTTCCAGCTTTTTCACCGGAAGGGATGCTAACCAGGGAGCCTGTACCCATCCCTGTCGCTGGAAGTATTCTTTGATGGAAGAAAAGCGCCCGGGAGAGTATTATCCGGTGTTTGAAAATGATAGGGGAACCTACATTTTTAATTCCAAAGATCTGAATATGATTAGCCATATTCCCGACCTGATTGAGGCGGGAGTGGATTCTTTAAAGATTGAAGGGCGAATGAAGACGGAGCTATATGTGGCTACCGTGGCCAGAACCTACAAGGTGGCTATTCAGGATTATCTGGAGGATCCGAAGAAGTATGAGGAAAAGCTTCCGGTTTATGAGGAAGAAATCCGGAAATGTACCTTTAGAGACTATAGTACAGGCTTCTACTACGGCAGACCGGATGAAGAGGATCAGATTTATGGCAACAACAGCTATAGTGCCGGGGCCATTTATCTGGGGACCGTGGAGAAGGTGGAGGGAGATTTTGCCTTCCTGCAGCAGAAAAATAAGTTTTCTGTAGGGGAAAGCATTTCCATTATGAAGCCAAACGGGGATAATCTGGATACGGAGGTGCTTTCCATGGAGGATGCGGATACCGGAGAAAGTCTGGAGTCCTGTCCCCATTCCAAGCAGAACTTAAAGATTCGTTTTTCCGTACTTCCGGAAGCCCAGGATGTATTAAGAAGAATCGAAGACAAATAGAAAAAAATCTATTAGAGGAAAAACTCCATTAAAGAGAACAGTCTATTAAAGAGAACAGTCTATTAAAGAGAACAGTCTATTAAAGAGAATAGTCTATTAAAGAGAACAGTCTATTAAGGAGAAAAGTCTTCTAAAGGAGAAAGAATTTTCGGGAGAAAATCGGGAAAGGAGAAGATATGGGAATTGTATTTTTAATATTAGCCTTAGGATGTTTTCTTTACTTTGGCTTTTTATGGACCACTGCTTCCTACCTTTCCTTTCTTTGGATTTGGCTTCTTTTGGGAGCCATTCATCTCCTGATGGCCTTTGTCTATAAGGCACCGGAGCGTTTACGAAAAAATCCCTTGTTTTTTCGCTTTAGAATTTTTGGCTTAAGCAGTTACTGTATGTTTTTCCTGCTTTTCAGTTATCTTATCGGTTATTTAAGCCAATATCACTACGGGCAGTGGAAGAATCCCCTTTCTTATATTTTGGTGGTGGGTTCGGAATTGGAAAACAATAAGATTACGCCACTCCTTCAAAATCGCCTGGAAAGAGCGGATTTATGCTATCAGGAGAATCCTTCCGCAACGATTGTACTTTCCGGTGGTAAGGGAAGGAACAGTGCCAGTGCGGAAGCCAGCGTGATGTACCAAAGTATGCTGAAGATGGGGATTCCCGCCGATGCTATGCTGATGGAGTTTTACTCGAAAACTACGGAGCAAAAGCTTTCCTACGGAATAGAAAGCATTTTCCAAGGGGAGCAGAATCAGGAAGGCTCCGAGATACAAGAGGATCTTCGTCAAAAGCGTCGGGAAGCAGTCCGGAAAAGACTGGCGGCCCAGGAAAATCAGGTTGTGGACTATGAAGAGGACTTGGATTCGGATGAGATTTTTGATTCGGCGGAAGAGCTTAAAATAGAGGCATCCGAAGGACCGGAAATCAAAGGCGATTCAGCCGAGAAAGAGATCGGAATCGGCATTGTGAGCTCCCAGTATCAGATGTTCAGAGCCTGCCATTTTGCGGAACAGGCTCTAAAAAAGCAGAGAGAAGAAGGGAAAGTGGATGCTTTACAGAAAGTCAGCATTGTGGGCTTTCCTTCGGTAGAGAACCCTGCGCTTAGGCCGCATCTTTACTTTCGGGAGGCACTGTTCCTCTTCGGAGAAAGGCTCTGCCATAAGCTTTAGAAAGGCTTTGCCATAAGCGTTAGAAAGGCTTTACCGTAAGTTGTAGACAGATCAGGGAAGAATTCGGTAGTTTAGAAAGGAATAGATATTTTGATGAAGGCATATCAGTTTATAGAAGAAAAAGAGATTAAAGAGCTGGAAACCATGGCACGTGTATATGAGCATAAGAAGACCGGTGCCAAGGTTTTATGCTTAGAGAATAAGGATGACAATAAGGTCTTTAGTATTGCCTTTCGTACCCCTGCGGAGGATTCCACGGGAGTAGCCCACATTACAGAGCATTCCGTGCTTTGCGGTTCTAAGAAGTTTCCCTTAAAGGATCCCTTTGTGGAGCTGGTAAAGGGCTCTTTAAAGACCTTTTTAAATGCCATGACCTATCCGGACAAAACCGTTTATCCGGTGGCTTCTCAGAATGACAAGGACTTCCAAAATCTTATGGACGTATATTTGGATGCGGTTTTTCATCCAAACTGTCTGGAAAACTACCGGACCTTTTTGCAGGAGGGCTGGCACTATACCCTGAATAAGGAGGGAAAGCTATGCTATAGTGGTGTAGTCTATAACGAGATGCGGGGCGCATTTTCCGACCCGGAGTCCGTACTGGAACGCTATACCTTCCATTCCCTTTTCCCGGATACCAGCTACGGCAATGAGTCAGGGGGAGACCCGGAGGACATTCCGAAATTAACTTATGATGCCTTTAAGGCCTTCCATCAGCGCTTTTATCATCCCTCCAATTCCTTCATTATCCTTTACGGAGATATGAATATGGAGGAGAAGCTGAACTGGGTTGATGAGGCCTATTTGCAAGAATTTGAACGGATTTCTCCAAACTCCGAAATCGCAGGGCAGCGGCCCTTCGGGAAAATGGTGGAGGAAAGCCACTACTATCCTATTTCCGAGAAGGATAGTAGTGAAAATAAAGCTTATCTTTCTTACAACTTTGTTTTGGATGCAGGGCAGGATGCGAAGAAGTCCATGGCATTTTCTTATCTGGATCATGCCTTACTTTCCGGTCCCGGAGCGGTATTAAAGCAAAAGCTTTTGGAAGCAGACCTGGGAGAGGATGTTTTCGGAGGCTATTCCGACGGGATTTTACAGCACTATTTTTCTGTTATTAGTAAGAATGTTTCTGAAGAGAGAGCCGGAGAGTTTCTACAGCTGATTCAGGATTGCTTTTTGGATGCCGCAGAAAATGGTTTAGATCATAAGACCATTTTGGCGGCTATTCACCATGATGCTTTCCAGTACAAGGAGGCGGATTACGGCAGTACCCCTAAGGGACTGGTTTACAGCTTAAATGCTTTGGATTCCTGGCTCTACGGAGGAAAGCCCTGGCTTTATCTGGAAGCGGAGGCTCTTTATAAGGAGCTGATGGAAGAGGTGGATAAGGGCTATTTTGAAAAGCTCTTAAAGGAAAATTTCTTGAACAATCCCCATTCTTCCCTCCTCCGTTTATTACCCAGGAAGGGGATGACAGAGCAGAAGGAAGAGAAGCTTTCAGAGGAGTTGCAGGCCAGATGGCAGGCATTTTCTCCGGAAGAAAAAGAACAGATCAAAAAAGTAAAAGAAGAACTTACTTTATACCAGCAGACGGAAAATACTGAGGAAGCTTTAAAGACTCTGCCGGTACTCTCCAGAAAGGATATCAAGCGGGAAGCGGAGTCCTACCCTTATCAGGAGAAAAGCCTTGGAAACAGAAAGTTGATTTTGGTGCCCGGAGAGTCTAAGGGGGTTCTGTACCTTCGTCTGCAATTCCATACCGACGGACTGAGTGAGGAGGAACTGTCCTATCTTTCCTTCTTAAAAACCTGTCTTGCCTATATGGATACGGAAAATTATCGTTTTCAGGATTTTAATTCTGAAATTTATCTTCATACCGGAGGCTTTAGTGTGGATTTAACAGCTTACCCGGATTTTGTAGAGAAGGATCGATACACTGGTGTCTTGGCTCTGGACTTTAAGCTTTTACAGGGAGAATTAAAAAATGCGGTAGAGTATCTTGAGGAGATGCTGTTTCGAACGGTTTATCAGGAGGAAAAGCGTCTTTCCGAGATTCTTTTGGAAGTAAAGTCAAGAGAAAGAATGCGCCTGGAGGGTTCCGGTCACAGCTATGCGGTGACTCGTGCCATGTCGGCCTTCTCTCCAAGCTCTCATTTTCAGGAGCAGATTAAGGGGATCGTCTATCTGCATTTCTTAGAAGAACTGGAAGAGGATTTTCGTAAGAATCCCAAGGCCTTAGGAGAAAAACTTACAGCCCTGTCCAAGAAAATTTTTAGCGGAGAAAGATTGCTCCTTGCAGCAGGGGGAGATATCGGCATTTTCGAGAAGGAAAGGAAAGAGCTTACAGATTTCTTGGGAAGACGTTTTCCGGAAAAGGAAGACTGGAGAGAAACAAAATTTGCAGGGGAAAAAGAGCGCAGGGAAGCCTTCAGTACCACTTCCCAGGTGAACTATGTGGCTTCTGCGGGCTCCTTCCAAGGGGAAGCTTA
Source organism: Oribacterium sinus (assembly GCF_963553175.1). Classification (GTDB taxonomy): domain Bacteria; phylum Bacillota; class Clostridia; order Lachnospirales; family Lachnospiraceae; genus Oribacterium; species Oribacterium sinus_B. The sequence goes on along the minus strand of NZ_CAUVME010000039.1, from coordinate 6,622 downwards.
CCCCTATACCGGAAGCCTGAAGGTTTTAAAGGTGATTTTGTCCTACGACTTCCTCTGGAAGAATATTCGAGAGCAGGGAAATGCCTATGGGGCGATGTGCGGCTTTGGACGAAACGGAGAAAGCTTTATGGTTTCCTACAGGGATCCCAATGTGCAAAGAACCCTGGAGCAATATCGTAAGGTGGCAGAGTATCTGGAAAACTTCAAGGCGACAGAACTGGAGTTAAACAAATATGTTATCGGAGCCATCTCCGAATTGGATATGCCAAAGTCCGCCTATACCAAGTTCCTTTTGGGATTAAGTTGTTATCTTTCTAAGCTTACAAAGGAAGACTTGCAGCGAGAAAGGGATGAACTTTTAGACGTGGAGGAGAAGGATATTCGAAATCTTTCGGCTTATATCAAGAGAGCATTCCAAGAAAAGGCGCTTTGTGCCATTGGAAATAAGGGCGAGCTGGAAAAGGCCAAAGCTGCTTTTGAAAGTCTGGAAGAGATTTAATAGAAGGGGATAAAAGATATAGGGCTTTTGTTCTGAAAGGGAAGGGAGTAAAGCGATGGGATCTGTAATTGATGATTTTTTTGCCAAGGAAAGAGGCGAAGAAGTAAAAGTAGAGGAAGGACCGGTGAAATCCGGCTTTGTTTCCATTGTAGGGCTTCCCAATGCGGGAAAGTCCACTCTTCTCAATGCCTTGATTGGTCAGAAGGTGGCCATAACTTCGAAAAAACCCCAAACCACCAGAAACCAAATTATGGCGGTGTATGATGAGGAGAGGGGGCAAATCGTTTTTCACGATACTCCCGGAATTCACAAGGCAAAAAATCAGCTATCCGTATATATGGAATCCGTGGCGGAAAAAGCTTTAGGAAACGGAGATCTGGTTCTCTATATTGTGGATGCCACCGAGCAAAAGGGGGAGAAGGAAGAGCAGATTCTTTCTCTTCTTAAGCATAGCAAAAGAAAGATTATTCTGGTTTTAAACAAACTGGACCTTCTGGGGGGCGAGGATGCCTTCCTGAAAAAGAAGGAAGACTATGAAAAAGAACTGGACTTTGCTGCTATTGTAGGAATTTCCGCCTATAAAAGTCAGGGCTTGGAGGAGCTGAAGGACATTCTTTTTGATTTACTTCCCTATGGCCCTCGCTACTACGATGAGGAGACTATTACGGATCAGCCGGTACGGGAAATTGCGGCGGAGCTGATTCGGGAGCAGGCTCTGTATAAGCTGGATAAGGAAATTCCCCATGGCATTGCAGTGCTGATGGACAGTATGCGAGAAAGAAAAAACGGTATCTGGGATGTAAAGGCTACTATTGTCTGTGAAAAGGAAAGTCACAAGGGAATCATTATCGGAAAGGGCGGCGCCATGCTGAAAAATATCGGTACCGGTGCCAGAATTCAGATGGAAAGTCTTTTGGAGGCCAAGGTAAATCTGCAGCTCTTTGTAAAGGTCCGAAAGGACTGGCGGGAAAATCCGGCTTATCTTCGGGAGTACGGTTATAGAGAGCAGAAGTAAAAGGCATTTTCGGGATAGAAAAATCCGAGAGATTGCGTTTTCAAGGATGCGCTTAGTTAAGAAAGGCAGTTTTAGGAAAGCAGTTTTAGGAGAGTAGAAAGTATTTTTAGGAAAGTAGAAGGGGTCAGTGAAAGAGGAAATTGTTCTCCGGGGGGTGGTGCTGTCAGAGCACAGCTTACGGGAGTTTGACAAGCGATTACAGCTTCTTACCATGGAGAGGGGGAAAATGACGGTTTGGGCCAGTGGGGCAAAACGTCCCAACTCTCCTCTTTTAGCAGGGAGCCGTAGCTTTGTCTTCGGAAAATTTCATTTACGGGAAGGAAAGACAGGGTATACCCTTCGTTCTGTAGAGGTGGATGCCTATTTTGAAGAGATAGCCAAGGATTTGGAAAAGGCCTGCTATGCCGCCTATTTTTTAGAGCTGGCGGAGCTGGTGGCACAGGAAAATCTGGAGGCGCCCCAAATGGTGGAGCTTCTTTATCTTTCCCTAAAGGCACTCTTACATAAGGGCTTGAAAAATGACTTGGTAAGAAGAATTTTTGAGCTTCGGATGCTGATGCTGGAGGGAGAATATACGGAGGAGCCCCCATTGTCCTCCAGAAAGTCGGTGCAGGATGCCTGGCATCATGTTTTGTCCGTACCCTTGGGAAGACTCTATACCTTTACCTTGGAGGAGGGAACCCTTCTATCCTTTTCTCAAAATGTGGATTATCTTTGTAAAGAAAGCTTCCCCAAGCAATTTCAAAGCCTTCGAATCTTAAAAAGTCTAGGCGCTTGATTTCTAAAGGGCTGTAAAAATCCAATTCATCCGGGAAGTATCTGTGTGACAGGTCTGAAAATTGAGGAATTATTCCTCGATTTTAGGCCTGTTTTATAGTTAAAAAAGCCGGTATTTATAGGATATTTAAATAAGTTTCCCCGGGTATGGAATGTGGATATTCCAAAGACCTCAGGCTTGATGTATAATAACAGGTAATTTTACAAAGGATAAGGAGAAGAGTCTTTGTAGGATGGAAGAAGTAAAAGGAAACGTTGGGGAAATCAGAATTAGACTGGAGAGAGAAAAATGCCAAAAAATTATACCATGGACACCATTGTGTCATTAGCAAAAACCAGAGGATTTGTATATCCGGGATCCGAAATTTATGGTGGACTTGCAAATACCTGGGACTATGGAAATTTAGGGGTAGAGTTAAAGAACAATATCAAAAAGGCTTGGTGGAAGAAGTTCGTGCAGGAATCCAAGTACAATGTAGGTATTGACTGTGCCATTCTGATGAATCCGGAAACCTGGGTGGCATCCGGACATTTGGCAGGCTTTTCCGATCCTTTAATGGATTGTAAAGAGTGTCGTGAGCGTTTTCGTGCGGACAAGGTAATTGAAGACTTCTGCGAAAGTCACAATATTCCTTTGGAGGGCTCCGTGGATGCCTGGTCCAAGGAAGAGATGGAGAATTTCGTTACTTCTCATGAAGTACCCTGCCCCAGCTGCGGAAAGCACAATTTTACCCCTATTCGTCAGTTTAACCTGATGTTTAAGACCTTCCAGGGTGTTACGGAGGATGCAAAGAATACGGTTTACCTTCGTCCGGAAACCGCCCAGGGAATCTTTGTAAACTTTAAAAATGTGCAGAGAAGCTCTCGAAAGAAGCTGCCCTTCGGAATTGCGCAGATCGGAAAGTCCTTCCGAAATGAGATTACCCCCGGAAACTTTACCTTCCGTACCAGAGAGTTCGAGCAGATGGAGCTGGAGTTTTTCTGTAAACCGGACACAGACCTGGAGTGGTTCCACTATTGGAAGGATTATTGCCAGAAATGGCTTCTGAATTTAGGTATGAAGCCGGAAATGCTTCGGGCAAGAGATCATGAGGCGGCAGAGCTTTCCTTCTATTCCAAGGCGACCACAGACTTAGAGTTCCTCTTCCCCTTCGGTTGGGGCGAGCTGTGGGGAATTGCGGATCGAACCAATTATGATTTATCCCGTCATGAAGAGGTGTCCGGTCAGGATATGAAGTATTTCGATGACGAGACCAATGAGCATTATCTTCCTTATGTTGTAGAGCCTTCTTTAGGAGCGGATCGTGTAACCTTGGCTTTCCTTTGTGCGGCGTATGATGTGGAGGAGCTGGAAGGAGGAGATGAAAGAACTGTCCTTCGTTTCCATCCGGCTTTGGCTCCGATTAAGATTGGTGTTCTTCCCCTTGCCAAGAAGCTGGGAGAAGGGGCAGAGAAGATTCACGAGGAATTGTCCAAGTATTGGATGTGTGAGTACGATGATCGTGGAAACATCGGAAAGCGTTATAGAAGACAGGATGAAATCGGAACTCCCTATTGTGTAACCTATGATTTCCAGTCTGAAGAGGATCATGCGGTTACCGTAAGAGAAAGAGACAGCATGGAACAGGTGAGAATTCCTATCAGTGAATTGCAGGCATACTTTGCCGAGAAATTAGCCTATTAAAGAAGGTCTTGCATAAATAAAAAACAGGAAAAAAATTTTTTATTTGCTACAATAAAATTGCTGAAAAAAACATCATTCCTTTTTTGCTTTACACAAGAAAGAAGTTTCGATTTTGTGTACTGTGAATAAAATGCTGTTTTATAGATGAATTTTACTGTAAATTCTGCTACACTAATCAGAAAGAACAGGTCTACGAAACGCGTTTTTCGTAGGAAAGAAACATGGAGGAGAGCATGTACAAGATCACAAGAGTTGAGCATCTCGTTGACAAGGACTGGCTCATGGACGTGGAGGCGCCCTATGTAGCAAGAAAGGCGGAGCCCGGCCAGTTTATGATTGCCAAGCTGGGAGAGTTGGGAGAAAGAATTCCCCTCACCATTGCAGACTACGATAAGGAAAAAGGAACCATTACCATTGTGTTCCAGGTTGTAGGCGCTTCTACAGAGAAGTTTAGTCATCTGAAAGTAGGAGACTACTTCACAGATATTGTAGGACCCTTAGGCAGACCTTCCGAGCTTGTGGAATTAAGTCCGGAAGAGTTAAAAAAGGAAAATCTGATTTTCATTGCCGGCGGAGTGGGAGCTGCTCCGGTATATCCTCAGGTAAAGTGGTTACACGAAAGAGGCATTGAGGCGGATGTCATTCTTGGAGCCAGAAATAAGGATCTTCTGATTATGGAAGAGGAGCTTCGTTCTGTAGCTAAGAATGTTTATGTTACCACGGATGACGGTTCCTACGGAGCCAAGGGAGTGGTTACCGATGTGTTAAAGAAGCTGGTCAATGAAGAGGGTAAGAAGTATACCCGTTGTATTGCCATCGGACCGGTAATCATGATGAAGTTTGCCGCCCTTACCACGAAAGAATTGGGAATTCCCACCATTGTTTCCATGAACCCCATTATGATTGACGGAACAGGAATGTGTGGTGCTTGTCGCTTGGTTGTTGGAGACCAGGTAAAGTTTGCTTGTGTGGACGGACCGGAGTTTGACGGACATTTGGTAGATTTTAATCTGGCGATGAAGAGACAGCAGACCTATAAGGCCGAAGAAGGTAAAGCATTACTGGAACTTTTGGAAGCAGAAAAGTCCCATGGCGGATGTGGAAACTGCAACTAAGGGAGGGGAATTATGGCAAATATGATGAAGAGGGTTCCTGTGGCAGAACAGGAGCCGAAGGTACGTGCAAGAAACTTTGAAGAGGTATGCTTGGGATACAACGATACAGAGGCTAAGGAGGAGGCCGAGCGTTGTTTGAACTGTAAGAATCCGAAGTGCGTAGTAGGATGTCCCGTTTCTATTCAGATTAATGATTTCATTAGCCAGATTAAAGAAGGCAATATTGAGAAGGCTGCAGATATTATTGCAGAGTCCTCCGCATTACCGGCGGTTTGCGGTAGAGTTTGCCCACAGGAAACCCAGTGCGAAGGTGTTTGTATCCGCGGTATTAAGGGAGAGCCCGTATCTATCGGAAAGCTGGAGCGTTATGTAGCGGATTGGGCAAGAGAACATAACTATATGGCAGCCAAGGCAGGAGATCCCAACGGTAAAAAAGTAGCCGTTATCGGTGCAGGACCTTCCGGTTTAACCTGTGCGGGAGATTTGGCAAAATTAGGCTATGATGTAACCATTTTCGAAGCCTTCCACGAGCCGGGAGGAGTTCTTCAGTATGGAATTCCGGAGTTCCGTCTTCCCAAGACCAAAGTCGTTGGCCCTGAAATTGAGAATGTACGGAAGCTGGGGGTAAAGATTCTTACCAATGTTTTCGTAGGACGTTCCATTACCGTGGATGAGCTTTTGGAGGAAGAAGGCTTTGACGCAGTGTTCCTGGGAACAGGTGCAGGACTTCCGAAGTTTATGAATATTCCCGGAGAGACAGCCAACGGTGTTTACTCTGCTAACGAGTTCTTAACCAGAAACAACCTGATGAAGGCTTACAGAGAGGATTCAGATACTCCTATGAAGGCCGGAAAGAAGGTTGTGGTTGTAGGCGGCGGTAACGTTGCTATGGACGCGGCAAGAACAGCTCTTCGATTAGGCGCAGAGGTTCATGTAGTATATCGTCGTTCCGAGGCTGAGCTTCCTGCCAGAGTGGAGGAAGTACACCATGCCAAGGAAGAGGGAATTATCTTCGACCTTTTACAGAATCCGGTAGAAATTCTTGTGGATGAAAATGACTGGGTAACCGGAATCCGTGTCATCAAGATGGAACTTGGAGAGCCGGATTCTTCCGGAAGAAGAAGACCGGTAGAGATTCCCGGTTCCGAGTATGTGATTGACTGTGATACGGTAATCATGTCCTTAGGAACATCTCCCAATCCGCTGATTAGTGAAACTACCAAGGGATTGGATACCAACAGAAGAGGATGTATCATCGCTAAGGAAGAAAACGGAGAAACCACCAAGCAGGCGGTTTATGCCGGAGGTGATGCGGTAACCGGTGCTGCAACCGTTATCCTGGCAATGGGTGCAGGAAAAGCGGCGGCAAAGGGAATTCACGAGTACTTGTCTAATAAGTAAGCAATACAAAAAGACTGTAAAATCAAAATGGTTTTCTTAACAATATAGGTCTGTAACTGGGGCACGCTCCCGCTAACTTCGCCTGACTGAGCAGTGGTTTCTGTTAACCACTGCTCACTTTGCTTGTGCGC
>NZ_CAUVME010000038.1:0-22477 GCF_963553175.1 Oribacterium sinus | reverse complement strand
CAGCTTGTGCCTATCTACACCTTTGGAGATTTATCCAAGCTAAAGTTTAAATAAGATCTTAATTAGAAAAGAGGCTGAAAAATGGCATTCTATATCGGGAGAAGAATTTTACAAAGTATTCCTCTGCTCCTATTGATTACCCTTTTGTCCTTTGGACTGATGAATTTGGTTCCCTATGATGCGGTTGACTCCATTTCCAACTCTAAGATGACAGAGGCGCAAAGGGAGGAAAAAAGAGAGGAATACGGCTTAAATGATCCCATGCCTGTGCAGTATTTTCGATGGTTAAAAAACATTCTAAGGGGAGAGTTCGGGAACTCTCTCCTTAGTCATACCCGGATTAAGGATGATTTACGGATACGGATTCCCAACACCATCCTTTTGGTGCTTCCCTCCTACCTTACTGCTTATTTTTTGGCTATGGCGGTGGGGCTTTACAGTGCCAGCCAAAAGGGAAAATGGCAGGATAAGCTTTTGGACAGCTTTTCCACCATAGGTCTTGCAGTGCCCAGCTTCTGGATTGCCCTGGTGCTGATTTATTTTTTTGGCTATCATTGGAAGCTTTTTCCCTTGCTGGGGATGCATACCATTGGGAAGGAAAGGGATATTCCGGACTTTCTTCATCATCTTTTTCTTCCTTATTGTGTATTGGTGCTTGCTTTTTTTCCGGATTTAATGCGTTATGTTCGTTCTTCCGCATTGTCGGAATTAAGGCAGGACTATGTTCTGGTGCAAAGAGCTTTTGGCGCAAGTAAGAGGGAGATCCTTTTTCATCATGTGGCAAGAAATGTCTGTCTGCCTATGATCAGTAAGTTGGGCATGTCTCTACCCTTACTGGTGACGGGGGCGGTGATTACGGAGTCTGTCTTTTCCTGGCCGGGGATAGGGCTTTATTTTGTGAAAGCGGTGGATGCACTGGATTATCCTATTGTTATGGCGATTTTGCTCTTATCCGGTACCTTGGTGATTCTGGGGAATTTACTCTCGGATATTTTGTATTGTTTGATTGACCCGAGAATTTCACTTTGGAAGAAGGAAGGATAAGAAAATGCAAGCAAGCAGAGGTAAAGCGTTTATCAATAGAATTTTAAGCCATCCCCACAGAATTTTAGCTAGTATTTTTTTAATAGGCTTCAGCCTTTTGGCTTTGGCCTTACCCCTTCTTCCCTTAGATCCGGAGGGGCTGGATGTGATTCACAGTCTGGCAAAGCCCTCCCTGCAACATTTTTTCGGGACGGATGAGGTGGGAAGAGACTATTTTGCCAGAGTGCTCTACGGGGGAAGAGTTTCTCTTATGGTCGGTTTTCTGTCAATGGCTATGAGTATCGGCTTGGGCGTCATGGTTGGGCTTCTTTCCGGATATTTCGGAGGCGTGGTGGACTTCTTCTTTATGCGCCTTGTGGACGTTCTTTCCTCCATCCCCTGGATGATCTTGGTGATGGTTTTCGGTATGGTTTTTGGAAGAGGTCTGCTTTCTCTTGTTATGGTCATCGGGCTATTAAGCTGGATGGAAACAGCCAGAATCATTCGAGGAGAGGTTTTAAGCCTGAAGGAGCGGGAATATGTGCTCTACGCCCGTTTTTTGGGAATTTTTCCCTTACGAATCCTTTTTAGTCATATTTTCCCCGGAATTCTTCCCACTATTATCACGGCATCCACTGCGGCTATAGCTTCCTCCATTATGGTGGAGAGCGCATTAAGCTTTCTGGGACGAGGGGTTACCGCTCCGATGTCCAGCTGGGGAAGCCTTTTACAGAACGCCCAGAAATTTCTGCAAAAAGCGCCCCACATGGCGATTCTTCCGGGAATTTTGATTATTATAACGGTTTTGTCTTTCCATCAATGGGGAGAGGCTCTTAGGGAATCGCTTCTCTTAGAAAGGGAGTAGAAGATGCTTTTGGAAATTGAAGATTTGCAGGTGGAAATACCCTATGGAAAAATGAAGGTCTATCCGGTTTCCGGCGTCAGCTTTTCTCTGGAAGAAGGAGAAGTTTTGGGAATCATTGGAGAGTCCGGAAGCGGAAAATCCATGGCGATGAAGGCCATTATGGGATTACTGCCGGAAAAAGCAAAAGCTTCTGCCCGGAAGCTTTCGTTTCAAGACTTGGATTTACGAAATCGGACGGAAAAGGAATATCTGCCTCTTCGGGGGAGCCGTATGGCTATGATTTTTCAAGATCCTATGACGGCACTGAATCCCTTGATTCCCATCGGAGAACAGTTGAGGGAGATTTTTGAACGACAAAGGAAGAAGGGCAGAGATTCCACTGCAAAGGAATCTAATTTAAAGGATTCCAAGATAAAAGATTCCGACGTAGAGAATTCTAATATAAAAAATTCTAATATAAAGGATTCTAAAGATAGAGCTATAGCACTGTTGGCTTCTGTGGGAATTCCCAATCCGGAGGAAAAATATAAGCAATACCCCCATGAGTTTTCCGGCGGTATGCGGCAAAGAGTCCTGATTGCTATGGCCTTATCCTGTTCTCCCGCACTGCTGATTGCGGACGAGCCTACCACTGCTTTGGATGTGACCTTGCAGGCTCAGATTTTGGATTTGCTTTTGGAAGGGGTAAAAGCAAGAAATACTAGCTTGATCCTGATTAGCCATGACCTTTCTTTGGTGAAGGAGCGCTGTAAACGCATTCTGATTTTGTACGGAGGAAAGGTGATGGAGGAGGGAAGGGTGGAAGAGATTTTCCAAGAACCCAAACATCCTTATACCAAGGCTCTTTTAGCAGCTATCCCCAGTATGGAAAAGGATAAGGAAGAAGCACTGGTGGCCATTGAGGGGAATCCCCCCTCGATTTTAAAGGAATTTACCCGTTGCCCTTTTTATGAACGGTGCAAGGAAAGGATAGATGCCTGTCAGGATGCCTTACCGGAGGAAGCAAGGCTTTCCGAAATGCATAGAGTTTTCTGTCACAAAGTTTCTTCCGGAGAGAAAATATAAAACCATCTAAAAATGTTGTGAAGAATAGAAAGAAGATTAGGGAGAAAAATGAAAGAAAAGGAGCTTATTCTTTCTGCCAGAGGAATAGAAAAGGTATTTTATCAAAGAGATTTTTGGGGAAGAAAAAAGATAGCTACCCATGCGGTGCAGGGAGTGGATTTGAATCTGTATAAGGGAGAATGCTATGGTTTGGTGGGAGAATCCGGCTGTGGAAAAAGTACCCTTGGTCGTTGCCTTTTAGGATTACAAGAGAGAACGGCAGGGGAGGTCTATTTTCATGGACAGGAAATCCGGAGGGATGATCAAAAGGCTATACGGAAAATGCAGGATAAGATGCAGATTATCTTTCAGGATCCCTATTCTTCCTTAAATCCCCATTGGACGGTGGAAGAAATTCTGCGAGAGCCTTTGAGAACTTTAAAGCTTAGTCGGATAGAAGAGGAAGGGAGAATTCGAAAGGCTTTGGACAGAGTGTCCTTGGCTGAAACGGATAGAAGAAAAATGCCCTATGCCTTTTCCGGAGGACAGCGACAAAGAATCGGCATTGCCAGAGCCCTAATTGTAGAACCGGAAATTATCCTTTGCGATGAACCGATATCCGCCTTGGATGTGTCCATACAGGCTCAGATTGTAAACTTGTTAAAGGATTTACAAAAGGAGCTGGGACTTAGTTATATTTTTACGGCCCATGACCTGGCCATGGTTCGCTATATCAGTGATAGAATCGGGGTAATGCAGGAAGGAAAAATCGTAGAAGAAGGGGATTGCGAAAGTATTTTTCAAAGTCCCCAAAAAGAATACACCCGGACCCTGCTTTCGGCAGTTCCCGGGTGGTGTAGAAAGGAAGGATAAAAGGACGTTGGACTTCAAGCCTTCCTTTGCAGATAAAACATAGAATATATCTTGATTAACAAATTTTAGTCCGCAAACTCGGTGTGGGCTACCTTCCATTTTCTGATGGCAATACCGAGCCAAAAGCTGTAAATGCCTAAGGTGATAATGCAAAGCAGGAACCACTTAATCCACTGAAGAAAGAGACTTGTGGCTTTACCGGTAAAACGAAGGCGATGCCCGTTAATGACGGTATGGGAAATTTCCCAGTTATAAATCATGCAAAGAGCCCAAGGAAAGCAGATTCCAAAGGTACATACCGTGATAAGGCTTCCTAACAGTGACCATCCGATAAGCTGCAATAAACCGCCGTCAAAATAAGATTCTCCCATAAATACTCCTTTTCTTTAAAAACATAAAATACTCCTAAATTATAAGGAAAATAAGAAAAAAAGCAAGTTCTGATTTTATCCGTTCTTTTTCTCCAACTGCTTACTGATGGCAGTGGCGCAGGCGATGTCACCGATTACATTGACGGTGGTGGCACCCATATCTGCCAGAGTATTTACGGAAATATAAACCCCCAGGATTTGGTTGATGGGAAGTCCTGCCATGGGAGCCAGGGCGGCAAAGGCGGCAATAGCCCCTCCCGGTACGCCCGGAGTTCCGATACTGAGCAAAGTATTAGCTGCCAAAACCGTAATCATGGTGTCCAGCGTTAGAGGAATGCCCAAGGCGGCAGCAAAGAAACTGATCATAAAGGACATCAGAATACTCACCGCATCCATATTAATGGTAGCTCCCAGAGGTAGTGTCAAGGAGGCTATCTCCTCCGGAACATCCAGAGATTCCACCGCACATTCAATAGAAAGGGGGAGAGTGGCATTGGAAGAACAGGTGGAAAATGCATTTAAGCTGGCCGGCGCAATAGAGCTAAAGAATTTGCCCACAGGGGTTTTTCCGACCAGGCGTACGATACCGCCGTATACAATCAGGGCATAAAGGGCAAAGGTGATGTATAAGGCCAGCATAACCTGTCCCAGCTGCAGAACCGTCTTGATGCCGTTGCTGTACATTACCGTAGCCATACAGGCAAAAACGCCGATGGGGGTAAAAAGCATAATCTTCGAAACAATAAAAATGGAAATATCATGAATGGAGGTACAAAGCTTCACAAAGGGCTCCGCCTTTTCCTTTAAGGAGAGGCAGGCCAGTCCCATAATGATGGAAAAGGAAAGCACCTGAAGCATATTTCCCTCGGAAAATGCCGCAATAGGATTGGAGGGAATGATATTTTCCAAAGTTCCCAGAAGGCTTTTAAACTCTACCGCATCCACCTTCACGTCCGTAGCGACAATCTGAGCTCCCGCTCCAAGATGGAGAAGTCCGGGAAGGAAAAGTCCCAGTGCGCTGGCAAAAAGGGTGGTTGCCGTAAACCACAAAAGAGAATAGAGACCAATTTTTCCGGTTTTGGCAATAGAGCCGATGCCCATAATGCCGGTTAGCAGACTACAAAACACCAAAGGGAAAATCATCATTTTCAAAGATGACATGTAAATCGTGGCAATTACATTTAGAGGAGTATAGAAAAACTCAGGCATAATCAGTCCGAAGACCAAACCCAAACCAAGCCCTAAGGCAATCCACACAGTCTGTTGAAGACTCAGCCATTTTTTCTTTCCCATACTAACTCCCTCATTTCAGAAAATATATTTGGAATCCTTCTTTCTATAAAAATCGAGTAAAGTATTTCAGGTCAAGATTTACGGTTTTCAACAGTTCTTATTTCTATAGAAAAAAACGTCCTTTGTAATATTTCTATCCTAAAGAAAAGAGACGGTATTGTAAAGAATAGATTTCTTTGAACTGGATATAGAGAACTCCTATATCCAAAGGGGAGCATTGCCGGACACCCAACACAAATTTTATACAGTATGGTATGGTATGGCATGACGGGGCAATGTGATTTTGTAAGGAAAGACGTCTTTTTAGGAAAGGGATGGCGTAGACAAAAGCCAAACAGGAATTTTATGCAGTATGGTACTGGTTTCGGGGCAATGTGATTCCGTAAGGAAAGACGTTGTTTTAAAGAAAAGGAAAGTATAGATGAAAGCCAAGCAAAATTTTATGCGTATGGTGCTGATTTCGGGGCAATGTGATTCCGTAAGGAAAGATGTCGTTTTAAAGAAAAGAATAGTGTAGTAGACAAAGGCCAAGCAGAGAATTTTATGCGTATGGTACTGATGACGGGGCAATGTGAGCCCGTCTGTTCTTAGTGAAAGCAAGCGAAGCGTAGCTTGAACTTAGAACAGCTACGAAGGCGAGCTTAGCGGGAGCGTGCCCCGAAATCAGTACCATACTGCATAAAATGTAAGCAGTACCATAATCTCTTTTCTGAAACGACTCTTTCCTTACTGAATCAACCTTGGCCTTCCATTCTGCACCAGACAAAGCCCTCTTGGCGTAATGCGAATCTCCGGAATCACCGGTAACGCCAGGAAGGACATACTGATAAAGGGATCCATTCCACCGGGGACTCCCATTTCGTGGGCTTTTTGCTTCATGTTTTCCAGATGCGCGTTCGCTTCAATAAAACCGCAATCACACATCAGTCCCATAATAGGAAGGGCCAGAGAATCGTAAACCTTTCCTCCCTGCACCAGCACAAATCCACCCTGCAGGCGGATGAGTTCATTGACGGCTAAGCACATATCCCGGTCATTGTCCCCAATCACAATCAGGTTGTGGGAATCATGACTGACGGAGCTGGCAATGGCTCCCCCATGGATTGCGTAACCTTGGCAGATGCCCAATCCGATTTTTCCGCTTCCCTTATGCCGTTCTATTACGGCGATTTTCTGATATTCCGGATATTCTTCTCCGGTAAAATTGCCGCATCGTTTCAGCATCACCTGTAAACGTTTGGTGGTAATCTGCCCTTCTTCCATGGCAATGACATTTACTTCCTGCTTGGAAATGGGTAAACGAAAAGCCTTTTCTTTAAGAGGAGAGAGGTGAACGGTTTTCTTCAGCTTTGAGGGACAGCGGGGAATGCGTAAATGCTCGGATTCCACTATTTTCTTTCCTTTATGATATACAGCGGTGATTTCGACCTTTTCCAGATCGGAAATCAGAAGAAAATCCGCCTGTCTGCCCACAGCGATAGCCCCCAGATGAGATAGGCCGTAACATTCCGCGGTATTAATGGTGGCCATTTGATAGGCGGAGCAGGTGGGAAGCCCCAGTGCAATAGCCTTTCGAACGGCGTGGGAGATATGCCCCTCTCTTATGATATCTTCAATGTGCTTATCATCGGTACAGAAGGAAAATGCTCTGGTATCGATTTTGTGAGCCAGTATTCCCTTAACCAAAGCCTCCAAATTTCTTGCGGCGGAGCCTTCCCGGATATGAATGTGCATTCCCGCACGAATCTGCTCCAGGGCATAGTCAAAATCCACCGCCTCATGATCTGTTTGAATGCCGTTTAAGGCATAGGCCTGTAAGTCTTCTTTTGGAAGAAAGGGGGCATGACCGTCTAAAATATGTCGGGAAAACAGCGAGAGCTTTTCCATCATTTTCTTTTCCCGATGAATCACGCTATAATCATCCATTACCTCTCCAAGCCCTAAGATGCGGGGATTCTCCAGATATTCCTTCATATCCTCTGCGGAAAAGACAGCGCCGTTGTCGTCAATCTCCGTGGAGGGGACACAGGAAGGAAGCATCACAAAGACATTGGCGGGACTCTTCTCGCTTTGTTGTAAAATGTAATTGACACCCTCTTTACCGGAAACATTGCAGGCTTCATGGGGATCCACAATAAAGCAGGTGGTTCCCTTTAAAGCTGCCAGAGTGATTAATTCATGGGGAGTCACCATGGTGGATTCCGGATGCAAATGGGCATCTATAAAACCGGGAACCAGAAATTGTCCCTTGGCATCGATTTCCTTCCTGCCCCGATATTCCCCGATTCCGGCGATATAGCCCCGGGAAACAGCCACATCCCCGGAATAAATACTGCCGGTAAAAACATCCAGAATGCGGGCATTTTTCATAACCAGATCGGCTTCCTTTTCCTTTAAACAAACTTTCGAGAGAATTGCTTGTAATCGATTATTCATATTTATGCCCCCTATAAAAAATAACTAATAAATTAGCTTATTCGAAGAGTGTTATACTGATTATTGCATAAATTAGCCTTTTTTGCCATAAGATATTCACCAAAACGATAAAAAACTCTCTCATTTTGACCCTGTATTCCTATGCAAAATACCCAAGACGAAATGTATTTATTGAGAAAAAGTGTAGAAATGAAAATATTTGGTGTTCTTTTACGAGACTTGATGTACAATCTCCTGTATAGCGAGTAAGTTTAGTAAGGGGTGTTTTCGAAGGAAGGAGACATTGCAAAAGCAGCAAATGGAGTAAAATAGAGGGCTAGGGAGGCAAAACATGATTGAGGACGAGTAGGAACATGTCGTGAAGTCACTACCCGTTTTCATATACAGTCTATTTTTTTTCATAGGGGGACGACAGATGGAGAAATTTTTCAAACTGAAAGAAAAGAACACGGATGTAAAGACGGAGGTCATTGCGGGAGTCACCAGCTTTATGACCATGGCGTATATCTTGGCGGTGAATCCCAGAATTCTTGGGGCTTCCGGAATGGATGCGGGATCTGTTTTTACCGCAACAGCCCTAGCCTCTGCCCTGGCCAGCTTCTTTATGGCAATTCTGGCAAACCTTCCCTTCGTGCTTTCCGCAGGTATGGGATTGAATGCTTATTTTTCCTATACGGTGGTATTGGGGATGGGCTATAACTGGGAAACGGCGTTGGCAGCAGTTTTTGTAGAAGGCATTATTTTTATCCTTCTATCTTTGACCAATGTACGAGAGGCAATGTTCAATGCGATTCCTAAGAGCTTGAAAGTGGCGGTAGCTGTGGGAATCGGCTTTTTTATTACCTTTATCGGTTTTCAGAACGCTCACATTGTTGTGGACGGAGCTACACTGGTAACTCTCTTCTCTTTTAAGAAGTCTATTGAAGCGGGAAGCTTTGCTTCTGAAGGAATTACCGTGGTTCTGGCCTTAATCGGTGTACTGGTAACTTCTATTTTGGTAGTAAAGAATATCAAAGGCCACATCCTAATCGGTATTATTGTTACTTGGGTTTTGGGTATTTTTTGTCAGTTGACAGGCCTTTATGTTCCTAATCCTGAGGCAGGCTTTTACAGCTTGATTCCAAGCTCCCTGATTTCTGTACCCAGCTCTATTGCGCCCACCTTCTTTAAGATGGATTTAAGCAATGTGTTTTCTTTGAATTTCCTGGTAGTTGTTTTTGCTTTCCTTTTTGTGGATGTTTTTGATACCCTGGGAACCTTAATCGGTTGCGCATCCAAGGCGAATATGCTGGATGAAGAGGGAAAGCTGCCTGCTATTAAGGGCGCTCTTTTGGCGGATGCCTTAGGAACTACAGCAGGCGCTGTTTTGGGAACCTCTACTATTACGACCTTTGCGGAATCCGCATCCGGTATTGCAGAGGGAGGAAGATCCGGTTTGACAGCATTGGTGACGGCGGGACTCTTCCTGGTATCTCTATTCCTTTCTCCGATTTTCCTTGCTATTCCATCCTTTGCTACAGCACCGGCTTTGATTGTTGTAGGATTTTTCATGATGCAGCAGGTAACGAAGATTGATTGGGAAGACATGGTAAAGGCTATTCCCGCATTTATCTGTATCTGTGCTATGGGCTTTACCTATTCCATTTCCGAGGGAATTGCTTTCGGTATCATCAGCTACACCGTGCTTCATCTTTTCACCGGAAAGTCCAAGGAGTTGACACCGCTGATGTATGTACTGTCGCTCATCTTTATTTTGAAGTACATCATGTTGTAAGCTTCATATAAGGAGGAACCCATGGAGTATTTGCTTCGAGGAGATATTTGTTACAGTGAGAATTTAAAGACCCTGATTTGTAAGGAAAATGCCTATCTGCACATAAAGGATGGGTTATGCCAAGGGGTTTATGACAGTCTTCCTAAGGAGCTGTCTTCTGTGGAAATCAAGGATTATTCCGGAGATTTAATTCTTCCGGGAATGGTGGATCTCCACTTACATGCTCCTCAGTATGGTTTCCGGGGGACCAAGATGGACTTGGAGCTTTTGGATTGGTTGAATGTCAACACCTTTCCGGAGGAAGCCAAATATCAGAACTTGGACTATGCTGAAAGAGGCTATCAGGATTTTGTGGAGGACTTACGGGGAAGTGCCACCACCAGAGCGGTAATCTTTGCTACTCTTCACAAGAATGCTACCTTGCTTCTTATGAAGCTTTTGGAAGAGAGCGGTTTGCTTTCCTATGTGGGAAAGGTCAATATGGATCGAAATTCTCCGGAGTATTTAACGGAGCATACTGCGGAGGAATCCCTTAAAAACACCAAGGAATGGCTTTCGGAGATTCCTAAGGAATGGCAGAACTGTAAGCCGATTCTTACGCCGAGATTTACCCCTACCTGTTCGGATGCTTTGATGGAGGGTTTAGGAAAGCTGGCGAAGGAATACAAGCTTCCGGTGCAATCCCATTTGTCGGAAAATCTGGGAGAGATTGCCTGGGTAAAGGAGCTTTGTCCCGACGCAAAGCATTACGGAGATACCTATGACCGCTACGGTCTTTTGGAAAACAGCATCATGGCTCATTGCGTATATACGGAGGGAGAAGAGCTATCTGCCTTAAAGGCGAGGGGAACGATGATTTGCCATTGTCCCCAGTCCAACACGAACCTTTGTTCCGGAGCGGCTCCTATTCGCTATTTCTTAGAGGAAAATGTGAAGGTCGGCTTGGGAACGGATGTGGCCGGAGGAGCAAACCTCTCCATGCTAAGAGCCATCACCGATGCCATTTCCGTATCAAAGCTTCGTTTCCGCCTCATGGATCAAAGCCTTGCCCCCCTTACTTTGGAAGAAGCCTTTTGCTTGGCAACTCTCTCAGGGGGAAGCTTTTTTGGAAAGGTGGGATCTTTTCTCCCCGGCTACGAAGCGGATGCTTTAGTCTTCCATGAAAAAAGAAGAAGTGTTCGAAAGCAAACGGTGAAGGAACGCTTGGAAGTGCTTTTGTATACCGGAGAAGAAAGTGCCCGCCTGCAGGCAAAATTCGTACAGGGCAGACAGCTTTTTTAAAGGATAAGAGCTTCTTTTGCGGAATAAGAGTTTTTGGGAAAAGAAGATAGTTTTGCGTAGGTATAGGGAAGGAAGAGATAATGAAACATTTGGGCTTTGTGGTGATGGCCTCAGGCTGGAGCAGACGCTTCGGAAAAAATAAATTATTGGAAAGAATAGCGGGAAAGCCCATGATTTTCTATACCTTTCATACCTTATCCCATTTTTTCTATAATTATCAGGCGGTGGGGTCTCTTTCTGAACGAATTCAGGACAGTGATGCTACGGTGCAGGAAAAAAAGAAACGGGGAAAGGGCGGGAAGACTGTTCTGGATACGCCTTTGGTAGTGACTCGTTTTAAAGAGGTGGAACAGCTGGCCAAAGAAATGCATTTTTCCGTTTTGATGCATGAAGAGAGTGAACAGAGTGATACCATTCGTGTAGCTCTTTCCTCGGAACAAGCCAAGTCCTGGGATGCCTGCATGTTTTTAACAGGGGATCAGCCCTTGCTTTCTGAGGAAAGCCTAAGAAATCTTGTGGATGCTTTTTCAGAGAATCCGGAGGAGATTTACCGTTTGAGCTATCAGGGGGAAGGGGGGAATCCGGTGATTTTTCCAAAGAAGTACTTTGAAAATCTGCGGAATTTAACCGGAGATCATGGTGGAGGCGTGCTTTTAAAATCCGGCATGATTTCGGTGGAAGAAATTCATAAGATTCCGGTGGAAAGAGAATTTGAGCTTTGGGATGTGGACACGGAAGAAGCTATTCTGAAGATGGAACAGCTTCTTCGGATGCGATTATAAAAATTATAAAAAGCGGCTTTAAACGAAACCCATATTTCAAAAAATATATCTTTACAAAAGAAGTACTTCGGGATGAGCGGATCCTTCTTTTAAAGATCCGCCACAAACCATTTTCCCTAAGCCATTTTGTAAGAAAAGAAGCAGTTCTTCTGCTTCTTTTTTTGTGAGACAATCTAACTGATTCACAAAAAGGCAGTCCCCCAGGTTTTCTTTACGGAAAGCCTGCAAGAGAAGCTCCTTAGTCAGTAGAGTGTCGGGGGTTAAGGATGGAGTGAAAAAGTTTTGGAAAATTTCCACTCTGTGAATGACTTCAGAAATAGGTTTATGAAGGGCGGAAGCGCCGAACACAAGTACAGTTCTTTGGCTCTCCTTAGGAATCTCCGGCTCATTCCGGCCATGGGCTTTTCCGGGTAATCGTTTAGAGCCGTCCGCCTCCACCAAGACAAAGTCTGCCATTTGCTCAATGGCAGAGAAGGGCAGGGGAAAGGGAGAAAGCTTGCCATTTTTTTCCAGAGTTCCCAAGCATAGAATGGGATTTTGGGACTTATCCCATAAGGATAGAACTTTGCTTTGAAGGAGCGTTTTCGAATTTTCCAAAGCTTCTTCTTCGGAGTGAGTATCTTTACCGGGAAGTATAATTTTTTTATTGAGAGTTAAAATATTTTTATTTAGGCTTGAAACATTCTCATTGGAAATTAAAGCATTTCCATTGAGAATTGAAATATTCTCATCGGAGATTGAAACATTTTCATCTGAGAAACAGATATTTTCACAATGAGAAAAGGGGAGGATATGGGTGGAGGTAGTGAGAAGAACGGAGCCTTTTTGAGACAGCTCAAGGGAAAGGGACTTTAATAGGCTGCTTTTTCCTCCGCTTCCAATAATGGCGTTGACTCCTTTTTTTATGCCGAGAGCTTCCGACAGAGGAATCCGAATAAGTTTACTTTGCGGATTGTCATCGATTTGTCCTTGCTGTTTCGTCAAAGTGTCTCCTTTCTTATGAAAACCTGTTTTATAAAAGCGGCTTTCTATCCTTTTGCTTACGGTTTTTCAAAAAAACTATGTTCTTTTTAAGACTTATGGTAGAATCAAAAATCAAAGTCTGATAGCGTGAGGGTTTTTGTCATGAAAGCTCTTACAGGAGTTTTTATAGCTCTATAAGTTCTTGTCTGATGACATTATAGGTGATATTTTCTTTTTTGCCAGAAGATTTGTTTTTCTGAAAGGAAGGTTTTATGCTCGTATTTATCCGGGGAGCAGGAGATTTGGCAACGGGAATTTCCATTCGGCTGTATCGTGCGGGGATATCCGTTTGCCACAGTGATTTGGCGATTCCCACAGCGGTTCGGAGAAATGTTGCTTTTTCGGAAGCGATTCGCTTGGGGGAGTGCAGTGTGGAAGGTATTACGGCTGTTCGGGCGGAGAGCTTGGAGGAAATATATGAAGCAATTTCCCAAAAAAAGGTTCCTGTGGTTGTGGATGAAGGAAAGAGCTTTCTGCACAGGCTACAAGCGGATGCTGTGGTGGATGCTATTCTTGCCAAGAAGAATCTGGGAACCGGTATGGAGGATGCAAGACTTGTCATCGGCATAGGCCCCGGATTTACTGCCGGCGTGGATTGCCATGCAGTCATAGAAAGCAAAAGAGGCCATGATTTGGGAAGAGTGATCCTTAAGGGATCCGCCATTCCCAATACCGGCATTCCCGGAATCATCGGTGGATATGGGAAAGAAAGGGTGCTTCGGGCACCGGCAGAAGGAATCTTGGAACAAACCCTTCCCATCGGTACTTTGGTGGAGGCCGGAGATATTTGCGGAGTAGTAAACGGTATTCCTATGCGGACGGAAATCTCCGGAATTATTCGAGGAATGTTGCAGGAAGGCATTTCCGTATTTCCAGGTATGAAGGCGGGAGATGTGGATCCCAGAGGTGAGGCGGTGGAATATCGGAATGTTTCCGACAAGGCAAGAGCTATCGGAGGCGGCGTACTGGAGGCTCTACTGCATTTTCTGCCTTGGGAGCTTTGTAAAGAGTAAAATGCTGTAGAGATAAGGAATTACAGGATTTAAGATAAACAAACGAGATATCGCACGCTTTGCGCACGATACTCGTTATGAATAAAAAGGAGAACGATATTTTATGGAAAGAGAACTGCAAGAAGAGGTGGTTTTGGATTTACCCGGATTACTGGCTTTATGTTTACGGAAAGGGATATGGATTCTTCTTGTTACGGTGCTTTGCGGTTTAGCCCTTCCTTCTTTTAAGCTTTATAAGGCCTTGAAAAGCCAGAAGGCGGAAAGTCAAACGGAAAGCACGGAGGAAAGTGTGGAGAAGAAGGCGAAGGAAAAAGAACAGTCCTTGGAGTATGCCGGAAATGAGCGGAAAAGACTGGAAGCTTTGCTTTCTTCAGAGAGAGAAAGCTTGGCGGATTCCGCTTTGATGAAAATTGACCCGACTTCCTATGGGGAAAGAGATATCAATCTTTATCTTCCTTTAGAGGAGGGAGGGCAGACTCTCAGCAATCAGGAAATTGCAGCAAGGCTTTCTGCGGTAAGTCAGGCCTACAGTGATGCTTTACAAAGCGGTACATTTTACAGCGATATCGCAAAGCGCCTGGGGGGAAAGGTAGCAGAGAAAGATTTGTCGGATCTCATCTATGTAGAGGGAAATGAGAAAAGTGCTATTGTTTCTGTCTACCTTGTGGGAAGTACGGAGAAGCTTGCCAAGGAAATGGGAGATGCGGTTCTTTCGTATGTAGAAGAAAAAAAGGCGGAATTGGATGAAAATCTTCCTGCACATAAGCTGGAAATTCTTTCGGATAACGTTTACACAGCTAAAAACAGTGGAAACTATAGTCCGGACAACAGCCAGCTTCAGAATGTACAGAACTTTCCGCTTTTGCAACGGCAGCAGCAAAAAATAGACAGGGTGGAAAGGCTTTCCACACTCCTTACCGACTGGAAGAAAAAGGAGAAGGACGCAAAGGGAGAGGAAGTTCTGGGAACCCAAGGGATTTCCAAGAAAACCTTAGTCAAATATGCTATTTTGGGAATTTTCCTGGGAGGCTTTTTGTCTGTAGCAGTGATTACCGTACCTTATCTTTTCACTAAGGAGCTTCCCAGAGAGGAAGATCTGGAAATGTCCTATGGCCTTATGGTTTTAGGCAGTAAGAAGCGTTATAAAAAGCAGGGGCTCTTTAAGAAATGGTCCGAAAAGCTTGCCGGGGAAAATGAGCGATGCGAAACGGAGGAAGAACTGTTCCGCCTTTCCAAGGCAAATCTTACTTTGCTGGCGAAGGAAAAGGAAATTCAGGAAGAGATCCTCTTTATCGGTGCAAAAGGAGAAATGGGAGAAAAGCTTGTACAGAATGTAGGAGAAGGAAATCCCCTTTCTGCAAGAGCTACAGAGGACATTTTGCAAAGTCCGGAAGGAATACAGGCTCTGTCAGAGCACAAATATCTGGTTTTAGCCTATCCGGCACAAAGTGACTTCTTAAGCTTCTTAAAGACCAAGAAGAAATGTGAAGCACTGGGGAAAGAAGTTCTTGGTGTAATTTTATATTAAAAAAGGGAATGTAAAAATCAATAAATAGAGTTTTATGCAGTATAGGTCTGAAACTCGGGGTACGCTCTCGCTAGCTTCGCCACACAGCGGTACTAACTTCAAGCATCGCTTCACTTGCTTTCAGTAAGTACCGGCGGGCTCAGACTACCCCCCATTTCAGACCTATACTGCATAAAAATTTACTCTATAATTCTGATTTACATTCCCTTTTTATATAAAATTACACTTAGGACTTTAGTTTTCGCTATTGTTTGCAGGGTGCTCAGCGTTAAAGTCTGCTCCATTGACTTCACCCTGCTTTGGCGCAACACCGGTGGAAGAGCCGGAAGCGTGTACCTTATACTCCTTGATTACACCGTTCTTTCTCTGTTTCTTTTTTACAGTGGTGGTTTTCTTAGGACTGGCCTTTACTTCCACGTCCTTGGTCTGTACGACCCCGTCCACAACCCAAGCACCGTTCTCATCTACGGTGTAGCCGTCAGGAGTGGTGGTGGAAAGTAATGCCCAACCTTCCTGGTCGAAATAATAGCACTCTGCCACACCGTCATTGTTTCCGTCTAACCAGAACCAACCGGAATGTGCATAGGAATGATCTTCATTTTCATACCACCAACGGTTGCTGTTCGCCCCCGCACCCTTATTCCAGTTTGCCATGGCGGGAATGCTGGAAAGAAGGCTTAAAGTCATCATTGCTACCGCTATTTTCATTTTTTTCATATTTCACCTCATTAAAATGGACTTGGGATCATCATAGAATCCCTTAAACTCTGCATCATTGTAACGACTGGAAAAGAGAAAGACAATAAAGAAAATCTTAAGGATAAAATGTTTTTTATTAAGTCAAGAAAAGATTTTTTCGTTTTTTTCTCTATCTTTACCTATGAGAAAAGAAAGGGTATAATAGGGCACAGCGTATTTTTTTAGAAAGAGGAAAGATGAAGAAAAGAAAATCAATACCAGGGACGATAGACCAGTATCTTCGGTGGCCCATTTGGCTTTCTCTCCTGTGGATTCCTATTTTAATTTCGTTAAGCTTTATCGATTGGAAGGCGTTTTTTGTCCTTCTCTTTTTTGCTGTAGTATATGTCTGTTTTGTACTGTATCTCTATCAGAGCAGAAAGTCCAAGCTGATGTCCTCCCTTTTGGAATTCTCCTTAAAGGCAAATGATAGCAACGCCAGACTTTTTGAAGAGATGCCTACAGCCTATTGTATCGTCAATGAAGAGGGAGGAATTCTTTGGGAAAACAAAGCCTTCCATCACATCTTACAAAAAGACAGCGGGGTAAAGAAGAATTTGCTTTCCCTTTTCCCCAATATTCAGAAAGAGATATTGACGGAAAGCGGAGCGGTCTTGGAAGTACATTCTTCCTTTAAGGACAGAAAGTACTGCATTGACCTGATTCGTGTGGATTCCTTGCAGGATGCAGAGCCGGAATCCGTTACCTTATCGGAGGAGACCCGTTTAATCGCGGTTTACCTTCGGGATGAAACGGAAGAATTGGAATTACAGCAGAAGCTGGATGAGGAAAGAATCGTAGTAGGTCTGGCCTATGTGGACAACTACGAAGAGGTTATGGAGCAGATTGAAGAGGTGAGAAGATCCCTGCTTACTGCTTTAGTGGATCGAAAGATTAACCGTTATATCGGTTCAGCCAACGGTGTAGTAAAGAAAATCGAAAAGGATAAATATTTTTTCATTCTTAAGCAATCCGCTTTGGAAAAAATGATGGATGACCGCTTCTCCATTCTGGAAGAGGTGAAGAAGGTAGACGTGGGAAATGACATCTCCGTAACCCTCAGCTTAGGAATCGGCTTCGGTGCGGGAGACTATGCCCAGAACTATGAATATGCCAGAACCAGTATGGATATGGCGTTGGGCCGTGGAGGAGATCAGGCCATTGTAAAAACTCCCGAGAAGCTAAACTTCTTCGGAGGAAAGAGCCAGAGTACGGAGCGTGTTACCAGAGTAAAGGCCAGAGTGAAGGCCCAGGCCTTCCAGGAGTTAATCGAGTCCAAGGACAAAGTGCTCATCATGGGACATATCAACAGCGATATGGACTGTCTGGGCTCCTCCGTGGGCGTGTATCGTATGGTTACCGCCTTGGATAAGAGGGCTTATATTGTACAGAACGGGGTAACCCCCACCATTTTACCCTTAAAAGAGCGTTTTCTGGAAAATGAAGATTATCCGAAGGATATGTTTATTGACGGAGAAACTGCGAAGGATTTGGTGGATAACAACACCATGTTGGTGGTGGTAGACTGTGACAGACCTTCCATTATTGATGAACCGGAGCTTCTTACCATGGTGAAGACCAAGGTGGTTTTTGACCATCATAGACAAAGCTCCGAAACGATTCAAGGGGCGGTATTAAGCTATTGTGAGCCCTATGCCTCCTCCGCTTCCGAGTTGATTGCGGAAATGATGCAGTATATTCGGGACGGCATCAAGGCAAAGCCTATTGAGGCGGACTGTATGTATGGCGGCATCGTGATTGATACCAGAGAGTTTACCAACCAGACCGGTGTAAGAACCTTTGAGGCGGCGGCTTATCTGAGACGTTGCGGCGCGGATATCACCAGAATCCGAAAGGTATTCAGAGAGGATTTCAGTGATTATCAGGCCAAGGCGGAGGCCATCAGTCGGGCGGATATTTACCGGGATTTCTTCGCCATCAGCAGTGTTTCCTGTGAAGGCACGGAAAGCCCCACGGTACTTTGTGCCAAGACGGCCAACGAGCTCTTAAATATTCGGGGAATTAAGGCCAGCGTGGTCTTAACCAAGGTAAATGATGTAGTGTTCATTTCTGCCCGCTCCATCGATGAGATGAATGTGCAGGTTTTAATGGAAAAGCTGGGGGGCGGCGGACACCGTACCGTGGCAGGAGCCCAGATTAAAGAGGGCGAAGTGGCAGACTGCATTGTGCAGGTAAAGAAGGCCATTGATGAGATGATTGAGGAAGGAGAAGTAGAGTAATGAAGGTAATTTTATTAAAGGATGTAAAGGCATTAGGAAAAAAGGGAGAAATCGTAGAGGTTAGCGAAGGTTACGGAAGAAACTTCATTTTACCCACCAAAACCGGCGTACCGGCGGATGCAAAGAACTTAAATACCTTGAAGCTGCAGCTGCAAAATGCGGAAAAGCTGGCAGAGGAAAGACTGGCAGAGGCTAAGGAATTAAAGGAAAAGCTGGAAGCCATTAAGCTGGTGTTCACCATGAAGGCGGGAAAAGACGGAAGAGCCTTCGGTTCCATTTCCACCAAGGAAGTACAGGAGGAACTGAAGAAGCAGCATAAGCTTACCGTGGACAAGAAGAAAATGGAGCTGGATGTACCGATGAAGAATTTCGGCGGCTATGACATTAAGGTGAAGCTGCATAAGGATGTGGAAGCAACCCTCCATGTCAGCGTTCAGCCACAGGCTTAAAACAATTACTCATTACCTTTTAGCCACGGGCTTAAAGCAATTAGAAGACTTCTCTCTTTTTCAGAAAATGATGAGGAAAAGGAGAGAAGTTTTTTAGACCGAAAGTAGAGAGGGAAGAAAGAATGGCAGAACAGGAAGAGCGCCTGGTACTAAGAACCGTACCCCATGCCAAGGAAGCGGAGGAAAGTGTCATCGGTGCCATGATTCGAGACCAGGATGCGGTGATGACCGCTTTAGAAATTCTGGTGCCGGAGGATTTTTATAACAGACAATATCATATTTTGTTTGATGCCATGCGGGAAATGTCTTCGGAGGGTGTGACCATTGACTTTGTCAGTTTGCAGGAGCGTCTACGAAGAAAGAAGGATGTACCGCCGGAGTTTTTTTCTCTGGAAACCCTTAGAAATTTGGCGATTTCCGTTCCCAGTGTAGGAAATGTGCGTCTTTATGCGGAGATGGTAAAAGAAAAGTCTACCCTGCGTGCTCTGATTAAAACCAATGAAGAGATTGCAGAGCTTTGCTATAGCGGGAAGGAAGATTTGGAGACCATTTTGGAAAGTACGGAGAAACGGATTTTCCAGCTATTGATGCAGAAAAACAACCGGCAATTCGTTCCCATTGATGAAGTGGCGATGAATGTGCTTCGACGAATCGAAGCCGCATCCAAGCAGAAGGAATCCATTACCGGTGTGCCCACCGGCTTTATTGACCTGGATTATCGCACTGCAGGATTACAAAAGTCTGATTTAATTCTGATTGCCGCCCGTCCTTCCATGGGAAAAACCGCCTTTGTACTCAATATCCTGGATCATGTGGCGGTAAAGAAACGGGAGCCGGCTATGGTATTCTCTTTGGAGATGTCCAAGGAGCAGCTGGTAAATCGTCTGCTCTCTCTGGAAACCTCCATTGATGCGGATAAGCTGCGAAAGGGAAACCTTACCGATGAGGATTGGGGAAATCTGATTGAGGGAATTGACCGTATTTCCCATGCCAATATGGTGATTGATGATACGCCGGGAATCACGGTTTCCGAGCTTCGGGGCAAATGCCGGAAGATGAAGCTGGAAAAGGGTATTTCTCTGATTATGATTGACTATTTACAGTTGATGAGCGGAGAAAGAGGAAAACGTTCTTCGGAAAACAGACAGCAGGAAATCTCCGAAATATCCCGCTCCTTAAAGGCCATTGCCAGAGAAATGGATTGTCCGGTGATTGCCCTTTCTCAGCTGTCCAGAGCTGTAGAACAAAGACCTGATCATCGTCCTATGCTTTCCGACTTAAGAGAGTCGGGAGCCATCGAGCAGGACGCGGATATTGTAATGTTCCTTTACCGTGATGACTACTATCACAAGGATTCCGAAACTCCAAATGTGGCGGAGGTTATTATTGCCAAGCAAAGAAACGGCCCCATCGGAACCGTTACCCTGGGATGGCAGCCACAGTACACAAGGTTTGTGAATGCAACAAGAGAGAAGCACTAGGGGCTTCTCTCTTTTTTTCGCTACAGCCGCCCTCTCTAAGCTTCTTTTTTCAGGCACGCTTCTGCTGCCGCCTCATATTGCCTTCAAAAAGAACTCTGGATAGAACGGCTGGTGCTAGGAGAGGAAATGCAATAAAGCCCTAATTCCAAAGAAATCATAATAAATCGGTTGGAATCTGAGAGAATACTATGGTGTGGCTAGGCGTTCAAGCTTAGAAGATGTAAAATGCAAAGGATACGAAAAGAATATAGATATAACGGGGAAAAAGTTATGGCGGATTTACTCAATAAAAATGCAAGAGAAGCTGTAGAGGCAAGAGGACAGAAGCCGGGGCTTTCAAAAGAAGCTTTGGAGGATGAATATCGTAAGCTGGAAGCGGAGGGCTTTCCCGATGGGAATAGGATTCGTTTTATTTCTGCTCTTGGAAACAGTGGGGAGATGGCTTATCACTATCAGCTAATCTGTAAGGACTGGGAAGAAGAGACGCAGCTTTTCTTAGAGAACAGTTTTGATTGTCACGGAGAAGAAGGTCTGCAGTTTTTATGGGAAAAGCTTTGTAAAATGGATGAGCAGGAGAAAAGGAAGAGAGCATTTACTGCCTATTTGATGGCAGTATGTCTTTCCAAGTTAAAACATAGAACGTTTTATACTTCTTATTGTGATTGCTTGGCAGCTTTTTTGACCGAGCTTTTGGATAAAGAAGGAGAAGCCTTTCTTCGTGCTAAGCTGATTATTGCCCTTGGATGGGTGGGAGCTTCCAAGGAAATCGAAGTTCTTATAAAGCAAATGCATAGCGATTCGGATGCTCTTTGCAGAGCTTGGTCTGCCACAAGTCTTATGCAAATGTCTTTTCATCGGGTGAATAAGGCAGTTTTACAGGAAAAAACAAGGTTAGATTTTGCAAGAGCTATCTTAGAAGAAAAGGATGCCTATACCTGTGGGCTGATTTTGGAATCCGCACAAGTTATATTTGAGAAAAAGTGGATTACTAGCTCTGCAATAGAAAATATAGAGCTTGAAAAAATAGAGAAGGCGAAGAAATCCGCCCTTAGATTTTTATATACGAAGTAAATAAAAGGGGAAAATAAACTCCTTACTAGGGAAGAACTTGGGAAAATCATAAAACAGTAAAAAAATAGAGCAAAAGAAATAGAACGAAAGAAATAGAGCAAAAGAAATAGAGCAAAAGAAATAGAACAAAAGAAATAGAGAAAAAGAAATCGCTCTATCTAAGCTCTAAGCTCTAAGCTCTCCGCATTATACCAAAGAAAGCCATTCTCTTTACAGTACTGCTCAATCTCTTGGCTTAATTCGGAATTCGCATGATATTCTGTGAGATAGACTGAAAGACCGGCAGTTTTTGCTTTTTCCAAATATTCTTCATAATAAGCTTTAGTTTCTTTATCCTGAGAAAGATAGGAGGGCTTGGAAAAATCGATTTTGGTGAAGACGCATTCCTGGTTCACCCCGTCAAAGAGGCTTAAAGCGCTACCATCCTCTATGCTTTTTTGTACGAAAGTATCACCTCCATTTAAAATTAGAGGGAGAGAGTATTGCTTCAGCCCTGTTAAAATTGTTTTCAGCCCCTGATAGATATCCACTTTGGGATATTGATAGTAAATGTCTGTGTTATCCAGAAAAAAACCGTCTAAACCCATGGCGGCATATTGTTTTCCTAAGCTGTTGATTAGAAAATCCTGCCACAGTGGATTACTGACATCCATCCAGTATTCTTCCTCCCAGTTTTCATAGGGCGCCAGACTATCCTTTTTAAAATCTTCATAATAGGGGCGGAAATTTTCCAAGGCACCGATGTTCAGATAGCCGTAAACCTTTGTACCTTCCGCCTTGATTTCCCGAATCTGCTCGGGACTAAAGTTAGAAGGCTCCAGAACCACCATTCGGTAGCTTTTCAGCTTTTGGAGAGCTTCCTTATCCTTTCTCTCTATACCGGTATTTCCGCTAATTCCAAGAAACACCCCATAGTCCTTTTTGGGGCTTTCAGCCTTGGTACAGAAGCTGAGCGTAAGCAAAAAGAAAACACAAAGCAGCAGGGCGGGGAAAAAGCTGGTTTGTGTTTTCTTTATTTTCATGGGTTCTCCTTATTTCTCATGCATCTTCCTGTAGCTTCCATCTTATTCTACTACTCGATATTCCTTTAGTACATGGTCATCTTCAAAAATCAGGGGTTTGGCACTTAAACCGTCGGCATCCTGATCATAGTAGCCCATTAAATAGTCATTGACCTCTTGGAGATTGGAAA
>NZ_CAUVME010000037.1:0-23086 GCF_963553175.1 Oribacterium sinus | reverse complement strand
GTAATTACGCCGTTTATGGGCTCTTGACTCTTTCGCAACTGTCAAAGACGGGATTCTATGCTATTTTTTGAAGATTGTCAATGCCTCTCTTATATTTTTTACCGGAATCAAGCTAATGTCTCTCTTTTTCCCCTGTGTGGGCGCATGATAAGCCGGTAAGAGAATTCTTTTAAAGCCCAGTCGAATGGCTTCTTCGATTCTGGATTCACTATGGCTTACTCCACGAATTTCTCCGGACAATCCTACCTCTCCAAAGACCATGGTGTCCTCCGGAATAGGAAGGTTTCTGTAACTGGAAACTAAAGCCAAAAGTACCGCCAAATCAATGGAAGGCTCAGAAATCTTTAAGCCTCCCGCAATATTGATATAGGCATCGAACTTAGAGCACTCAATGCCTAAACGCCTTTCCATTACCGCAAGGAGCATATGCAAACGATTATAATCCATACCGTTTGCGGTTCTTCTGGGGAGACCGAAGTTAGTAGGAACCAAGAGTGCCTGGATTTCCATAAGAATCGGTCTGGTGCCTTCCAGGCCGCAGGACACTATGGAGCCTGAGCAGTCCAGAGCACGGCCTGCCAAAAGTAGGGCGGAAGGGTTTTCCACCTCGCATAGCCCCTTTTCTTCCATCGTGAAAACGGCAATTTCATTGGTGGAACCAAAGCGGTTTTTTTGTCCGTGCAGAATACGCAGCTGACTGTTCTGCTCTCCCTCGAAATACAAAACCACATCCACCATATGCTCTAAAATCTTCGGGCCGGCAACATTTCCATCCTTGGTCACATGACCTATCACAGCAATGGTAATCCCTCGCTCCTTGGCAAGGCGGAGTAAGAAGGAGGTACACTCTCGCACCTGGCTTACGGAACCGGGAGAGGCTGTTACCTCTTCCAAAAACATGGTTTGGATGGAGTCAATCACCAGAAAATCAATTTCTCTTTCCTCCACCACCTCTAAGAGCTGATTTAAATTACTTTCGGACAGAAAATAAAGCTCTCCCTCCACTTCTCCCATGCGATTGGCCCTAAGCTTTATCTGCTTTAGGGATTCCTCACCGGAGACGTAGAGAACTCTTTTTCCTCCCTTGGAAGCTAAGTGCAGACTTACGGAGAGGAAAATGGTGGATTTTCCGATTCCCGGATCTCCTCCTAATAAAACGAGGGAGCCGGCCACCAGGCCACCTCCCAATACTCTATCCAGCTCTCCGAAACCGGTGGAAATACGATCTTCCTTATCTAAGGGGATTTCCTCCAGCTTTTTCGCCTCTGCCTTCTTCAGGGGAAGCATAGTTCCTGCTCCCCCCGGTCTTTTTTTACTTTCTTTTGGAGCCTCCACCATGGAGTTCCAGGCCTTACAGGAAGGACACTGTCCCAACCATTTGATGGTCTCATAACCACATTCCTTACAGAAAAAAAGATTTAAACTTTTTGGCATTCTTCCTTCCTTTTTCTAATGCTGGTCTTTAATTTCTCTCCGGTTCTGTCCATTTTCACAGTAACCAAAGAGCCCTGAGGAATCTCACCCTCTAAAATGGCTTCAGACAGTAAGTCCTCCACCTGGGTTTGGATGGTTCTCTTTAAAGGTCTGGCACCAAACTTGGGATCATAGCCCTTTTCCACCAGGAAGTCCTTGGCTCCCTTATCTAAACGTAAGCCAAGATCCAATTCTCCCTTTGCCCTCTTATACAGCTGAGACAGAAGGATATCCAAAATTTTGGACATATCTTCCTTACTGATGGGTCTAAAGACAATGATTTCATCAATACGATTTAAAAACTCCGGTCTAAAGAGATTTTTCAACTCTTCCAGCACCTTATTCTTCATATATTGATAGTCTTTATCCAGCTGTCCGGGAGTCGTATCAAAGCCTAACTTTTTCGGGCTGATAATCTGCTCCGCCCCTGCATTGGAGGTCATGATAATGATGGTATTCTTAAAGGAAACCTTTCGTCCCTGAGAATCGGTAATATGGCCGTCATCCAGCACCTGTAAAAGAATGTTCAGCACATCCGGATGGGCTTTCTCAATCTCATCAAAGAGAATGACAGAGTAGGGATTTCTTCTTACCTTCTCGGAAAGCTGTCCACCCTCATCATAACCCACATATCCGGGAGGGGAACCGATCATCTTGGAAACACTGTATTTCTCCATGTACTCTGACATATCTACACGGATAAGATTTTGTTCAGAGCCGAAAATCACCTCCGCAATAGCTTTGGACAGCTCCGTCTTTCCTACTCCGGTAGGCCCAAGGAACATAAAGGAGCCGATGGGACGCTTAGGATCCTTTAAACCTACACGGCCTCTCTTGATGGCTTGCGCAACAGCCTTCACCGCCTCATTCTGACCAATCACTCTTTCGTGAAGAAGATTTTCAAGATTCTTCAATCTTTCCGTCTCCGTTTCTTCCAGCTTCTTGGTAGGAATCTTCGTCCAATCGGAAACTACCTGGGCAATGTCCGATTCCCGAACGTGAAGACGATTCTCTTCCCTTTCCTTCTTCCAAAGCTCCAGTTCCTTACTCAGGCGCTTTCTTTTCTGTTCCTGTTTTCTCTTAATCTGAGAAGCCCCTTCAAAATCTTCCCTACGAATGCAATCTTCCTTTTCTTCTTCAAATTCTGCAATCTGGGCTCTTAGTTTTTTGATGGCTGCAGGCTCTCCGCTATTTAAGATGCGAATTTTAGAAGCAGCCTCATCGATTAAATCAATGGCCTTATCCGGCAAATATCGATCGTTAATATAGCGGGCGCTAAGCTTTACCGCCGCCAGAATAGCCTCTTCTTCAATTACAACCTGATGATGCTCTTCGTAGCGCTCTTTAATTCCTTCCAGAATCTTGATGCTTTCCTCTTCCGTAGGTTCTTCTATAGTAATCGGCTGAAAACGTCTTTCCAGTGCCGCATCCTTTTCGATGTGCTTTCTATACTCCTCCAAGGTGGTTGCACCGATAATCTGCAACTCTCCTCTGGCCAGAGCAGGCTTTAAAATATTGGCAGCATCCAGTGCTCCCTCAGCACCTCCCGCTCCGATGATGGTATGAATCTCATCAATAAAAAGGAGCACCTCACCGTCTGTTCTTGCCTCTTGAATAACCTTCTTAATCCTTTCCTCGAACTCTCCACGGTATTTGGAGCCTGCCACCATGGCAGATAAGTCCAAGGTTAATAAACGCTTTTTTAAAATACTGTCCGGAACATCCTTTGCCGCAATTTTATTGGCCAAGCCTTCCACCACAGCAGTCTTCCCCACTCCCGGTTCTCCCACAAGACAAGGATTATTCTTGGTTCTTCTGGACAGAATCTGAATCATTCGCATAATTTCCTGTCCGCGACCAACCACAGGATCCAACTTTCCTTCCTTTGCCAACGCAGTAAGATCCCGGGAATACTGATCCAATGTCGGCGTCTGCACGGATCGTACTTCCTTCTCTCTATTATTTCTCTCTTCCACCAGATTGTCTCTTCCGATGGCGGAATTTAACTGGGTATAAATCTTCTGCATGGAAACACCCAAAGTTGAAATAATTCGGGATGCCACACAGTTTCCATCCTTCAAAATGGCCATCAAAAGATGCTCGGTTCCCACCAGACGGGACTGCCCCTCTCTGGCTTCCTGCATCGCCTGCTCCAGAACTCTCTTGGCAGATGGGGTATAACCGCTGGGGTCTGCAAGGGAAACACCGCTTTCTCCGCTAACCATAAACTTGGCAATCATATCCGCAATCTTTTCTTCCGTTACGCCATTTGCCTTTAAAACCTTCCCTGCAACGGCTGTACCTTCCCGTACAAGACCTAAGAGGATATGCTCTGTTCCAATATATTGATGATGACACTCTTCAGCCACCTCTATGGCAAGTTGTAAAGACCTTTGCGCCTGTATCGTAAACTGATTCATCTTCTCCACCCTATCCTTTTCTATACAATACTGTTTCTGCTTTTATAGTCCCTAAAAGCAGTGTTGTCCAGTTAAAATTTTCTGATTGAATCTAAATATTTTATCATGATAGCAAAGCTTTTTGAATAATCTGTGAAGGAGTCCTATAAGAAATATTTTCATGAAAAAAAGCAGTATAGCCTTAGGACGGATCTCCTACTTTTTATGGCTATACTGCATGATAAACAGCTTCTACATCATGTTTCTCTTAATTCTATAAGCCATTACAGCTTTTAAATTCTTTATGGCTCATAAAACTTACAGCTCTTCGATTTCCAGCTCTACTTCTTTGGTATGCTCCAAAGAATCCTCTTTTTTATGCTTCTCTTTATCCGCCAATCGCTTCTTATCTTCCGCAGATAAGGAAATCGCTCTGGTTGCTCCTAAATCCGCATCTTCAATATCGGATCCGTTTTCACCCTCATGATGCACATTCGGCCTACGTCCAATCAGCTTGGTTCTTCCCTCTTCTTCCTCTTCCTCGGGGAAATCCTTTTCCTTCATGGGAAATTCCTCCTTTAAAGAGAAACGCTCTACATTGGGTCGGCTTTCCTTTCGCTCTCGCTCCAAGGTTTCTTTCTGGAAAGCAATAACTTTCTTCAATCTGCTACGTGTCTGCCACAGGAAGATGGATAGGGCGGCAAGAAGCAAAGCCACTAAGGCAAAAACTATGCTTAATATGGTCTGAACATTATATTTTCCTACCAAAGCATCATATTGATTTAATAAAGTCGGATAGCTTTCCGCATTTTTCTTCTGCTCAGCCTCTAAAGGATCCTGAAAATACCGCTGAATGGTTTTTTCCTTTAAGTCATAACGATAAAAATGTAAATCTCCCGCATCATTCATTCCATAAACAATGATGTACTGATGCTCTGTATCGGCCTTCCATACCCATCCCTTTACCTGATGACCATCTACATCAATGGTGCTTTCCCAAAAGCCATCCGGAATCTTTACATCGGAGCCGGGATTCATAATGGTAATACTCTTATCCTTTGCGGTAAGCTTAACCCCCTCGTTCTTGGTCTCCGCCTCTTCACTTTCTTCTGCAGAGGCCGAGGTTTCCGCCGCACTTTCACTGCTTGTTTCTTCCGCAGTAATATTTACGGCGCCCTTTCCCACATGGGTAAGGTTTAAAAGACTTTCATCTCCGCTGTATATTTCCTGTTTTTCTACCGTAATACTGGACTGTCCTGCGGAAGCAGCCTTGAATTTCAAAGCAAATGCCAAGGTATTTGCTACGGAATTATCGCCGGTACCGTGTACACGCAGAGTTCCTGCACCTCCATCAGTATTCGTTCCGCTGACAAACTGCAAAGAATTACTGTCGTAGCGAAGGGTAATATCTACTCTGGCTAAAGGAGTATCACTCTTCACCTTCATATTCACCGTGATTTCTTCTCCCACCTTACCTGTCGGATCGGAAAAGCTTAGCTGTCCGTCTGCAGCAAAAACAGCCATGGAAAACAGAAGGCTGAGCAGGCAAGTATATAGTATATATTGTAATGATTTCATTATTATTTCCTCAAATTCCTCCGATTCGAGTCTTCCCATCCTCTGACAGTACCCGAAGCTTTACTCGACACATTCCGTTATATTTTACTGAAAGATGAGAATTCTTTCAAGACTTTTTAACCAAGAGGACTCTTTCCAATCTCCACTACTTCTACACCGCTCTCTGTCTTCCCTGCTGAGCTGTTTGTGTTGCTTCCATTTCCATTAGCACCTGCATTTCCTGCATTGCTTACTGTGCTATTACCGCTGCCCGAGCTATCTCCGGAACTGTTGCCACCATCTTTTCTTGTGGGTTTCTCATCTCCGGTAGGAATCGGCTCTTTCTGTCCCGGCATATCCTTATATACGGGGATGGAGAAAACCAGAGCTTTATTCTTCATATCTTTGCTGTAAGCTGAAGATAACTTTACCCCTTCCTCGGCAGCTCCCTGTACATTGGTCATATATTGATGCTTAAACAGGTTGGAGCCTTGTACGTTCCACTTCTTCAGGTACAAAGTATTCTGTCCCGCATTCATATAATTTTCCGCAAAGAACTGTGCTCCGCCCACAATAGACTTTTCTCTGCTATTCCAGGGACGCATATAGCTGCCACTTTGCTTGGCATACCAAATACCTCTCTCTATGGCTCCCATCTTTCCATCCTGGTAAGCACCGATATTAAAATAATTGTAATGTCCGCTACTTCCGGAAATAGAACCGCTGCTTCCTTTTCCCTGCTCCTGTAAAATCATGGAAGCAAGAACATAGGGATTCTGCTTAGACTGCTCCGCAGCCTTCATAATAATACTCACGTAATCCACACCGCCTGCATTTGTTCCGTTACTTGTATTGGAATTGTCTGCAGATGCCGCTGTGGTTCCAGAAGGAATAACCGTTCCCTCCGCATTTGATATGTTTGCTCCCGGTCCATCATTGGAAATGACTACTGTTTCCGTTGAATTCTGGGTAGAGGAAGCATCTCCGCTTCCGCTGTTTCCCCCATTTCCACTGCCTTGACTTCCGCTATCCATAAAGCTGCCCATTAGCATGGCTGCCAAACCGTCTCTCGTCTGTTCCTCCGGATTATAGCTGTGGAGTAAGAATTGGAAAATGTAGGACTCATCCAAAAAGTTTCTGGGATCCATATAGTATGCTGTTAATTGTCTGGAGGCACCAACCCAGGTAGGACCGTCAAATCCTACCCATGTTCCTGTATTCCAGTCATATTTTCCCTGATCGGTGGACTTCCAGGATGAAATAGCATTCTTGTCCACAAGACTGCCGGTTCCTTCCATCTCTCCGTCTAAAACTCTCTGCCAATCCAAATTGGTATGTAAAGCCTTAAACTGCCAGTTGGGAAACTCTGCATGGAGAGCTCTTAGGCCGTCCTTATAAGCTTCCGGAAAGCCCTGTTGATTCAAAGCGTTCTCAAAGGCCTCATCCCTTTGGTATTGAACCGGAAATTTTACAAAATCGGAACGAATATATCCGCTTCCCCCTTGGAAATTAACCGGATACCAGCTTTCTCCGGAGGAGTTTTGCACCGGATCCCCTACTTTGACGGCTGTATTGGAATAAAGGTTCGTCACCTTTTTACTGTTTTTATTGGCTTCAGCCCTTACATTGACCATACTGCCCTTAATTACGGCATCCTTTTCTGTAGCAAAAGCTTGCGTAGCAAAAACGCTGCTCAAGATTAATCCTAAACTTATAAAACGTCTCCAACTTGTTCTTCTCATTTTTCTCCCTGCCCTTTACGCCAAAGAAGGATGTTCTTGAAGAAGCATCTCTTTGTGATTCATCAGGGAAAAAATCCCTGTCTTTATACATCTGCAATTCTATAGGAAATTATAAAGATTAAAAAATAATTTTCAATAAAGATTTTCTTGCATCATTTTAATTTTTTTATTTCCTTCCGTCAATGCTTCTTGGAATTATTCAGACAAATGACAAAGAATCGTAATGAACGAGAATATGAAGAGATATTAGCTGGAATGAATTTATCCTCTACCGTATAGCTTTTGGAACGGGACACGCTCTCGCTAACCTCGCCTCGTAGCGGCACTAAGCTTTTACATAACAAAAGCTAAGTGCCGACGGGCTCAGATTGTCCCTTATCAAAAGCTATCCAAGAAGAGATAAATTATAATACTCCTCTGCTTATAGACTCTAAAATAATGTAGAAGGAAGCAAAAAAGGACTGCAAAAATCAAAACTCGGAAGAAATTTTCGACAATATAGGTCTGAATGCGGGGTAGTCTGAGCCCACCGGTACTTGCGAAAAACAAGTGGAACGCAGTTTTTCGCTTAGTATCCGCTGTGAGGCGAGGCTAGCGAGAGCGTGCCCCGTTTCAGACCTATATTGCATAGAAAATTTTTTTGATTTATAGTCCTTTTTTGCTTCCTTCTGTATTGTTTTTTCTACCTCGTTTTATACCGGGTAGGCTTTATTTTCTTTGTCCGCGTTCTTTAACGCAATGCCGGATTTCTGAGCATCTCTATACTGGAAGAAGTCCTTGGCTACCTGAGGGAATAATGCATAAGACAATACATCCTCCGGCTGCTGCATCCATTCCTTACACTCTTCCTTAAATTGCTCAAGCTGTGGCGGAATGTGATCTGCAGGACGATCTGTCATCTGCTTCTCTCCCTTTAAGACCTTCTTCAGCATTTCTTCGTCCATAGGCTTTACGGTTCTACCGAACTCTCCTGCAACCAGCTTGTAAGACTCCTTGGGAACCATCTTATAACGCTCTCCGGTAATAACATTCATTACCGCCTGGGTTCCTACAATCTGAGAAGAAGGGGTAACCAGTGGCGGCTCTCCAAAGTCCTTACGCACTCTTGGAACCTCCTCCAAAACCTCCTGAAGCTTCTCGTCCTTCCCTGCCTGATGAAGCTGGGAAATCAGGTTGGACAGCATTCCTCCGGGAACCTGATACTTTAAGGCCTTAATATCTACGCCCAATACCTTTGTGGAAAGGAGGCCGGACTTGATGCATTCCTCCCGGTAGGGCTGGAAATAATTGGAAATCTCAATAAGCTTGTCCAGATCAAGGCCGGTATCATACTCGGTACCCTGTAAAGCCGCTACCATAACCTCTGTGGATGGCTGGGAAGTTCCCATAGCCAAGGGAGTGGATGCGGTATCAATGATGTCCGCTCCTGCTTCAATAGCCTTTAAATAGGTCATGGATGCCATACCGGAGGTATAGTGTGTATGCATTTCGATAGGAAGAGAGGTTCCTCTCTTTAAGGCAGCAACAAGCTCTGTTGCCTCCTTTGGAAGAAGCAGTCCGGCCATATCCTTAATGCAAAGGGAATCCGCACCGAGATTTTCTACATCTCTTGCCAGGTTCTCCCAGTATTCCAGGGTATAAGCATCTCCCAGGGTATAGCAAAGGGCGATCTGAGCATGTCCCCCTTCTTTTCTGGTGGCCTTTACGGCAGTTTCCAGATTTCGAATATCATTTAAGCAGTCGAAAATTCGAATGACATCAATGCCGTTGGCAATGGATTTTTCTACAAAGTACTCCACCACATCATCTGCATAGTGATTGTAGCCTAAGATATTCTGTCCGCGGAACAACATTTGCAGCTTCGTATTCTTAAAATGTCTTTTCAACATCCGAAGTCTTTCCCAGGGATCTTCCTTTAGGAAACGAAGGCAGGCATCAAAGGTTGCTCCCCCCCAACATTCCACCGCATGGTATCCTACCTGATCCATCTTGTCCAAAATAGGCTCCATCAATTCACTGGGCATTCTTGTGGCAATCAAGGACTGGTGTGCATCTCTCAGCACGGTCTCCGTAATCTTAACTTTTGCCATATTTTCCCCTTTCTATTTCACTCCAAACACAGCCATAAAGATTCCTGCTGCAACCGCTGTTCCGATAACACCTGCCACATTGGGTCCCATGGCATGCATTAAAAGGAAGTTGGTCGGGTCTGATTCCGATCCCACTTTTTGGGATACTCTTGCCGCCATAGGCACTGCAGAAACTCCTGCGGAACCGATTAACGGATTAATCCGCTTTCCGGAGGCATAGTACATAATTTTTCCAAGAAGTACTCCTGCCGCTGTTCCAAAGGCAAAGGCTACCAGTCCTAAGAACACAATCTTTAAGGTATTTACATTTAAAAAGGCTTCTGCGGAGGTGGTTGCTCCCACAGAGGTTCCCAGTAAAATAACCACAATATACATCATGGCATTTGCCGCAGTATCCGTTAACTGCTTAACCACACCGGACTCTTTAAAAAGATTTCCCAGCATCAGCATTCCCACAAGTGGTGCCGTAGTGGGTAAAATCAAGCAAACCACAATGGTTACCACAATGGGGAAAAGAATTTTTTCTAGCTTGGAAACCGGTCTTAACTGCTCCATCTTGCACATCCGCTCTTCCTTCGTGGTTAAAGCCCGCATAATAGGCGGCTGGATAATGGGCACTAAAGACATATAGCTGTATGCCGCAACCGCAATGGGTCCCAGTAATTCCGTCTGTCCCAGCTTGTTGCAAAGGAAGATGGAGGTAGGACCGTCCGCACCTCCGATAATAGAGATAGCTGCTGCAGCCGCTCCGTTAAAGCCAAGAAAAATAGCAATAAAGTATGCCGCATAAATACCGAACTGTGCTGCCGCCCCCAGTAAGAAGCTGATAGGATTCGCTATCAGAGGGGAGAAGTCCGTCTGGGCTCCCACGCCCAGGAAAATCAAAGACGGTAAAATGGTCCATTCATCTAAACGGAAGAAATACCATAAAAGTCCCCCGGTTCCATTGATAGATTTTTCCGGGCTTAACATAATCTCCGGATAGATATTTACCAAAAGCATTCCGAAAGCAATAGGTACCATCAATAGGGGCTCAAAGCCCTTGGCGATTCCCAGATAGAGGAAAACCAAGGCAACGAAAATCATCAGGTAATTTCCGGGAGTCAGATGAAAGAAGGCCGTTTGCTGTAGTAGATTGGATAAGGTCTCTACTATATTCATGAAAATATCCTCCTGTCCTAACTTTAGGCGTTTAAGCTGGCCAATTTCGCACCGGATTCTACGCTGTCTCCCACCTTTACATTAATGCTTGCTACAACACCATCCTGTGGAGCTACAATATCATTTTCCATCTTCATGGCTTCCAGTACCAGGAGTACATCTCCCGCCTTTACGCTATCCCCTTCCTTTGCCTTCACCGCAAGGATCTTTCCGGGCATAGGAGCGGATACTGCCACATTACCTTCCTTCGCAGCTGCTTGGGGAGCGGAGGCTACAGGAGCAGCTGCTGCGGGAGCGGATTTCTCCACTGCCTTGGGAGCGGAAACAACACCGCCGTTTTTCTCTTCTACTGTCACATCATAAGCTACACCGTTTACTGTAATTGTATACTGCTTCATAATCTCTCCTTATCTCCGTCTTCTAATCGAACGAACCACCAGGCCGTTGTTTAATTCCTTGGCATCCTTAAAAGGATTTTCCATAACCTGCTCCACTTCATAGGCCTCAATAGCCGCCATCATTACAATACTTAACACATCCTCAGGAATACCCTCTTCTTTTTCTATAAGCGGAACCACTCGCTTGGGAACTTGCTTTTCTACCGCCTTTGCAGTAGGAGCCGGCATTTTTCTCTTAGCCTTTTTCTCTTTATGCTTTTCTTCCCAAATATGAATGTACTTAAACAGGCTGATAATCCAGGCAATGAAAATGAGTACGGCAAAAACCATTCCCATTCCCACCAAGAGATTTTGTCCGGCGGAAGCCATCTTCTCTTCCATACTGTACTCCGGAACAAAACTCATGGAGGTAAAGCCGCTGTAATCCTCTTTTAAGGATGCATCAAAGTCTAATTTTCTTTTTTCGAACTGTGCCACAAGATGGAACTTGTATTCTCCATTTTCTTTTGTAACAATGTTCTCCTTGACCTCCTGAAATTCTCCCAGCTCCTCTTTGTCATTCTTAAAATTATTTAGGGCATTATAGAGAACCTCTTCCTTAGCCTTGTAGGCCTCCTCAATCCCCTGATTAAGACTGCTCTCATCCTGGGTTACCATAGAGGTAAAATACTGCTCTATCGTTTGTTCCAGTTCAGTCAATGTCGAAGGATCCAAGGCTTCCGCTTCCACAGTCTGATTTCCGCAGGAAAGTAAAAAGAAGGACAGGAGCAAAGCACATAGGAGGAATATTTTATTTATCTTCTTCATTTTCCCCTCCTAGTTACTTCCGAATTTTTTATGAAAATCAAAGTTAGCCTTTCCGTATAAGATTTCAAAGGCGGAAATAATTCTTTGACGGCTTTCCTCCGGTAAAATCAAATCATCCACATAGCCTCTTTTCGCTGCCGCTAAAGCAGAGGACTTTTCCTCTAAAAATCTCTTACTCTCCTCTTCTCTCTCGGAGGCAGACTTCTCAGGATACAAAATATCCGCTGCATACTTGGCATCCATAATGGAAATTTCAGACTCGGGATAAGCATAAACCAAGTCCACGCCCAGTCCCTTACTGCCAATTGCCGCTCCTGCGGAACCGATAGCTTTCTTCACGAGGCTCACCATAGGCACGGAAGCATTTCCATAGATGGAAAGAAGACTTGCCATAGCCTTTGCCATATGCTTTTCATTGCAAGAACAGTTTTCAAAGCCCGGCACATCACACACTGTCAAAATAGGAATAGAATAGCTGTTGCAGAAACGAAGGAATTGATCCATCTTTTCCACTGCCTTCCAATGCAGAGGCTCCCCATTGGTTGCCACCGCCCCCACAGTCTGTCCGTTTAGAGAAATAAAAGCAGTAACTGCCCCCTCTCCAAAATGAGACTTTACTTCAAAGATTCTTCCCTCATCTGAAAGAGTTTCCAGCGCCTCTCTCGGTGCCAATGCTAAAAATCCCTCCACACTACGGTTTAGGCTATCTTCCACATCTTCCTGATAAGCGGCATCTTCATTGTTCGCCGGTAAGAAAGCAAAAGCCTTTTGAATTTCTGCAAAGATTTCCTCTTCCGTACCGTAAAAATCAATATTTCCCTGCTTAGCCTGGGCTTCAGCCTTAGCAAAAGCCTCATCCTTATTTCCCTCTACGCCGTCAGGAGCAGTAAGGAAGAGTCTTGCCTCTTCCTTTTCCATAAAGGAAAAATCGGAAAGAGAAGGAAGAATGGCAAGTCCTCCTCCTACCTGTCCGAAAATCACGGTATATTGGGGAATCAAGCCCTTTGCCTTTGCCTTCTTCTCGTAAATGGTAGAAAGGGCAAAAATAGCATCTGTAGCTTCCGGAATACGAAGTCCGCTGGAATCCAGTAATTCCACCACCGGGCATCCCATTTTCATTGCTGTATCATAGAGATTTGCAATCTTCTTTCCATGCATCTCTCCAATACTTCCGGAGAGTACTTCTCTATCTTGTGCATAAATATATACCGGCTTCCCGAAAATACTGCCATACCCACAAATGACTCCATCCGATGCTTCCTGTTTCTCACCGGAATTAAAATCTGTACTTCTGCTGCAAACATGAGCACCGATTTCCACAAAACTGGATTCATCCAGCAAGGCCTCTATACGCTTCCTTGCCAAAGAATTACGCTGATCCATAATCTTCCTCCATTTCTATTTTGAGGGCAAATTACCCTTTTAACATGGCTTATTGTAAACGATAGCAAAATCTAATTCAAGCCAAAGAAATAACAAACATTTAATATATGCTTCTATTTTTTAAAGCGTATTCCCTTAGGATAGAGGTTTCTTAGTCGTCCGTTTCGGTAATATCCAAAGCCCAAAGGAAGTCCGTCACAAGTACAAAGAACCAATCCTTTATCACTTTTTTTATCGCCTTCTTTATCGCTTTCTTTATCGCTTTTTTTATTGTTTACGTTTCCTTTTCTGTCGGCCATAAGAAAATTCTCTAGCTCTTCTTTCTCCACCGCTATTTCTTGTCCATTGAGATAGGCCTCTACCCTTCTGTCTTCTCCGTACAAGGAAAGTCTGTAAAGCAATTTGGTCTCCGGCGATTTTTCAGGAAGCTTTGTAAGAGCATCCCCCCATTTAGGAAGGTCTATAGCGTGGCTTAGGCTATGACTCCATTCCCAGCTCTTCTTACCTTCCTCCAAAACCGCAATACCGATTCGAAGCAAAGGCAGGGATAAAAAGCATTTTAAAGAAGAGGGATAATAAAAATATTTTTTAGCCTTCTTCTCCCAAAGCATGGAAAGCTTAGAAATATCCATA
This sequence comes from Oribacterium sinus, assembly GCF_963553175.1. Taxonomy (GTDB): domain Bacteria; phylum Bacillota; class Clostridia; order Lachnospirales; family Lachnospiraceae; genus Oribacterium; species Oribacterium sinus_B. Next base: position 9,443 of record NZ_CAUVME010000037.1, on the reverse strand, counting down.
TCCTCTCTCTCAAGATCCTTTCCCTCTTTCCGAAAAAGAGAAAAATACTGTCCCTCTCCCACACTGTTATGAAAATAAAGATGCCTCTCTCCTAAAAATCTGAGCTCCGGATGCTTTTCTAAAATCCATTCCCGCATTTCTTCATTTTCCTCCTCGGAAAATGTACAGGTGGAATAGGCCAAAAGCCCACCTTCCCTAAGCATTCCCAGGGCATGACCAAGAATATCTCTTTGTAGACCTGCACATTGCGAAACCTTCTCTAAAGACCAATCCGCTATGGCCTCCGGATTTTTCCGAAACATTCCTTCTCCGGAACAAGGTGCATCTACCAAAATTCTGGAAAAGAATGCCGGAAATTGCGCTTCCAGCTCTTCAGCGGAGCAGGAGCTCACCGCCACATGGCTATAGCCCATACGTTCCACATTTTTGGAAAGATTTTTAGCTCTTTCCATAATGAATTCGTTTGAGAGAAGAATTCCGCCTTCCTCTGTCTTAAGCCGGTCTGCCATCTGCAAGCTCTTTCCTCCCGGACTGGCACAAAGATCCAGACATCTGTCAAAGGGGCGAATTTCCATATAAGGAACCACAGACATGGCGGAAGGGTCCTGAATATAATAAAGCCCTGCCTCATGGTAGGCATCGTGACCGATTTGCACCCCTATACTTTGCAAATACTCTTCATCACAAAGGTATTCTCTAGCCAAGGCGAGACCGTATTCGTTCTTTGAATTTTCTAGTTTTAAGCTTTCCGATTTTAACTCTTCCAGCTTCCAATTTTCCTTCCATTTCTCTATAGGAAAATCCGGATTAGCCTCCGCCTTCTGTAAATTCAGCCGAAGCCCTCGCTTCGGAGGCAGAGAACAGGCTTCTAAAAAAGCCTCCCACTCCTGCCCCAGCCTGATTTTCATTCTTTCGCTAAACTCCCTAGGCAATGAAATATGATTTTTCTGACAGCTCTCCTTCATTTACACTTCCTCATCCTTTTTTACACCGGCATAGTCTAAAAGCATTTTGCCAAGGGCCTTTCCGGCAGAGAAAAATCCGGAAAACGCTCCATAATGATAAAAACGTACCAACAGCATGCCAACAGGCAGGGCTAAAACCATTCCGGAAATCCCGTAAAGCTTATAGCCTAAAAACAGGAAAATCAGAGCCAGTAAAGGAGGCAAGCCCACCGCATCCCCAATAATCTTCGGTTGCAAAATCTGTCGAATCATCTGGCTTAGAATGTAAATCAATAAGAGAGCTAAAAAGAATAAAAATTTTCCTTTTAATAAAATCAGCGCCATCCATGGCCACATAATAAAACCCACACCAAAAACAGGGAGGGCATCCAAAAAAGCGGTTAAAAAAGCCAAAGGAATCGCAAACTCCACTTTCAATAAGGAAAAACCGACGCTTAAGAGAATGAACACACAAAACATGATTTGGATTTGCGCCCAAACATAGCCCTTTAAAATCTTTTTTCCGTCCTCCTTAAGAAGTTGCATATATTTTCTGAACTGCTCCGGAATATTTCGATGCAGAATCGATAACAGCTTTGCCCCTTCCTGAGAAAAACAAAGAGCAGACAGTATAGTAATAATCAGGTAAAGAAACAACTCAGGCAAGCCGCTAACCACTTGCAGAGAAAATTGCAAGGCCGGTGAAGTCCATTTATTCATCATGGTTCTTCCTATACTATCCAAAGTACCGGGAAGATCCGACAGTAGATTTTGGATGAATGGAGGAAAGTAGGGCAAATTTTCCTCTATCATTTTCTCCAGTTGACGCTTTAAATCCTGAATTTCCAAAGGCAAACGAGAAATGCGCTGCTTAAGCATGGGAAGTCCCAACTGCATAAGACAAAAACAAAGATAAAAAAACAAAGCGAAAATAGTTAAGGTCAGTACCAGGGATATTTGCTTTTTCTTTAAAAACGGGAAGCTCTTTTGCAAAAAAGAAATCAGGGGATTTAAGCAAAAGGCAATTATCGCCCCCAGGGTAAAGGGGAGAAAAAAGAACAATAGCTTAGGGAGAAAATACAGAAAGAAAACACATACTCCCAAAGGAAAAAGCATTTTATATAGATACAGCAGAATTTTTTTCATGAACAAAGCCCTTCCATAGAACTGCAAGTACGAGCGTCACAGCAAAGTAAAAAATGCTGGAGGCATTGGAAAACCAGGTTGTAAAAAAGGAAAATAGAAAATAAAAAGCAAATTGGATATATAATGCGCCTCCAAAAGGATTTTTCTCTTTCCTTGAAAGCTCTTTAATCCAGGAAGAAAGCAGCCCCAACACTAAAGAAAAAAGCATAACGCCCAAAAGGCCGAAATCATAGTAGGCATCGTACAGAATCCCCAAGGTAGACAGCTCCTCCTTGGTTAAATAGACCGGATAGGCCAAGGGAAAATCAAAAAAGAATTTCGCCCCGGAAAGGGTTAAAAAGGGATAGGCCATACGAAAACCATGGGAATGTTCCTCTATGTTTTTTGTCAGCAAATTGAAATTCTCATAATTATTGGCAATGTACATATAGGGCTGTACCAAAAAGATGGGAAGCTTATCATTTTTCATTTCAAAGATTCCCATAAGATAGGAAACGGAATGGGCTCTCTCTATCGTAAGAAAAACATAGGCAGACAGCAAAAAAAGAAATAATAAAAGCAGATATCTTTTCCGAATCCTTAAGCCCTGATACAAGGCAGAAAACACAAATAAAAACAGGGAAAACAGAAGCTGAAAACGGGAAACCAAAAGGATAGGTAAAAGAAAAGCTAAAAATAAACTGATGCCTGAAAACAGCTTCGGGCCGCCCTCTTTTTGATATAAAAAAGGAAGAAGCATAGGAACCAGCACAAAAAGAGTGGTGAAATAATGGAGTCCCTTTAGATGAAAATAAGAATATGCGTGGGGGGTATGCTCCGTAAATAAAGGAATATAGCCAAGAGCCAATGCCTCTATCACAAAAGAAAAATAAGAAAGCAAAAGAAGTCCTAAAATACAAAACTTTAAAAATTGCCCTTCTGTACAGTTCCACCGATATTCTTTCCCGGATAAATCCACCTTCTTTGCTTCTTCCGAGAAGATTTTTGTATTTTTCAGAAAACGAGAAGCTGCGAATTCAGATAAATACGTTCTACCGTGATAGCCCAAATAGAAGAAAAGATAAGCCAAATAAAAGCTTAGCCAGGTATGAATGGTCCAGGGAGAAGAAAGCTTGCTAAGCTGTAAAGTAGCCACGCCCTCTCCAAAAAGTAATCCCAAAGCAAGAAGACCGGACAATGTTACACTACTTCCCTCTCTCTCTCTTTCTCGAAGAAAAAGATAAAGAGACAAAATCAGAAAGCAGAAAAAGGAAAGCACGGCATATCCCTTTTCCTTCAAAAGATATGCCATGCCATACAATACCGTATATAAGCAAAGGTCAAAAAACAGACTATTTCTACTGTGATTTTGCTTTCCGTTCAGCGCTGGGCCCTTTGTTTTCTGTAGATTCTCCACTATCCGCTCCGCTTCCTTTACTATCTCCATTACCGCTTCCCTTTGTTTCCGCCGAGTTTTCCTCCTCTGTGGTCTTCGTGCTTTCCGAGGATTTGCTGCTTTCTGTTGTGCCCTCCGTACTCTCTTCCGTAGTACTTGCCTTGGTATTCTGCTCCACTTCTTCCTTTGTGCTTTCCGGAAGCTTTTTGATAGTGGCATGAATATAGACTGTACTGTTGGGCTCTGCAAGAGACAAACCGCTGGGCAAATAATCCTTAAGCCGCAAGCTTACACTCACATCCTCCTTGGCATTGGATACATCCAGGGCAGGAAGAGTCAGCTGATTGATCCCATCCAAAACAGATTCACTGCCGGAAACACTGATGCTTTTTGGAGAAATCTGAAGCTCCTCCACCGTATAACCGTTTTGTACATTTCCTTCTGTTGTTGCGGATAGAATAAGATCCTTCTTCTTGTGAATCACCACCGTATAATCCACCTGCTCCTGAGACAGGCTGACATTCGGCAGATTTTGAATAATCTTTCCGTTAGCATCGTAAAAAACAATCTTTCCGGTACCATCGGTATTTTGATTCATGCCATCCACATTAACCACCAGCCCAAGAGAAGAAATCCTTCCCACGGATGACTCCGGGCCGTTTACATAAATGGTGGTAGGATCAACAGTAATGGACGAAACGGTATAGCCCTCAGCCACATTGCCCTGTTGATGCACCTGTAAATCAAATTTTTTCTTTTGTAAATCTTCTATGCTGACATGAACAACGGAAGGTCTGGCCACGATATCCGAAATACTGGAAGCATTTTCCTGATTAACAAGCTCCACATAGACCGGTACGGAACCCGTAATAGAATAATCGCTTAAATCGATATAGGCCTTAAAATCGGAAGCCTTTACAGAGGAAGCCAGATTGCTTCGCACGGTATAACTAACGGTAACCGTACTCCGATCCACCTCCCAGGTTTTATTCTCCGCGGAAAAGGTATCCTGATTCAAAATTTGCAATTCCACGGTTCTACTTTCCTTTTGCTCCGGATTGGACACATTGAAAACAATCAGCCAAAGCAGCAAAGCCAGAACCACACTCACCAGCTTTAATATAAGATTCTCTTTAAAAAACTTCATTTATCTCTCCTCCTTTTTTCTGGGAAGAATGCGGGAAAATAAAGTTTTCTTCTGCTCTTCCTGCTCTTGCTTCGGAAGATAACGTATTAATTCTCCTGCCTCTTTGACATGTAAAAGCTTTCCCTGACAGGCTACGGAGATTCGTCCCGTCTCCTCGGATACTACCAGGGTGATGGCATCCGTACTTTCCGAAATTCCCAACGCCGCCCTATGTCTGGTGCCATAGGCCTTGGAAATTCCGGTATCGGACAGGGGGAGATAACAGGTAGCGGAAACCACTCTGTCTCCGGAAATCACAACCGCTCCATCATGCAAGGGAGTATTTTTTTCAAAAATATTAATGAGTAAGGCCGCCGTCACAATACCATCCACATAAATTCCGGTATCCTCCACCTCTTTAAGACTTTGGTTTTGCTCAATAACAATCAATGCACCGGTCTTGTATCTTGACATTTCCTGACATGCGGAAATTAATTCTTCATTAACTCTGACGCTGCCTTTGCTATCTTCCCTTTGGAACTGCCCAAAAAGATTCTTAGAGCCTAATTGCTCCAAAGCCTTTCGTAGTTCCGGTTGAAAAATGATAACGGCCGCAATAATAGCCGCTGTGGAAATTCTTTCAATTAACCAAACAATCGTATTCAAACGGAAGAAAACGGCAAACGCCGTAAACAAAAGAAGCACCAGAATTCCTTTCAGTAACTGCCAGGCTCTTGTGTTCTGAATCCAAAGAAGGACGACATAAATAATCCCTGCCAAAATTGCTATTTCCACAAGTCCTGACAGACTAAACGCAGGAAGTAAACTTACCCACCCCTTAATCTTTGTAAAGAAATCCAATTCCTATACCCCTTTCTCCTCGTAGCAACAAATGATCAAGTTCACACAAAAATTCTCTTTTATCTATAGAGAAAATTTCTTAATCCGAAGAAGGAAAATGTTCTCCTTTATTCTTCGGTACAGCCTTTACAAAATAGTAGTAGTCATCATCTTCCATCTGCAAAAATTTTGTTCCCCGGTAATCCACATCATGGAAGAAAAACAGGGTGAATACAGACAGCAAGGCAGAAATGAAATAGGCAATAATGCTAATCAAGAAATTCATCTTCAAGGAAAATAAAGGATACAATATCCAAAGCAACGCCTCCATTACCAGCCCCACCGTTACGGCAATGTGCCAGGAATACTGAAAACTTCCGTTTCTCAGCAGATAAACCGTCACTACCACAGCAGAAAATAGAACCAATACAAGGATCATTTCCTTATCTTTAAAAAAGGGAAGCAGGGTTTTCGTCAAGGATTCCAACTGTTCCGTAAGATCGGCAGAGGCCGTAAAAAGCTTTTCATTCTGCTGAATAAAGCTCAGGAAAAAATATAAAAAGCATCCCAAAGCCAGAGGCAGAAAGGCCGTAAAGCCCATAGTGAGCCCTACAAAAATCGGCAAAAAATAATGGATTTTCAAAAGAAAGCAAAAAGGCATCAAGGCAATGAGGATGGCATATTTTCCTCTGATACTGCTTTGCAATAAAAACAAGAACAAAAAGATACCCCCGGAAACAATCAAGAGCAAAAGGGATTGCTGATAAAAATAGGACATCAATATTACGCCCAGAAGTATAGGCAAAGTCGAAAAGGGAAGAAAAAAGGATATCAAACTAAAAAACAAAAGAAAAATCGGATGCGCCAGTTTTCCCACCATGGAAAAATGGCGGGTTAAGGAAAAAAAGATAAGAAAGGCCAGGCAGGAACGAAAGATAGGAACCATCCAATAATCCTGCTGTCCATATATTTTTTGACATTTTTCTTTAAAAAGTCGAAAACCGTTCATACTCCTACTCTCTCCCTATCTTACTCGTCCAACCAATCCGCCTCATCATCCAGCCACTCTTCTTCTCCCTTTTGTTTGGGAGCAGCATTTTTCTGAACAGCTTTTCCTCCGTCCTTCAGCCTTCTAAGCTTAGCTAATCTTTCCGATCTTGTATAAAGCGGCGCTAAATCCAGTTTAGCTCCCTCTTTCTTCATTTGCAGTACTACTTCCTGAGCCTCTTCTCTGGCTTTTTGAACGATAGTGTCTTTCTCCTCCTTTTTTCTAAGCTTTTCCGTTCTCTTTGCTGTAGACAAAAGAAGCAGATCCTCTAAGCGTTCACGATAAAGCAAACTGTCTTCATAGGCTCTTTCATAGGAATAATAGGACACAATGGAAATAAGCACAATGGTACAAACCATGCCCAGTAAATAGAGAAGGGAAATTCGTTTTCCCAAATCCATCATATATTGAAAATCCAGCTTTTGGAGAATGTTTTCTATTTCCATAAAAAAATAGGCAAACAGAAGCAGGAAGAAAATTCCTGTATATTGAAGGATTCCCCGCAGTACCCGATTGGAAATATAATCTTCCCTATAGTACTTGGCCGTATCCAGGGCCTCCTGCCCTATTTCCTTTTCCAGCATGGCGACCTGCACCATGGCTATGATTTTCCTCTGATCCAACATCAATATCCCCTTGCCTGTCTGGCCCTTTCCGCATAAGGCGAACTTGGGAATTCCCCTACCACCGAGTCAAAGTTCTGATTCGCCTCCGTAGTATTGCCCATGGTTTGCTGTATTCTTGCCAGCAGGAATAAGTTCTCCGCTTCTCTTCGAATCTTTACACTCCAGGTATAATCCTGTAAAGCTTCCTCCAGACGACCTGCATTCCATGCCGTGCTACCCAATTCCTGCAAACGCAGGTACACACTTCCCTCCATCTGGGACTTAATGGAAGATAGCATGGAGACCAGACTTTCATCCGTAATGGCGCTTTGATCCAAGGCAGTATACAACTGAGCCGCCTGTGTCAAATCCCCTGTGGAAAGAGCATTGTTAATACCTACAAGGCTCTGATATTGCGCCATAAAAGAAGCATTTTGATTCTCATAGCGATCCAGCTTCTCCTTCATTTCATCATACTCTTTTTGTAAACCGGCATTGGCCGCAGACAAATCTCCCATCTTCTGATTCGCCGCATCCAGCTTTTCCGTATAGGATATCATTTCCTGATTGTTTTTGCTATTGGCTCTTCTGATTCCTGCCGGAAGCATCAAAAGATAGAATACAAAAAGGGCAATCACCACACCCAATAGAAGCAGGGCAGAAACCGCCCAGGGAGAAATCTGCTTAACCTCCTGAGGCATCATCACATCATCATCCATCATTTTCCTATGGGAAAAGACATTTCTAAGGCGACTCTGCTCCACCTCCGCTCTACCGGTCTTCTTCTTCACATAGTCCATAAGGACGAGAGCCTTGGGATTGTTTCTATCAATCTTCAGCACCAGATAAAGGCTTTTTCCCGCCTTTACCCACTCGCTTCGTCTCATATAGAGAAGAGAAAGTAAAATGTGGGCCTTCACATAGTTCGGGCTGTCTCCGATAACCTGATTCAACTGAAAAACCGCTAAGTCTTCGTTATTATGCTGGGCATAGTCCAGGGCTTGATTGTAACGCTTTACATTATCAGAGCAAATGCGCAAAATCGCCGGTTTTCTTTGAATCTGCTCCAAAAAATAATCCGCAGGATTATCCTCCGGCAAAAGATTCATGCTGATGACCCATTGCACCAAGGCATCCGCTACTTCTCCCATCTCAAAAAAAATAAGCCCCAACAGATTTCTTGCTTCCCTTTGGTACTTATCAAAATGCAAGGCCTTCTTCAACAGCTCTGCGGCACCGCTTAAGTCCCGAAGTCTGGCTCTTTCCAGTCCCAGGTTATAATAACAGTTGGCTATCCGTTCCAGGGTAATATCATATTTCATGACGGATCGTTCCCCTTCTTTAAAGCCTCTTCCATAAGCTGTGTCATCAAATCATTCATATCGGTAAGGTCCACCTTGAGAATGGCATCCTCTAACTGATCCACATCCAAGCTGGGTTTAAACCTTTTTATCTCATCCTCGAAATTAATCATTGCACTCCTTTATTTTTAAAACTGCTCAATTTTAAAAAAAGAACAGTTTGCACTTTACTTTGCAAATGTGCAGTTTTTGTGAAAAGCATTGACTCCCCTATACTTCTTTTATAGAATCCCAAACAGTTTCAATGGGAAAATGCCTTTGCATGAAATTCTAACATAAGTCAAAATGGCATTCAAGTTTAGAGAAAAGGGAATTATGGAAAGTTTTATTACATTTTTTACAGCACATTTTGAAAAATTTCTTTCTCGGGAAATGATGGTCTTCTTTTTATCCATGATGCCCGTTATTGAACTGCGTGGCGGTTTGATTGCCGCCTCCTTACTGAAGGTAAATTATATACAGGGCTTGTTATATTGTTTAATCGGAAATATCCTCCCCATCCCCTTTGTCCTTTTTTTCTTTGCCAAGATTGTGGAGCTTATGGAGAAGTCCTCTTTCACAAGACCTTTGGCGTCCTGGTTTAGAAAAAAGGTAGATAAGCATAAGGACGCCATTGATAAGGTGGACTTCTGGGGTCTGGTTCTTTTTGTAGGAATTCCCCTTCCCGGAACTGGAGCTTGGACAGGGGCTATGGTAGCCAGTCTTTTAAAGATGAATAGAAAAAAAGCCTTCTTAGCCATCGGTATCGGAGTATGCCTAGCGGCAGGAATTATGTCCCTACTCAGCTATGGATTGTTGGGCAAGCTAATTTAGGACAAATCTCTACGAAAAACCAAGGATTTTCGATTTTATGATAAATTTTCATGTATTCCTTATAATAAATTTTCAGGAAGGTTTCAGGATATATTTTTAAGGATTGATATAAATTCACAATAGTTATATAACCTGTCTTTTGGAGTTGAGATTAAAAAATAGTGCTAAGCCACAGATTAGAACCT
>NZ_CAUVME010000036.1:0-23113 GCF_963553175.1 Oribacterium sinus | reverse complement strand
CTTTAAACTTTTATCATATGTTTTTTCCTGCCATAGATAATCATGTAGTACACCGGAAGCAAAAGCAGTGCCAGTAAAGTAGACGCCACCAAGCCTCCCACGTTTACCAAAGCCAGTCCCTGCATCAGGGCACCGTTGTCTCCGAAGCCCATAGCCATAGGAATCATAGACAATACCGTAGTCAGGGTGGTCATCAAAATCGGCCGAAGTCTGGTGGCACCGGACTCTGTCAAAGCCTTTTCCAAAGGCATTTCCTGACGGTACTGATTTACCGTATCCACATAGAGGATTCCGTTGTTTACCACCGTTCCCACCAGCATCAAAAATCCCAAAAGGGAGGTCATGGACAGAGTTGCGTCAAAGAGCCACAAGAGTCCGAAGGAACCGATTAAGGAGAAGGGGATGGTGGTCATCACCATAAAGCTGAAGCGTGTAGACTCAAACTGCGCCGCCATGACTACAAAGACCAGGAAGACCGCAATGGCGATGGCACGGAACAAATCCGCAAACTCCTCATTCATACTTTGAGTCTGAGAATTAGCCACAACGGAAATATTCTCTCCCAGATTCTTGCTGACCAGGTCGTCAATCTCCGCCTTAGTATTGTTGTTGGCCTGCTCCGTATAATTTGCCGTAATCGTCGCCTGATACTTTTTATCTTCTCTTTCAATGCTGGCAGGGGAGTCCGCATACTTTACAGTGGCCAGACTTTCCAAGGAAACCTGCGCTCCTGTAGGCGTGGTAAAACGGATGGACTTCACTTTTTCCAGGTTATCGAATTGGTTCTTGGGATATGTCACCCACACATCCACCTTTTGCCCCTCCACCGTCATTTTCATCGCTTTTTTACCGGATAGATCGGTATTTAGGGACTGGGCAATCTGGATAGGACTTAAGCCTTCCGCCGCCGCCTTAATGGGATCCACTTTAACCTGCAAGAGGGGCGCTGCATTTTCCAGGCTGGAATGAATGCCGGTAAGGCTACTTTGCTTCTGTAATAAAGAAAGAATTTCATTACTCTTTCTTTGCAGTTCTTCCAAATCCGATCCCTGAATAATAATTTCATAGTTATTGCCGGAGCTGTAATCGCCACCGCTCATACTGGTATCGCTTACGGATTTTATACTTAAAACCTCCTGAGAACGGTTCTCCAGAGCCTTCTTCCATGCCTTTACCTTTTCCTTGGTTTTCATGGAACGATCCTTTTTCAGATATACCGTAATCGTAGGATCAGTGCTTCCTCCGTACAGAGCGGAAAGAGCGGAGCCTCCTGCCGTTGCGGTATAACGGTCCGTATCCGGATCCTTCGCCACCAGCTCCTCCAGCTCTTTTATTACCCTTTCCTTTTCTTCTATGGAAAGACCGGGCTTTTGGGTAATGCCGATTTCAACGGTTCCGGTATCAATATCCGCCATCAACTCTGTTCTGAGCTGTGTCGCCAGGAAGAGAGAAAGAACTAAAATTCCGGCTGTGGCTACAAGCACTACTTTTTTATGTCGTAGAAATTTACTGATGGTGTTTCTATAGGCATCCTGTAAAAGCCGAACTCCACGGTAAGCTATCGCCCGGCTGTTTTCCTTAGGCTTATAAAGGGTAAAGCATAGGGGCACAATGGTCACCGCGGAAATCAAAGAGGCCACCATACAGAAGACAATGGTAAAGCCAAGGGGCTTAAAGTATTGTCCGGAAATTCCCTGTAAAAATCCCAGGGGAAGGAATACTACACAGGTGGTAAGAGTACCTCCAAAAACTGAGGCTCCCACTACCCTGACAGAATCAATAGCTGCTTCCCTCAGACTTCTTTGCTGCTCTCCGTAATCGTCCATGGCACGGAAGCAGGCCTCCAATACTACGATGGAGTTGTCCACCATCATACCCACGCCCAAAACCAGGGCGGAAAGGGTCAGCATATTCAAGCTATAGCCCATGGCTCCCATAAAGACGACAGCTCCTAAAATCGCCAAAGGAATGGATGAACCTACAATTAGGGAGGCCTTTATATCTCCAAAGAAAAGGAAGATAATCAGCATAGAAATCACGATAGCCATAATCATGGTTTGAAATACGCTGGACAGGGAGCTCTTAATGCTGTCTGCAGAATCGGAAATCACATGAATTTCCAGATTGGGATTCTTTCCTTCCAGTTTTTTGATTAAGGCATTCACATCTCTACTCATGGCAATGTCCGACTTACTCTGCAGCTTATTTAAGCTTAAGGTAATGGTCTCTTCGCCGTTATATCGTCCTATACTGCTTTTATCCGAAAGAGCGGAACCCACTGTAGCCAAATCCGAAAGGGTCAGGGTATTTCCTGTTCCGGTGGTAATGGGGAGCTTTCGCAATTCCTCAATGGTGGAATAGTCCTGGGAGGTACTGATGGATAATTCCTGGTCTCCCACCTTAGTGTTTCCTGCCGGATAGGTAAACTTTGCAGCCTGCATCATTCCCACCACCTGTTCTATGGTCAAATGATACTGTTGCAGTTTTTCCGGGGAAAGCTCCACTCTTACATAGCTTTCCTGTCCTCCGGAAAGAGAAAGGGAAGCCACGGAGGATAATTTTTCAAACTCCGGCCTAATGTTGTTTTCTACATAATTATAAAGCTGACTCTCATTTTTATTGTTAATGGAGAGAACCATGCCCGGCCTTGCATTGATGTCCACCTCCATAATGCTGATGTCCTTGGCGTCCTCCGGCAGAGAGGATTTGATGGCATCCATCTTTTTCTTCAGGCTGTCATAGGCCTTGCTCATGTTCGTACCGTAATTGTAACGAACAATAACCATGGAAAAGTTCTCATTGGACTGGGATCTGACCTGCTTTACATCGGAAAGTAGGGAAACTTCCTCCTCAACGGGCTTGGTTACCAGCTCGTCCACATCCTCCGGAGAGGCTCCGGGATAGGTGGTAGTCACGATAAGGTAGGGGAAGTTCATATTGGGGAGCAGCTCCATTTTCATGGTGGTGAATGTAACGAAACCAAAGAAAATAAGGGTGATTACCACAAGAAAGGTGGTAACCGGTCGTCTTAAGACGAATTTCGTCATGGAAAGCATCCTTAGCCCTCCTTTCCGGTTTCCGTAGCGGCAGAACTAACTGCCCCAGTACTGCTATCTGTTTCTCCTGTCGTCTTTTCATCAGAAGAAGCCTCTGTTTCCGAGCTCTTCAGTCTTACCTTTGCGCCGTCATACATCTCGTTATTCCAGGAGCTGACAACTAAATCCTTCTCCGAAAGACCGGAAAGTATCTCCACCTTTTCTTCTCCCTGCAGGCCAAGCTCTATGAACTGCTTTTTGATGGTTCCGTTCTCCCCCTCTCCCTTTTCCAAAAGGTAAACATAGGGAGAGCCGTTGTCATAGTAAATCACGGATAGAGGAAGAAGATTTACCCCGGTTCTGCTATCCTTGGTTACGGTTAATTTCACCCGGCTTCCCTCAGGAAGAGAGGAATTCTCTAAATTAGCCTTCACGGTGAAAAGCCCGGTCTGGGCATTCATCACCCCGGAAATCTCGGTAATGGAGCCGGTATATTGTTCCTGTCCCTTCTCCACCTTCACTTCCTGGCCTAAAGACAGGTTCTTCATCAGTTCCTCTGTTGCGGAAAAAACAAGCTGCTGTTTTCCGTTCCCCATAAGGCTGGCAATCTGGGTGCCCTGGGGAATCATGGCATCCTTCACCAAAATGCTGTTTTGCAAAACCCCGTCTGCAGGAGCGGTAATGGTGGCAAACTCCACCTGGGTATCATAGTTCAGCTTTGCCGCCTTTACCTGGGCTTCCGCAGCCTTCGCCTGAGCATCCGCCGCTTCAAAATCCTGAGTGGAAATATCTCCCGAGGCTTGGAGGCTTGCTAAACGGTTTCTGGCGTCTGATGCCGCCTTCGCCTGGGCCTCAGCCTGCTCCAAAGTATATTTTGCTGCATCAATCTGCTTTTGATTGTCTAAACGGGCAATTTTATCTCCTTTTTTCAGCTCCGCACCATTTTCCGCATAGATTTCCAAAACCTCTCCGGAAACCTTGGAAGCCAACGCATACTGCTCACTGGCCTCAATGGTCCCCACCAAAGACTCTGTAATGAACAGGTCACCCTTTTCCACGGAAATGCCGGTAGCCAAAGGAAGCTGCGTATGTTCCACCTCCTCTTTAGGCTTTAACACACGCCTTCCTACCAAAAATGCCACTCCTAAAAGGATAAGCAACACGATTACAATTTTTACCCCTTTTTTCATCTCTACTCTTTGCCTCCTAACGCTTTTTCCAAGAGTTGAATCTGCTTTTGAAACACATAAAGAATCTTTTGCAGAAAAACTTCCCGTTCTTTAGTATCCTCCTCCGGCGATTCCTCTTTTCGCCCTTCTATGGAAAAGGCCTGTAAAAGGCTTAAGGACGCCAGCGAAAATGCGGTTTGAATCCCGATTCCCTTTTCCTCCTCCGATAGTGTCTTCGGAAAATAATCTTTGGGTATCGCCTCTAACACCACATCAATGTTGTCTCGTCTTCCCTGATCCATGTGACTTCTCATACTGGCTAAAGAAAGATTCTTTAAAAAGCCGGAGCGATAGAACATGGCAAAGCTGTCCTGCACAATTTGTTTTTTTCGAATCTTCACGATTTCGATGACCCACTCCTGAATACTTTGGAAAAAATTCCCATTATTGCGTGCCATGATTTCCATGAAATACCCTACTGCCTTATCTTCTTCCGCTTCAAAAAGATACACCAGCAAATCATCCTTATCCGGGAAATAGGTATAAAAAGCTCCTCTGGAAATCTCACTTTCCTGAATAATGCGATTAATGGATACTTTGTCATAATCATAGGAAGAAAATTCTTTTTTTGCCGCTTCCAAAATTCGCCTTCGTTTTTCTTCTTCCAAATTCAAAAATCTTAATGTAGGCATCTTTCCCCTCAATACATTCTGTGATGATTTATACTTTCTTATCAATGGCAGGCTGTCAGCTTTTACTTGAACGTAGACCGGTGACAGCTTGTCACTATTTTTACCAGCCCAGTATAGTGACAGCTTGTCACCCTGTCAAGAAGTTTTTTATTTTTATCTACTTTAGTAACACAGAGGATTGCACTTGCAAAAATGCAATTTAACCTTTACAATAAAGTGGCGTTTGTATACAGGATTTTTTAGAAGGAAGAAGCATGGAAGAACAGCAAATTCAGGCTTACGGAAAGATTAATCTATCCCTGGATGTTAAAAGAAAAAGGCCGGATGGATATCATGATGTATGCATGGTCATGCAGACCGTTAAGCTTCATGACCGGATTTTTCTGACAAGGGAGAAGACTCCCGGCATTCGCTTAAGCAGTAATTTGGACTTTCTCCCCACCGGCGAGGATAATCTGATGGTAAAAGCAGCAAGGCTTTTGACAGAAGAATTTTCCATAAAGGAGGGCTTATCCTTCCGACTGGAAAAGCGTATTCCGGTTTCCGGGGGAATGGCGGGAGGCTCCACAGATGCCGCCGCCGTACTGCATTTGCTAAATCGGGTATATGCTCTGGGTCTTAGTATAGAGGACTTGGAGAAAAGAGGAGTAAAATTGGGGGCGGACGTTCCTTTCTGCTTGCACAGGGGCTGCTATCTTTCGGAGGGCATCGGAGAAATTCTTACACCTCTTCCCAACTTACCGGCTTGTATTCTTCTCTTGGCAAAACCGGCATTTTCCCTGTCTACAAAGGCTGTTTATGAAGCCTTGAACGTAAGTGCCATTCCTAAAGAAGAGCATCCGGATGTGGAAAAGTTTCTGTATTTTCTGAAAAAAGGAGATTTATCAGAAATTACTCCTCTTATGGGGAATATTTTGGAAAAAGTCAGTATTGCCATGCGACCGGAAATACAAGTTCTTAAGGAGCGTCTCCTGTCTTACGGAGCGAAAGTAGCCTTGATGAGCGGTTCCGGCCCCACGGTCTTCGCTCTTTTTCCTTTGGAACATAAAGCCCGGGCGGAAAAAGCCTATCAGGCGCTTCGCTATGGCGAGGATCGACATTTAGCACAGCAGGTATATCTTACAGAGCCATGGGCAGAAGAAGGAGGTATAGATGAGTAGTGATTTTACCATTAATATGAACGAGTATCTTCCCCTACGGGATTTGGTGTTCAACACCCTGAGACAGGCAATTCTAAAGGGAGAACTGAAGCCCGGCGAAAGGCTTATGGAGATTCAACTGGCTGAAAAACTTGGCGTTTCCAGAACCCCTATTCGTGAGGCAATCCGAAAGCTGGAGCTGGAAGGTTTGGTCCTGATGATTCCCAGACGAGGGGCAGAGGTAGCGAAGATTTCCCACAAGTCTTTGCAGGATGTGCTGGAGGTTCGGGGTGCTTTGGAAGAGCTGGCTACAGACCTTGCCTGCCAGAGAATCGACGAAGAGCAGCTTGCAGCCCTACATAAGGCGGAGGATTCTTTTAAGAAGGCCGTAGCCACCGGCACGGAAATGGAAATTGCAGAGGCGGATGAGGCCTACCATGACATCATTTACAATGCCACCGGCAATAAACGTTTGATTCAGATGATTAACAATCTTCGGGAGCAGATGTACCGCTATCGTTTAGAATATATTAAAGATGAGGCTCAAAGAGGAACCCTCATCAACGAACATGAGAAGATTCTGGAAGCTATCCGTATTCGTGACATTATCCGTGCAAAGGCTCTGATGAAGGAGCATATCGATAATCAGGAAATGACGGTTTCCAAAAATCTGAATGAGCAGGAAGAAGCCGGTAAGAAATAAAGCAAGAATTCAGCAAAAAGATAGAGCAAGAAAATGGATTTCCCGCAATCCATTCGATAATACTTGTGAAGCATAAAAAAATACCTTGGAAGTAGCCCCCTTACGCCTTTCGGCAAGCTCTTTTCCAAGGTGTTTTTCTTTAACCTTTCCCGTTCTTTCTCTCCTAAACCAAGAAAGGGAAAGGCTCTTTACTCTTCTGTTTCGGGATTTTCATCATCCTCACTACGCTTCTTTACCTGGTAGCTCCAAAAGCCGAAGCTTCCCATAGCCAGTAAGGCGGATAAACCGTAGAATACCATATCACTATCATCCCCTGTGGCAATCTTTCTGGCCACGCCCAATACAGCAGGTACCTGACTGATGATTCCCTCGATGGGTTTTAGGATTTCTCTGCCCACTCCCAAAACACCGGGATTCTTGGGCGGATTACCGGGAGGATTTTCATTTCCTCCTTTCGGCCCAGGTCCGGGAGCCGGCGTGGAGGGGTCTCGATAGTAGCTGTTTTTAAACAAAAGCTCACCGGACTTATCCTCTTCTCCTTCTTTCTCCGCAAGGACAATGGCATAAAGATAAGGAGATACTTCATTTCCATTGTAGTCCTTGTTCTTACTGTGTACTTCAATCACAACGGAATATACCGTGGTGTCATAGGTAAAGCCTTCATGATTTCGCTGTTCCTGACGAACACGATAATGATACTCTCCCTCACTTAAAAACTGCATCTTTCCAAAGCTGAACTGCTCTTCCCCGGAGTCCATGTGGAGATCCATAATGTAGGGGTTTGGCAGCGGCGCATTGGGGCTTTCCACAGCTCTTTCTATATAGACGCGGAAATCTGACTGGGGAACCTCTTCTCCTGAAACAGAGATGGCAAAGGGAATCTGCACTTCTGCAGGCTTCTCCAAGCCGAAATTTTTCTTCTGTTCACTGGCACTGGAGACCAGTACCGTGGACTTCCCCGTCCCCATTAAGAGGAGGGCACATAGTCCCGCTAAGATTTTTTGACATTTTTTTCGAAACAAATTCCCTCACCCCCTTATGGGTTTATTCTGGCAAAGACAATCATCCTACCGTTGGTGGATGCAGATACACAGGTGGATAAGCTGATTACCTGATCCGTGTCTTTCATCCCAATATCTCTATACTGCTGTGCATTATTTTTGATGTAATCCAGAAACTCCTGCATATTCCCCTGTTTATCCATAACATTATAGATATAGGGGTCATAGGCATCTCCCTCAATACAGGCAAAGATCTCTAACTGCCTTGCCTTTCCGGGCAAATACAAAGTTCCTGTCTTATGTTCTTCAAAATAACTGTTATCGATGAACTCCATCACATCTCCGTACATTCCGCCGTTGTCCATATGATGTCCATAGGTCAGAATATAGGGGTCGGAAAAATCCGGCGCATTGTGATAGCTCATAAAAATGGATCCGGATAGGGAAAAGTTTCCCTCCACATCCTTATTGACGTATTCCATATCATCCTTTCCCTGTACCATAGGGTAGTCGATATTGGTTCCGTCCAGGGTAATCCAAGCTCTGGTATCTTTGTTTAAGGCTAAGAGTTCCTCAAAGCTTAGACTGCCATCCTCACTTACTACTGGTTTTAAGGACATTAAGTCATTGTTTAAAAATCCTTCTTGCATGGTCATATAGGTGTACCAAAGGGAAAATCCCCCGTAGCTCATGAGTAGAATCATTAGAATGGCAGCTAAGATGGTAATCATGCGATCTCCCAGCCTTGCCGCTCTCACCGCAATGTTCATATTTGCCTCTCTACTCTTGTATCCCGGGATACATGCAATACTTTTGTTCCCGAAAATCTCGCATCTATCCGGGATGACCGGGATGGATTGGGAAAAAAGGGATGAGGAAGAATCCGGGGAAAAGAAAAACCCTAAGGCTTTCCTTTTCCCGTCTCCTCTATCCTAAGTAGGGATAGACGACTTATTCCTCTTCCTTCTTCCGGTTAAAGAACATGAAGCCCATGCTTCCTGCCACTGCCAACATCATGGCATAAGGAGCTACAGTCAGTACTACACCGGTTGGTGTGATTTCATCAATGTGGTTGTGGTAAGCCACATGACTGTCCTTCTGTACTAAGCTCTTATCTCCGCCTCTTTCTGTAGAGTCATGTGTCGGTGCCACTATTTCAGTGGTTACCGCTGCAGTATCCGGAACATCATGTGCCACATCCTCGGAGAAGCGCACATCGGACTTAATGGTTAAAGCAGTATTGTTGTTCTCCTTTACATTATAGGTAGTGGTTTTTGGCAAACCGATGATTTCCAAAGATTGTCCGTCCTTCAGCTTTGCGCCTAATCCGGGGATTTCACTGGCCTTCTTAACGGTATAAGCAGTTGCTCCCGGCATCTTTACCTTAACCTGCAAATCCGCGTTGTCAAAGTTGACTGCTCCTGCTTTGTTATGAAAAAGGTTGACTGTGAAGGGAAAGAGATTATCCTTATTGATCATTCCGCTAATCTTCTTATCCACCTTCAGCTTTCTCGGAGTATAACGGGTATATCCCTGAGGAGTATCTCTCTTGCCCGTTTTATTGCCATCTCCGTCAAAACCGCTGTTCTTGTCTCCGGTATGCTTATTTCCTGTTGCATTGTTGGCAAGCAGAGTATCTCCACTGTGGAGAACATAGCCGTAGATTTCTCTTTCACCGGTAGCACTACCTTCCTTCAAACGTACATATACATCCAGGAAACGCTGAGTCTGGTAGGGTTTTTCCACACCATCCACGTTAACCTTCATAGCCTCCACGTCTCCTTTGTTGGCTCCATCTGCAGGTCCTTCTGTTACTACGAAGCGATATACTCCGGGAGTAGCAAAGGCAGCAGGCTTAAAGGTGATTTTTACTCCGTCTTTAAAATCCTTTAATGTACTTCCTTCCGTGCCGGCAAGGTTAAAGCTGTTGGCCTTAAATTCCGCCTTTAAATCACTGTTTCCCGTATCAATCTGGGAATCCTGTCCGGCTAAAACAATCATTTCCTGATTATTTTTATCTACAATTTTTGTTTTACCTACCTCAAATGCTGCTGATTCGGAAGCTCCGCCGACATTAATCTTCTGGTTGTTTGTGACTCCTGCAACGCCGTATGTCCATACCACATCCGGCTGGTCCACCATTTCATTGTTGTCAGTCTCTACACGGATTACCTTATCAAAGGAAACGGAATTTCCTAAAGTCTCTAACTTTCCAGCGGCATTTGCACTTACACCTACGTTAGCTTCATCCTTTCCATAATATACATTTAAGTTCGGATCAGTCTTGTTGACACTGGTGCTGGATGCGAATACCGGTGCGGCGGTGGAAAATACCATCATTCCGCTTAATGCCAATGTTGCTAATCTGTTCATGTTCTTCTTCATCATTAATTATCCCTCACTTTGCGTTCTTTATAAAAAATGTCTATGCAGACAATTTTTTTCATACTCTTTTTGCTTTCGTTTGCTTTCGTTTATTTTCTTACTAAGAAGAAATTCTTCTCTTTCTCCTTAGAAAAAGGAGCTATGCTTTTATAAAGTTTTAAGGGGACGGGGGAATCTCACCACGGGCTCTTCTTTTTCTCAGCGCCCTCGGTTCAGGCATAAATAGTGCTGAACTCTCTTTGCCGTATATTCTGTGCTCCCACGGGTGTTCCCCGGTCCTCTTACCGTATTTTCGAAAGAGTAGAGTGTATTGCAGCTACCCTCTTAAGCTCTTCCCGCCGGCGGTGCTTTGCCGCCTTTCTCTCCCCTCTTCGGGGGCTTTTCTCTGATTCCTCTATTTCTTATCTTTTTCATTTTTATAGCTCCTTTTTTTCTTAAATTATTTTGCTATGTATGTATATCGCGTTATTTTTTTAATATATAAGCAAAAAATCAAAAAATATTCTACTTTTGCAAAATAATTTTTATTTATAAGTTTTTTGCCCTAAAAAGGCCGATAAATGCACGAAAAAAGCCGCTATCTCTCGATAACGGCTTTTGTTAATAGATTTCGGTAATTCCTTATATTCATAGAATATGATAGGGAGGGAACTTTTGGAATGATGATGGGGAAGGATAATGGAGAACTTCCCGGAATATCCATCTTAGTCACTAAGCTTTCGTTCCTCACTACAGGTAAAGTAAAAGATCTGGCGGCTCTCAGCCAGCTCCTCCAATAGGGCTCTTGCTCTTGCTCCGTTTTTCTCATCCAAATGACTGAAGGGATCATCCAGTAATAAGAAGGCTTTTTCCTCCCGGAACATGGCATCAAAGATGGCCAGCTTTTGACAGAAACGGCAAAGATCCTGCAAACCCTCACTTAGATAGCCCTGCTCCCGGCTTAATCCTCTGTCCACAAAGCTAAGCTCCAGGTCCTCACTCATCTGGAATTGTAGGGGCTCTGTGCAGATGCTCTGAAAATACTTCTGAAAAGCTTCCAGAATAGGCTCCTTATATTGTAGGGCAAAACGCTCCTTGGCCATTTCCAGATAGGCTTTTGTTTTTTGCAAAAGATTGTAACGCTTTTCCAAGGCCTCCCGTTCTTCTTTTTTCTGTTCCAGAAGTCTTTCCTGTTCTTCCAAGAACTCCAAATCCCGAACCTTCGCTTCTCTTTCAGCCCGTTTCTTCCGAATCTCTTCCCTTCTTTCTTCCTCCTCTTTACGGAAAGCTTCCAGCTTTCTCCTGCTCTCCTCCAAGGAAGGGCCTTCCTCCCATTCCTTCTGTTTCTCTTCCAATAAAGAAAAGGCCTGCTCTCCTCCTTCCTCTTCCACGAAGCGAAGGAACGCTTCTTTTCGACCTGCTACTTCCATTTCTAAATCCTGCATATCTTCCAGCTTATGAAAACGGGAAAGAAGCTCTTCCAGGGAAGCAAAGCGTATTGCCTGTTGCTTTCTTTGTCTGGCCTCTTCCTCTTCCTGCTTTTCTTTCCATGTCCGCTTTTTCTGTTCTCCGCTCCACCAAAGGAAAAAGCAAAGACTAAGGAAAAGGATCCCCAGCAATAGGAATAGGGCTGATGGAAGTCCCAATGGCATACCGAAAAGCTTTCCGAAGAAAAGAAGAACAAAGAGTAGCCCCAGTCCTACCAAAGCGAAAAGCACTACAGGAGAAGTACTATACTGTCCCATTTCCTTTGTCCCATTCCCAAAGGTCTCGTTCTTCGAAGTATCTTTCTTTGCACGACTGGCACCGGGAACACTTGCTTCTTCAAGAGGCAACACTATTCCCTCTTCTTTTTCGGCCTCTACACCGTTATTCTCCCCGCCGGCTTCCGATACCTTTTCAATTTCCTTCTTTATAGAATGAATCTGCTCCTGAAGAGACTGCATTTCCTCCTTCCAAAGCAAGGTTTTCTTCTCCTCGGGAATTTCGGAAAAGCGATCCTGATAGTACCACTTTAAAGCATTTTCATAACGATACTCCGCCTTTTCCCATTCTTCCTTCTTCTGGGCATAGGACATCCACTTCCCCAAAGAATCCTTTTCCGAAATCCTTTGACTAAGTTCCGCCTCCAAGACCTTTCCCTCTTCCTTTCTCTCTGCCTCCTTTTCCGTAAGGGAAAGCACTTCCTTCTCTATAGAAAGAACTGCATTTTCCAAAGCTTCTTTTCCGTAAAGTCCGGAGGACAATTCCTCTTCCTGCATCTTTAACTTGAAAATGTTTCCGGTTCGACGGTTCGGAGACAGGGCATTGATGCCATCCTTAAGAATCGTCTGCACCTGCTGGAACTTCTTCATATCCTCCTGATCCTCCGCCACATTGCCAAGCTTGGCATGCATACGGGAGTTCATGGAAAAATGAAGATCCTCATGGCTAATCATGCAAACTCTTTGGAAAGACTCTGCGTCCAAAGAAAAAAGCTCTTCTCCGATATTTTCCGAATAATCCTTGGATTCCTTTCCGCTGTCCTCATCAAAAAGTCGGAAGCTGTCCTCAGACTTCTTTAGCCCGAAGCTTCTTTCCAAGCGATAACGCTTCTCTCCGATACGGAAAATGATCCGTCCTCCAAAGGATGCTCCCTGAAAGGGCATATAGTGCTTTCGCTCATTTTCCTCCAAGTCCTGTTTTCTATCTCCGGAAACCCCATAGAACATCAGCTTAAAAAAGTAGATAAAGCTGGTTTTTCCATAGCCGTTGTCCCAAAGGAAGCTGTTCTTTCCGGGAGAAAAGGAAAAATCCGCATCCTTCCATTTTCCGAATTGGGCAATGTGGCATGCTTCTATAATCATAGTTCTCCTCCCTGCAAAAGCCCCATTCCTAAGGCAATGATTTCTTCCTGCTCTTCCTTGGAAAGATTATCCGCAGCGGCCAACACCCGCAGGAATTCTCCCTTCAGGCTCTTCTCCTTCATGGCTTCTTCCCGGTTCCAGCTAAGCTCGCACTCATCCCGGATTTCCAGGAAAAATACGCTGTCCTGAAGCTGTAATTGCAGGTAACGAAGATTTCTCTCCTGCTCCAATCCCTTCTTTCCCTTTAAAATAATGCGAAGGCTGTCCTCTTTGGCAATGCCGGCCTTCTCCATTTCCACTTCTATCTTTTTCAGACAGGCCAAAGTTCCCTCATCTTCCAAAAGCTCAATCTCCAAAATCCGGAACTCCCCCTGCTTAATGGGGATAAATTCCTTTCGGATTTCCTTCTTCTCTTCCTCTACCTTCAGATACAGAAATCCCCTTTCCCCTTCCTCGTCAAAGCCTCTTCCTTGCAGGCAACCGGGATAAGCCCAAAGGGCGCCATTATTTAACTTGCCTTCTCCCCCCTTATGGATGTGCCCCAGGGCGATATAGGATAGGAGAAGCTTTTCAAGATTTTTCAGGAAAATGCCTTCCTCTCCCTGAACAGCCTCTCCTTTGGGCGTTCCCTGATACAGGGCACCATGAAGCAGGAGGATATTGCAGTCCTCCTCTTTTAGCTTTAGGAACTTGGATTCCTCCTCCGACTCAGATTCGCTTTTACTTAGCACTTCCGCTCCATGTGCATTTTCCTGTCCTACGCCTTGTTCGGCAGCTTGTCCGGCTCCCTGTGTAGCCCCTTCATTTTCACCAAAGGAAATATCCTTGGTGCCGTATTCCACCCCCGCCAAAAGTAATCTGTCATTTAAACGGTATTTCTTTCCTCTTTCCGAAAAGAGAAAGAGATTCTTCGGCAGATTTTCCTGATAGCGGAAGGTATTTTCCGTATCATGGTTTCCTCTTAAATAGAAGAAGGAAATCTCCGGATGCT
Source organism: Oribacterium sinus (assembly GCF_963553175.1). Classification (GTDB taxonomy): domain Bacteria; phylum Bacillota; class Clostridia; order Lachnospirales; family Lachnospiraceae; genus Oribacterium; species Oribacterium sinus_B. The sequence goes on along the minus strand of NZ_CAUVME010000036.1, from coordinate 9,173 downwards.
CCGAAATAGTGGATAGGAAAAAGTCCATTGTTCCATGAGAAACCACCGGACTGTCAAAAAGATCACCGGCAATCAAGATGCCCTGTACCTTTTTTTCTACAGCAAAGGACAGCAGCTCCTTCCAAGCCATAAGCTGCTTTTGTCTCCTATTTTCCGCCTCTTCCTTTGTGAAGCGGGAGCGAAATGCACTATCCAAGTGCAAATCTGCGGTATGAATGAGTTTAACCATAGGGGAATTCCTTCTTTCTTAAGTACTGCAATGCCTCGATTACCGGTATGAAGCTTATCGTTTATTTCTCTACTGGCTTCGTTATTGACTTCTTTAGTGACTTCTTTAGTGACTTCTTTAGTGACTTCTTTAGTGATTTCTTTATTAATCTACTCGTTGCATTCTATTATAGCATCTCAATGGAGCGTTCCAAAATGCCTGTCATCTTCGCCATAGCCAGTCCGTAATTACAAATGGGAATCTTCTTTCGAAGAAAGTCCTGATAACGACTCTCCACTTCTTTTTCACTAAGCATGCAGGCTCCGCAGTGAATCATTATCTTCACCCGCTCCTGTTCCTCCTCCGGTAAAAATCCCTTGCCCTCCGAATATACAAACTGAAGCTTCTTTCCGCTATATTTTTCCAACATTCGAGGAAGCTTTACCGTACCAATGTCCCCACATTGCCGATGATGGCTACAGCCCTCTGCAATATAGACTCTGTCCCCATCCTCCAAGGTGGAAAGCGTAGCACAGCCCTCCAAGGCATAGCTTAGAAATCCCTTGTATCTTGCCATCAGAATGGAAAAGGAGGTCAATGGCATAGTCTTAGGAAGTGTTTGATTCACCTTGGAAAATGCCTGAGAGTCCGTAACCACCAGCTTGATTTTTTCACCCAAATTTTCCAGAATCCTCGGAAGCTCCTCCACCTGGCAGACCAGAGGAATTCCATTATAATCCAAAATGTCTCGAATCGCCATTTGTTGCGGTAAAATCAGTCTTCCTTTCGGAGCGGATTCATCAATGGGTGTCACCAGTACCACAAAATCTCCCGGCTCCACCAGACCGTGAAAGAGCCGCTTTTTCTCTTCCTGAAGGCTTGCTAAGGGTGCAAAGGCATTCTTTACTGCTTCTACCCCCTCCTTGGTTTCGGAAGACACTAAGAATATCCCCTGAAATGGCGTATCCTTTTTCCGGGAAATCCACTTCTCTATCCACTCCTCTATCCGCCCTCTTTCTTCCAAAGAAAGCTTATCTGCCTGGCTTAATAAGAGGAATGCAGGAATCTTATTTTCCTGAAAAAGTCTAAGGTAGGAGGCCTCCTTCTCCGGCAAGAAAAGGACTTCCTCCTGCCCCTCTATATCTAACAAGAAAAAACCTTCCCCCTGCTCCTCTTTCCTTGCAGGCAGAACGTCCTTGGCGGAAAGAAAGTCCTTTGCGGGAAGAAATAAGAGGGCAATATCCGTTTCCCGAAGCACCTCTTTGGTTCTTTCCACCCTCATGCTTCCCAGCTCCCCCTCATCATCAAAGCCCGGGGTATCAATCAGGAGCACCGGCCCCAAAGGAAGAATTTCCATGGATTTTCGCACCGGATCGGTAGTAGTACCTAAAGTCTCTGAAGTAAGGGACAGCTTCTGTCCGGCAATGGCATTAAAAAAACTGGATTTTCCCGCATTTCTCCTCCCGAAAAATGCGATGTGAATCCGCTCCCCCTGAGGGGTGTCCTGTAGACTCATCTTTTCCTCCTATAAGTAAAAAGCCTTAGCTATAGCCGTAAGCGCAAAAAAACATCCTCTATGAAAGGGGCTGTATAAAACGAGATATCGCACGATTTGCGCATGATACTCGTTATGAATCAAAAAAAATTTTCTAAGCAATATAGGTCTGAAATTGGGGGTACCTTCTCAGACTCCCCTGCATTCAGACCTATATCGCTTAACTTAGATTCTATATTGCTTTAGAAATAAAAGTCTCTCTTATTGGACTCGTAAATATTACTGATGTGATCCTTGGCAATGTTCCGTCGTTTTTCATTGGGGATGGTCAGAAGCTCTTTCTCGATTAAGTCTTCTCCGCACTTCTTGGTACCCTCACTGGCATAGTCGGTGAGGAACTCCGCCAAGGTCATAAGCGCATTGGGATGACAACAGTTTTGAATCTGTCCGGATTTACACAGCGCCATAAAGCGATCTCCGGTTCTTCCCTCCCGATAGCAGGCAGTACAGAAGGAAGGCAGATAGCCAAGATCCATCAGCCATTTTACCACCTCATCCAGGCTTCTCTGGTCAGAAACATCGAACTGCTCCGTATCATGGGGACGCTCCTCCTCGGAATAACCGCCTACAGAGGTTCTGGATGCTCCGGAAATCTGAGAAATACCGATGGATAAAGCCCTTCCTCTAACCGCTTCGGACTCTCTGGTAGAAATAATCATACCGGTATAAGGCACCGCAATCCGAATGCAGGCAATAATTTTTTCAAAAATCTCATCATCAATACCATTGTCAAACTGGCTGGGATCAATGTCGGAGGCCCTTTTCAGTCTGGGCACAGAAATGGTATGAGGCCCAACACCATGAACTGCCTCCAAATGCTCTGCATGCATCAGAAGCCCTGCAAACTCATAGCGGTACTTGTCCAAACCGAACAGTACACCAATACCTACGTCATCAATACCGCCCTCCATGGCTCTGTCCATAGCTTCCGTATGATAACGATAATCATGCTTCGGTCCGGTAGGGTGAAGCTGTTCATAGCTTTCCTTATGGTAGGTTTCCTGGAACAAGATATAGGTACCGATACCGGCTTCTTTAAGCTTTCGATAATTTTCCACGGTGGTTGCCGCAATGTTCACATTGACACGGCGAATGTCTCCATTTTTATGATGGATACTGTAAATGGTTTTAATACTCTCCAAAATATACTCAATGGGGTTATTAACGGGATCCTCTCCCGCCTCTAAAGCCAGACGCTTGTGCCCCATATCCTGAAGGGCAATTACCTCTTTTCGAATCTCCTCCTGGCTGAGCTTTCTTCTGGCAATGTCCTTATTCTTCGCATGATAAGGGCAGTACACGCAACCGTTTACACAGTAATTGGAAAGGTATAAGGGTGCAAAAAGCACGATACGATTTCCGTAAAAAGCCAGCTTAATCTCCTCCGCCAATTTAAACATTTTCTCGTTTAAATCCGGTAATTCGCAAGCCAATAAAACCGAGGCCTCCCGATGGCTCAAACCATCGCAATGGACTCTGCCCTTCTCATCATATACCGGCTTTGCCTTTTCCAAGATTGACTCTATATAAGCCCGGTCATTCTTATGCTCATCGGCAAATGCCAAAGTTTCCAGGATTTCTTCATGGGAAATAAATTCTTCTGCTTTAGTTGATTTTGGATTATAGATTGTACTCATAATACTCCCTTCTTCCGGTTCGACTTCCTTTTTAGGAAATTGTGTTTACGTTCCGTTCAGATTGGAAGGCATAAATGCTTTCACCTGATTAATAGACTATTTGATTTTTCTTATGCTTCTACTTTTGCTTTCTTTGCATCTCCTCTATCCACCAGAAGCTTGGCTCCTACAGACTCCATTCTTCGGCTTAAGCAGGCACGACACTGAGCCGCCTCATCACCGGTACAGATTTTGTTGTCATAGAGAAGATATTTTTTTCGCACTGCCGTGGGAGACAGATTGGGCATTAAGACATTTGCCCCTGCTAAAATTCCCAGTTCTCTTCCTCGTTTATCAATGGTTCCCAGAGCTGTGGTGGCGGGAATCAAAAGATTCGGTTGAATCAAACGCAACATGGATAGAAGAAAGAGGGTGTCCTCCAAACTACCCTGCTTTTCCTTTGCGAAAATGGTACTATGCTGGGGAATGAATGGGCCAATCCCGCACATATCCGGCTTAAATTCCTGTATAAAGTACAGATCCTTTGCCAAACTTTGATTGCTTTGTCCCGGAGAACCTACCATGAAACCACAGCCTACCTGAAAGCCGATATCCTTTAGATCCTGAAGACAACGCATCCTGTTTTGAAAAGATAATTCCTTTGGGTGAAGCTTTTGATAATGGGCTTCATCCGCGGTCTCATGCCGAAGAAGATAGCGGTCTGCTCCGGCCCGAAAATACTTTTCATAGGATTCTTTGGATTTTTCCCCAATGGAAAGGGTGATCGCGCAATCCGGAAACTCTTCTTTGATTGCCTTTACAATCTCTACAATCCGCTCATCCGTAAAGTAGGGATCTTCCCCTCCCTGTAAAACAAAGGTACGAAATCCCAGTTGATGTCCTTCCCGACAGCAATCCAAAATTTCTTCCTTTGTCAGGCGATAACGCTCCACCTCTTGGTTTTCCCTCTGAATCCCGCAGTAGTGACAGCCGTTCCTGCAATAGTTGGTGAACTCGATTAATCCTCTGGTATACACCCCATTGCCATAGTATGCTTCGGTACACTCCTTCGCCAGGTTCTTCACCAGCTCCTCATCCTCTTTCGTCCTATTCGAAAGAATCAGCTCATATTCTTCCAAAGACAAATGATGGGTTTTTTGTAGCTGACGAAGCAAATCTGCTACTTTACTTGCTGGCATAGGCAGTTTTTACACTGATTTCCGGGATGTTCCCAATCTTTCCCGCCAAAGCGGAAATCGTGTCATTGGGGGCATCCAGAGCGATGGATACAATGTTTACTCCCTTCTTCTCATAGGGCAATCCCATTCTCCCTACGATATAGTCCCCATATTCATGAAGAAGATGATTCAGCGTATCCACGGACTCGCGATTCTCCACAATAATCGCCATTACCGCAATTCTGCTTTCCTGTTCCATAATTGAACCTCCTTTTAGATATAGTTCTGTCTGATTATTTTATCATATTGCCAAGGGTGAGGCTATAGGGAGATTCCAAAATCATGCTTCAATCCTAAACTCCAAAAGATGTCCTAAAAGCTCCTCCGCCGGTACAGCGAATTCCTCTGCAAGCTCCTGCAAACGTTCATCGATCAAATACTTACTTTGCCTTTGATAATGCATTAATCGCTCTCCGTGGAGAAAGCTTTCACTGATTCCATTGGCCTTTGCCCCTAACTTCCGCATCATACCGATAGAAGCTTCATTGTCCGCATCCACCCGTCCTCTATAGACAGACTCTCCGGTACGGCGCTTTAAGGCCTTCATCAAAAGTCTTAAGCTTTCTGTACCGATTCCCCGTCCTTGATATTGTTTTTTCAAGGAAATGCACAATTCCCAAGGGTTTGCCTGTAGATTTCGGATTCCACAATAGCCTAAGAATAGTCCATTAAAAGAAAATATACTGTAATAGGCTCTATTCCTATAATGGAAGCTGTTCCAAAGATTCTTTAAAAATCTTTGATCGGAAAAGGCCGCCTTAAAGAAGGAAGTATCATATTCCACCTCCATATAATCCTCCCTATCTTCCTCTGCAATTCCCAGCAAACAAAGGCTTTCTCCCTCCGCCAGAAGCTCCCCTTCCCTCGGCAAAATGCTTTCATCAAAAGCAGGATTCCTCTCCTCCAGAACTTCTTCCTCTGCGAAATGAAGTTCCTCCTCTAGTGCAGAAAAGAGGCTGCAAAATCGCTCTGCTGCCCCTTCTTTCTTGTCACCCTGTTCAATTTTTTCGATTTCTTTCAAACCTTCCAATATTTCCGAGAACAACATCTGTTCCTTCAAGTGAATATTTCTGTCCTCCTTCAGTACTTTCATAGCCACCCCTCTCTGTAGGTCGCCGTCCCACGCTCTATAATTCTCCAAGCCTTATTGCCGGAGAATATTTCTATACCGAAAAGGCTATCTTTCTAGCTTTAGGATACACCCAAGAGTATGGGATTTCTACACTTTAGAGCATAAAAGTTTTTTGCAATCCCGCTAAAGGTTTAAATTATTTTTCATATTATTCCAAAATACATTTTCATGGATTTTCTATGTTTATGAAATTCAAGAAATGAAAGGACTGTAAACCAAAAAGTATATATAGTTTTCATGCAGTATAGGTCTGAATAGGGGCAATCTGAGCCCGCCGGTACTTGCGAAAAACAAAGATACTGTAGTTTTTCGCTTAGTACCGATGCAGGGCGAGGTTAGCGGGAGCGTGCCCCTATTTTAGACCTATACTGCATGGAAACTTATTATTTCTATGAAATCCCTTTATTTCACATTTAGACATAGAAAATCCTTTGTCCTGCTGCCTTCTTTAAGCGATTCATTAAGGCAAATCCTACTCCTTCTTCGGAATAGCACTCTCCCAAAATCAATTCCGCTCCCTCTTCATCTGCCTTACGAAGCAGTCGAAACAAATTATGGGTCATGGATAGGGGTTCCTCTCGCCTCCCTAAAATTTGCACTGTAAAACGACCATCCCCCTCATATAGGGACGCAGTATCCTCTCCGCAAAGAATCCAGATCCTTTTCTCCGGAGATACCGAGAGTTCCTTCTCTCCATAAGAAAGGATGGCTTCCGCTACAGACTTTTTCACCTCTTTCTCCGGGCAATCAGAAAGTTCCATTCCCCCATAAGAAAGGATAAATTTTGTGATTTCCTCTTGCCCTGACCTTGTCTCATCTTCTTCCTTTTTCTTAAAGAGTATCATCTCCGCCTTAGGCGCATAATGCCGGTACTTCATGCCGGGAGCCTTTGGGGTAAAGCCCTCTGCCATGCTCTTTCCCAATAAAGTCGGGTCAATGGCCACCTTTTCCCCTAAAACCTCTTCTAAATCCTCTACCGTAATAGCTCCCGGACGAAGCAGGGTGGGACAGTTTTCACTTAAATCCACAATGGTGGATTCTACCCCGATGCCTACTGCACCATCCTCTAAAATCCCCTCAATTCTCCCTCCCAAATCTTCAAATACATGAGAGGCCTCTGTAGGACTGGGTCGCCCGGAAAGATTTGCGGAAGGTCCTGCAATGGGAAAGCCGCAGGCACGAATCAGGTCGAGGGTTAAGGCATTTTCCGGAGAACGTAGAGCTACGGTTTCCAGTCCTCCTGTACTTTCTTTGGGCACCAAGTCGGACTTTGGCAGTACCAGCGTCAAGGGTCCCGGCCAAAAGGCTTCCATTAGCTTCTTTGCCTTTTCCGGTAAAGCCTTCACCAAAGGATAGACCTCTTCTATAGAGGAAACGTGCAAAATCAAAGGATTGTCGGAGGGTCTACCTTTAGCGGCATAAATTTTTTTTGCCGCCTCCTTGTCTAAGCCGTTCCCTCCTAAGCCGTATACAGTTTCCGTAGGGAAAGCCACTAAGCCTCCCCCCTTTAGAATCTCAGCGGCCTCTGAAATCCCTTCTTTTCCAAAGATTTTTGTCTTCATCCTGACGCCTCTATTTTAAGATGTTTTTTCTTCTAAATTCAGAATAGACCAAAAGCCCTGAGGCTCCTGTCCCAGCTTCCAAGCCGCAACACCTTGAATGCCCTTTTCCCGAAGCAGGCTCATCTTTGCTTCCATGGACTTTTCATCCTCCATCCAGATTTCCTTTTTCTCATTTCCATCCTGAATCACGCCGTAGTATTGACCAATATCCTCTTTCCACTCTAAAGGAACATTTTTCTCTGTAATCCATTCCTTGGCCTTTGTGATGGAAAGAGCCTCAGAACGGAGCTTTCCGTTTGCATCGGTAATCCACACTCTGGTATAGAAAGGAAGGGCGATAATCACCCTGTTCTTATCCATCTTCGCAGCACTTTCGTCAATTCCCCTCTCCACATAGCTTAAAGAGGACACGGAGCCTGCTTCCTCGGATCCTGCATAATGCTCGTCATAGCACATAATGACCACATAGTCGCAAATTTCTCCCAGCTCCTTGATATTGTAGTAAGCATTATAAGAATAGGGAACATAGCAATCCACGCTCAAAAAGAGCTCCTCGGTACGGCAGGCAATGGACAGCTCCCGCATGAATTCCAGATAATCTCTGGCTGCGCTTTCCGGTAAAAGCTCAATGTCCACATTGATACCGTCAACCTGCTTTTCCTTTAAATCCTTGACCAGATTTTCAATTAAAGCACTTCGATGCTTTGCCGCAGAAAAAAGCGCCTTGGCATCCACCTTTCCCGCATCAAAGTTATTCAGGGTGGCAAATACCTTCTTTCCTGCTGCATGAGCCTTGGCTACATAGTTGGCATCGCTATAAGAAATAAAGTTCCCGGCATTGTCGGAAAGCACATACCAGGTAGGCGCCACAATATTTGCCTCAGCTGCATTGGGAAGCAAAGTATCCAAAGTATTATTGGCTTCCCGGGTAGTAATCTGGTGGAAGGCCAAAGTCGGATGGACTCCTTCTCCCATACTTTTATGAGAATAAACCGGAGCCCGGAAGTCGGAGCTCTTTTCAATCTCCACCTCATCCCCTAAACGACTGTTTCGAAGATAACCGATAAAGCCGTCCTTGGTTTCCACCTTGGACCACTTCTCCATTTTTTCTAAAACAAGAACCTTATCCCCCTTTTCCAGGTCCGTAAGGATAGGACTCTTCACTCCACCCTGCACACGAACCGCCTCTTTAGCCGTTAAAGTCGCCTGCTTTTCTTTGCCAAAAGCATTGTAAAGGAAGACTCTCTTATGCTCCGCATCCGTAAAGCTTTCTACTTCCAGGGCAGTATGGGACTGAATCAGAGATAGGCTGAGGAAAATGTTTTTCCCGTCCACAAAATAGGGAAGCTTTCCATCCTTTCCCTTTTCTCCCGGCTGATAGATTTCCACAGAATCCGGCAGGGCATAGCGGAGGGTTTTCTCATCATCGTCATAATAAAAACGAATATTTAACTGCTTTACCACAAAGCCATAGGGGAGATAGACCTCTCCATCCTGCATTCTTCCCAGAGTCAATACGGAATCCTCTACCTGTTTTTCATGGTTTAAATACAGCTCCACATTGTCTCCGGATACGGAAAAATAGCTGTTTAAATCCGCTCTGGCCTTAGTGGGCATATACTTCTTCACATAGTAAAAAAGACCAGCCCCTGCAAAAAGCAAAATGAAGCAAAAAAAGATCAGAAAAAAAGGAAGGAGACTCTTTCCCCCACTCTTTCCCCTTTTTCTGCTCTGTCTTTCTCTTTGTTCTTCCATTCCTTACCCCTTCTATACTTTCATCAGCACGGTTCATTATTCCAAAGAAACTATTTTATTATACAAAAATCCCCCCTTTTCCCCATTAAGAAAAGGAGGCATTTTCC
>NZ_CAUVME010000035.1:0-23815 GCF_963553175.1 Oribacterium sinus | reverse complement strand
ATACCCTAAATTACCCTCTGAATTTGTTTTTAAATTTGGAGGGATTTTTTTATGTCCTTTTTTCGGGCAGTTATCTATCTGCTCATACGAAGCAAAATTTATCAATACATAGCATATCAGAGAACGGCAGGAAACCAGTTAAAAAAATTTCTGCCAGTGCAACGGTACTTCTCACCTTGAAAGTAGAAGTACAATCTCCATACAATAGAATTACTATTTCCTATAACCGTAAAGGTCACAGAGCCTTTGCGGTTTTTCTTTTGTCGATTTTTGTTGGAAAGTGCCGTAGGGCTGTTTCTGATATGCGGTGTCGTTCTCCGCCTCTCCATCTGGATTTTTTACATTTCAAAAATTCAGATGGGAGGTATTTATGGTGAAATATGCACCAAGAAAGGTATATATCAGAGAAAGTGGCGGCTATGTGGAATTATCCTACACGGAGTTCTGCCGTTGCAGGGAATCCGACCAGACCTATATGGACAAGCTGTTTATCCCCATTCAAGGCTGTCTGCTTGAAGTCGTGAGGGAGCAATACACAGACTTCTACCGTGACAAGGAACGGTGGCGTTATCTGCAAAAATTAGATACAAAGAATAGACTGCTATCTCTCGACGGATTTACGGACAGCGAGGGGAATCCTCTGGACTTTATCACTGATGAAGCGGTGGACATTGCAGAAACCGTTGTCAATGCGGTCATGGTGGACAGGCTGAAAGCCGCCCTGCCTTTGCTGTCGGATAGTGAACAGGAGCTGATACAGGCAATCTTTTTTGACGGACTTTCCGAGCGTGAAGTCGGGGCGAGGTTGGGCATAACCCAGAGCGTTGTAAACAAACGCAAAGCCAGAATCCTAATAAAACTAAGAAAGATAATAGAAAATTAAAATTTAAGGCGTTCAGCCCCCTTGTTTTTTCCTTTGGGAAGATGAGGGGGCTTTTCTCTGCCCTCTCAATCAATTCTGATTGGAGGAAGTAAGAATGGCATACAACCACGGACGGGAGGACAGGAAATGGCGTATCTGGAAAGAAGCGGAGGAAAAGCTGCTGCGTGAGTGCGGCGTTGATGAAGCGACCATTGAGCAGATACGCATGGCGGACAGGGCAGACTTCAATTCCAACAGGCGGTTTTACCGATGGACGAATGACGTTGCGGAATATCTTGAGGACATGGCAGGCAGGGAGCGGCAGGCGGAAGTGGGTACGGTTGCGGAGTTACTGGAAGAGATTGAGAGCGAAAATCTCTATCAAGTATTAGTCACGGTGGACGGGCGTACCTTGAAAATCGTCCTGCTGAAAATGCAGGGGTATTCCACAAAGGAGATTGCCCCGCTTGTGCATTTGACGACTGGTGCCATCTATGCGAGGTTAGACCATCTGCGGAAGAAGCTGCGGAAAATTTTATAGCTTCTAAAACAGCCTGCCATCCTGCGGGCTACTGGGTGAGGGATGGAAATCCCCTCACTCATTTTTTGCAGGAGGACAACAGGATGGCATACAGGGTTAAGGCATACACGCTTCGGGAGGAATCCACGGAAAGCGGCACAAGGTATTTTATCAGCTTTAAGGACGGGCAGGGCAAATCCCACGAGTTGGAAGTGTCGGAACAGTTCTTTATGGAGTTTCGGCAGATGGAGCGCAGGAACAGGAATCTTTTCTAATGGGACGAGCGGCACAGGGAGTTTAACGAGGTATGGGACGAAACCCTTTACAGACGGGCGTTGCGTGTGCCTAAGAGCCTTGATGAACGCATGGTTGAGGAAGAACGGAATGAAACGCTCTATAAGGCGGTTGGGAGCCTTCCAGAGATACAAAGGCGGCGTTTCCTGCTCTACTACGAGTATGAGTTCAATTTTTACCAAATCGCCGCTATGGAGCATTGCACCGCTTCGGCAATACAGAAATCTGTTGCGATTGCAAAGGAGAAAGTAAAGGCGGAAATTGAAGAAATATCTCCAACCGTGACCGACACCGCCCGAAAAAGAAATCTGTTTTTTATTTGTGTGGGATTGGCGGCATTACATACTCTCACTTTTTTCCGTGGGAGTAAATCTATTTTTAAGGAGGTCAACGCCTATGTGCAACGAAAACAAAGACACCGCCCGAAAGGAGGAAAGCCATGCAGAAGTTACAGACAGTCAACGCCGAAACGCTCCTTTATGAACCGCTTGAGAAACCATCCTTTGTGGTGGACAGCCTTATCCCGACAGGCTTATCGCTGTTCTGCGGCTCACAGAAGATAGGCAAAAGCTGGCTCATGCTGAAGCTATGCTTATGCGTGTCGCAGGGAATCCCTTTATGGGATATGCCGACAATGGAGGGCGATGTGCTTTACCTCTGCCTTGAGGACACGTTCTGCCGCATACAGGACAGGTTATTTCGTTTGACGGACGAAGCAAGCGGGCGGCTCCACTTTGCCGTGGCAAGCTGTCAGACGGTCTTATCGTGCAGCTTGAAGATTATCTGAAAGATTACCCAGACAGCAGGCTCATTGTCATTGATACCTTGCAGAAAGTCCGTACAGCTTCAAAAGACAATGCCTATGCAAGCGACTATGGGGACATCTCCCTCATCAAAGACTTTGCCGACAGGCACTCTCTGGCGGTCATTGTCGTACACCACATCCGAAAGCAGAATGACAGCGACGTGTTCAACAAGGTGTCTGGGACGACAGGATTAACGGGGAGTGCGGACGCTACCTTTGTTCTGGAAAAGGAGAAACGTGCGTCTGACACCGCCAAGCTGTATGTGACGGGCAGGGACACGCCTTATCAGGAATACACGCTGCGTTTCCGTGATTGCCGTTGGGAGCTTGTGGAGCGGAAAACGCAGGAGCAGCTTGCGAAAGAAACGATACCAGATGTCCTTTTTCGGTTGGTGGATTTTATGAGGGATAAGGAAGAATGGATAGGCACGGCAACGGAACTGTTAGCCGCTATGGGGGAAACGGAAACCATACCCACGGTGATTACGAAATGGCTGAATGAATACCGCACCACATTTTTAAGCGAGAACCGTATCTGCTACCAGTACAGCCGCAGGAAAGACGGCAGGCGGATTGCCCTTGCAAGGAGGGCGGGTGACAGCGGTGATGGTGGTGACAGCGATATTAGGATACCCCCCTGTTACTGTCATTGACGCTTAAAGCCATGTAAAGCTGGCGGCTCTGCCCTGCGGGTGACAGCAGTGACGGTGGTGACAGTGATTTTAGGATACCCTGCCGCTGTCATCCCTACGGGAGAACACCCCGTAAACGCAAAATGCAGGCGTGAGATTTACTCGCCCTTTTCGGTCGTGTAAAACCACCCCTGCGGTCAGAAAAATCATTCCGATTTTTCCGACTGCGTTTACAGGGTGTAACACACTACACTTTGCCCTGCAAAGTCGTGTGCCAGACGTTCCCTCTGGACTCCCTTAAGGCAGGGCTGTGCCCTGCTATCCTACGCCTTACGGCTTCGGATAAAAGAATGGCGGCATGACGGTGACGGCTCTTGCGAGGGGGGTATCCCAAAAACACCGTCATCATCGACATGACCGTCATGCAGGGGGTGAGGGTGACAGTTGCGGCAGTCGGCAGGGGGTATCCCAAAACTGCTGTCACCACCGTCACCGCTGTCACCCCAAAGGACGGTCACCCGCCGAAAGAAAGGAGGAATCCGCCTATGCCTTATGCAATCCTGCGTTTCCAGAAACGAAAAGCGGGCGGCGTTGCGGCTTGTGAACGCCACAACGAGCGGAAGAAAGAAGCCTACAAAAGCAACCCAGATATAGATATGGAACGCTCTAAAAACAATTACCATCTCATAGCACCACCAAAGTACACCTACAAGAAAGAGATTAACCGCATGGTAGCCGAAGCGGGGTGCAGGACAAGGAAAGACAGCGTGATGATGGTGGAAACGCTCATCACAGCTTCACCAGAATTTATGAACCAGTTACCGCCCGAAGAACAAAAAGCGTATTTCCAGACGGCTCTTGACTTCATTTCGGAGCGTGTTGGAAAGCAGAATATCCTCTCCGCTGTCGTCCATATGGACGAGAGAACGCCCCATATGCACCTCTGCTTTGTGCCGATTACGCCAGACAATAAGCTGTCAGCGAAAGCTATCTTAGGCAACCAGAAATCATTATCCGAGTGGCAGACCGCCTACCATGAGCGGATGTCCTCACGGTGGAATCAGCTTGAACGGGGGCAGTCCTCAATGGAAACCAAGCGGAAACACGTCCCCACATGGCTCTATAAATTAGGCGGCAGGCTTGATAAACAGTATGAAGAAATCGTGTCTGCCCTATCCGACATCAACGCCTTTAACGCAGGGAAGAAAAGGGATAAAGCGTTAGATTTACTCTCTGCATGGCTGCCAGACGTGGAGAAATTCTCTAAGGAAATCGGGAAACAGCAGGCGTATATCGACAGTTTGAAAGAGAGAATTGGGCAGGAATCAGACTATGCGGGGCGTATGCGTGATGAAAAGTACGAGCAGGAACTAAAGGTGCAGAAAGCGAATCAGAAGATATTTGAATTGCAGAGAACCAACGAGCAGATGGGGCGGCTGCTGTCAAAAATACCGCCCGAAGTGTTGGAAGAATTGCAGAAAAATCATAGAAGCAGAGCGAAAGAAAGGTAGATATGTGAATGAAGAAACAGGATTTTAAGGTGTTAAAGACCAAAGACTTGTACCCGTTCCCCGACAATCCGTTTCATGTGGCAGAAGATGAAACACTGTCAGAGTTAGCGGAAAGCATCAAGGAATTTGGCATTGTCACGCCGATAATCACACGCCCGAAAGAGGACGGGGACGGTTATGAAGTGATTGCAGGACAGCGGCGTGTCCGTGCTTCTGAACTTGCAGGGATAAATACCGTGCCTGCGTTTGTCCTGCCCTTAGACCGTGACCGAGCCATCATCACCCTTGTAGACAGCAATTTGCAGCGTGAGAATATCCTGCCATCGGAGCGGGCGTTTGCTTACAAGATGAAATCCGAAGCCATGAAGCGGCAGGGTTTCCGCACAGACTTAACCTCGTCACAAGTTGTGACGAAGTTGCGGACGGACGACAAGGTGGCACAGGGCTTCGGCGTGGGCAGGATGACCGTGCAGCGTTTTATCCGCCTGACGGAACTGATACCGCCGATTTTGCAGATGGTGGACGAGGGGAAAATCGCCCTCACGCCTGCGGTGGAACTGTCCTTCTTGAAGAAAGACGAGCAGGAAAACCTCTTTGCCACGATGGAGAGCGAAGAAGCAACGCCCTCACTCTCACAGGCACAGCGGATGAAACAGTTAAGCCAGAGCGGGCGGCTTGACATGGATACGATATTTGCGATTATGACGGAGGAAAAGGGCAACCAGAAAGAAACCTTGAAAATCAACACAAGCAAGCTGAAAAAATACTTTCCGAAGAACACAACGCCGAAGCAGATGGAGGAAACCATCATCAAACTTTTGGAGCGTGAGTTGCAGAGGAAACGCAACCGTGACAGCCGCTAATCTTCTTTTTTCGGGAAGTAAATACAGAGAGTTGAGGTATGGAGAATGAGAGAAATCCAGTATGAAATCGTAAAGGAAATCGCAGTATTGTCTACGGGCGACAGTGGCTACACAAAGGAAATCAATCTCATTTCATGGAATGGGAAAGAGCCGAAGTATGACATCCGCAGCTTTTCCCCGAACCGTGAAAAGTGCGGCAAGGGAATCACGCTGAACGCTGATGAAGCGGCGGCACTCCTTAAAGCATTACAGAAAGAATTAAACAGCGAGGATTAATGGTATCTGATTGGCAGGGCGGGGACATTTCCAAACTCTTCCCTGCCCTGTCTGGAAAGGAAGATTTAAGTATGGGCGAGGATAAGAAAGCAGATAAAAAGAGAAAGCGTATCGTGCCAAAAGCACCAGTGCAGATGATAATCAGCCGTGAATATGTCGGCACACAGACCGTTACAGAAGCGTTTGTCCCGATTATCTCCGAGGATATTCGGAAGAAGATTGCCGAGGGCGACACCTTCGACAATGAGGGGCTGTCCGCTTAGAATGTACGCAATGGGACATGAAAACAGATAGGACAGATACGGAGGTTTTACAGTATGGCAGGAATCAAAGAAGAAAAGAAAATCTATTTAGTCGGCATTTATTGCCGCTTATCTAAAGACGATGGTACGGATAACGAGAGTGCGAGCATTGCGACACAGAAATCCATCCTCACGGATTATGTGAAAAAGCAGGGATGGCACATAGCAAAAACGTATGTGGACGATGGTTATTCTGGTACAAATTTCCAAAGACCAAGTTTCCAGAATATGATAAAAGACATTGAAAGCGGTCTGATAAACTGCGTGATTACGAAAGATTTATCCCGTCTGGGGAGAAACTATCTTGATTGTGGGTTATATCTGGAAGTTTTCTTCCCAGAGCATAACGTGAGGTATATAGCGGTCAATGACGGCGTAGATACCTTGAATAAATCTGCTATGGACATCACGCCTTTCCGCAACATTTTAAACGAAATGTATGCCGCTGACATATCTGTTAAGATAAAATCGGCATATCGGGCGAGGTTTCAACAGGGGAAATTCATGGGAACTACCGCCCCTTATGGCTATATCAAAGACCCTGCCGACCACAACCATCTGCTGATAGATGATAAAGTGGCACATGTTGTAAAAGAGATATTCGACCTTGCATTAAAAGGGAATGGAGTTGCCAAAATTTGCAGACATCTTAATAAACAGCATATCCTACGCCCTGCCGCTTATGCGGCGGAGCGTGGCGAAACAGGCTTTGAACGTCATTTTGAGGGGAACGAGGACAAACGCTATATTTGGAGTGGGAACAGCGTGAGGAGCATTTTAAGAAGCCCGATATATGCGGGAAATCTTGTAGGCTACAAACGGATTGCCGCCAATATGAAAAGCAAGAAACGCCCCTCTAAGCTGCCCGAAGAATGGGAAGTGATACCCAATACCCATGAGGGAATAGTCACGCAGGAGGAATTTGATATTGTCCAACAGCTTATTACAAGTCGTAGGCTTCCACAGAACAAGGGAGGATTTGTAAATATTTTTGCAGGCGTTATCAAGTGTGTGGACTGCGGATGTGCTCTGCGGGCAATGAACGTACACAGGAGGAAACGCCCAGAGATTATCGACTGTGTACAGTATTCATGTAATAATTATGCAAGAAACGGAAGAAGCGAGTGTAGTGCCCACAATATAGAAGCAAGGGATTTATTCAATGCCGTTCTTGCCGACATCAACTGTTTTGCGGATATGGCAGTGAATGATGAAAAGGCGGTCAGGGCCATAGAAAAGCGGCTCACGGAAACAGACCAGAGCAGGGCGAAAGCATTAGAGAAAGAACGTAAGAAGCTGAACAAACGCCTTGCGGAACTGGACAGGCTGTTTTCCTCTCTCTACGAGGATAAGGTCATGGAGCGTATTACCGAGCGGAATTTTGAGATGATGTCGGGGAAATACCAGAAAGAGCAGCTTGAAATTGAAGCAAGGCTGAAAGAGGTGACGGAAACTCTTAATGAAAGCTACGAGAAATCACGGGGAATCCGTGACTTCCTCGCCCTTATCCGAAATTATCAAGGCTTAAAAGAACTGGATGCAACAGTTATAAACGCACTCATAGACAAGATACTTGTTTCGGAGCGTGAGAAGATGGCAGACGGAACAGTGAAGCAGGAAATCAAGATTTACTATAAATTCATCGGCTTTGTCGATGAATTACATATCATACCTACAAAACGGTGGGCAGCAATGCCCGCTAAAAATTGTACGGTGTGCGGCGTTGAATATGTCCCGGGCTCTGGTGCATCAAGGTATTGTCCTGCTTGTGCCAAGAAGATACGGAGGGAGAAATCAAACGAGAGCAAACGCAGGAGCAGAGAACAGAAAAGGATAGCATGTATGAACTGTCCGCAAAAAATGACCGACTGAATTCGGAACGGAGCTCTTCTGTTTTTGAAGATAAGCCAAAAATAATTTTCCCTGCCAGATAAGGATTCCTAAAGCAATCACGGAAAGTCCCAAAAAACCGTCTTGTACCAAGTCCTGCAGATTGGGAGTAAATATTTCCGTTCCCTTCTCCAGATATTCAAAAATACTGTCCACAAACCACATCAGGCTGGCGGATAAAAAGAGTAAACAGGGAATATGATAGGCATATTCCTTGTTTTTATCCCGTAAAAAACGTGAAAAACTCCATTCTGTTGCAAAAACACTAAGCAATAGATGCATTTCTCTCTCCTTCCTTCTGCAGCTTTCTTTCCAGTACAAAGCAATAAACTGCCCAGATTCCGGTAATAAGAAGAGCCATAGAAACGCCCACCGTACTCATTTCCTGTAACATGGTATAGCTATCCTCCGGTGTTCTTGCCCCTGTTAAAAAGGGGAAGAAGGGAACGATTTCCCCATGCCAAAAATGTTCAAAAACCAAAAGAACGGAACCGGAAAATAAAAAGTTCGATAAGAGATGCAGCTTCTTCCGAAGACTTAGTCCCACCAAAGTACCGGAATTCGTTAAAGCGGAATGCGCCTCGCCTTCCGGGAAATTCCCATTTTTCAATGGGGAAGAATATCTTTTTTCCCCATTCATCAAACTTTTTCCCTCAGCTTCCCCTTTCAAAGCTTTTGTTCTTGCCTCCTCTTTTCTTTCCTTTTGCACAAGAATCCATTCAGCCGTTTTTACTATAATCCCCTCTACAATAGGTACTGCAACACAAGCCATAGCTTATCTCCTTTCTAATTTCTCTCTTTAAGCTTTTATTCCGCCTTTTTTACTTTTACAGAAATTTGAGCTAACAGCTCTTCGCCGGTGAGTTCTTTATGCACAATTTCCTTGGGAACAACCCAGCCTAAAGCCTTTCTCTTTTCTATAATATCCGCAACAATCTTTTCTCCCAGCTTATCCGGATCCGTATCTACATACATCACGGAGCCAAGAGTCTCTCTGGTACCTTCCTTTAGGAATTCAATGACATTTTTCGAACCGTGAATCTGCGCTTCTACACAGTGATAGGAATTTACTCCCATCAATCTGAAGCCTAAGGCTGCATCGATTCCCTTTTCATTACTCCACTCCGGTGAAGTAAAGGCATAGGGCATTTCCTGAATTTTCTTCCCTTCCACACCGGCAATTCCTGCAAAGATACCGGTGGAGCGGGTGTTATCAATACACTCACCCACATGCCATACCGGTGGTAAATCCGCGCCCAAGAATTCTTTTAAATTTTCTCCGCAATGTCTTTGACCGGAAATATTACAATAGCCCATTTTCATCAGAGGGAAGGAAGCACATCCATTGGTTAAAATTAAAATATTATTTCGGAGTAAAGCATTTGCTACGTCAATAATACATTTTTCGTATAATACCTTAGGATTGTTACATCCCACCATATTCACGATGCCCAGAATCTTGCCTTCCTTTAATGCCTTTGCCATAGGCTCCATGGAACCGAAGCGTTTATGCACGTATTCTACGGAGAAGCCCACTTCCGCCTCCACTTCGTAGGGAGGAATGTAAACCGGAATTCCCTGTCTGTCCTGGAAGCTTTTGATTCCTCGAAGCACAATCTTCTCCGCCAGCGCTCTGGTTTCTCCGATATTGGAATGATGGTGATCATATTCATAACGTTCCGCTCCCGGAAGTCTTGCAGAGTCACTGGTGGTAATTACCGTAGTTTTAAAGCAATTTGCCACCTCCATGATTGCTGGGAACACATCCTGTACATCCGCAATCCATAAATCCAAGGCACCGGTACCCAGTACCAGTTCCGCAGAAACTGCATTGGACAAGGGGATAACGTTGCTATAACGATACATTGCGGAAAGTCCTGAACAGCAGATTCCATAGAAGCGAATTCCCTTGGCTCCGGCTTTCTTAGCCAGCTCCACGAAACGCTCTTCCTGTCCGACTTTAACAATTTCGCTGACCAGGGTAGGAAGATGACCGTGCACTGCAATATTCACATAACCTTTCTTCAAGGCACCGATGTTTACCTTAGAGGTTACCCGGTCTCCCACACCAAAAAGTCCGTCTGTGGCGATGGCGGTACTCACCACACCGGAGAAGGTGAAGGCCAGACCGCAACGAAGGAATTGCTGCATGACACTCTTCCAATCTCCATCTGTACCCACGCCGGTTTTATGATAGGCTTCAAAGACTTCATGATAGGCACTGATAGGAATGATATCCAGCTTCTCCCACAACTCCTGTCTTTCCTTTGGCGCCATAGCCTTGATAACCTCATACTCCTTCGGAACCGTGCGGCTCATATCCTCCAGCAAAACATCTGCAAGCTCAGAAGCTATTTTTTTAATGTTTCTTCTACTGGTCTTTATGCCGAAGGCCTTTGCAACATCCCGAATCTTCTGCTGTCCTAAAATAGGAAGATCCAGCTTTCCCTCCGCTGCCCACTTTAAGGATAAGATTACCTCGCGGCCATGCATTCCGTGCTGAGCCACACCTGCCGCAGCAGACCGAAGAAGGTTTCTGGCTACAATCAAATCCGCATCCGCTCCGCAAACTCCCTTTGGACTTTTCGGAGTAACTTTACAGGGACCCATATTACAAATTTTACAACAAATACCGGCCATACCGAAGCTACACTGGGGCTGCTGTTGATCAAAACGATCAAAGGTGGTATCAAAGCCAAGCTGCTCCTGCCGTAAGATTAATTCCCGTACTGCCGGATCCGGGGTTTGCTCCAATACATCCTGCTTGGAGGGGAAGGTCTTTCGATAAGCGGAAACCGCATTCATATAATCCCGGATAAAGGCTTTATCATCCCCATCCTCCTCATGATCGGACTTTAAGGTAATGGTAGGAATACCATGCTCATCAAAGCCTATAAGGTTTCTGTGGCTATGGATATGGGCCAAAGTCTTCCCCTGTCCATGCTCATGACTATGCTCGTGGTTGTGTTCATGGTTGTGTTCATGGTTATGTTCATGACTGTGCTCCTGATTGTGAACATGCTCATGGCTGTGTTCATGACTGTGCTCATGGCTATGCTCATGACTATGCACATGACCGTGATTTTCCCGTTCTTGAAATTCCTTCTTCTCCTGACCCATAGTACCCCTTTCCTGCTCTTACGTAAGATAAGGTGAATGACAGCTTATCTCTTCTCTAAAAAACCTTCATATATAAACATATCATTTCTGTATGTTTATATGTTTATCGGATTTTTAGAATATACAGTTTCCCCTTTTTCTTGTCAATAAAATTATAAAAATAAAATGAACTATGAGCATTGAAATTTTTTATAGCCTGTTATAGGAAATAAAAAAGAGCTGTAAAAAGCATAAAAAGATTCCATGCAAATAGATCTGAAATGGGGTACGCTCTCGCTATCATCGCCACATAGCGGATACCAAGCAAAAAACAGAAGTTTTTCTGTTTTTCGCAAGTACCGACGGGCTCAGATTACCCCTATTTCAGACCTATATTGCATAGAATCTACTTGAAATTAAATCTTTAAAGCTTTTTTTGCTTTATCCCTTGCTTATAGAAAGTTATGCTTCCAGTAACTTCTTTATTCTTTCCATGGCTTCCTTAGTCTTTTCCTTGGTGGAAAAGGCTGTCAAACGGAAGAAGCCCTCTCCCGCATCTCCAAAACCTGCTCCGGGAGTTCCTACAACCTGTCCCTTTTCCAAAAGGAAATCAAAGAATTCCCAAGAATTCATCCCCTTAGGGCACTTAAGCCAGATATAAGGAGAATTCTTTCCACCGGTATAATAAATGGAAAGAGCATCCAAGGTTTCCATAATAATCTTGGCATTTTCCTTATAGTAAGAGATATTTCCCTGAATCTCCTTCTCACCGGCTTCTGTAAAGACAGCCTCGGCGCCTCTTTGCACAATGTAGGAAACCCCATTAAACTTTGTGGTCTGTCTTCTTAACCACATCTTCTGGAGAGACTGACCGCCGCGAATCAAAGCCTTAGGCACAACGGTGTAACCGCATCTTGTTCCGGTAAAGCCCGCCTTCTTGGAAAATGAGCAAAACTCAATGGCACATTCCTTCGCCCCGGGAATCTCATATATAGAGTGAGGTAAATTTCCCTCTACAAAGCACTCATACGCTGCATCAAAGAAAATTACCGCGTCATTTTCCTTTGCATAGTTGATCCAGGCCTTCAATCCCTCATGGTCATACACCGCACCGGTAGGATTGTTAGGAGAACAAAGATAAATCAATTCTACCTTTTCTCCCTTGGGCGGCATAGGCAAGAATCCGTTTTCTTCTCCGGAATGGGCAAAAATCACCTTGTTTCCCAGCATAATATTGGTATCCACATACACCGGATACACAGGGTCCGGAACCAAAGCTACAGAACCGGGTGCAAACAGATCCAGGATATTTCCTAAATCGGACTTTGCACCATCAGAAATGAAGATTTCCTCCAATTCCAAATCCACGGAAAAATTCTTATAGTAGTTTAAGATTTTTTCTCTAAGAAAATCATATCCCTGCTCCGGGCCATAGCCGTGAAAGCTCTCGCTTTTTCCCATCTCCATGGATGCGGAAGCCAAAGCATCCACCACAGTCTTGGGAAGTGGCAGAGTCACATCTCCAATACCCATACGAATCAACTTGTCCTTAATCTCCGGATTATTTTCCTGCCAGGTTCTGATTCTCTTTGCGATTTCTGCAAAAAGATAGCTTTCCTTTACCTCTTGATAATGATGATTTATATTTGCTCCCATACTACTCCTTTACTTTTTCCCACTCCCTATTCCGGATAATGGGTATTGTCATAGGAAATGTTCTCTAAAACTTCCTCTAAATACTTTCTGCTCCACCACTTGGCTACAGGCAGATTCATATCCCGGAAATTCCCGCAATCTCTCTCCGTCGCTCCGGGAATCTCACCGCTGAAATCCCGAATAAAGCTAAAGCAATTTTTTAAGAGAGAAATAATCTCGGCACTTTCCAAATCTCCCTTTAAGAGAAGGTAGAAACCGGTTCTACAGCCCATAGGGCCAAAGTACAGTACCTTTTCCTTCCAGCTCTCCTCATTCCGAAGGTAAGTGGCCGCCAGATGTTCAATGGCATGCATTGCGGCATTTTCCATGGCAGGCTCCACATTGGGATGGGTAAAACGAAGGTCAAAGGTCGTCACCACCTCTACACCCACAGAATCCTTTCTGGAAACATACACTCCGGGACGTAAATGAATGTGGTCAATGGTAAAACTTGTAATCTTTTCCATTTTACACTTCTTCCTTTACAAGCAGCCCCTGATGCTCATCATCCTCATAATGAGTCTGATGTCCTTCCTGATCCGTAGCCTCTCGGCCGTTCTCGGGTTCGTAGTAAAATTCTACATCCACGTCCTCATCCTCTACCGCCTTCTCATCAGAGGCAAAGGATAATTTCTCCTTCTTATCCCAAGCATTTCTTACCACTCTATAGGCATCTTTTCCCGCATCCACTGCTAAATTCTTCGTATCGATGGCGAGATTCTTTGCCGCATAGCCCAAATCCTTAGCCGCTTCCTTTAAATCCTCCTTGGTAACGGAATTTTTGAGAACGGTATAGGATCTCTGGGCAGATGCCTTCACCTCATGGGCGGAATCCACCACGTCCGTAAAGTCCTTATCAACTTCCTCGGAAAACTTCTGGTATTTGTACAAATAAGAAATCACTCCGGCTACAGCTCCTGTTAAAGCTGCAAAAAATACAAATGATCCAAACTTCTTTGCCATAGTATCCCTCCTTACTTCAATTGGAAACTGGACTTTAAGGAAACTATACGGTTAAATACGGGTTTTTCTTCCGTAGAATCCTTGCAATCCACACAAAAATATCCGTTACGAACAAACTGGAAGCTTTCTAAAGGCTCCGCCTTCGCCAGAACAGGCTCTAAATAACACTGCTTCACGGTTAGAGAGTTTGGGTTAAAGTTAAGACTTCCATCTTCATTTAACTTGCCCTTCTCCTCATCAATCAACTGCTCATATAAGCGAACCTCAGCGGAAAATGCTGTCTTGGCATCCACCCAATGAATGGTTCCCTTGGCTTTACGCTCGGTAAAGCCTGAGCCGGACTTGGTGGCAGGATCATAGGTACAATGCACTACAGTCACATTGCCCTCTTCATCCGTCTCATAGGATACCGCCCTGATAAAATAAGCACCCATAAGACGAATTTCATTTTCCATGGTTAATCTCTTATATTTCTTGGGAGGATCCGGCATGAAATCCTCTCTCTCAATGTAAAGCTCTCCGGAGAAATGAACTTCTCTCTCTCCTAAAGCTTCATTTTCAAGATTATTCGGGATGGAAAGCATTTCTCCTTCCCCTTCGTAGTTGTCAATCACCAACTTAATGGGATCCAATACCGCCATAAGTCTCGGTCTCTTCAGCTTTAAATCCTCACGAATACAATACTCTAAAAGAGAATAATCACAGGAGGACTGGGCCTTGGAAATACCGGAAAGCTTTACAAACTGTGCCAGACTTTCCTTGGTATAGCCTCTTCTTCTCAAAGCGGCAATGGTAACCAGACGAGGATCGTCCCAACCGTCTACCACACCGTCCTCAACCAGCTTCTTAATGTAACGCTTACCGGTAACCACATTGGTCAGGTAAAGCTTTGCAAATTCAATCTGTCTTGGAGGATAGGGGAAATCGCACTCCTGTACCACCCAATCATACAGAGGACGGTGATCCTCAAATTCTAAAGTACAAAGGGAATGGCTGATGCCCTCCACCGCATCCTCAATAGGATGGGCAAAGTCGTACATGGGATAAATACACCACTCATCTCCGGTATTGTGGTGGCTCATGTGAGAGACACGATAAATAACCGGGTCACGCATATTGATATTGGGACTTGCCATATCAATCTTAGCCCTCAGTGTCTTCTCTCCGTCCTGGTATTTTCCCGCCTTCATTTCCTCAAAGAGGCGAAGGTTTTCCTCGATAGAACGATTGCGACAGGGGCTCTCCTTACCGGGAGTGGTAAAGTCTCCACGATACTCTCTGATTTCCTCTGCCGTTAAATCGTCTACGAAGGCCTTTCCCTTCTGAATCAGATAAACCGCCTTTTCATACATAATAGGAAAATAGTCGGAGGCAAAAAACATTCTGTTCTCAAAATCCGCTCCGAGCCACTCCACGTCTTTTCGGATGCTCTCCACGAACTCCATCTTTTCCTTTACCGGATTGGTATCGTCAAAACGAAGATTAAAGGTACCGTTATATTCCTTGGCAATGCCGTAATTTAATAAAATAGACTTGGCGTGTCCGATATGGAGGTAACCGTTGGGCTCCGGTGGAAAACGGGTTTTGATTTCCTTAACCTTTCCCTCCCGCAAATCTTCATCGATGAAATTCTCTATAAAATTCTTGGACTCAAGCTCATTCTCTTTTCCAAGCATCTCTTCTGTCCCCATTTTATCCTCCTAAATTTAATCATTATTTTAATTTGCCTATTATAGCATAAGGAAAAGCTGTTTCACAAGAAAAAGCTAAAGGGAGGAAATCCTTCTTATAAACGAGATACTGCAAAATCCGGGACAATATTCGTTAAAAACGAGATATCGCACACTACGAGAGCGATACTCGTTAAGAATAAAAAACAGAGGTGCCGACCGGAAAAGGAAGCATAAGCTCTCCGATTCCAATCCGTACCCCATGAAATAATTTTTCGATATTCTATTGCATCTTAGCTCATATAATCATAAAGCAGATCCGGAAGAATTCCCTTTTGTCCATCCCAAATCTTATCAATCTGTTCTTCGGGCACAGGACTTACGCCCTTTCCGCACTCAATGGTCACAGAGGGAATCTGATATTTTTGCTCTGCAAAATCCTTAAAGCCTCCGGCATGCTGAGGAGAATAGTAATCAATTACAGGATAAGAAGAATTCTTATGCACGATTTCCGCCAATCTTCTGGCTTTCGGAACATACTCTCCCTGCCCGAAATACCAGTAAATGACTTCTCCCTGAGTATGGTAGCTGATGGTGGAGGTAAATTTTTCTTTTCGAAGTAAATCCGCCAAGGCCTTGGACTCTATCTCTGATTCCACTGCAGAACCCTTATACTCGTCCTTTGCAGGATATCCCTTTTTGTCTACAGTAATAGACCAGTTGGCATCGAAGTTTTTATTGAGGTTAACTCCTCTTGCATTACTTTTCCATAAACGGAAATAGCTCTTTAAATCGCCAGGATTTTCTTTTGCCACAATACTTTGCACCGTATTTCTGACTTCTTCAGAACCGATACCCGCCAAACCGTTTTGCACCAAGGAAACACCGTCCGGATCCACCATGGGAACAAAGTAAACGGCACAGTTTTGCAACATATCCTTCATGCCTTTACCGCCATAGCTTTGATTGTTCTTTTCCATTTCCAAAAGACTTGCCAGCTGACGCATAGCTACCTTGGTCACAATATATTCTCTGGCATGGATACTGGCATGAACCAAAATCTTCTTGGAGGCATTTGGATTTCCCACAATACCGCAATACAGCTCTCTTCCGTCAAGGGTTTTTCCCAAGGAGGATAACTGTAATGCCGGGTAGGCGTCCTTTAATTTAAATAAATCGGCGGACATCTCATTGTAGCCATACACCCCATGTCCTGAAAATCCATAGTCACTCAGCAAAGGAACATTCTCTCCGGAAAGCACACCGGAGTACACCTGCAAATAGGAATCCGCTACGGAAACGGTATTTTCATTCTTTCCCAGACCTACTCCGGGACCGCTGTTCACCGTGGTATGGTCATCCAGATCCGGACCGTCTGCAAAACTAAAGCCTGAATAGGCCAACAGGGATAGACTCAAGGCAAGGGAAAGTATCAGTCTTTTCTTCTTCATTGCTCCTCCTAAAATTTCATTTCTCTGCCCCATTTTAGCAAAGCTTCCGGGAAAAAGCTTGGACATTTTTCTTACAATCCCGGCACGGAAGACTTACTCTTTTTTATGTCCTAGCCAAAGGCCACATTATTGACTATGGGAACCAAAATTACCGTAAGAATTCCGGCAACCACGATAGCCAGAGAGGACATCGCTCCCTCCACTTCACCAAGCTCCAGTGCTTTAGCCGTACCGATGGCATGGGCGCTGGTTCCTAAAGCAAGACCTTTGGCAATGGGATGATGAATGGGGAAAATACGAAAAACAAGATCTGCAAGAATACTTCCCAAAATACCCGTTAAAACAATGGCGGCTACGGTTAAGGTTACATATCCTCCGGTTTCTTCCGAAATTCCCATACCGATAGCCGTGGTAATGGATTTTGGCAGTAAGGTGGAAATATGTTCGTTGGGCAAATGAAATAATATACCAAGCAGTAAAATGCTGCCGATAGAGCTCAAAGTCCCCGCAAAAATCCCCAAAAATACGGCTTTGAAATTATTTTTCAGTAAGGACCACTGCTTATAAAGAGGAATAGCCAAACAGACTGTAGCCGGCGTTAGAAAATAACTCAAAAGCCCCGCACCCTGTTTATACTTGGCATAGGGAATTTCCGTAACCAGGAGGATTCCCACAATAATGATGGTTGAGACAAGCAAGGGATTTAAAAAGTCCCACTTTAAGCGAAGCTTGATTTGTATTGCCAGAAGGTAAATAAATATACTTAAGCCAAAACCGAAGTGTTCTGAACTCATTAAAATCTCTTTCATTATTCCTCCTCCAAGCCCTTTAAGCTCTGCTTTAAATCTTCCAACTGTATCTCTCGAATTTCTTCCTGGATTTTCTCTTTCTTTTCCAGTGCAGATTCCATAGAGCGCATTTCCTTGATTTTATCTTCTCTGCTCTCTGTTACTTTTAAGATTCTCTGGCTTACCAAGCCGGTAACCGCCATAACAATAATTGTGGATAAGACGATAATTACAAGGTATGGTACTAAAACCGGCATCAATAATTTTGTTACGGTCATAATTCCAACTGCAGCCGGCAAAAACATAATACTCATGGTTTCCAGCATAAAGTTGCCCGCCTGCTCCACCGCATTCAAGGGAATAATTCCCTGCATCAGGAAAATCAGCATAAAAATCAAGCCATAGACTCCGGCCGGAACCGGTAAAGGCAAAAGCTTATTACACATTTCCCCCAAAAAAGTAAAAAAGATGATCCATGTCACCTGTCGAATTAATTTCATCGAACCCTCCTCCCACAAAAACTACTACAGTGTAGTCCCCTATTTCTTTTTTGACAAGAAAAACCGTTCCATCTTTTCTTCCTTTCTAAAAAAAAAACAGAAAAAATAAGCTATATTTTGAGATGGAATTTCCTTCCATTAATTTTCTTAAAATTCCTTTTGAAAAAGCAGGATTTTAGAGGGATTCTTCTTTACAAAAGGCGGAATAGGCATTACTATGCCCTTAGAACTTTTTGCAGAGTAGAGAATAAAGTGGTTAGTGCCCAACACACAGGGAGTTGGTGTCGGGACGAAGAACCAAATCGGTTCCCAGTTTTATTCTCGCATCCCGCTGCCAGGAAGCAAGACAGCTTCTTTACAGCGCATGAAAGGAGCGGTCTATGAATAAGAACGTGTTTAATGTCAAAAATCTTGTCACCTTTTCTATGCTGGTTGCCATTCAGATTATTCTGACCAGATTTCTGTCGGTACAGGCATGGAATTTCCGTATCGGTTTCGGCTTTGTCCCCATTGTCTTTGCCTCTATGTATCTGGGAATGGTTCCGGCTGTTTTAATTGCCTGCATTTCCGATATTCTGGGATGCTTTTTATTCTCTCCCTTCCCTTATATGCCGGGCTATACTCTTTCCGTAGGTTTAACTGCGGTGATTTACAGCCTGTGTTTAGAGAAAAATCGTAGCCAATATCGTATTATCCTCGCTATTATAATCAGCCAACTGCTTTGCAGCTTAATCATCAACAGCTACTTACTGACTCTCAGTACCGGAAGTCCACTACTTCCTTTGATGCAGTTCCGTGTCCTTCAAGTACTGATTAACAGTATTCTTCAATACTTTGCCATTAATGCTATAGTCATGCTGTTTGAAAAACGCAAAATTTTTCATGCTATAGCAAAATAAAACATCTATAATACAGAGTAACGGATGCAATGCTGCTCATTGTTTTCGCTACTCTGTTTTTCTATGGGAGGATTTTGTTCTTTATATTAAGGAGGATATTTTTAAAATGACTTGGGAAGAATGTATGGAGACCCTTGGGGTAAATGATTGGTATGGCTGTAAAATGGGTCTTCAGCCAACAAGAAATTTATTGAAAAAATGCGGAAATCCGGAAAATAAGCTTCGTTTTATCCATATTGCCGGTTCCAACGGAAAAGGTTCCGTCGCGAAAAGCCTGCAACAGATTTTAAGTCTTTCGGGTTATAAAACCGGGATGTATATTTCCCCTCATATAGAAAGCATGAATGAGCGCTATACCATTGACGGAGAAATGATTTCCGATGAAGATTTAAAAAGACTTTGTCTAAAAATGCGGGAGCTCAGCGAAAGCTTGGAGGAGGAGAAACCCAATTCCTTTGAAATGCTGACAGCCCTTGCCTTTTGTTATTTTCTGGAAAAGGGTGTAGATTATGTGGTCCTGGAGGTAGGTCTTGGAGGACGACTGGATGCCACCAATGTTATTCCCCATAAAGAATTGTCCGTTATAGCCCATATCGGTTTGGAACACACCGCTATTTTGGGAGATACTCTGGAAGAAATCGCCCGTGAAAAGGGTGGTATTATTGCAAAAGATACTCCTGTGGTATTAATGCATCAGAAGCCTGAGGTCATGGAAGAGATTCGAAGAATTTGCAAAGAGAAAAATGCCAAGCTACATATTACCAATCCCAAATATTTTCATTCCTATTCCTTCCATATTGACAACGGCTACCAATACTTTTCCTATCGTGAGAGACATGAATATGCATTGTCCTTACTGGGGGATTATCAATTGGACAATGCTATGGTCATCTGTGATGCGATAGACTGTCTGAAGGAAAGAGGCATTTCCATTCCTGAGGACTGCGTAAAGCAGGGGCTTATGACGGTTACATGGCCGGGACGATTTGAAATTCTAAAAAAACGTCCTTTGATTATTCTTGATGGAGCCCACAATCCCCAGGCGGTAAACAGTTTGGTTCGCTCTATAGAAATGCTTTTTCCGAACTACAAGAAGAGAATCTTCTTTTCCGTTATGGCGGATAAGGATTATATGACCATGTTGGAGCTCTTAAAGAACAACACCCTAAGCTTTAGTTTCTTCCAGGTGGAAAGCCATAGAGGCCAAAATCCTGAAATCTTAAAGGAACAATGGCAAGCTCACTTTGACGGAGAAATTCGTTGTCCCGAAAGCTTGGAGGAAGGTCTGGAATGGAATCTGAATGCCGTAAAAAAAGAAGAAGAGAAAACTCTCCTTCTTTGTCTGGGTTCCTTGTATCAGGTAGGACAGATTCGAAATTTCTTCAGAAACTATTATAGCTCCCACTAGGACATCCTATTCGATTTAGCCAAGAAAGTGAGGTCTAAGGAAAATCACTCTTAGGAATCTTACTCCTCTTCCCATTCCTCCTCATCTTCCTCTACATAGATGGAGGGAAAATATCCCGCCTTACAATACTCTTCTCCTTCTTCATTTTCCAAGAGGGAGAAGCTTTTTTTTGCTTCGGGAAGTCTGTTCATATCCTTAACATAGTAGAGGCACAGCGTATCTCCGTCTAAGTCCATGGAAGGAATCTTTCTTTGGAAAAAGCTTAAAATTTCCCAGGTACTTAATTCACTGTCATAACCCACCGCCAAAAGAAGATCTTTGCTTTCCGATCTTCGGAAATAGCACTTTGCCATGGCTCCTACTGTATTTTCTCCGAAGCTTTCCATATAAGCCAACTGTAGCTCCTGCTCCGGAATCTCCTCGCCCCCATCCAAGTATTGCTCCGCATTTTCAATATAAACCAAAATCTGAGAGAAATACTGATCCTTTAATTGAATAAAATCCATCAGATTGGAAAACGCCGTTTCTTTCGTCACTGCATTTTTCTGTGCATAATCTTCTAATACCTCTTGATACCCTATGGGGATGCTCCATTGATCCATTTTCTTTCCTTTCTTATTTTTCCAAAAATGAGCTTCTATTCCGGGAAAGGGAATTGCTTTTGCGAAATTTGCGTAATTTCTTTGCTTTTCTCTATTATCTTCTTTCCAACCCCTTTCTTTTTTCTACAATATGTTTTACTATACATACTATTCTGAAACAAGTTCATTTTTGTTTTCCTGAATAAAGGAAATCAGGGAACTTTGAGAGGAGTAGAATCATTGGCTGAGTCAAGGATAAAATGGAGGGATCAAATGAAGCTGCTGGAAGAAAGAATCAAGGCGGATGGACAAGTCAGACCGGGAAATATTTTAAAGGTGGATAGCTTTTTGAACCATCAGTTGGACGTTTCTCTTTTGGAAGAATTGGGAAAAGAATTCTATGAGCGTTTTAAGGACAAAGGGATTACTCGTATTTTAACCATTGAAGCTTCCGGAATCGCCCTTGCTTGTTGTGCAGCACAGTATTTTCATGTTCCGGTTGTTTTTGCGAAAAAAGCAAAGAGTAAAAATCTTGACGGCGATCTTTACACCTCCACTGTACATTCTTTTACCTACAATAAAGATTTCACCGTAACCCTTTCCAAGAAATTCTTGGGACCTGAGGACAAGGTTTTGCTGATTGACGATTTCCTGGCTGTAGGAAAGGCTATGAGAGGTCTTATCGATATCTGTAAGCAGGCCAATGCGGAAATTTCCGGCATCGGTATTGCCATCGAAAAAGGCTTCCAGTGCGGCGGTAAGGAACTTAGAGAAATGGGTCATGAAGTTTATAGTTTGGCCATCATTGATGAGATGACAGATGAGGGAAATATTACTTTCAGAGAGAATCCATAAAAATAATGTATAAGCAAAGGGCTGAAAAAATCAAAATATTTTGATTTTTTCAGCCCTTTTTTCCTCTACTCTTCGCTCTGAAGAACTTCATTCATTTTACTAGAAACCGCCTTTTCTTCCTTTTTTAAAGACTCTTCTTCTGTTCTTTCAGTATCTTCTTTTTTCTCAACACCTTCTTTTTCTTTCTCTTTAATTATCTTTTCCAAGCGGAACCACATGATTTTATAGATAACCGCTGTAAGAATTACGATAAACAGAAAAGATAAAAGCAGGAAGGGAAGGAGCCACTTGGCATTGATGGCAATCGCCAACACCACACTTCTATTCATTTAACTGCGCCTCTCTCCCAAAACAAAAGCAAAGCTTGTAACAACACCGTCTTTATTCTGCTTAATATTTTGCATGGATAAAGTCGGCAGGAAGGATACGGCGTCCTTTGCGGTAATGCTGGGCAGATTCTCATCCAAGTAACTCATTATGGCCATCTTAGAAACCTTGATTTCCGTCTCATAAGCCACTTTACCGCTGGCTCTGCCGTTTTTCTTCTGATAGTAAATCTTTGCCGGGAAAAGATAGTAAGAAGACTGTTCTTTTCTCTGTTTACTTTCCACTACGACGATACTGTCCGGATGAGCGGCATACAAATCAGCGGCTAGGAAGGCACGCCTTCCATCCTCATCAAAATGTACCCCTTCCTTATTTTCCTGATTCCGAAGCATTACGCCGTCTTCCCCTACATAGTAAAGATTATCAACCCAGGCATCCTTAATCATATGTCCATCCTGATCGAAGAAGTAGGTCTTTCCTTCCAAGTCCAGACGGCCGGTCTGCATAGTTCCATCGGCATTGAGATAGTATCGCTCTCCTCCGATATCTTGAAAGCCGGTTTGCATAATGCCTTTTTCATCAAAATAGTAGTACTTTCCGGCAATTTCCTTCCATCCGGTGACCTGATCTCCATTTTCATCGATGTAGGAACGTCCTCCCTCTTCATCTACAAACTGGGACAGGTGATACTTCTCCGGATCCAGACTAATGCTAAAGCTTTTACTGTAGCTTTCTCCCATACTGCCGTCACTGGCTTGTGCATAGGCTGTTAAAGTGTAATTACCGTTTCGGCTCAGCTTTATCGGAGCAAGATATTCTTCCTTTTGAATATCCTCTTTTCCTCCGCTTAAGCTGTAAATAATTTTCTTTCCACTGCTTTTTAAGCTGATTTCCACAGGATCCGTAAAGCTGTCCCCCTGCAAATCCGATTCCACCCTGGGATCCAAAAGAGACAATGCTGTCTGAACCTCTGTATTCTCCGGATACAGTTTTTTCGCTTCTTCTAAGGCCTTTACCGCCTCCTGATGTCTTCCGGCCTTTCCATAGGCCTCCGACAAAAGAAGATAATATTTGCTGTTCTTCGTAAGGTTTGAAGGCATTCCCTCTAAAAGAGCTATAGCCTCTTCTCCCTTTTCGGTCTGAACAAGGTTAGTTCCCTTCTTCAGTAAGTTGTTATATTGGGTAGAGGGCAAGTTTTGATAACAAAGATAAGCAATTCCCAAAGCAGGAATAATTGCTAACGGAGCTGTCTTTTTCCATTTCTGCCAGCCCTTTTTCCATTCTCCTACAGAGGTAGGAGGGATGGCTGCCTTATCCTGGAAATCATCAGGATCATCCGGAATTTCCCCCTCAAAAGCAAGCTTTTCCTCCATTTCCTTACGCTTTTCTTGTAAGGAAAGGATTTTCTCCTCCGGCTCTTCTTCATCTTCCTGCACTTCTTCCCGGAAAAGTCCTCTTTCAATAAGGGTAATGGACTCGTCTTCTAAAGGACCTTCCTCCTCTTGAGACTCTTCCTCTTGAGGGTCTTTCTCTTGAAGCTCTTCTTCTTGAGACTCATCTTCTTGAGACTCATCCTCTTGAGATTCATCCTCTTGAGATTCATCCTCTTGAGATTCATCCTCTT
>NZ_CAUVME010000034.1:0-24449 GCF_963553175.1 Oribacterium sinus | reverse complement strand
TATTCTTTTCCTTCCAATGCGGAAAGGTCTCCGCCTACCTTGTCCAAATCTCCCTTAATCTCTACGGCAATTCCCTTTACCGCCTCACCGGTAATCAGAGTCTGACGGGATCCGGAAGTAGTTCCGGAGTCCGGAGAATCCTCTGTGGATCCCTTGGAAAGATCAATCTTCTCCACCGGTAGACCGGTACCTTCGTGCATCATCTGCATAAATACGGTACGGCAGCCCTGTCCGATATCGGAAGCCGCAGTATACAACTCTACCACGCCGTTCTTAATAACCGCTCTGGCTCTTCCCTTATCCGGAAGACCTACACCTACGCCGGCATTCTTCATGGCACAGGCAAGACCCGCTCTACCCTTGTTGGCTTCGTAAATGTCCTTTACCGCCAATAAGGTTTCCTTAAGGGCTGTAGAGGAATCCGCAATCTGTCCGTTGGGAAGAACCTTTCCCGGCTCGATGGCGTTACGGAAACGAATCTCCCAGGGGCTGATGCCCACCTCCTCAGCCAGCTTATCAATCAACATTTCCAATGCATACTCACTTTGGCACACACCGAATCCGCGGAAAGCTCCTGCAGGTGGGTTATTGGTATAATAACCATATCCATAGATATTGGTGTTCTGATAGGTGTAAGGTCCAACGGAATGAGTACAAGCTCTCTCCAATACCGGTCCGCAAAGGGATGCGTAGGCTCCGGTATCAAAGTAGATTTCACAATCCAAGCCCTGGAAAATACCATTTTCATCACAAGCCAGAGTAAAAGTACCCTCCATAGCATGACGCTTGGGGTGGAAGTTGATGGATTCCTGACGGGTGAACTTTACCTTTACCGGTCTTCCCACCTTTAAAGCCATCAGCACGGCAATATGCTGTACGGAAACGTCTTCCTTACCGCCGAATCCGCCACCTACAAGCTTGTTCTCTACCACGATTCTGGAAGGATCCCAGCCCATCATGATGGCAATTTCTTTTCTGGTATCATATACACCCTGGTCACTGGTATATACCTTCACACCGTCCTTATAAGGGAAGGCAATGGCGCACTCCGGCTCCATGAAGGCATGCTCTGTAAATGGAGTAGAGAAGCTCTCTGTTACCACATACTTTGCTCCCGCAATGGCTGCCTTGGCATCTCCACGGGTTACGTGTCTTTGCTGACAAAGATTTCCGTTAGGATGAAGCTTAGGCGCATTTTCCGCCTTAGCCTCTGCAATGCTTCTTACCGGCTCCAGCACTTCGTACTCTACCTTTACAAGCTTCTTCGCCGCCTCCAAAATGGAAGGAGTCTCAGCAACAATCAGGCAAAGAGCGTCTCCGATGCAACGAGTTGTGTCCCCTTCGGCAATCATAACATCCCAGTCCTGCTGAATATGTCCCACCTTGTTGTTGGGAACATCTTCAGCCTTTAAGATAGCAAGAACACCGGGAAGGCTCTCCGCCGCCTCTGTATTAATCTTTAAAATCTTGGCTCTTGGATACTCTGTACGAACAGCTCCTCCGTAAACCATGTTTTCCATCTCCACATCATCAGGATATTCTCCGGTTCCCAAAACCTTCTCTCGAACATCCACACGGAAAGCGGACTGTCCAACCTCGAAGTCTTCTCCGGTTTCCAGCTCGGACTGAATCTTTTCCTCTCCCCGAAGCACCTTGGCAGCAAGCGCAATTCCTTCGATAATCTTCTTATAGCCTGTACATCTGCAAATGTTGGAGCGGATGGCTTTCTTAATATCCTCTTCTGTTGGATTCGGATTCACATCGATTAAAGCCTTGGCACTCATCACCATACCGGGAATACAGAATCCACACTGTACGGAACCGGCACGTCCAAAAGCATAGACATAGGCCTCCTTCTCCTGAAGGCTCAGTCCTTCAACGGTAACAATGTTCTTTCCCACTGCCTTTTTGGTAGACAAAATACAGGAACGCACAGCCTTTCCATCAATCAAAATAGTACAGGTTCCGCAGGCTCCTTCACTACAACCGTCTTTTACGGACTTACACTTTAAATCGTCACGAAGAAAACGAAGCAAGGGCTTATCTTCCTTTGTTTCCACCTCTTTTCCGTTTACAATAAAACGAAATACATCCATCTCTTCCATAAGCATCTCCTAATTCCTAAACTCAATATAGCGACGAAGGTATCCTCTTCCCTTTTTACTCTTTCTCCTAAGCCGATGAAGAAAAAGAAATTGCTCCTCCCCTTTATCGACCAAGTATTCTCACTGTTTTGAAAAGCTTTCGGTTGCTTATCGCAATCCGTATTCCTGTAGGATATCTCTTTATTTTTTAGCTCGCTCCTTGTAATCTAAAAAATAATTATGTCGTTTACAAATTAACAATATGATTATAAACGAAAGCGGTGAGAGTTGCCACCCCCACCGCAAAGACTTCCCTTTTTTCCAAAAGAGAGTAAAAACTTTTGTGCGATTTGCCTAACAAATTTTTAGGCAAAAACCAAAATATTTTTTAGTTTGCTTTCTGAAGATTTTCCTTCACTACTCTTTCTACGGCATTTAAAATATTTTCATAACCGGTGCAACGACAAAGATGTCCGGAAATCAGCTTTCTTAACTCTTCTCTGGTATAGTCCTTTCCTGTTCCCACAATCTCCACAGCGGTAAGAATCAGTCCGGGAGTACAGAAGCCGCACTGCACCGCTGCTTCTTCGATAAATGCGGTCTGAACCGGATTTAACTCTCCGTTTGGCCCCTTAAGACCTTCTACGGTAAGAACGGACTTTCCGTCTGCCCACATAGCCAGGTAGATACAGCTGTCCACTGCCTCTCCGTTTACCAAAACGGTACAAGCTCCGCACTCTCCTACCTCACAGCCCTTCTTTACAGAAGTTAAGTCAAGACGCACTCTCAAGGCATCCAAGAGAGACTCTCTCTCATCCACAGCCAGTTCCACATCTCTTCCATTCACCTTAAAATGAATAATTTTAAGCATTGATCTGTCCTCCTTGTAAAACAATGGCTTCCTTTAAAGCACGCTTTGCCAACTCTGAAATCACCTGTAAACGGAACTCCTTGGAAGCTCTCCAAGAGCTTCTGGGACGAACCTCTGTTAAGGCGATATTTACATAGCTCTCAATTCTTTCCGTATCGGTGCAAGCCGCACCCTTCAGGCTTTCCTCCGCCTTCGGGCAACGAATGGGGGTAGGAGCCGCTACACCGTAGCCCAGTCTTACTTCTTCAATATGCTTCTTCTCTTTGTCCAGCTTTACCATTACCGCACAGCCCAGAGTGGCAATCTCCATTGCTTTTCTCTTTCCGTACTTAATGTATTTTCCGCTGAAGCCTTCGTAATCTTCTTTCTTGATTAAGAAGCCGGTACAAACTTCATTTTGCTCACGGACAGTCTTTCCCGGGCCGGTATAAAACTCGGAAATCGGAACTCTTCTCTCCCCATTGGGGCCTGTCAGGCAAACAATGGCATTTAAAACCTGCATGCCTGCTGCGGAGTCTGCGGAGGTTGCTCCGTTACAGATGTTTCCGCCGATGGTTCCCATATTTCGAATCTGGGGACCTCCAACGGTGTCCACGGCCTCTCCCAGCATGGGGATATGCTTTTGTACCAGAGGGTCATTGGTCAAATGGGTAAAGCAGGTTCCTGCTCCAATGAAAAGGTCTCCGTTGTCCAAACGCTTTACGCCCTTTATTTCTTCAATATTTTTAATGGATACCAGCGCTTTCCCCGCATCCTTTCCCTCACGAACACGAATCAATACATCGGTTCCGCCGGAAATGATTTCCGCATTGGGATTGGCAGTTAAGGCCTGCACCGCATCCGCTACATCCTTTGCTTCATGAAATCCCTGTAAATCAAACATGTCTTTATCCTCTCCTTTACCATAAGATAAATATCACTCTTGTGTTTTACGGACGGGAATCCCGCTTAAAACAGGAGCCCCTGTCCTCTATGTTCTATACAATCTTGAGAAGAAACCGGCATAGGGAGAAAGCCCTCCCTATCGCTTTCCTCCTTAGTCTACAGAGATTGTCTTAATTAATCCTGCCTCGCGGAAGGCATCTGTGAGTCTCTGGCTGGTCATCGGCGCCACATTCATGGCAACGCCGGTAGCCTGTAAGATAGCGTTTCTTACTGCAGGAGCCGCTGCAATAACAGGAGGCTCTCCTAAGGACTTATTACCGTAGGGGCCGGTAGGATCCTCCAGCTCCACAAAATCCACTTCCAGATCGGGAACGTCCATAGCGGTAGGAATCTTAAAGTCTAAGAGGTTGGCATTTAATACCTTTCCGGTCTTCGGATCTACCAGTAAATCCTCGGATAAACCGAAGCCAAGGCTCTGTACCATTCCGCCGTGAACCTGACCCCTTGCGGTATCATGGTTAATAATGATTCCGGAATCATGCACTTCCACGATTCGTAAAATCTCCACCAAACCTAAGGGAATATCCACTTCCACCTCGGCATAGCACACACCGGAGGAGAAGGTATTGCTCTTACAGTGGTTGGTACATTCCGCCGCAATATGCACGGACTTATCCAAAGAATAGAAGGCGGTGTCAGCCAAAATAGCAAGGGGAAGTAATGGGTTTCCGCTCTTCTTTTCCACAATCTGAGAATCCACCAGATCTAAGGAATCCTTGGAAATCTCTGTCTCTTCGGAAAGGGAAAGAAGCTCTCGAATCTTCTTTGCCGCAGCGCTAACCTCTTCGGCATATACGGTTTTGGAGAAATCCTGTACCGCATTGTTTAACATATATTCCGCATAGTCTAAGATACGATCCTTAAACTCCTCTGCCACCTTCTTACAAGCCATACCGGAAACATAGGTCTGGCGGGAAGCGTAAGCTCCTGTATCGAAGGGAGCAGTATCGGTGTCTTGGGTAGAACATACATAGACATCTTCATAACGAATACCGGAGGCCTCTGCTGCCATCTGGGTAAATACGGTATCCGCACCCTGTCCGATTTCCGTAGCTCCCATAAAGAGCTGGCAGGAACCGTCCTGATTCAATACCATACGAGCCGCAGCAGTCTCTAAAGCGATAGGATGAACACCGGTCTTATAGCAGAAAATCGCCATACCGATACCTCTTCTCTTGTCTCCGCTTTGAGGCTTATCGTACTCCGCTCTCTTCTCCTTCCAGTTGGCAAGCTCCGCACCCTTTATCATGGAATCCTTTAATCCATAGGAATGGAAGGTAATGCCATTGTGCGGATCCTTAAATCCTTCAGGAATACAGTTCTTTAGACGAATCTCCAAAGGATCCATACCGATTTCTTTAGCCAGATCATCGGTTAAGCACTCGGTAATCCATACGGACTGGGGAATACCGTATCCTCTCATAGCTCCCGCAGTAGGAGCGTTGGTATAAACGGTCCAGCAGTCTACTTCTGTACCGATCTTATCAATATATAATTCCTTAAACACATTTCCGCAGTTTGCACAGATGGCATGACCGTGGGAAGCGTAACCTCCGTTATTGGCAAAAGCTTCCATCTTTCTGCTAAGAATCTGTCCGTCCTTTGTTACCACCGCTTTGGTGTGTCCGGTAATCTGGTGTCTGGTTCTGGTGCCGTAAATGGTTTCCTCACGGGAAATCTCCAATCGCACCGGTCTTCCGCCCACCTGCATGGACATGTAAGCATTTAACGGCTCATACAATACGTCCTGTTTGTTACCGAATCCGCCGCCGATATAGGGCTTAATGATACGAACTCTTCCAGCAGGAACCCCGAGAGCCATCGCTGTATATAAACGAACAATATGAGGAATCTGGGTGGAGCAAACAATGGTAATCTTATCGTTCACATCCACATAGGCAAAGGACACCGGAAGCTCGATATGGCAGTGAGAAATCTTCGGAGTATCATACACCCGCTCAAGAGTGAAGATATTTTCCTCTCCATACTCTTCCTTGGCCTTCTTCAGACCTTCCTCAAAGGTATAATCCTTCTCTCCCATGGTCATGTGGCTATGAACGATAACATTGTCCTTACGAAGATCCGGGTGAAGCGCCTGAGCTCCTTCCGCCAATGCCTCCTCCACGGTGGTCATCACAGGATATTCCTCGTACTCCACCTTTAAAAGACGAAGAGCCTGGTCACAGGCCACTTCATTTTCCGCAATGACGCAGGCAATATCATCTCCGTAAATCCGGACTCTCTGATTCAGAAGCTTTCTGTCACAGATATCCTGGTGGGCTTTCTCTACAGACCAGGGGTGTCCTGCTGTGGGGAATTGGATATCCGGCACATCAAAGCAGGTAAGAATCTTTACGACTCCCGGTACCTTCTCCGCCTCACTGGTATCAATGCTCTTTACCAAACCATTTCCGATGGTGGAATGGTAAACCTTACCGTGCAAAATATTCTTCGGCTCTAAGTCCGCAGTATACTTTGCTTCGCCTGTGACTTTTCCATAGGCATCAACACGAATCTTATCTTTCCCTACTGCACGCATGGAAACCCTCCTGACTGTTTGCAAATGCATCCATTGGTTACGAAAATACAAGGCCTTCTTCCTCCGGAATGGCTTTGTCTAAGTATAAAATCACCCATTTCTGGAGTCTATTCACAGTTTTTGCCAAGCTTTTTTGGTGCTTCTGTCATAAATTTAACAAAAAAATTTTTTAGATAATCTAAAATTTTGTACTGACTGGCAAAAATCCCTTCCGTTACAGCTTATCCTTGCATCTTCCTACAAGCTTGATATTACTGGATTTTTTGCCAAAAAGCCATTTTAATATTTCCAAGGTTTTTCCTTTATTTTTAGAAATTTCCGTGAACTTGTCTAATTTTTGGCGCATTGTCAAAATATAGACAAGCACTTTACAGGGTGTTACAATACAGTCCAGATTCTTGTTATAGGAT
Source organism: Oribacterium sinus (assembly GCF_963553175.1). Taxonomy (GTDB): domain Bacteria; phylum Bacillota; class Clostridia; order Lachnospirales; family Lachnospiraceae; genus Oribacterium; species Oribacterium sinus_B. The sequence continues at coordinate 17,600 of NZ_CAUVME010000034.1, read as the reverse complement.
TTTTTATCTTTTTGAAAAAACAGGAAAGATTTCTATGAAAAATCACAAAAAGGGATAGCTACATTTTCAAGGAAGAAAGCTCTACAGTCCGACATCGGAAAATGCTGTTTAGGAGAAAATCAGGAAGCTCCTTAGGCACAAACCATTGAAAATACGTAATCCCCGGTGATATTTCAGGAATCTTTTTTCTTTTTCAAACAAATGAAGGAGGAAAAATGAGTCAAGAAAAGTCAGTAGCACGCATGGAGAACATTTACAAGCTAGACGGAAGAGTGCCCATCGGAAAGGCCATCCCCTTCGGATTACAGCATGTCTTAGCCATGTTTGTATCCAACCTAGCCCCTATCACCATTATCGCAGGAGCTGCACAGCCCGCCCTTACCCAGCAGGAAATCGCCATGCTCTTACAAAATGCGATGTTTGCCGCAGGTATCGCCACCTTTATCCAGCTGTACCCGGTCTGGAAGGTTGGTGCCAAGCTTCCTATTGTAATGGGTGTAAGCTTTACCTTCGTTACCATCCTGTCCACCATTGCCGCAAACTTCGGTTATCCCACCGTTATCGGTGCGGTCATCGTAGGCGGTTGCTTTGAAGGTGTTTTAGGACTTTTGGCAAAGTATTGGAAGAGAATCATCACTCCCATCGTTGCCGCAACCGTTGTAACCGCCATCGGCTTCTCCCTTTTTACCGTAGGCGCACGTTCCTTCGGCGGAGGCTACGGAGATGACTTCGGTTCCAAAGAGAACTTAATCATCGCCACTGTAACTTTACTTACCTGCATCGGTTGGAGCATTTTTGTAAAGGGCTATATGAAGCAGCTTTCCGTTTTGGCCGGCTTAATCGTGGGATATATTCTTTCCATATTTATGGGCAAGGTGGATTTAAGCCTGATTTTCTCTGACGGCTTTGTGTCTTTACCAAGACTCTTCCCCTTTACTCCACAGTTTAACATCGGCGCCATCCTTTCCGTTTGTATCATCTTCCTGGTTTCCGCAGCAGAGACCATCGGAGATACTACAGCCATGGTAGCCTCCGGCTTAAACAGAGAAATTACCGAAAAGGAAATTTCCGGTTCTCTGGCTTGTGACGGATTCGGATCCAGCATTTCCGGACTTTTCGGCTGTGCTCCCGTAACCTCCTTCTCCCAGAACGTAGGTCTGATTGCTATGACTAAGGTAGTAAACCGTTTCACCATTGCCACCGGTGCAGCAGCAATGCTGTTGGCAGGACTTCTGCCCCCTGTAGGACATTTCTTTGCTTCCCTTCCCCAGAGTGTTTTAGGGGGATGCACCATTATGATGTTCGGTAGCATCGTAGTCTCCGGAATGCAGATGATTGCTTCCTGCGGCTTCAGCCAGAGAAATATCGTCATCGCTTCTCTTTCCTTGGCAGTAGGTATCGGATTTACTTCCAGCACCGAGAGCAGCATCTGGCACATCTTCCCCAGCATCGTACAGACCGTATTCGGGGAAAATGTCGTAGCGGTAGTCTTTGTTGTTGCTTTGATTTTAAGTGCGATTTTGCCGCAGAACATGGAGGTGGCAAAGCTTACCGAGTCTGTAGAAGAAGAGAAATAAAAGAAAATTACATGCTTTGCAGATAGTATTTGTTAAGCATACAGAAAAGAAAAGCAAGAGCTACTCTTGCTTTTCTTTTGCTTTAGTCGTACAATATTTTGTACAACTAATTCAAAGGAGAAAAACTATGGAAGCTGTTGCCTATTCCAATTTCAGACAGAATTTAAAGCAATACATGAAGCAGGTAAATGAAGATGCTGATGCGCTGATTGTAACCGCAAAGGATGCGGAGGATACCGTAGTCGTACTCTCTAAAAGAGAATATGACAGCTTGCAGGAAAGTCTGCGAATTCTATCCAATTCTTATTTAATGGAAAAAATACGCCATGGAGAAGCGCAATTCCAAAAAAAACAATTTCAAACCCATGACTTGCTTGAGGTAAAAGAAGATGATTAAAGCCTGGTCCGATGAGGCGTGGGAAGATTACCTCTATTGGTATGCCCAAAATAATAAAAGTACCATCAAAAAGATTCATCGCCTTATTGAAGCGATAGAAAGAAGCCCCTTCTCAGGAATCGGCAAACCGGAAGCTCTAAAATACGAGCTTAGCGGAAAATGGTCCAGACGTATCACGGAAGAAGATCGGCTGATTTATGCTATTGAAGATGATGTACTGTACATTTATTCTTGCAAGGACCATTATTGAGTAGAAGAAGAGAAATAATTTCCATTATAAAAGAAACACTGAAGTAGTGATTTATCGCTTTTCAACAATATAGCCTGTAACAGGGGCACGCTCCCGCTAACTTCGCCTCGCAGGGGTTCTAAGCTTTTATAGTACAAAAGCCAAGAACCCGCGGGCTCAGATTGCCCCTTATTACAGGCTATATTTCGAAAAGCAAAAGTGCTCTAGACTTCTGAGCGCTACTTCAGCGTTTCTTTTTTATATGTTTTCTTTCTCTTATTCGGAAAATGATGGTTCCAAAGCTTGTTAGCCTGTTACGTCAAAGAATAAATTCTCCGGCGCTTCTTCGTAGAGCTTTACCGTATAGAAATTCTTCAGCTTAGACTGTACTTTGTCATTCTTCTCCGGTGTGAAGACCAGTTTTTCTTCATTATTACTGCTCAGCTTTTTCACAGGATAACGCTTCATTGCCTGCAAGCTATCATCCGGCTCGGTAAGATATAATGCGGTTAATTCTCCGTAGATATCCCACTCTGCACCGTAAACTACGGCAATCTGATTTCCGCTCTTATTAAAGCCGCTATGTTCCAAAAGCAGAACTTCTCCCTTTTTCAAATACTCCAAAACTGTCTTGGAAAAGTCGGAAGGATTGACTTTCTTCTCATCAAAGAGAGCTTCATTTCCTAAGTTCTGAGGAAGGGTACTATTTCTTACTCCCTCTCTTCCCAGGTTGGAAGCGGAAGCTGTTGCTTCTGAACGAGATAGGGTAGAAGCACTGGCTCTTGCTTCTGAACGAGACAGGGTAGAAGCACTGGCTCTTTGGCTTTGACCGGCTTCCTGTGTCTTTGGATACAGGGCATAAGCACTGGATCCCGTAGGAGCATTGGCCTCGGTATAAAGCTCATCCAGGCTATGGAGCTTTCCAAAGATTTGGGCTTTGAAGTTTCCACTTTGCGGTGTTTTCCCCTGGAATTCCACCACAGCCTCACTCCTTTGTAAAAGAGCATGCCGTAAAGCATCTCTCTCTGCCGCATAGTAGCTTAATCTGAAAATATAGTTCTCTTCTCCTGCGCCGTATACTCTTTCCGCCACATTCGCTGTATCATAGAAGCCGGAAGAAGCGGTATGGGGAATGCTTTCAAAGGCGTAAGTATTCTTTGCAATAACCAGATTCTCATCTTTTCTAAAGCTATCCGCTCTCAACTTGATTCCCTTGGTAAATAAAGCGAATCTGCTTTCTCCCTTCTTATCAATCACGTGAAGGCGTTTAACATCATCACCTGTTAAACCGGCTTGAAACCTCTCCTGAGTCTCTTGGAAAGCCGCCTCTCTCTTAGCCTGCTCCTGTCTTAAACGCTCAGCATTTTCACGATTTCTCTGCTCTTGTGCTTCTCTTGCCTTTCTGGCAGCCTCTTTTTGTTCCGCTCTCTGCCTATCCAGACGTTCTTGTTCCTGCTTAGCACGTTCCCTAGATCGCGCCTCAATTTCTTGTTTTCTACGTAGCTCATTTTGCAAATGGAAGCTATACAGCTCTTCCTTTGTTGCAAAGGGATTCTTGGTAGAGGGGTTATAGCTGGTCTGCCAAGCACTGCTGCTTGAACCGGAGGAACTTCCGCCTCCGGAAGAACTTCCCCCGCCGCCGGAGCCGCCACCGGAAAAGCTTCCGCCACCGCCACCGGAGCTGGAACCGCCACCTCCGCCGCCGGAGCCTCCTGCACTCTTCACCACGCCGGAGAACTTCACCGCTCCTGCATTGGCCTCTGCAGCCTGGGACTGGGAAGCTCCTGTAGCCTCAGATTTTACCTGCGCCACAAGACTTACGATTTCCTCCAGACTCTTGCCTTCTTTTCTGGCCTGCTCCGCTACCGCTTCCTTTTCTTTCGTGCTCTGTACGCCCTTGGAAAGATCGAACAAAGGCTCGCCCTTCTCATTGGCGCACTTTCCGCCCTCCTGTACAAAGAAGCCGTCCGGTGTCTTTTCATTGTGATACATTCTTCCGGAATCACCGGCAAAGTAATAACAGTAGCCGTCAACCCACTGCCAACCTGTAGCCATCTTTCCCAAAGAATCCGCCTTGGTGTCCAGGAAGAACCATTTTCCGTCCTTCTCCATCCATCCACTTTTTAAATTCTTGCTCTGGGGATCCACAAAGTACCACTGTCCCTTGCTTTCCACCCAACCGGTCTTCTCCTGACCGTTTCCGTCCACGTACTTCCAGTTGTTTCCATCCTGTTGCCATCTTCCTTCAGAAGCCGCAGTACCCTGTCCCTCCGCGAAAGCCTGTCCGCTGAACAAACCAAGCAGAATGGCCGTAGCCAAGGGAAACAGTACTCTGTCTATTCCTTGTTTCTTCATTTTGCCTCCATTCCGGAAAAAAGAAGGACCTCCCTGACCGACTTTTCTCTATTCCTAAGGGGTAATTCGGCTCTGCAATATGCTGCAAAGCCTTGAGCCAACGTAACCGTTTTTTAACTACTCCCTTAAACACTCTATACCTCTAAAAAGGTCGAGGCCAATGTTTCGCAAAGCTCTTGTCTTTACAAGAGGAAAATGCTTTATCTTAAACTGCAAAGCCGGAAAATGCGTAACATTCCTCGACGGAAGACTCTCCTTCGTCTCTAAATCCGAAATCCCTGGAAGAATCCGTCTTTATTATAATCGGCAAGGTTTTTGACAAGATAAGCGTTTGATTTAATTTTTTATTTCTTTTCCTACTCCGGTAAATATCGAATCGGGATTTTTCTTCACGTCTTTCCCCTATGGATTTTCAGTTTGGGCTTTTTCTTCATTCGATATTTCCGGTTTGCGTTTTTCTTCTTCCCTATTTAAAATAAAAAAATCGAAAAAAAGTTTTTCCGAAAAAAGGAGGCAAAATGAATACCGATATCCTGCAATTCCAGTCCGATTACCAAGAGGCTTGCCACGAAAATATCTTAAAGCGCCTGACGGAAGAATATAGAAAGCCCTATCCCGGCTACGGAAGCGACAGCATTTGCGAAGCTGCCAAAGAAAAAATCCGAAAGGCCTGTCACTGCCCTACCGCTCAGGTGGAATTTCTGGTGGGCGGAACCCAGACCAATGCCACGGTGATTGACTCCTTCCTCCCTTCCTACCAAGGCATACTCTGTGCGGACAGCGGACATATTGCAGTGCATGAAGCGGGAGCCATTGAACTGACAAGGCACAAGGTGCTTCCCTTAAAGGGAAAGGACGGAAAACTCTCTCCGAAAGCACTGGAAGCTTTTCTTTCCGACTTTGCCTTGGACGAAAACAAAGCCCACACCGTCCAGCCCGGCATGGTCTACCTTTCTCAGCCCACGGAATACGGTAGTCTGTATAGCAAGGCAGAGCTTACTGCCATTTCCGAGCTTTGTAAAAAGCATCAACTGCTGCTTTTCGTAGACGGTGCCCGACTGGCCTATGCTCTTGCTGCACCGGAAAATGACCTCAGCCTTTCGGACCTGGCTAAGCTCTGCGACGTCTTTTATATCGGAGGCACCAAATGCGGTGCCATGTTCGGAGAAGCGGTGGTTATTCCGGATGCCGGTAGACTTCCTCATTTTTTCACCTCCATCAAACAGCACGGCGCCCTCCTTGCCAAGGCTTGGCTTCTGGGACTGCAATTTGATGAGCTCTTTAGGGATGAGCTTTACCTCCATATCGGCGAAAAGGCCAACGCCTACGCCCGGGAAATCAAGGCAGCCTTAAAGGATGCGGGGCTCCCCCTCTTCGGAGACTATCCCACCAATCAGGTCTTCTTTGTCATTTCCCACGAAAAAATGGAACAATTAAAAAAGCAGGCCCAGTACGCCTACATGGAACGCTACGATGAAAACTCCAGCGTGATTCGTTTTTGTACCAGCTGGTCCACAAGAGAAGAGGACGTGAAGAAGTGTTGTGAGATAATTAGGGGGCTGTAAGCCCCCTTTTATTTACAACAAATATCACCGACGAAGTATTTATCTTATATTCCTAATGCCTCTAACCATTCCTTTTCTTTAAATCCCACCAAAACCTTCTCTCCATAAAGGAATATAGGTCTCTTTACCAGCATACCGTCTGTAGCCAGTAATGCCTCCTGCTCTTCCTCGGACATATTGGGGAGCTTATCCTTTAATTCCATGGACTTATACAGCTGTCCGCTGGTGTTAAAGAAACGCTTTAAGGGAAGGCCGGATCGCTCCTTCATCTCATGGATTTCCTTGGCGCTTGGGTTTTTCTCCTTAATCGGGCGCTTTTCAAAAGGCACATTGTGAGCCTTCAAAAAATCTTCTGCCTTTTTGCAGGTACTGCAACGGTCATAGCAAATAAATGTATTCATGGGTTTTCCTTTCTGTTTTAGGCTTCTACTAAGCCACTTCTTTCTTTTAATAAGATATCTATATCTTCAAAGGCATTTTCCAAACGCTCCACATGATAAATTTCGTATAAATCATAAATCAGTTTGGTCAAGTCTGCCTCATCCCATAACTTTAGAATATCACTTGCTTTTTGCTTTTTGAAATCTGCATATCTTTCCAGAAGATAAATAAAAAACTCTCCTTCTTTACTCATTTTCTTCACCTCTGATATATTGTGAATTTCGAGGATTCCCGGTAATCATTTCACTTTCCCACATTTCAAATACAATTTGCGGACTAAAGGTGTATACCTCTGTCAATGGATCCAGTAGCATCTGATAGGTTTCCGAGAACAAAAAGGAACGAATGGCTTTCATGTCCTCCATCCCGTACTTCATTTTTATCAAAGAAATCACCTGACGATCAAAGAAATCCCTTTGTCTGGCACTGATTTCTGTCACAACTGCTCACTCCCTTCAAAACGTAAAACCCTCTTTCCTAATCCTATGCCTTTATTTATAGCAAAAAGGAAGGGGAATGAACATCCCCTTCCTTCACTTTATAAAGCTGCTTATATTCTCTTTACAAAAACTTCCGATCCGTATTCTTTATTTCCGGAAAATCTTTTTACCCCTGCTCTTTTAAAAGCTTTCCCAGGTACTCAGCCAGATGCTCATGAGCATAAATATTGGCATTCTTCTCCGCAGTAGGATTATAGTTGGTGTTGGTGTTTACGTCATAAACATAAATCTCTCCGCTTGCCGACTGTACCCACTCAATCGCCGCAACATCAATGCCGCTGTGCTGTAAAAATTTTGTGTAGGCCTGCTCTCTTTCCTTCTCCAAAGGTTCTGTAATTTGGAACTTTTCGGAGCTTTCCAGCTCTTCCTTCTTCTTCCCGACCTGGCAACCGTCTGCCGGGCAGAGCTGAAAGCCGTCGGAGGAGTCAATGGATACGGTGTATAAGAACTTCTGTCCGATAAACTCGGAACGGCGAATTCTGCCGTCTGCGGGCTTAATATACTCCTGCAAAAGGGTGATGCCGTCTACGGAAGGCTCAAAGGCCGGACTGTTGACATAGGCCTCCAGCTCCCCTTCATTTTGGAAAAGCTGTACCCCCAATCCCTTTCCTGCACGGTTATGCTTGGTAATCAGGGGGTAGATATTTAGCTGTCTTGCGCCTTCCAGAATCTGATCCTGTCCTAAAACCGCCACGGTTTTGGGGTGGGGAATTCCATTTTCCTCTAAGGCAAGATACTGCTTTACCTTACTGATTTCCAGATTAATGGCCCCTAAACCGTTTACCACCTTACGACCGTGTCTTGTGAGCCAGGAAAGCACCTGCTCAGTGTATTCCGGCGCATAGCGGTGTCCTCTGGTATGGGAGGAGGCAGACATACGGTTATAGAACACACCCTCAGGAGGAGCCTCCTGTAAATTCAGGATGCCCTTGGATAAGTCCCATAACTCATAGGGAATCTTCTTTTCTTCCAGCCACTTCACCAAATGCCGGGTCCATTCCAGATTTTCATGGATTACATATACTTTTTTCTCTGCCATATTACTTCCTTTCCGAAACTTCGTATTCTATAAATGTTTTTTCTTCCAATTCATCTTGCATGGCCGGCGGATTTTTCCTTCGTTCTATCGGGCTTCTTAGCCTACTTTAGTAACAACTGTTTCTTAGCCTGCATTGGCAACAAATTCCTTGCCTGCTACATTTTCCGCCTTTGCCGGTTTTTCTACTTTTTCCGCATTTTCTTTTTTACTGTCCAGTACAGCCACTGCCAAAGCCTGACCTACCACATTTAAGGCGGTTCTTCCTGCATTTGCAAAGAAGTCCACGGAGAGAATCAATGCCACACCTTCCACAGGAAGTCCCAACTGGGGAGCTGCCGCCAATAAAACCACAATGGCCCCGGAAGGGATGGTTGCCGCGGTCTTTCCGATTAAACTTAAAAGGAGAACCGTAAACAGTAAGGCCTGGGTCGTGAAAGTAATGCCGTAAGCATTTGCCAAAAAGACAGTCGCCAAGGCAAAATACACTGCTGCTCCCTCCAGATTAAAGGAGTAGCCGAGAGGTACCACGAAATCCGTTACCGCCTCGTCATAGCCTTCCTTCTTCAAACGCTTCAAAAGCGGGGGTAAAACCACGCTGGAGCCGCCGGACACAAAGGCCAGTGTCACCAAATCTCCGATACTCTTGATAAGCTTTACATAGTTTACCTTATATAGAATAGCAATAACAGGGAAGATTACAAGTGCTAAAACGCCATAACCAAGGTACATTCCCGCGACAAACTGTCCAAGTCCCAAAAGCTTATCCACTCCGGTCGTTGCCACGTCCTTGGCAATAAAGCCGAAAACGCCCACAGGAGAGAGTAAAATCACTGCGTCTAAAATCTTATAAATAGCGGCAATCCAAATCTTTGTGCCGGAAAGGAAGGCTTCCTTCTTCTCCTGCTCCAGCTGACCTACGCCATAGCCCAAGAAAATGGCAAAAATCAGAATCGGAAGTAATGCGCCGTCGGTAAGTGCCTTGAAAAGATTGGAAGGAATGAAGTTTAAGAAAAACTCATCAATCTTTACCCCGGTGGCGATTCCTTCCAAGCTTGCACCTTCCTGTCCGATATTTACTCCCTGACCAAAGCCTAAGTAATAGGAAGCAAAGACAAAAAGGGCGGTAATTCCTGTAGTTACGGCAAAGAAATACAGGAAGGTCTTTCCCAGGAGCTTCTGAAAATGATTCTTTCCCAGCACCTCTGCCACAGCCACTACCACAAGGGGAAGCACCAAAGGAATAATCAGCATACTAATAAGCCGGATAAAGGCCTGTCCCAGAAACTGGTAAAAGCTTGCGAATTGGGGAAGGAAATATCCTGCTGCCCCTCCTAAAAACAATGCTATCAATAATTGTAAGCCCAAAGCTATTTTTTTCTTCTTTACGTTACCCATAATTCTCTTCTCCTTCTTCTCCCATAAAAGCTTTTTACCACTAAAAGCTTCTTTCTACTTTCTATACTTATGATTTCTGCCCTGCCATATATTCCTATAAACCTACTGAATAACTAGGACTTCTGTACTATAGCACAAAAGATTTTCCTCCGCAAATTTTTATTTTAAATGCTCAGTTATAAATCTTGTCTATATCGGATTTTTACAATTTCTTCAACTTTTTTTGCATTCAATGTGCTATTTTAGTGAAATTTTGCTATAATCTAGGTAGTTATGCCAAACACATTATTCTTTGGAGCAAGGAAGCAGGAAGCTCCCTTCTCCCTCTATAGAAAGGAGACACAAATGGATCAAGGCAAGTTAGAGCGGATTTTAAAGAAGATGGAGGAGCGGAATCTTTCTCAGATGATTATTACCGACCCACCCGCCATTTTCTATTTAACCGGAAAGTGGATTCATCCCGGCGAAAGAATGTTGGCATTGTATATCAACACAAAGGGTGACAAGCATCTGTTCGTAAACCGTATGCTTCCCCAGGAGAGAGACTTAGGTGTTGAAATCACTTATTTTGACGATACGGAAGATCCTGTAGCAATTCTTTCCGAGTTCATCGAAAAGGATAAGCCTATGGGTATTGACAAGACATGGCCGGCACGTTTCCTTCTTCGCTTACAGGAATTGAAGGCAGGCTCCTCCTTCGTCAACGGTTCCGTAATCGTGGACAAGGTACGTCAGATTAAGGACAAGCATGAGCAAGAACTGATGATTCAGTCCTCTTTAGTAAATGATAAGGTTATGGAAGAGTTAGTGCCTTATGTGGTAAAGGGCTTAACAGAGAAGGAATTAAATGCCGTAACCAGAGACCTGTACAAGAAGCACGGCTGTTCCGGCGTTTCCTTTGATCCCATTACCGCTTACGGACACGGTGCCGCAGATCCTCACCATGTTACCGACGACACTAAGGGAAAGAAGGGAGATTGCGTTATCCTGGATATCGGCGGTGTCTTAAATGACTATATCTCCGACATGACCAGAACCGTCTTCATTGGAGAAGTCAGCGAAAGACATAAGGAGATTTATCAGATTGTTCGGGATGCCAACCTTCGGGGAATCGCCATGGCAAAGCCCGGCAACAGAATGTGCGATGTGGATTTGGCTTGCCGAAACTATATCGAGGAGAAGGGCTATGGTAAGTACTTCACCCATAGAACCGGACATTCCGCAGGTATCGAGGATCACGAGGTGGGAGACGTTTCCTCCGTTAATGAAGAGATTATCGAGGTTGGACAGTGCTTCTCTGTAGAGCCCGGTATCTATATTCCTGAGGAAAATATCGGCGTACGTGTAGAAGACCTGGTAATCATCACCGAGGACGGATGCCATGTATTGAACCACTACACCAAGGATCTTTTGATTGTAAAGGAAGACGGAAGTATCGTTAAGGGAGAATAAAATAGCTTTTCTCTTATCGAATTCGATGTTTTCTCATTAGAAGATTTGTAAAATCCCCCAAAGGATTGTAATTCTCCTTTGGGGGATCTTTAGTATTAAGCAACTTCCGCTTCATAGTATTTCCCGTTAAATAATTAACATCTCTTGGAAAATATGGTATGATAAAAGAAATATAATTTAAGAAAACCAGCGGCTCAGCCGGTGGAAACGGAGGACATTATGGCAAAGATTCAAGAAGGACGCATGCCTTATTTAGGCTATGAAACGTATTATCGTATTGTTGGAGAGAATAAGGGCAATAAAAAGCCTCTTCTTCTGCTCCATGGGGGACCCGGTTCCACCCACAACTATTTTGAAGTTTTGGATGACCTTGCTGATAAAGACGGACGTCAGCTGATTATGTATGACCAGCTGGGCTGTGGAAACTCTTACCTGGACGGACATCCGGATCTTTGGACTAAGGAGACCTGGCTAAACGAATTAATCGCCCTGAGAAAGCATTTAGGATTGGATGAAGTGCATATCTTAGGACAGTCCTGGGGCGGTATGCTGGCAATCATTTATGAATGTGAATGTAAGCCCGAGGGAGTTGCCAGCTATATTCTTTCCAGTACCCTTCCCTACAATGCCATCTGGGAAAGTGAACAGAAAAGAAGAGTTGGCTATCTTCCCAAGGAGATGCAGGAGGCTATCGCCAAGGCGGAGAAGACCGGAAACTACAGTGATCCGGACTATGATGTAGCCATTACGGAGTTTATGACCAGATATTGTGCCGGTCCCTTTGGCCCGGATGCGGCGGAGTGCCTGACAAGAAAGAAAAAAGCAGGAACCGAAGCTTATGTTGCAGGCTGGGGTCCAAATGAATTTACTCCTACCGGCTCACTTCGGGATTATAATTATCTGGAGCAGATGAAAGATTTTTCCAAACCCACTCTGATTTGTAGTGGTGGTGAAGACCTTTGCTCTCCCTATATTGCGAAGACCATGTTTGATGCTATTCCCAATGCCAAGTGGGAGCTTTTCCGTTATTCTCGGCACATGTGCTTTGTAGATGAAGAGGAGCTTTACAAGAAGGTATTGATGGAGTGGCTGAATCAGAACGACTAAAGCAAAAAAGGGCTGTAAAAATCAAAAAAATTTTCTAAGCAATATAGGAAGGAAAGGGGAGGGCTTAAAGCCCTCCCCTTCTTAAATATTTTCTTAAATGCTTTTTATCCATTTATTCTTTTTCTATGCTGCTTCTGTCTGATCATTGGTAATCAAGCTGTTCAACTTCTTATCCATAATCCACAGAACTGCTGCAAGAACAATCAAGAGAATTGCAATACCGAAGCTTGCTGTTGCAAATGGCATCTTGGAAATAATGTTATACAAGGTACCGTAGGAAAGTCCTGCAATAAAGATGGCAAAGGTCCATACCGCCATCATTTTGGAGAGGAGCTTTCCGGGAGCAAACTTGGAAATAAAGGAATTTCCTAATGGAGAGAAGGTCATCTCGCCAAGAGATAAGCAGAATCCGAATACTACAACCCAAAGTAAGCTTGCAGGTCTTCCGGCTCTGGTAATCTCTGCCAATGCGGAAACCACGAAAGCAAGTCCTAAAATTCCCATACCTAATGCAGTATGCTTAAAGATACTGAGTCCACCGCCGGCACGCTTTGCGTCTCTAGCCCAAAGGAGTCCTAAAACAGGTCCTAACAGAATACAAAGAAGTCCATTCTCGGAGTCAAAGAAGGATGTGGGAATCGTGAATCCGAAAAGCTTCCAGTTCATGTTAATGAATTCCTTGGCATCATTCATTGCTCCCCAGTGATCATAAACAGGTAGATATGCCAAATACCAGAAAATCCAGAAGATGGAGGAGAAGAGGGAAACGGCGATAATAGCCAGAACTCTTTGCTTCTCAATCTGTGTGAGAGGTCTGCTTGGCTCAGCTGTCTTAATGGTCTCTTTGGATGCAGCTGCTTCTGCACTATCCTTAAAGGGCTTTGCTCCTGCTTCTCCCAAGGGTCCCCAACCTAAGAAGAACATAACAGCATTTACCAACATAACGATGGAGCAAACCAGGAAACAGATTCTATAGCCTCTTGCTCCTGCAATCAGTCCCACGCTGGTGGTTCCGATGAAGGAACCTAAGTTTACCATGGAATACTGAGTGGAGAAGGCCATATCCAAATCCTTAGGATCGGAGAATAACTTTCCGGTGATGGAGTTGGTCTGGGGCTTAAAGAGTCCGGTTCCGATAGAAGCTAATGCAATCATGATAGCAACATCGGTAAGACTGGAAGATCTAAAGCCGAAGAAGTATCCTACGCTGATCAAAACCATACCGATAGGAACCAGATACTTGGCACCCACAAAATAATCGGATATATAGGAACCGAACAAAGGCGCTAAATAGGTGAATGCTACGAAGAAAGATTGGTAAGTAGCACCATTTTCCTTCGCTACTCCTAAACCGCCGTTGGCCACACTGGCGATTAAAAACTGTACGATGAGCCACTTTACGGAGTAAAAGCTAAAGCGCTCCAGAGTGAAGGCAAAGTTACAAATCCAGAACCCTAGCCCTCCCTTTCTTTTTACTGTGCTGTCCATAAACACTCCTCTCCTTAAGGTTTAACCCTTATCCCTGCCTTTTCTCCTTATGCCACTCTTTCTTCGGGGAAAGAAAGAATTTTTAGGGGAAAATGTAGGCAGGCAAAAATAAATTCTTAAGGGGAATTATAGCACTTGTACGCTTTTTCTTCAATATTCTGTAAATATTTATACATTTTGTCTTTAAATGAAATTATCTATTTTAAGGGACTTTTTAAGCTATTCGTCAAGCTATCTTTGCATCTTGTCGAACTCTCTATTCATCAGCTTGTCCCTTAATCTTCCTTAAGCTGAAATTTTTCCATAAGCTCATTTAAGGTATGAGCCTGTCCGGTTAACTCTTCGGAAGCTGCCGCACTTTCTTCCGCTGTAGCGGAGTTATTCTGTACTACGGAAGAAATCTGGTCGATTCCCACACTTACCTGCTTTACGCCCTTGGCCTGCTCATCCGATGCCAGAGAAATGTTGCTGATCATGCTGTTAATCTTCTTACTTTGTTCAGAAACCACCACTAGAGACTGGGCAGTTTCCTCGGAAAGCTTTGCTCCCTTTCCAATAGCATCAATAGCCTCTTCGATTAAGCTGCTGGTATTCTGGGCAGCCTTGGCAGACTTTTGAGCCAGGTTTCCTACCTCATCCGCCACAACCGCAAAGCCCTTTCCTGCCGCTCCGGCACGGGCTGCTTCGATGGCTGCATTTAAGGAGAGGATATTGGTTTGGAAAGCAATATCGTCAATGGTCTTGATAATCTTATTGATTTCCTGAGATTTCTCCGTAATATCCTGCATAGCTCTGGACATCTCATCCATCTTATTGGTGCTGACATTTACAGCCTTCTCCGCATCATTGCTTAATTTTGCCACTTCCTCGGTAATCTTTACCGTACTGTCAATCTTGTGGGAAATATCATCCATGGTAGCAGAGAGTTCTTCGATGGAAGAAGCCTGTTCCGTAGCCCCTTCGGAAAGAGACTGGGCGGCATTACTTACCTGATCCGCGCCTTCCTGTACCTGCTCTGCGGAATTTCTGATTTCCTTCATAGTATTGGACAGGTCTCCCCGAATATCCCTAAGAGACTGTAGAAGAGGTGCATAGGCACCGGCATAATACTCCTGATCTTCCATATCCACTCGGAAATTTCCCTTGGACAGCTCGCTGAGCTTATTTTGCAAGTCGGAAATAATAGTCCGGATTCTCTGCATGATTTCTCTCATGCTCTCTGCCAGTTCTCCAATTTCGTCTTTCTTATTGTACTGAATATCTACATCGAAATTTCCCTTGGCCACTTCCACGCCGGAAGAAGAAATTTTCTTTAAAGGAGCCAATGAGGTACGAATCAGGAAATGGGTAAGGCAAACCAAAATCAATACCCCCAATAAATTGGTCAACACAGCAGTCTTTACCAAAGTCATCAGAGTAGCATTATATTCTGCTTCAGAAAGGCTGACACTTACCCACCAGTCTGTATCTCCTACTTCTAGCGGAGCAAGAAAGCGCTTTACCTTCCCCTTATCCAAGCTATCAGTAACCACATTAAAAGATTTTCCCTCTGCCTTCATGCTTTCCAGAGTATTGTATGCCTCCTCCGGCAAAGTATCCTTCACGGGTTTTGCAATCGCATCCGCATCCATAGAATAAGCAATATTTCCATCATGATCTGTCAAATCAACAGCCAAGGATGGAAAACGGTCGTCCGATTGCTGCAGAAGTTCGAAAACATCCATTTTCATATCCACAAGAACATAGCCCTTAAATTCCTCTTTAATAACAATAGGAACCATTATGGAAAAAACCCAGTCCTTGGTATAGGCATCCTGATAAATGCTGCTAACGCTAAGCTTTTGTGTTTCTTTTAAATGCTTAAAATCCTCTTCTTCCTGATAGCCTGCGGAATAGGTCTGCACAGTACGAGTCTTGGCATTTTCCTTGCTAAGATAGAGGGAATAGTCATCCACGCCGGGAATAAAGGCACCCTTGTCAAAATAGACTCCTACGCCAAATATACTGTCATCACTGTTGACCGCCGCGTAAAGAGAGTCCAACATAGCAGACTCCGCATTATAAAGATTTGCCGGAATTGCCACATTTCTTACCCGAGACTGGAAAGTAGTCGGTCCCATCACCTTGGTGGCAACGGCATTTCCATTCCCATCCACAATATTCCAGATATTGGCGGGCACTGCCCCCACCTCTTCCTGAGTCTCATAAGCCGACATAATGCCTTCTCTAATGGTTTCCGCAACCACCTGATTTTGGTAGAGGATATTTTCAATATCATTGATAGCCATGTGGGTTTTATCCACCATATTGCTGTCAACGGTCTTTTCCATACTGCTCTTACTAATATTAATTAGAATAGAGCCTGTCCCGATAAGCGCAATCGCTGAGCAAAGGCCGATTAGAATCGACATTTTGCTGCTTAAACGCAAGCTTTGGAACAAGCCTCCCTTCTTCGCTTTCGGCTCTTTTTTCTTTTGTTCCACTCCTTTTTTCATTTTCTCTTCTCCTTAAGTGCTAAAACACAGCTGTTCATCTGCTGACTCCTAAGTTTTTCGTCCCAAGCAAAGAAAAGAATAAGAAGTATAGAAAAATATTATGCATTTGTCTTAATATATAAATACGATTTATTGCTTTAATAAACTAAAGTGTTTTCCTGCTGCCCGGAGCCGACGATTATTGAAATTAAATGATTGGAAATAAAAAAGCGGCGAAAGATCGTCCCGGTTTCCGTACCGGTTTTCTTTCACCGCTTCTTTCTTATATTTTTACAAACGTTCTACTTTTCCCTAAAGGCTCTTAGGAAAGAGGAATGGTAGCTACTTCGTATCCTTCCGCTTCAATAAGAATTTCCTGCTTTTTATCCGCATTTGCTGTAGGAATGGAGAATAAGAGCAAATCTTCTACTTTCTTGTCTCCCGTGGAATCTCCGAAGCTGAACTTCTCTCCCATCTTCAACAAATCAGCACGGAAAGATGCCATTTGTCCGTAGGTTCTTCCTGCAACAGTCAGACTCTTGATGCTCTTTAAATAATTCTGAATGTCCGCTCTATCTCCTTCGAAGGAAAGCTCATAGTATCCCTGGGCTTTTTTCTCAGGATTATGAGCAGTGGGTGCCGGCATAGCCTTCTCTTCTTCATAAGAGATTTCAATATCCTCATAATCTTCCGACTGTAAACTAATTCGATGAACACCATATTCTTGTGGAGGATTTCCGATAGCTATATCTAATGAATCTTTCAGCAACATAAATACGTGTCTTCCTCCGGCACATAGGTCTTCATACCGTTGATCGTCTACATTAGTATACCTTACACCATCTACCTCCAAAGTCTTTAGACTCTTCAAGTATTGCTTTTGCTCCTGGTTAAGATTTTCGAATTTTACAATCTTCACATTATAGCTTCCGGGAACTGATTTGTACTCAAAATGATACTGTAGCTTATCCAATTTCTTAAGATCTTGAAGCATTCTTTTAGTTACATTGAAATTGAAAATTACCGGTTTGTATCCATCTGGTGCAAACTCCAGAGTATTAACTCCCTCATGGAAGGCAGCACGGTTTAGACGAAGCGCGTTAAAATATCCTTTCTCTTTAATATCCCACTTTAGCGCATAGATATATTTATTTTCTGGTATGTTTAAATCTTCATCCCAATCTCCTAACTCATAGAGACTGTCATTCACCATAACATCTACGTTTCTATACAAAAACTGTTTTACAAGAGCTGGATTTTCATTTTTCCCAAAGAACAAGAGGAATGACTTCTTCTCAGCATCATACTCAAAGTGATAGGCAATAGGCCAATCCTTTAAATTGTTCTCTGGGAGAGTTCCGGGTGTTTCCTCTGGGATTCCGCCGGGCTGTGTTGTATTCTCAGAATTTCCCGGTGTTTCAGTTTCACCCGGTTTCTCTGTAGTGGTTCCACCATTCTCCGTTCCCGGCTTCTCTTCTGTAGTTCCACCGGGCTGTGTTGTATTCTCGGAAGTTCCTGGAGTTACGGTTTCACCCGGTTTCTCTGTAGTGGTTCCACCATTCTCCGTTCCCGGCTTCTCTT
>NZ_CAUVME010000033.1:0-25196 GCF_963553175.1 Oribacterium sinus | reverse complement strand
ACCCGTTAGAAACGTGCGCCGCTAGGCGCACAAGCAAAGTGAGCAGTGGTTAACATAAACCACTGCTCAGTCAAGGCGAGGTTAGCGGGAGCGTGCCCTCATTTAAGCCTATACGCCATAAAGCACATGAACTTCTATATCCATTCCCCGTTAAAGACTTCTCTGGCCGGTCCCGTCATAAAGGCGTGACCGGTTTTTTTATCATAGGATATTTCCAAATCTCCTCCCAGGAGATGCACCGTAGCCTTATCTTCTAATCTTCCCATCAGAATTCCCGCCACTACAGCTGCAGTAGCGCCTGTTCCGCAGGCCAGGGTCTCTCCGGAACCTCTTTCGTATACTCTAAAGCGAATTTCCGAAGGGGAAAGCACTTGAATAAACTCTGCATTTACCTTATCCGGAAAACGGGGATGCTCTTCGAAATCTTTTCCGATTTTTTCCAAGTCCAATTCCGAAACGGAAGAAACGGACAGCTCAGGATTGTCCTCCAGGAAATATACCGCATGGGGATTTCCTACATCAATGCCCACGAATTGAAGGGACATGCCCCGTACCTCTATATTCTCCGGCAGTTCTCCGTCCAGCTTGACTTCTCCCATATCCACGGTAGCCTTTTCCATTTTTCCGTCTTTTACAAAGATTTCAATGTCTTTGATACCGGATTTGGTCTCTATGCGAAGCTGTCTTCTTTCCTTGTCCACAATGCCGTGGTCGTAAATGTATTTTGCCACACAGCGAATCCCGTTTCCGCACATGGAGCCCTCTGAACCGTCTGCATTAAACATGTGCATATAGGCATCCGCCTTGTCGCTAGGCTCAATCAGAATCAGCCCGTCTCCTCCTACACCGAAATGTCTGTCTGCAATACGCCTTGCCAGTTCCCCCGGATTCTCCACCTTTTCCGTGAAAGCATTGACATAAACATAGTCATTGCCTAAACCTTCCATTTTGGTAAATTTCATGATTGCTCCCTTCTTCGAAAAAAAGCAGATTTTTATAGAATCTGTCTCATTTTATGGATTCAGGTCTCTTTTTTCCTGCCCCTGTAATTCATAAAATTGTCCCTGCCCTTTTAAACAGTATTGTCCGGGAAGGAAGTGGTACTCTCCACATTCTCCCTGATAGCTCATGCTTTCCAGTGTTTGCAGAAGACTTTTCTTCTTTACTTCTGCTCTTAACTTGCTAAGAATTCCCAGCAAATCCCTGTCATATCTGCTTCCCAACTGCGCCTCTTCTCCTGACGAATCGGAGCTTTCCTGTACCTCTTCTCCTGACGAAGCGGAACTTTCCTCTTCCTTTTCCGCCAGTGGCAATGCCTTATTCTCTCTTCCATAGAGATATACCGGATAGGGAAGTTCCAAATCCCCGGGGAAATTCTCCTGATCCCAATCTTTTCCCAAAAGCACATTATAGGATTTCTCCTCGGACAGAAGCGCTTTCTCCTGCTCTCCGGGACTTGGAAGGAACAAAAGATCTATTCCGGCTTCCTCCAGCTCCGACAATTTCGCTTGAAAATCCTCTTCTCCCTTATAGCTGCGAATTTCTACCGTTCCTCCGTATTCAGGGAAGCTTTCCGAAAGCTGTTCCGCTAAGGTCTTGCCCTTCTCATCTCCTTCCTGTAGGAGAATACCCATTTTCCGGAAGGCCTCATTATAAGCGAAAAATCCCAGGTCCACCGCCTGATCCTCCAGACTTTTTTCCAGAACAAAATGATTATTTCCCGGCTCCAGCTTTTTGCTGCTCTGACTCAGGTAGGGTATTTTTTCCTCCACAGAGAATTTTTCCAAAAATGCCTCCAGCTTTTCACTGCCTTCTCCCAGCAACAGCTCTGCCTTAGCCTCTTTTAATGCTTGCTTTAATTCTTCTTCTTTTCCTTCTTCATAAATCAAGCTGTGCAGATTTACAGAAGCGTTGTACTCTCCGGCATTTTCCAGATAAGCCTCCAGCTCCTCAGCTTTAGTACTTCCCTTGTCCTCTACATAATACGCTTCTATAGGAGCTCTTTCCGCCACAGAGTTGCTGGTTTTCTCCTGCCCTCTTTGAGCCGGGCTTCCTTTTCTCAAAAAAAGGAAAAGCACTACAAAGACGATACAAAGGAAAAGAAGAAGCAGAAGCAGTCGTCTTCTTTGAGCAGCTTTTTTGGCAGCTTCCTTTTGCTTTCTTCTCTCTCTTCTTTCCTCTCGAAGTCTCTGCCGTTCTCTTTCCAGAGCCTCTTCCTCTTCCCTATCCTCAGCATCCCCGTACTGCTCAAGCTCCCTGTGCTGTGCAGTAGCTTTATAGCTCTCCTGTTTAGCCTGCTCCGTCGATTCTATAGCTT
This sequence comes from Oribacterium sinus, assembly GCF_963553175.1. Classification (GTDB taxonomy): domain Bacteria; phylum Bacillota; class Clostridia; order Lachnospirales; family Lachnospiraceae; genus Oribacterium; species Oribacterium sinus_B. The sequence continues at coordinate 22,879 of NZ_CAUVME010000033.1, read as the reverse complement.
CAGGTTTGCTTTGCTGATTCCTCTCATCCATTTCCTTTGCTTCAGTGCCGCCCTGCTGATTCTTCTCATCCATATGTCAAAGTCTCCTTTGCTCTTTTTGCACTATTTCTTCTTTTTCCCTGACTTTCTTTTTTCTACCAGAATCTTAAATTCTTCCTCTGAAATCTGCAACTCTTCCAGATTTTTCTTTCGTCTTTCCTTCCACTTCTTCTTTCTTTTCCGTTCATCATGAAGGTTTTTTGCTCCATACAAGGCGCCTCCTCCAAAGAGGAAAAATCCGAAGCCGGCTAAAATCGTAAAGCCGCTGACGGTAACCGCTGCAACTGCTACCTTTTTCTTGGTTTCCTTATTATTTAAAATGACCTGAATATTTTGATCTTTCCCAATATATCCGCTCCCTACAACTTTTCCATCCAGTAAGATCTGCACTTTTCCCAGGGCGGAAGCCGGAGCATCTTCTGCAATATCCGTGAAAACGTATTGTAATCCGTCCTGACTTGCTCCCTTAGGAAGAGAAATCTTCACAGTATCCAGAAAATGAATCTTATTCTCCTCCGTGATTTTTCCGGCGGATACCAATTCCTTTCGTAAGGCCTCTAAAGCACCGGGATGTTCCCCTAAAGTTTGATTTTCCGTTTCCGAAAAAGCTAAATCCAGTAAGGCCTTTGTATCCGTGTAGTGAGAAGGATTTTTGTCCTTCAAAACTACTGTAACCACCTTTCTTCCCTGATCCTCCGCCAGGCTAATTAAGGTATTTCCCGCAATCTGGGTATAACCGGTTTTTCCCGCTACTACCCTTTTATCATAGAACTTTGTGTTGGAGAGCATCATTTTATGCTCCATGTAAATCGTGTTTCCCTCCGGAAGACGCTTTAAATTCCCTAAAGTATGACTCAGATTTTTTTCAATTTCCAAAAACTCCTTATTCTGAAAGGCAGCCATACCGATTAACGCCATATCCCTTGCAGTGGTATAGTGGTTCTCATCCTGCAAGCCGGAAGGATTCTGAAAATGAGTTCCTGTGCAACCAAGCTCCTTCGCCTTCTCATTCATCATCTCCGCAAAGGCTTCCCTAGAGCCTGCCACATGCTCTGCTAAAGCATTTGCCGCCTCATTTGCAGACTTGAGTAACAGGGCATGCAAACAGTCATTTACCGTCAGAACATCCCCCTCTTCAATCTGGGCGTTGGAGGAGCCCCGATCCACATTGTATACCGCATCATGAGAAAATGTCACCTTATCCTCTAGGGATGCGTGCTCCAAAACTACAAGCGCCGTCATCACCTTGGTAATACTGGCAGGATATTCTCTCACATCTCCGTTTTTTTCATATAAAACCGCCCCGGTTTCCGCATCCACCACAATGGCGGACTCCGCAGTTAAGTCTGCTGTCGGCCAGCTGGCAGCCATTGCTACCACACTATGAAAAAGAATAAAAAAACAAAAAGAAAGGAGTAAAAAAATCCTCCCCCTGCTCTTTCCTTTTTTTTCCCTCATACTAAGCAAAATACTTTAAGTCCTTTCCCTCATTATCTCAAAGTCTATCCTTGCATCATTGGTTTTCTCTAAAAAGCTCTTCCAAAGTTTTTTTTGATGGGCGTGGAAGGAAAGTCCTTGAGCATTCTCTATACAATAGTTTTCCGGCTGAAAATCTATTCTTTTTTTAAACTGTTCTTCTAAAATTTGGACTCTGCTTTTCCCCCTCCGCTTATGCCAGAGCTTCTCCTCTTGTTCATAAGCCTGATAAAGGTGGGACAGGAAGCGATCTCCTAAAAATATGGCAGCATCCCTTTGATGGCTTTCAACATAGTCCTTTGAAAAGAAAGGACTACTTCCATAATAGGGCATCCATCCGAAGAAAAGGATATTGTTGCGATATAAAAAGGGATCCTTCTCCTCCTCTTCATAACGCTCTTCCAGGAAATCCCTGCAGTAATCATAAAAATGAGAATAGAAAATATCTTGGAACCTGCTTCTCTCCAATGCTTCATCGGATTGGCTGTAAAGATAAAGTTGTAAATAAAGCTCCAAAATTCTGGATTGTGCCTCTTCCTCATTCTCCAAAACAATCCCGAAGGAAAGGAAAATCAAAATGGAAAAGAAATCGCCGAAAGGACTCCTTTCCTTAGCAATTCCGGGGAAAAGAAAATTCTGCAGTTCCCTCTGATAGCGTTTTAGTAAAGAACTAATCGGAACGGATGCATCCGTATTTCCTTCCACAGTAGCTATTTCTAAAGACTGTGCTTCTTGATTCTCCCGCTCTTTAAAATAATCCAAAAAAAAGAAAGCCAAGGGACGAAATACTTCTTTATACGGGGAATCTTCCCTCATTTCCAAGGGAATCTCCCGAATCCGTTCTAAAGCGCTATTTCTTCTTTCTCCCATGACTCCTCCATTATAACAAAAATCAGTCTGCTTCCTATTACAAAAAAGAAAGGAATTTCCTAATTTTTTTCTTTGTCTATCTTTAAAAAATACTTTATTCAGGCCGGATAGCAAAACTTATCTTATTTCGGGACGGACAGAAAAAATACTATATCCATACCGGACACCAAAGCTACATTCTTAAGCCTAAGAGTAAAAGAGCCAGCCAAAGGAACAAAAGAACGATATCTACTCCCAAAGCCACATAGACAGGACGTCTTTCAATGAATTTTCCCTTTTCCACAGGTAGGGCAAAACGAAGGGAAATCAAAAGAAAGTTCACGGAAAATAATGCCAATGCTCCTAGCACTAAAGGCCCGTTTCCTTTTTCATAAAAGGAAATTCCTATACAGAGAAAGAAAAGGCAGAGAGAAACAAAGGAACTGATTATGGCTCCCAGACTTCCCTTTGCCCATTTTTTTCGGATGTAGCTAAAACGCTTTTCTCCTTCCATTTTCTTCTCCTCCTTTCCCTTTGTATGAGTCGAAACAGAACATAACCCAGGGCGGTTCCCAGGGTATTCAGGATAATATCGTCCACATCACAGCTTCCGGCACGGAAGATAAGCTGAATCGCCTCCACTCCAAAGGACAAAAGATAGCCTGACATCACCGTATTATACCAATACATTCTACAGCGCTTGGAAAAGCTGGGGAGCAGGAAGCCCAAAGGGCAAAAGCCGATGATATTTCCCAGTAAGTTTTCCAAAGCATGGGCAAGACCGATTTGTTTCCAATAAAAAAGAAAGCGGAAAATCTCCTTAAAAGGCTCCATATTATAGGAAAATTCCGCCCGATTCATAAAGCCTCTGCCCTTTAACTCGGAAAAAAACAAAACATAAAAGAGAAAAATCAGGTAAAGGCAGAAAAAGAATACCCCCAACCAACGATTTTTCGTCATTTCTTTTCTATGCATATCACACACTAAACGTCTGAATTCTCTCTTCTAAGAAGTCCGTCACAGTCTAATTCCCTCCATCTCATTTCCTTATAGCAATTCAGAAACGATACTATCCGGATGCTTCTTATTTACCAAGAGACTTTAGAACGTTAAATCCTCTTTTCTTTTTAGCAAGATGGCTCCATGTACAATGGACAGCACCCCGGTAACAATTCCCAGTGTAATAAGAATTACTCCTAAGGCAATGGAGGATCCTCCTACATTTCTCATGATTTTATATATTCTTTCCAAGTCCTAGTCCTCTTTCTTTCTTTTTTTCAGCTGATAATAGGAGCTGGCTTCTTTCACCAAAAATCCCATTTTCTGATAAAGCTTCATGGCCGGGCTGTTTCGGGAATCCACCTGAAGAATCACCCTGGTATAGGGTCCCTTCTCTCCTTCTTCAAAGCAATCCCGAAGAATCGCCTCTCCCTTTCCCTGACCTCTATACCTATTTTCCACCATAAGTCCGTAAAGGTAAAGTGTTTTTTCATTATAGGGAGAAAAATAAACCTCTCCGTAAGGATAAATTCTCTTTTCTCCCGGAAAAGCAATCCCTTCTTCCAGCTTCTTTTCCAAAAAATATTCTGTATACAAATAAGGAAAGGAAAGGGAAAATTCCTCTTCCCTTTCTCCTTTCTTCATAAATCGAAACACACAGTTTCGAAAATCATCCATCAGACTTTCTTTACACTGGGTAAATAAGCCCTGCCCCCTCATCTTGGGATGGACAAAGGCAAGACAAAGGAGCACATCCTTTCCTCCCTGCTGTTCTCCAAGCTTATAGCCCATAAGCAGTGCCAATATTCCCTCGGCAATTCCCGTTTCCTTCTCTCCCTCATTGCGAATGAGATAAAAGAAATCATAATCCAAATCTGTATCGTAGGGATGTTCTTCCTCTAAATTACAAAGAGAGAGGAGTGTCTTACAATCCCTCTCCTCTTCTAAAGACAGAGTTCGTTGTAATTCGACTTCCATTCCTCTCTCCTGTTCTAACTCGTCAAAGTCATTCCTTTCCTTCTTTGAAGTACAAGGCTTCTAAGCCTATTTCATGACTTTCTCCTAGCTAATCCTTTTAGTCTTTAAAAACAATCTTATCCAATCCCCAGATATCCTTAGCGTACTCCTCAATGGTTCTGTCAGAGGAGAACTTTCCGGCATGGGCTGTATTTAAAATAGCCGCTCTTGCCCACCACTCTTCATCCTGGAACTTCTTCACTGCTTCTTCCTGTGCCTTCATATAAGCACGAAGGTCCTTTAAGATAAAGTAACGATCCGCTCTGTCGGATTCATTGGTATTTAACAGGGAATCATACAAAGGTCTGAACAATTCAGGATCCTCAGGACTGTAGAAGCCGTTTACCAGCTGCATTAGGACTCTGCGAATTTCCTGGTCGTTGTTGAAAATGTCCATAGGACGGTACTCGTTGTTATGCTCTAAAGCAATAACCTCGTCACTGCTCATACCGAAGATAAAGGCATTTTCCGCCCCAACTTCCTGTACGATTTCCACGTTCGCTCCATCCATAGTTCCCATGGTTAAAGCACCGTTTACCATAAGCTTCATGTTGGAGGTACCGGAAGCTTCCTTGGAAGCAGTGGAAATCTGCTCGGAGAAGTCCGCTGCAGGGATAATCACCTCTGCACTGGATACTTTATAATCCTCAATGAAGACTACCTTAATCTTATCCTGGATAGTAGGATCATTGTTGATGACCTCTGCCACGTTATTGATGAGCTTAATGGTCAGCTTTGCAGTCTTATAGCCTGCTGCCGCCTTGGCTCCGAAGATAAAGGTGTGGGGATAGAATTCCATCTCCGGATGATCTTTAATCTGGTTGTAAAGATACATCACGTGAAGGATATTCATCAGCTGTCTCTTATACTCGTGCAAACGCTTTACCATTACGTCAAAGATGGAATCCACATTTAACTTAATGCCGTTATGCTTCAGCACATACTTGGCAAGACGCTCCTTGTTATGTCTCTTAATGGCCATAAACTCAGCCTGCGCCTGCTTATCATCCGCATAAACTGCCAGCTTCTCCAGCTTGGACAGGTCGGTAAGCCACTGATCTCCGATATGGGCAGTAATCCACTTTGCCAACTCCGGATTGGCATGGTAAACCCATCTTCTCTGGGTGATACCGTTGGTCTTGTTGGAGAACTTCTCCGGATACATCTCGTAGAAGTCTCTTAATTCCTGCTTCTTTAAAATCTCCGTATGAAGAGCCGCTACACCGTTAACCGCATGACCGCCGATAATGGCAAGGTGTGCCATCTTAACCTGGCCGTCATAGATAATTGCCATCTTGGCAATCTTCTCTTCCGCCTGCTCAGGATACTTAGCCCGAACGGTTTCACAGAATCTGCGGTTAATCTCCTCCACAATCTGATAAATTCTGGGAAGAAGCTTGGAGAACAGCTCAATGGGCCACTTTTCCAAAGCCTCAGCCATAATGGTATGGTTGGTGTAAGCGCAGGTTTTTAAGGTAATCTCCCAGGACTCATCCCAAGTCAGATGATAATCATCCATCAGTACACGCATAAGCTCTGCCACGGCAACTGTGGGGTGGGTATCATTTAACTGGAAAGCCACCTTCTCATAAAGCTTCCGAACATCGCCGTTATGTCTCTTGGCATAGTCTGCTACCGCAGTCTGTACAGATGCGGAAATGAAGAAATACTGCTGACGAAGACGAAGCTCCTTACCGGCATAGTGGTTATCGTTGGGATACAATACCTCTACGATATTTCTGGCCATATTGGCTGACTCCACCGCCTTCTGGTAATTTCCCTTATCAAACTCATCCAAACGGAAGGTGTCAGTTGCCTTGGCATCCCATACTCTTAAAGTGTCTACCACATGGTTGTTGTAGCCCACCACCGGAGTATCATAGGGAATTGCCTCTACAGCCTGATAGCCCTTATGTACAAAGTGCAGTCTTCCATCTTCCTCCTGTACAGTCTCTACCCAACCGCCGAAACGAACTTCCTTGGCAAGCTCCGCACGACGAATCTCGAAGGGGTTTCCGTCCTTTAACCAGTCATCCGCCACTTCCTTCTGGTATCCGTCTACAATCTGCTGCTTGAAGAAGCCGTACTTATAACGAATACCGCATCCGCAAGCCCAGTAGCCCAGGGTTGCCAAGCTATCCAGGAAGCAGGCCGCTAAACGACCAAGACCGCCGTTTCCTAAAGCCCAGTCCGGCTCCGCCTCTTCCAGTGCGGAAAGGTTTAAACCAAGCTCGTTAATCACATCTCGAATTTCCTCCTGAGATGTCAGGTTTAAAATATTGTTGCCCAAAGCTCTTCCCATTAAAAACTCCATGGAAAGATAATAGACTCTCTTACAATCCTCTTCCTCAGCCGCCTTGGTAGTACGAATCCAGTCATCAATAATCTGATTCTGTACCGCTGCCGCTACAGCATGAAAAGCTTCCTTCTCGTTTAGCTCTGTTAATTCTCGTCTGAAAAGCTTTCTGGCATTGTTTTCCACTTCTTTTTTAAACAGTGCTTTGTCAAACTTTTGCATCCTTCCTCCTTATACATCCCTTACTAATTCCTTTTAGTAATATATAGTGATTTTTCCCGCCGAAGCGGGAAAATGGTTTCACCGTTTATTTTTTCTTTGCATCTAAGCAAAAATTTCAAAGCTCAGCTTTCCTTTGTCACTAAGCAAAGCTTTTCGCCCTTAGTTTTTCTTTACAGCTAAGCAAAGCTTCTCGCCGTTAATATCCCATTCCTTCTCATAGCCTTCACAGCAGTTGCAAAGAAGCTCTGTAGCAAGAACGGTCTTGCATAACTCCTCTTGGTACTTATTCATTAAGCCCATAAGGAAGTCATTATCCTCGGCATAGAGGGTAATTTGATCCATAACCTCAAAGCCCGCTTCCTTACGCATGGTCTGCACCTTGGAAATGATTTCACGGATATAGCCCTCTTCCTTCAGTTCCTCCGTCAGGTTGGTATCCAGCACTACGGTGTACTTAGCATCTTCCTCCGTAATAAAGCCGTCCTTCTTTGTGGATTCGATTAACAAATCCTCCTTGGCTAAGGCAACTTCCGTGCCATCCTTTGTGGTAAAACGAATAGCTCCCTCTGCCAATGCCGCCATACCCGACTTGCTGTCCAAGTCTTGTAAGAACTGGCGAATCTCATTCAAATGCTTTCCGTACTTCGGTCCCACAGTCTTTAACTGAGGCTTAAAGATGTACGCCGTAAAGTCGGACAAATCCTCCTTAAACTGCAGGGACTTTACATTTAACTCATCGGTAATGATATTCTCCCAGTCCTTGGAAAGAGCCTGTCCTCCGGAAACATACATGGCGGAAAGAGGCTGTCTGTTCTTCACTTGAGCCTTCTCTCTTGCCGCTCTTCCCAGACGTACCAAAGACAATACTTCTTCCATGCTTTCTTCCAGCTTGGGCTCAATCCACTCTTCATCCGCTACCGGATAGGCACAAAGATGAACGGAAGGTTTAGCATTCTTATCTACTGAGCATACCAGGTTCTGATAGATAGACTCGGTAATGAATGGCACCAGCGGAGCAGCCAACTTAACAAAAGTCACTAAAGCTTCATATAAGCAAAGGTACGCATTAATCTTATCCTGCTCCATTCCCTTAGCCCAGAAACGCTCTCTGGAACGACGTACATACCAGTTGGAAAGGTCTTCACAGAACTCCTGCAATGCAGCCGCCGCCTCGGGAATCTTAAACTGGGAAAGATTGGTATCCACAGTAAGAATCAAAGAATTCAGCTTACTGAATACCCACCTGTCCATAGGTGTAAGACTCTTCTTGTCCAAGGTATATTTTGTAGGATCAAAGTTATCAATGTTGGCATAAAGCACAAAGAACGCATAGGTGTTCCACAAAGTAGACAGGAACTTTCTCTGTCCCTCCACTACCGCCTGATCATGGAAACGGTTGGGTAACCATGGTGCAGAGTTGGTATAGAAGAACCAACGGATTGCATCCGCTCCGTGCTTTTCCAAGGCCTCCATGGGATCTACGGAATTCCCCTTGGACTTGGACATCTTCTGTCCGTTTTCATCCTGTACATGGCCCAGCACCAAGACATTTTCAAAGGGAGCCTTATGGAACAAAATGGTGGACTCCGCCAATAAGGAATAGAACCATCCTCTGGTCTGGTCTACCGCTTCACAGATAAACTGTGCAGGGAACTGAGCCTCGAAAAGCTCCTTATTCTCGAAGGGATAATGATGCTGGGCGTAGGGCATAGCACCGCTGTCAAACCAACAGTCAATAACCTCCGGAACTCTGGTCATTTCTCCGCCACACTTCGGACACTTACACTTTAAGTAGTCCACATAGGGCTTATGAAGCTCAATATGCTCATAGCCTACATAGTCGGAGGAATAGCCCTTATCTCCCTCAGCCTTTAATTTTGACAAGACCTCCTGATAATTATCGGCTCTTTCCGATAATTCTTTAATGGAACCGATGGCTTCCTGTTCTCCACAGTCTTTACATTCCCAAATATTTAAGGGAGTTCCCCAGTAACGATCACGAGAAAGGCTCCAGTCCTGTACATTTTCAATCCAGTCGCCGAAACGTCCCTTACCGATAGACTCAGGAATCCAGTTTACGGTGTTGTTATTTGCAACCAGCTCATCCCGAACAGCGGTCATCTTGATAAACCAGCTTTCTCTTGCATAGTAAATCAGAGGAGTTCCGCAACGCCAGCAATGGGGATAGCTGTGTTCAAATTTCGGTGCGTCAAAAAGAAGTCCCCTCTTCTCCAGGTCCTTCAATACTTCCGGATCCGCACTGATGGCGCCTTCCGCCACTTCTTTCTCTGTGGGTTTACAACGCATACCGAAGAAAGGTGTCTCCGCTGTAAGCTTTCCTTCACTATCCACAAACTTTACAAGGGCTAAATCGTTTTCTCTACCGATTCTTCCGTCATCTTCACCGAAGGCAGGGGCAATATGGACGATACCGGTACCGTCATCTGCACTGACATAATAGTCGGAAACCACGATATGGGCCTTCTTATGTTGTCTCTCCGCTTCCTTTTCAGCACCGTCATAAAGAGGCTCATAGGAAAGACCCACCAAGTCCTTACCCTTACAGGTTTCCAGGATGGAATAAGCTTCTTCTCCCTCCTTCGCCAAACCGGACAATACCGCATCCAGTCTTGCCACAGCCAGGATATAAAGATTACCGTCTGCAGCCTTTACCTTGGCATATTCCAAATCAGGGTGTACACAAAGTGCCACATTGGAGGGTAGGGTCCAGGGAGTTGTGGTCCAAGCCAGGAAATATCCCTCTTCTCCCTTGATTTTAAAGCGAACAACCGCAGAACGCTCCTTCACTTCCTTGTAACCTTGTGCTACCTCATGGGAGGAAAGGGGAGTTCCGCAACGGGGACAGTAGGGCACAACCTTAAAGCCCTTGTACAAGAGCTTCTTCTTCCAAATTTCCTTTAAGGCCCACCACTCGGACTCAATAAAATCATCATGGTAGGTCACATAAGGATTATCCATATCCGCCCAGAAGCCAACCTTGTAAGAGAAGTCCTCCCACATTCCCTTGTACTTCCAGACATTCTTCTTACATAAATCAATAAAGGGGGCTACCCCGTAGGATTCAATCTGTTCTTTTCCGTTGATACCGATTTCTTTTTCAATTTCCAGCTCTACAGGAAGGCCGTGGGTGTCCCATCCTGCCTTTCTGGGCACCATCTTCCCCTTCATGGCATGAAATCTTGGAATCATATCCTTAAAGGCTCTGGTTTCCACATGACCAATATGCGGTTTTCCGTTGGCCGTAGGAGGACCGTCATAGAAAACATAGGAGGCATTCTCCTTCTGCTCCAGGATGGACTTTTCGAAGATTTGTTCTTTTTTCCAGAACTCTTCGACCTCTCTCTCCCTTTCCACGAATTGCATATTGCTATCTACTTTTTTAAACATGTAGTTCTCCTTCTTATTCCTTTAGTCGCCTTATTATAATGATTGGGGAAAAATAAAGCAAGAAATTGTCCCTATTCTCCTCTGCTGTACTGCGTCAGCAATTGCTTCTTCATCTCATACAATTTATCGGATAAATCCACGTGTACGGCATGGGGATTGGTTAAACGTCTGCACTCCTCCCAAAGGCTTTCCTGTTCCTTCTTGCAGTGGGCTTTGATTTCCTCTACAGAAGGGCAATTATACACCAACTTTCCGCCTAAGAAAATAGGTACAAGGAGCGGTCTCATCTCATAGCTTCCGCCCTTTAAGGTACTTTTCTTCCAGGTATCAATGGGATCGAATAAGACCAAATCCTCTTTTTCGGAAAATGTCTCATCCTCCAGGGCAATATAATCTGCAAAAACCTTTCCACTGTCTTTTTCGATAATACGGTAAATCTGCTTATTTCCCGGATTGGTAATCTTTTCGGAGTTCTCCGACAATTTAATCTTAGGAACCCATTGTCCCTCATCCGAATATGTAGCCGCAAGCTTATATACTCCACCAAAGCTGGGCTGACTTTCCGAGGTAATCAGATTGGTTCCCACACCCCAGCTGGTGATGCAGGCTCCCTGCGCCTTTAAGGAAGCAATCAGATTCTCGTCCAAATCATTGGAAGCGGAAATTATTGCATCAGGATAGCCCGCCTCATCCAACATTTTCCTGGCCTTCTTGGAAAGGTAAGCCAAGTCTCCGGAATCTAAACGAATACCGAAGCGCTTCAGGGTAATCCCTTCTTCCTTCATGGCATCATAGCAAAGAATGGCATTCTTTACACCGCTCTTTAAGGTATCATAGGTATCTACCAATAAAATACAATTATTGGGATAGAGTCTGGCGTAAGCCTTAAATGCCTCTAATTCTGTCGGGAAGGACATAATCCAGGAGTGAGCATGGGTTCCCAACACAGGCACACGGAATTTCTGTCCCGCATAAACGTTGGAAGTACCGATGCATCCTGCAATGACCGCGGCTCTGGCACCGTATATTCCCGCATCCGGTCCCTGAGCCCTTCGTAAACCGAACTCCATTACCCCGTCTCCCTGAGCCGCATGCACCACTCTGTAAGCCTTTGTGGCAATGAGAGACTGGTGATTGACCAGATTTAAAATGGCAGTTTCCACCAACTGAGCCTCAATCACCGGAGCAATTACCTTGATTAAGGGTTCCTTAGGAAAGACTACTGTTCCTTCCGGAATGGCATATATATCTCCGGTAAAGTGAAAACCTCGAAGATATTCAATAAAATCTTCATCAAAGGTTCCCAAACTTCGAAGATAATCAATATCTTCTTCACTAAAATTCAGATTGCGGATATATTCAACCACCTGCTCCAAACCGCAGCAAATGGCAAAGCCGTTTCCACAGGGATTCTTTCGATAAAACATATCGAAAATTACTCTTTCCTGATGCTTTCCACTTTTTAAATAGCCCTGCATCATGGTGAGCTCATAAAAGTCTGTCAGTAACGTAAAGTTTCTTTCCATCTTCTTTCTCCTAACGATAGTCGACCCTGGGATACTGTTTTCTGATATAGAAATACATAATCCACAGGGAAAAGGCAGTAATCATCCAGCTCACGGGATAACTGATGTATAAGGGCCGTAAGCCATGGAAGAATTCCATAGGAAAAAGTACCATGACATAAAACACACGACTCAAACAAATTCCCACCAAGCTGATAAACATCGGTTGAATACTGCAGCCAAAACCCCGTAGCGCTCCCACCAAGGTATCCATCATGCCAAAAATCATATACGGATAGACGATAATCTCCAATCTTTCCTTGGCGTATTGCAAAACCTCTCCATCCTTCGTAAAAATCCCCGCCAGGTTTCTTCCAAAGAAGAAAACAATTATGCCGGTCAGAAGGGCAATGCTGAATAGCAGGGTTAAGCTGCTTTTCAAAATACCGTTTAATCTACTGTATTTCTTCGCCCCAAGATTTTGGCTGACAAAGGACATCTGCCCCTGGGATATGGAGTTCATGGAAATATAGACAAATCCTTCTAAATTGGCGGATATGGTGGCTGCCGCCATAGCCTGAGAGCCGAAGGTATTGATGGCGGATTGAATCATTACATTGGAAATGGAAAATAAGGTTCCCTGTATCCCTGCCGGAAGTCCTATGGAGACTATCTTTTTTAATTTGTCTCTATGGATACGAAAGCGGAGGGGATGAAGGTGCAAAGCTTCCTTTTCTCTTGCCAGTAAAATCACTAAAACCACAGCCGAAAAGAGCTGAGAAATGCTGGTGGCAATAGCTACTCCTGCAACTCCCATCTTCCACTGAATCACAAAGTTTAAATTGAGAGCCAGATTCAAAAGGCCTGCCAGGATCTGTACATAGAGGGGACGTCTTGTGTCTCCCACTGCTCGAAATACCGCTGCCAAAAAATCATACAGTACCATAAAGGGAATGCCTAAGGAAAAGTAGCGAAGGTAAGTCTCTGCCTGAGGCGCCACTTCCTCCGGGGTATTCATCCCCCGGATAATCGCGGAAATAAGTAAATTTCCAATTAGCAGAAGCAAAAATCCCGAAAGCAAAGCCGTAGTGTAGGCTGTAGCCAACAGTTCCTCCACATCCTTTCTCCGATTGGCTCCGATATACCGGGCAACAGCAACGTTTACCCCCACCGACAGACCTAAAAAAAGGTTAACCAGCAGGTTTATAATCGGCCCCGAAGTGCCTACAGCCGCCATTGCCACAGCTCCCACATATTTTCCCACAACAAAGACATCCGCCGCATTGAAAAGCAGCTGTAAAATCCCCGTAAACATCAGAGGAAAACAAAATTGAAGCATTTTAGGAAGAATTGCCCCCGTGGTCATATCCAACTCGTAGCTTTTTTTCACTTTTCCCCCTTTCGATTCTATTCTACATTCCCTTTCAATTCTATTCGCTTTTCACTTTCGAAGCTATTCCATTTTTACTTTCGAAGCTATTCCGTTTTCCTTTTTAAAGCTATTCAGCTTTTCCTTCCGAAGATCCTTTTAAGAAAGAGAAAGTTCCTGTCCCAGACGATTCTTAAGCTCCTCCGCATCCTCTCCCACGATAATCTGCACTTCATCTTTTCTGGGACGGATTAATCCGGGAAATCCCGCCTCCCGAATGCAGGATTCCTTCACCAAATCATAGTCTTTAATGCCTACCTTCAGCCTTCTATTCTCACTTCGCAAAGACTGAATGTTTTCTTTTCCCCCTAAGCCTTCCAAAAGGGGCGGAAGCAGAGCGGAAAGATTCTTCGCTTCCAAGCGAACATGGTATTTGTCTTTCTCATCAATATGATATTCCAGTGCCTTTTTATGCCTTCTTTTTCTCAAGAAACGCAGAAGGAGAAATAGAAGAAAAAGGAAAAGAATCAGCCCTCCGATACAGGCATACAGCAGTGGGGGCTGAAGGACTTGTTCTATGGAAAAGCCGGAAGGAGCTTCCGCCACTTCCGTAGCGCTCAGAATATAAAAAAAGGGCATTAGCCAATCAAACATTGCCGTTCCTTTCCGGGAGAAGGCTTCTCCCTCTAAATACTGTCTGTTTCTTCTTGTACCTTATATTTCTGCAGCTCTTCCACATATTTTTTGCCAAGCTCGGAAAGATGCATCTTCTTATTTTTTATATAGCCGATTCGCATGGTTTCTTCTGTATCCAAAGGAATCGCAATATACTCCGGTCCGTTTAATTCCTGACAAATAATACCGGAACAGAGCGTATATCCATTTAAGCCCACCATAAGATTTAAAATCGTAGCTCGATCATTGACCTTAATGAACTTCTTGTAATCATAGGTACTTAAAACTTCTTCCGCAAAGTAGAAGGAATTTCTCTCCCCCTGATCAAAAGTGCAACAGGGATAATCCATCAAATCCTCCATGGAAATGAGCTTTTTCTTTGCCAAAGGATTGGATTTCGCCATGAAAACATATATTTTGCAAGAAAAGAGGGGTACAAATTCCAAGTCTCCCTCTCGTAAAATCTTTCCGATGACATTTTCATTGAAGTCATTTTCATAGATAATGCCCAGTTCACTGATTTGCTTACGGACATTTTCAATAACATCAATGGTTCTGCCTTCAAAAACGGAAAACTCATAGACATTGTTTTCCTCATACTGTCGAAGCAGTCGAATAAAGGCCTCCACTGCAAAGGTATAGTGCTGCATGGAAACACTGAATTTCTTTTTCTGAGGTCCTCCGGAAAGATATTTATCTTCCATTAACTGGTACTGTTCCGAAACCTGTCTGGCATAGCCCAGAAATTCCTCTCCTTCAGGCGTGGCGATAATTCCCCGGTTGGATCTGGTAAAGATTTCTATCCCGATTTCTCTTTCCACCGCCTTGATGGTAGCACTTAAGCTGGGCTGGGTTAGGTACAGCTGCTTCGCCGCCTCATTCATGGAGCCGTAGTCGGCTACCGCAATAACCTGACGAAGCTGTTGTAAGGTCATTCCACGCCTCCTGACACATAGGTAATATAGCCTGCCGGATCAATAAACACTCTTTCTCCCGCAACACCCCGAATCATCATAAGATCCATAACGGAAATCATCTTCTTTCCACTTCCGCTGTTATATTCAATCACGGCATTTTTATGAAAGGCCGCATCCCCGGCATATAGAAGTTCTCCCGACTTTCTATCGTATAAACTCATTTTCTTGAAAATCACAAAGGGATAACCGTTCCCTTCTTCCAGACTTAACTGGTTGGGGCTGTCAAAGAAAACCTTGGCGTCCGGATGCTCCATCAAAACGGAGATGTATTTCGCAGTTTTCTCATTTAACTCCTGCATGGGCTTTCCCTTCCTTAGAAGAGATCCGTTTTCCGAAGTCTTTCTCTGATCCGGTGTTTCTGCGGAAATGAGAGCCGCTCCATCTTCTCCCAGATAAAAATTGCCCACGTACTGCTTTTCCGCCATAGCTCCGTCACTGTTCAGAAAATACCATTTCCCGTTCCAGCTGACCCAGCCGGTCTGCATTTTACTGTTTAAGCAAAAATACCAACGTCCATCCGTGGAAGACTGTACCCAGCCGGTATAGCTTTCTTTATTGTCCGAAGAATAATAGTACCAACTCTGTCCTTCCTGCTCCCATCTTCCCTCTGCATGGGAAATTCCTGTTCCCATGAGAAAGAACAGAAAAAGAAATGCCATTCCCGACAAAAAACGTTGGCAAAAATTCTTTTGATATCCCTTTTGTACTCTCATTCTATCCTCCTTTACATAACTATTTGCCTAGTATAGCATAATTTTTTCCATTGTAATACCCACCGTAGTTTTTCCTAGATTCTGCTTAGGATTTTCTATTGTATACCCCATTTCTTTTTGCTACTATGAAAAAAACGCAGATTGCAAGGAGGGACTCCCATGTTTCGGATTGAAAAGGTAAAGGATTACTCGGTTCTCAGCAAAAAAGCCGCCATGCTGATTGCGGCGGAAATCACCCAAAGAGAGCACCCGGTTTTGGGCTTAGCCACAGGCTCCACCCCCATCGGTGCCTATCAGGTTTTAAGAGAATTATATCAGGAGGGACGTCTGGATTTTTCTGCAGTACGTACCGTGAACCTGGATGAATACAGAGGTCTTGCTCCGGAGGACAGCCACAGCTACCGCTATTTTATGAATCAAGAGCTGTTTCAGCACGTAAATATTCCTATGGAAAACACTGCCGTTCCCAACGGTCTTCTGGAAGACGCGAATAAGGCTTGCCTTGAGTATGAAGCTCTGATTCGTAAATTAGGAGGAATCCATTTACAGATTCTGGGGCTTGGACATGATGGGCATATCGGATTTAATGAACCAAGTGATTCTTTCCCAAGGGAAACCCACTGTGTACAGCTTGCCGAAGAAACCATCGAAGCCAATCAGCGCTTCTTCTCGTCTAAAGAAGAAGTTCCCAGAGAAGCCTATACCATGGGAATCGGTACCATTATGAAAGCCAAAAAAATCCTCTTAATGGTATCCGGAAAGGATAAGGCGGATATTTTACAGAGAGTCTTGGAAGGCCCGGTTACTCCCTCTGTTCCCGCTTCCATTCTGCAATTCCATCCCCATGTTACTGTTCTTGCAGATGAAGCGGCTTTAAGTAAATGTAAGCTATAATATATGATGGGGCTGTAAAAAATCAAAAAGAATTTTCTGAGCAATATAGGTCTGAATTTGGGGGGCGGTACATTTTTACAGTTCCATCATTTTCTTTCTAAAGAAAAGAGCCGAAAAAGCGGAAAGAGAAATGAAGCTATTCTTTCTGATTTTTCGACTCTTTTTAGATAGAATTATTCGATTTATTTTGTCAGGTTACAAAAATAGTTTTTCTTTTATTTCTTCTTTTATGTCATAGGTGCTCCTCCCTTCAATGTCTTCTATATCCCTAGGTTTTCACCATAGTTACCATACAGAATGTCTTAAGAGGAGCTCTCGACAGAAGCTTCTGAAGCCACTTTTGACTCCGACTTAGCAGATGTCTCAGCGGAAGTCTCCATTGTAGGGTTGGCGCTATCTGCGGATACTTCTGTTGAGCCCTCCCTAGATGCCTGAAAAGATAGCTGAGGGGAAATCCCGGAAACAGCCTCAGGTGCCTTTAAGCTGTTGTCTTCTCCCCTAAAGTCTGTAAGGAGAGGGAAGATTTCTTGCTTATAAAACTCGGCATAATCTTTATATCCGTACAAATACAGAGAATCATCCTCTCCCAGGGGAAAGGCTATGGGATGAACAGCCCCCATTCCAATGCCATCCTCCGGCTTTACCAGTGCCTTTCCATCCTGATCCATGAGTAAGTCCTGATATTCTATTCCATTACAATACTGAATATTTTGTACGCTTCCATCCTTTAATTTTAAAGGCACATGAACTTCAAAAAGCAGGAATAGTCTGTTGTGACCGAGCACCGGGGCATCTTCTTTCCGACTGAGAAAATAATTTCCCAAATACTGTACGGATATACCGGAAAGATCAACATACTCCCCTTCTGTTCCTCCGGTCATCTCCCTATGAAGAGAATCCATAAATGCTTCCTGTAGCAGTCTTAAAGTGTCTCCGGGAATATCCTTTCCACTGGTCCAATAAGCATTGGCCTTGGGGACTTCATATTCCTTCTCTGTTTCCAAAAAATAGATATGCTCTTTCTCTGCTTTTCTCGTTAATTCCTGATAAAAAGTAACTTGGATTTTGTCTCCGGAGGCAAGCCCCTCTCTTTTGCTGACATTCACATCTCCAAGTTCCATCCAGGAGGGAGCATTCTTTAAAGCCAGCTCTACTCTCATCTGCGGGGAATTTCCGGTAAATTGAACATCCAGAAAATCAAAGGGATTCACGTCTGTTCTCTCATAAAGCCCCTTTACTACCAGATCCTTATCCTCCCAAAGCAGCTTCACGTTATAGCTTTTCTCAATCCAGGATAAATCCTCTTTACAGCTTAAGGAAACATGATCTCCATTTTCCAATTGACTCTCCTCGGAAAGCTCCGGAAGCTGCATTACCGCATACTCCACTTCACTCAATATAATCTCTTTTTCCGCCTCTTTCAGAAAAAGATTGGTCATCATCCCGAAGATTCCTCTACTTCTCTTGCTGTATCTTCCTTTTCTCTTGATTTTTCCAAGATAATTTTTTTCAAAATCTTCTTTCTGAAAGATAAGCTTTCCCTCTCCCAGACCATCTTCACCGGTAAATTCCACCTGATAGAACTTATCCAGCGGAATCTTCACCGGCCGGTTATTGTAAGCACCAAAAGCTGTCATGCCAATCAGGAAAAGAGCTCCTATACAGGCAAGAACAATACAGTTTCTTTTCATGTTTTTGGAAACGTTAAATGAAGGTTTTTTCATTGGGGAAGGCATATCCCGCTCCTTTCTCAGCAAATGCTGTAGCGCCCTCCCTGGCATGAATCTCCTAGACTTTAATATGATTTTGGATTGTAAAAATGAGATCTTAAACTTATGGAGATAATAGAATAGATAGAAATAGCTTTTATTCTAAGCACATATTTTCGGTCCCTGCGTTTTCTTCCATATTTCGTTCATGGTTTCACTATAGCACAAAGCCTTAATTTTGTCTTTTTTAATAAATTAATAGTAGTATATTGTAAATTTATTAGATATTTTGTATTAAATTGATTTTATAGAAGAACAAGAAAAAAAGCACCACGATTCGTGATGCTTTTCGCAGGGCTACAAGGATTCGAACCTTGAAATGACGGAGTCAGAGTCCGTTGCCTTACCGTTTGGCGATAGCCCTAAAATCTGCTGTTTTCTTAAAAAATGAATAAAAATCAGCGACTCGATTATCATACAGAGTTTTTATTTTCTTGTCAAGAGATTTTTTTATTCTTACTAGATTTTTTTATTCTTACTAGATTTTCTTCATAAAACAAAAATTTTGTATTCAAAACTCAAATGTGTTTCATAGCATTTACGATTTCTCTAAAATCTAATATTTTGACTATCTATTTTTTCTTTATGTGCCTATAATCAAACAAGTTGTATTAATGAATTTAAGGAGTAGTACGAAAATGAAACTCTTTCGTTTAAATTATTTTCAGAAAATCATCCTGGGTTTTGCCGTGTTGATTCTATTGGGAGCAATTCTTCTGATGTTGCCGATCTCCAGTAATGATGGCGTTTATACCCCCTTTCTAAATGCACTCTTCACTTCCACCTCCGCTTCCTGTGTTACCGGTTTAATTGTATACGATACCGCCACGCACTGGTCTTTCTTCGGGCAAGCAGTCATTCTTTTCTTGATTCAAATTGGTGGGCTTGGTGTGGTGGTAGTGGTAACCTCCGTCATCCTTTTCTTCGGAAAAAAAATCGGATATTCTCAAAGAAACACTCTGGCTAATTCCATTTCTGTAAATTCTCAGGGCGGAATCATGAAAATGTTGGTTTTTCTTCTGAAATGGACCGGAATTATAGAGTTATTCTTTGCTATCCTTCTTGCGACACAATTTATTCCCGAGTTCGGACTTCGGAGAGGACTTTGGTATAGTGTTTTCCACTCCGTATCCGCTTTTTGTAATGCCGGTTTCGATTTGATGGGCGTTAAAGAACCCTTTTCTTCTCTCACGGAATACGTAGGAAACCCTGTGGTGAACATCAGCATTATGAGCCTGATTCTTCTTGGAGGCTTAGGCTTTATGACTTGGCAGGATATTGCAAAAAATAAATGGAATTTTCATCGCTTTCGTCTACAAAGCAAAATCATTCTCTCTACCACGGTATTTATTATTCTTCTTCCTGCAATATTTTACTTTTTTGTTGAGTTCCGAGGGCTGCCCATAAAAAATCGGGTTTTTGCTTCATTATTTACAGCAGTCACTCCACGTACCGCAGGCTTTAATACCGTGGATTTTTCAAAATTTTCCGATAGCGGAATCTTTTTGCAAACCTTGCTAATGCTGGTAGGGGCTGCGCCGGGAAGTACGGGAGGCGGTATGAAAGTCACCACAATGACTGTTTTACTTTTAACCTCCATTGCTATTTTTAGAAACAATTCCCGTACAGAAGCCTTTGGAAGGACTATTTCCAGAGAAATCATTCGAAATGCTACGACAATCGCTTTCATGTATATTAGTTTATGTATTCTCTCCGGAATGTTTATCAGTCTCCATGATAAATTACCGCTACTGGCCACCAGCTTTGAAGCTGCCAGTGCTATTGCCACTGTGGGGCTTACACTGGGAATCACCCCAAATCTTAGTCCCATTTCTCATATGGTTCTCATTTTTCTAATGTACACCGGAAGAGTTGGCGGACTTTGTTTGATTTATGCCGTCTTTCCTAATGCTAACCAAAACAAGGGAAGACTTGTTGAAGAAAATGTAATTGTCGGATAAAGGAGAAAGTATGAAACAAATTTTAATTATCGGTCTAGGTCGTTTCGGTTTACATGTCGCAAAAAAGCTAAATGAAATGCATACGCAGGTTCTCGGAGTAGACAGCAGTGAGGAAAGAGTAAAAGCAGCTCTCCCCTACGTTACCAATGCGGAAATTGGAGACGCAGGAAATCAGGAATTCTTAAAATCTCTGGGTATCTCCAATTTTGACGTCTGTATTGTAGCCATCGGAACCGACTTTTTAGCTTCTTTGGAAGTCACCTCCCATTTAAAGGAACTGGGTGCAAAAAGAGTAGTTTCCAGGGCTGCCAGAGATTTACAAGAAAAATTCTTACTTAGAAACGGAGCCGATGTGGTAGTTTATCCGGAAAAATTAGTCGGAAGCCTTACCGCTGTGCAGTGCAGTTCTGAGAATGTTTTGGATTACATTCAAGTCAGCAAAGATTTTGCCGTTTTTGAAATCGCCTTACCTGAGGATTGGATTGGTAAATCTATTGGAGAAATTGGAGTTCGAAATAAATTCAAAGTCAATATTATTGCTGTCAAATATAATGATGAAGTCAATGTTACTTTGGGACCGGACTACCAATTCCGAGAAGGAGAAAGCCTTTTTATTATCGGCAAGGATAAGGATATCCAAAAATATTTTCATACTTTAGGGTAGACTTTTTAAGCAAATAATCCTGCGACGATTACTATTCAATGCTGTATCATAGTATTCCATAGTCCACGAGGAATTTGCCTTCAGCACTGAGATATCGTACGCTTTGAGAGGGATACTCCTGAAAAACGAGATATCGTACGCTTTGAGAGGGATACTCCTGAAAAACGAGATATCGCACGCTTTGCGAGCAATACTCGTTATGAATAAAAACATCCTCCATGTCAAATATCCGACTCAGAGGATGTTTTTTTCTTTATTTGCCGGCTTTTAAGTTCCCGGTGTATTATTTTCTTCCGTCTCTAAAGATTTTTCTCCTAGGGCCGCCCCGGGTCCTACTTCCACAGTTTCCTCCGTTTCCTTCTTTTCTTTTGTTTCCTTCGTCTCTTCTTCTGTGGATTTTTTCTCTTCCTTTGTTTCTTTTTTATTTTTTACAGTGCTCTCTTCTTCCGTTTCCGTCTTAGTTTCCTGTTTCTTTGTAGCCTCTGTCTGCTCCTCTTTTTTCTTTTTCTTACCCTTCTCCGCATTTTCAGCGGCCTTGGCTTTTCCGGCTTCCTTCTTTCTCACAGTTCCTCCGCCTGTACCTGCTTCCTCAGCATCTTCCATGGGAGAGCCAACTCCGGAAACCTTGGCGATATGGGCACTGATTTCCTGTACCTTGGCACTGGGACTATAGTTCTCCACGCCGTAAAGATAGCTGTGTAATTCCGTTACATTGCTGGCCAGCGTTGCCGGAATTACCACATCCATTTTCTTAATCTTCATGGTGGTTCTGGCAAAGGGGAAGCCTCTGCTTTCTCCGATATGATAACGATCCACCTGGGTAACCAATGTGGTGATATCTCCCATATCCAGACTGGTGGAAAGCTCCGGTAAAACCATGGATGCCACCTGCATTAGCTTTACAGGACCTGCCTTTTTTGCCTTATCAAAGGCAAGGCCAAGAACCTTCCTCTGTCTTGCAGTACGGTTAAAATCCGTGTCCATTAGACGGAGTCTACCGTAGGCCACCGCCTGAATTCCGTCCAAATGATTCATCCCCGCATGCTCCAGATGCACGGAAGGAATTCCGGTGGACTGTACCGTTTCCGTGATAAATGCATTGATGTAGAAAAACTCCGCATCGGAAAGCTCCAGATCCACGCCTCCAAGAGCGGAGATTCCCTTCGCCACCGCAGCCCAGTTAAAGCTGACATAGTCGTCAATCTTAATGTCCAGATTTCTCTCTAAAGCTTCAACAGCCTGCTTGTGTCCCCCCTTAAAATATGCTTCATTTATCTTATGATAAGTTCCTTCTTCATCGATCTGCATATAGCTATCTCTGAAAATGGAGCTCAATTTTACTTCTCCGGTTCGCTTATTAACAGAAGCCAGCATAATTACATCGGAAAGTGCACCGGCCTCCTTGTTGCCGTCTCTGGAATCCAAGCCGAAAACTGCCACCGTCCAATATTTAGGGCCAAAATACGGAGATATAAAACGCCAAAGGAGAAGACCGAAAAATACAAGCAGTAAAAGAATGCCCAACTTCTGAAAAATAGACTTCTTTTTCTTTCTTTTCCCTCTGTCTTGCACCGACCTTTCCGAAGCCGTATTTCTATTGCTTCTTCCGCTGTTCCCGCCGCTTACGGCCTTTCGATTCTCTGCTCCGGATGGATTTCTTCTTCTATCGGAGCGACCGGTGACTGTAGCGATATTTGCGCCCTGCCTTTGGGACTTTCTTCTTTTCAGACTTTGAGGCTCTTCCTCGAAGTTCTCATCTTCATAGTCCTCATCATAGTCGTCATAGTCCTCATCATAATCATCTTCATACTCGTCATCGTAGTCATCATATTCCTCATCAGAATCATACTCCTCCTGATAACGATTTCGAGAGGGACGTCTATTTCTGCTGCTTTCTTCTCTTTCTCTGATAAATTCTCTACTGGGTGCAGTTCTTCTTTTTCTGTCTGCCATAGTCTTCTCCCTATTTTTTGTAAGTGCTCTGCCTGAAAAGTATAACAAAGCTTTCTTCACAAAAAAAGTGCTTTCATAATTCCTTAATATAAA
>NZ_CAUVME010000032.1:0-26109 GCF_963553175.1 Oribacterium sinus | reverse complement strand
GCCAGCATAAACATGGAACCGGGCAGTACCGGTGCTCCGTAGCTTACCACCTCTTCCGTGGACAGGCGAATCGCCAATGGAGTACGGTCATCCGGATCTACGGACATTCCCCCCATGCAGATGACCAAGTCCGCTCCCTGTCTTAGGAAGTCCTGTATGGCCCCTTTCTCCTGCTCCACATCATCCGGGCAGGTCACATGACCGATAATTTCCACCGGATAGGGAGAAAGCTTTTCCCGTACCACCGGAGTAAAGCTATCCTGGATTCTTTTGTAAAAGACTTCATTTCCGGTACTGATTAATCCCACCTTCTTCTTTTCAAAGGGAAGAAGCTGTAAAATGCCCCCCTCCGGCGCAATCTTCTTTACTTCCTCCATCTTCTCCCGCTCTATGGTAAGGGGGATAATTCTGGTGCCTGCAAAGGCCTCTCCCTTTTTGATAAAGCTGTGATTCTTCTTGGTGGCCATCATCATTTGCCCGAAGGAATTCAGGGCAAAAAGCTTCTCCGATTGAATCTTCAGCATACCGTCGCAATCAGCGATAAACTCGATTTTTCCTTCCTTCACCTCGGAGGGGTGCATATTTTCGCTCCGCCCCATTTCATAGAGCATGGCTGCCGCATCATTTTCATGGAGAGTATCCTCCCCCTCTTCCCAGATGTAAATGTGGTCCTTGCCAACAGAAAGAAGCACGGGAACATCCTCCTCCCGAATCACATGACCCTTTCGGAAAACAGGGCCCTTCTTCTCTCCCTTAATAATCTGGGTAATATCCTGGCAGAGGGTTGTCCCCACTGCCTCTGTGGTTTTGAGTTCTCTCATGGGAAACTCCTTTCCGGCTTTTTCATCTCTATCGCAAAATACCCCAGGCATGCGAGCAATACTGGTGAAAAATCAAAACAATCAATAAGGCTCTTGTTTATTGAATCTAAATATTTTTTAGATTGACAAAAAATTGTTATTCTCCATATTATACGGTTTCTCTTATAGAAAAGCAAGATTTGTCCTGGAGATTTCCCAATAATAAACCGGCTTTTTTCTCCTGTTTTTTTCTTGATTTTTCTCGAAAATGTCGATTTTCCGCCATTATTTCTTTCATCTCCTGAGCTTCCTGTGGACAGTCCGTTTTTTCTTCCGCTTTCCATTTATAACATTTTTCTATAAATTTGGAGCTTTTTTACAAGACTCTCCATTTTGTGCTTCTGCACAAAATACTTCGTT
Organism: Oribacterium sinus; assembly: GCF_963553175.1. Classification (GTDB taxonomy): domain Bacteria; phylum Bacillota; class Clostridia; order Lachnospirales; family Lachnospiraceae; genus Oribacterium; species Oribacterium sinus_B. The sequence goes on along the minus strand of NZ_CAUVME010000032.1, from coordinate 24,889 downwards.
ATTTTTGTATATTTCAAACAATCCATTCTCTTTGACCTTGCTTTTCCTTGTCTATGGGTTGACAGCATTTTTGAGCAAGAAAAAAGGAGCTGCAAATAATAGATTTTCGGCAATATAGGTCTGAATATGGGGTAGTCTGAGCCTGGTACTTGCGAAATCCTGCGAAGTGAAGAACTGAAAAATCAATAAGTGAAGCGAATAATGCAGTATGGGTCTATAATAGGGGCAATCTGAGCCCGTCAGTACTTACTGAAAGCGAGCTAAAGCGAAGCTTGAAGTTAGTACTGCTACGAAGGCAAGGTTAGCGAGAGCGTGCCCTGATTATAGACCCATACTGCATTTGAGCGCATCTTTATGATAAATACAGTCCTTCAATACACAGGATTAAACTAGCGAGAGCGTATCCCGTTTCAGACCTATATTGCTTAGAAAACTATTTTACAGCCCCTAAATCTTACACTCCGCTTGCGGAAAGCAATTCCACAAGGGCTCCTCGTAGGGATTCCGAGGTACAACGGGAGTGTACTGCTCCCAAAATCTCCGCCCTGCTCTTCTTTCCCAATTCCTCCAGGCAAGCATAAATCCTTGTCTTTTCGTCATAGGAAATCTGGGCATTCTGTAAAAGTGTAAAAGTTCTGTCCTGTAAGAGCTTATTCTCCTGCGCCTCTCTCTTTTCCCGGTCATAGCGATAGCGAAGACAAATGCCTTCCTTTCCATCCCAGGCAGGAAGGGAAAGGAGCAAAGCGTCCTCCTCTTCCAGATAATCCCCTACTTCTACCGGAAGCTCCGTATCGCCGTAGGTCAGGCTTAAGCCTTCTAAAGAGGAAACCCCTCTTAGGTGCAGAAGGAAGAGACGCTCTTTGGGAAGGGCATTTTCATTTCCTTCCACTGCGGAAATGTGAAGTACCTCCTCCACGGATTCACCCTTACTTTCATGTCGAAGGGAAAATCTGGTAAAGGCCCAATCTTCTTTACGGAAGTCGGCATATTCATGCTCGTCCTCTGCCAGACAGAAGCTTCCGTCTGCCCCGGAGAAGATATGAAGCTCCATAAGCTCCGGCGCATCCACTGCATTGCCCTCTTCTCTACCGTCCAGAGGAAGAATAGTACCCTCTTTAGCAAGAACCGGAATGCTTTCCAGGCTGCGGTACAGCTCCAGTTCTCTTCCTCCCGTAAGCTTTTCTCCGGTAAAGAAATCTACCCAGCGTCCCTCCGGAAGCCATGCCTTCACTTTTCCTAAGCCACTGACAGGATCCTCCTTTTCCGTAATGGGGGCACAAAGCAGCTCTGTTCCGAAGTAATACTCATTTTTGTAATCGTACAATCCGTCCCAGGGCTTCTCCTCGTAGTACAGTGGCAAAATCAAAGGACGTCTTTCCACATGAGCAAGATAGTTCATGGTGTAAAGATAAGGCACAAGCGCCTTTCTCAAACGAAGGAAATTCTTGGAAACAGCCTCCGCATCCCGACTGTACTTCCAGGGCTCCTTTCCGTTAAAGGCATTGTTGGTACTGTGCAAGCGCATAATGGGAGAAAAGACCCCAAGCTGTACCCAACGGGTAAAGAGGGAATCATCCCGCACTCCCCACATATGTCCCCCGATGTCATGACTCCACCAGCCGTAGCCGATATTGCTGGCTGTGGCGGTAAAATAGGGCTGAAAATCCAGGCTTTCCCAGGAAATCACCGTATCTCCGGAGAAGCCGATGGGATAACGATGGGAGCCGGGACCGGCATAACGGGAAAGAATCAAGCCGCGCTTCTCTCCATTTTCCCCCTTATTATCCTCATAATGATAATGATTCAGCATCCAAAGAGGGTCCAAGCCCTTCATGCCGGAATTCTCTCCCTGCTGCCAGTCAATCCACCAAAAGTCCACCCCGTCCTTTTCCATCGGGTGATGCACAAAACGAAAATATCCTTCTCTAAACTTCTCATCCAAAAGGTCGAAAAGCACCGGCTCTTCTTCCTTTTGATTCACACCCATAAACTCCGCAAAGGCAGGGTAGCAATCCTCAAAAGCCCGGACGCCGTCCGCAGGATGAACATTTAAGGTACAGGCCATGCCTCTGTCCTTCAAAGCCTTTAGGAAACGGGGAGGGTCAGGGAAAAGCTCCCTGTTCCAGCTATAGCCGGTCCATCCGGTACCGTATTTCTCCGGCACCTTGGTGATATGCCAATCCATATCAATTACCGCCACCTGGAAGGGAATATTTTCCTCTCGAAAACGGTCCATCAGCTCCAGATAGCTTTCCTCGGAATAGACAAAGTAACGGCTCCACCAGTTCCCCAAGGTATAGCGGGGAAGCAGAGGAACGTCTCCGCTAAGATGGAAGAAGTCCTTTAATGCCGTCTTATAGTCCGTGCCATAGGCGAAGAAATACAGGTCGATTGCCTCAGGATCCTCTCGAACAAAGAACTTATCCTCATGATAAAGCATGCTTTTACTGTCATCCAAAACGGAGAAAAGTTGCCGGGAAACGATTCCTTCTCCAAGTGGCAGGGCACCGTCTATGCCGTCCAGGGTTCTGGCCGTACCCTTCAAGCTCTCAATCTTATCCCCATAATGCCAAAGGGCGGAGGTGTTTCCCGCATCTCCGCTGACGAAAATACGAAGATTTTCACTGCTGAAAGCTCCCCCCTTATAAATCAATCGAAGATATTTAGTGCGGAGAATTCCTTCTCCCTGCTTGCCCTCTTCCCAATGGAATTCTGCAGGAGGAAAGCTGCGGTTTACCACCATCTGGCTCTCCCCATCCACAAAGCAATCCTTTTCACTGTATTCCAGACGCAGCAATCTTTCTGTCAGCACCGTAAAACGAAAGTGCTTCCCCCTGATTTGATTCCCTTCTCTGATTCCTTCCATAGCCTTTCCTTCCCTCTAAGAAAAATAGCTTCCAAAATTCCTTCTTCCGGGATTTTGAAAGCTAATTTTTGTATTAAGCTGTTGCTAAAGCCTTCTCCAATACCTTCTTTACATTTTCCTTGGCTTCTTCAAACTTCTCTCCGATATGGGACTCATAAATCTTCTCCTCTGCCACAAACATAGCAGGAGTTGCCCAGTAATCATAGTGTTCTGCAATTTCAGGGTGTAAGCCCTCGTCAATCTCCTCGAACTCCACCTTTCCGTAGGCAGGATTCTCCGAAATCAATTCCTCTCTGGCCTTTCTTGCCTGTGCGCAGTAAGGACAACCATTTACATAAAAAAACTTTACCTTTGCCATCTTTTCTTCCTCCTTGGATTCTTTAATCTTTTCCCATCAGACTACTGTATTTCCTTTTCGAAAACAATGCCGGAAAAGAAAATCTTTCTAAAATATCTCTTAAAGCTCCTCCAGAGCCTCCTTTAAGAGCTGGTAAGAGTAGTGCTGAGCCTTCTCTTCATAAATGTAGGAGTTAACAATCAGCTCGTCAAAATGCACTCTCTCCTGCACTTCCCGCATTTTCGCCTGCACCTCTTCCTTGGTACCGATGAAGGAAAAGGCGCCCATCCGCTCCACGATTCTCTTTTCCTGATGAATCAGCTCCTCGGTAAATGCCACCGGGCCGAAGTGGGGCACTCTTACCGCCTCCACATAGTCCTTCCAGACCTCTTCCATGGACTGCACCGGAGGAAGTAAGCCCTGGGACTGGTTGGTGATGATATTCAAAAATGCCTGCCACTGGGTGGTGGCTAAAGACTCCGCCTCCTCCTTGGTATCCGCCAGAATCGCATTTGCTCCCAAAATCACATAGGGCTTTTCCTGAACATCGGAGGGTTTAAAATTCTCCTGATAAATCCTAATGGCAGTCTCCATCATGGTTGGGGCGAAGTGAGCCGCAAAGGAATAGGGAAGCCCAAGTCTTGCCGCCAGATAGGCACTGTCGGTACTGGAACCTAAGATATACAGGGGAATGTTCAGCCCTGCTGCAGGGTAGGCATGCACCACCTCCGTGTCCCGGAAATACTCCGAAAGCTCCATCACCTCCCGCTCAAAATCCGACTCTCTGCCCACGCCTCTTCGGATGGCTCTGGCGGTTTCCAAATCCGTTCCCGGAGCACGGCCAAGCCCCAAGTCCACTCGGCCCGGATAGAGGGTTTCCAAGGTGCCGTATTGCTCCGCCACCAGATAGGGGCTATGATTCGGCAACATCACTCCTCCGGAACCGATTCTGATTTTTTCCGTATTGCTTAAGGCATACTGGATCAAAAGCTGGGTAGCGCTGCTGGCCACGGAATGGGTGTTATGGTGCTCCGCAATCCAGTAACGGGTATAACCAAGCTCCTCCGCCTTCTTCGCCAGATTCACCATCCGTTCCATTGCCGCTTTATAGCTTTCTCCCTGCCTCAGGGGAACCAAATTTAAAATCGATACCTTCATATTACTCTTCTCCTCCACGAATCAAATCCTCAAAGCTTCCGGACACAAAAGCACATAAGGCCTTTGGAGACAGGCCGATTTGCAGGCCTCTCTTACCGGCGGAAACATAGATTCTTTCCAGCTCCTCACCCTGCTTTTGAAAGTAGGTGGGAAAATGCTTTTTCATGCCGATGGGGCTACAGCCTCCCCGAATATATCCGGTCAAAGGCTGCAAATCCTTCATGGGAATCATTTCCGCCTTCTTGTTTTGGGAGACCTTCGCCGCTTTCTTTAAGTCCACTTCCTCCAGCACCGGAATCACTGCCACAAAGTAGCCTGTTTTATCCCCCTTTAAGACCAGGGTTTTATAGATAATTTCCGGGGGAAAGCCTAAGACGGAAGCCACATGAGCTCCGGACAAATCCTCCTCATCCACCGGATATTCCTGCTCCACATAAGGAATTTTTGCCTTATCCAAAAGACGGCATACATTGGTTTTATTGTCCTTAGCCATTTTTCCCTCCTTTACTGCCTTGCTTCGTGTTATACTAAAAAAATATGGAAAATCTTTGAAAATAGATTTTTAGCCTTACACATTTTACACCAAAGAACAAAAGAAAGGAAATCATGAAATCCCATTTAAAACATATATTCTATCCTTTGGCCTGTTTACTTTTTTCTTTGTTTCTGGTCTTTATCCTCTTCGTCTCAGGCTTTGAGCTGGCCTGCTACGGAAATCCTTCCTATTATAGACAGGAATTTCAAAAATACCAAGTTCAAGAGGCTTTGCTGGAGAATCGGGGAGAGTCCATCCCCTTATCGGATTTGGAAAAGGTTATGGGAGAGACCCTTCGCTACCTTCGAGGGGATCGGGAGAATCTCATTATCCCCGTTTCGGTAAATGGTGTGGAGCAAAACTTCTATCAGGAAGATGAAGCCTCTCACATGGCGGATGTACGGGTTTTGTTTACCCTAAGCCTCACCCTGCGCATGATGTTCTTCCTCTCCCTCCTGGCTATCATCTTTCTGCTTGTGATTTTAGAACACGGAAGGGCTCTTTCCATTCTGGGAAAAGGCTTCCTCTATTGTATGGCAGGCTTTTTAGTGATTCTACTGCTCTTCTTCCTCTACGCCAGCCAAAACTTTGACCAAGCCTTTACGCAGTTTCATCTGCTCTTTTTCTCTCAAGGGAACTGGAGCTTTGATCCGGCCCTAAGCCGTATGATAAACATTATGCCGGAAGAATTTTTTCAGGATACCGCCTTTCGGATTCTACGCTTCTTCTTGCTTTTGCTGCTGCCCTTCCTGCCTCTGGCATGGTTTTTCAAGAAGATGGCAAGGAATTGGGGGTATCCTTCGAAGCGAGGAACTGTAACCATTGAAGATATTCGCTCCAATGCAGTATAGGCATGAAATCGGGCACGCTCTCGCTAACTTCGCCTTCGCAGCGGATACTAAGCGAAAAACTTCGGTACCCTTGTTTTTCGCAAGTACCGGCGGGCTCAGATTGCCCCTCTTTCATGCCTATACTGCATCTGTCGCTTCAATTCATTGATTGATACAGTTCTTCTCTCCGCAGGTTTTCGCAAGTATCGGGCTCAGACGCCCCACCTTCCAGACCTATAGCACGGGGCAAATACATAACATTGATTTATATCCCTTTATATTTGAATGATATATGGGATAAGGATAAAGGAGTTTTATGCAAAGTAATCAAATTCAAAACAAAAAAGCGGTTCTGGTGGGTGTGGAATTTCCGGAGAACAGAGACTTTGCTCTGGACATGGAGGAACTTTTCGGCCTTTGTCAGGCCTTGTCCATTGAATGCTGCACCAGCATCAGCCAAAGCTTAGCCAGAGAGGACAGTGCTACCTTTATCGGCTCCGGAAAAGTGGAGGAAGTAAGATCCGCCGTACTCTTTCATGAGGCGGATCTGGTCATTTTCCAAAATGCCCTCTCCCCCTCCCAGCTCCATAACCTGTCCAAGGCTCTTTCTGTGGAGGTTTTGGACAGAACTCAGGTGATTTTACAAATCTTTGCGGAACGGGCCAGAAGCAAGGAAGCGAAGATGCAGGTGCAGTATGCCACCCTTCAATATATGCTGCCCAGGCTTGTTGGACTTCGGGAAAATCTCTCTCGCCAGGGCGGAAGCGGCGGTGCCGGTCTTTCCAACCGTGGTGCAGGAGAAAAGAAGATTGAGCTGGACAAGCGAAAGATTCAGGAGGAAATGGCTTTTCTCAGAAGAGAATGCAAGAAGCAGGAAGAGGTGCGCCGGGTAAAACGGCAGAAAAGAGAGAAATCCAATATTCCAAGAATTGCTCTGGTGGGCTACACCAATGCGGGAAAGTCCAGTCTTATGAATGCCATTTTAGATTGGAGTAAGGAAGGTCAGAAGGAAAAGGTGGAAGAAAAGGATATGCTTTTTGCCACTCTGGATACCACCATTCGTCATGTGAAGGGGGAACGGGGAGAGGAATTCCTTTTTGCCGATACGGTAGGTTTTATTCGAGACCTGCCTCCCAAGCTTTTGGATGCCTTCCACAGCACTCTGGAAGAGGCCATTGAAGCGGATTTGATTTTACAGGTGGTAGACTATTCCGACCCCAATTATCAAAAACACATGGACAGCACCCTAGCAACCTTAAAAAAACTGGAAGCAAGCCATATCCCCATGCTCTATGTAATGAACAAATGCGACAAGGTTCTTCCTCTGTCGGAGCTTCCCAAGAAAAGGGGAGAAAAGCTCTACATTTCTGTTAAAGAAGGAATTGGAATTTCCGAGCTTATGGAGGCGGTAAGCGAGAAAGCCTCCGCCAATCTCCGCCCCCTGTCCATCCTGCTTCCCTACAGCGAAGCGGCTTGGGAAAACAGCATCCGAAAAGAAGGGAAAATTCTCTCCCTATCCTACGAGGAGGAGGGAATACAAATGGAACTCCGCCTACCGGAGGCCTTGTACTCTAAGCTCCAGCGCTTTTCCTTTAATAAATAAAGCACTTCCCTCATAGATGGGATATAAAAATAAGTTTCACCGTAGATTTACGCATTTTAGAACCAAGAATGGAGCATTCCCTCCAATGTAAACAAATAGTGGGGAGTAATTCTTAGCCTATGGACCTGAAAGAGGACAATCTGATCCTGTCAGTACTTGCCGAAAACCTGCGGAGAGAAGGACTGTAACAATCAATGAATTGAAGCGACTGATATATAATAGGTCTGTAAAAGGGCAATCCGAGCCCGTTACTTGCTGAAAACCTGTGGAGTTGAGGACTGTAACAATCAATGAATTGTAGCGACTTATGCAGTATAGGCATGGAAGAGGGCAATCTGAGCCCGCCGGTACTTACTGAAAGCAAGCTAAAGCGAAGCTTGAAGTTAGTACCGCTGCGAAGGCGAAGTTAGCGGGAGCGTGCCCGATTCCATGCCTATACTGCATTGGAGCGTCCCTCATCAATGAATACAGTCCTTCCCTTCGCAGGGGCGAGGTAAGCGAGAGCGTGCCCGATTTCATGCCTATACTGCATTGGAGCGAATACCTTCCATGAATACAGTCCTTCCCTTCGCAGAGACAAGTTTAGAGGGAGCGTGCCTGATTCCATGCCTATACTGCATTGGAGCGAACGCCTTCGATGGTTACAGTTCCTCTATCCATATCGCAGGATCCGTAAAACCATTCTCCCCTTTTTGGTGTTTTTCTCAAGGCCAAGGTAATGGAACTTCCCCAGCCCTCTTACGGAAATCTTTTCTCCCCCCTTTAGACTGCTGCTGCCCTTCGCCGCCAAACCGTCCTTATACACCAGTTCTTTGGCAAAGTATTCCTGTGCCTTTCCTCTGGAAAGGTGGAATACCGCGGAAACGATACCGTCCAGTCGTTCGGAGGCGGCAAAGATCTGCTCCTCTATTCTTTCCTGCTTAGGGACAAAGGCTTCCTCACACTCTTTGATTTCTACACTGGTATGCCGAATCTGCTGCAAATTCTCCAAGAGATAGTCCCTCATTTTCCGAAGCAGATACACATAGCTTTTCTCATCCCGAAAGAAGATGTCTCCCAGCATTTCCCGTTCTATCCCAAGACTCATAATGGCTCCCAGCACGTCTCTATGGGACAATTCTTCGGAAAATTTTTTCTGCTTTCCCTGAATTTCCAAAAGCACTACAGGATTGTCTTCCAAGAGAATCTCCCTGCACTCTTCCTCCTCCATAAAACTTGGGTAAAAGAAAAAGGCCTGTCGTTCCGCCTCTTCTCCTCCCAGAAGCAGAAACTTAGCCCCTCTTTCTCTTTTGATTTTCTCTAAAAAAAGTCCCCTTTCTCTTTCCGATAAAAAGGGACTGTTTCGCACTATACCGCGCTCTTCTGTTTTTCGCCAAATATCTTCCACATGGGCAAGAATATCTTCTCTGTCTTTCATGGTCTTTTATTGTCTCGCTTACTATTTCCTATATCTATCTTTCAAACAATCATACTTAGGAATTAGAGCTTTGCTCCAAAAACTCCACTTCTCCCTGCATCCACACATTGCCCTTAAAACGGCGGCCAATGGCGGGGACTCCCAAAAGATCTTTTTCATTGATGCAAACACGAAATACCGCGTCCATACATCTTACTTTTAAATCCAGGATATTTTCATGGGTATAGACATTGCTCTTCACCCGAATATTTACAATCTCTCCCAAAATGGAATACTGGTCGCACTCCACCCCGGTAGGCATAAAGGTGGACTCCACCAGGCTGTACAGGTCTTCCTTTTCAATTCTCTGATTCACCTCGGACATCAGATTCATATCGGTCTCCGTCAGGGTTTCCAAAGCATCCTGGTCTCCTGCCTTTGCCGCCTCGAAAAGCTTCATCTGCTCCACAAAGTGCTGTCGCTTTACCCACTCATCCTCCGCCTTCTTCTCTATGGGAAGAAGAATCTTTCCTTCCACGGAAAGTCCGGTCAGATAGACCTGCTTGGGCACCGCCTTAATCTGCATCCGTTTCAGCTGATGGGCTTCCAGGGAATTGCAAAGATAATAAATCAGGGTAATCCCTGAGGTAAAATCCTCCATCACGCCGGCATAGGTTTCCTTTTCCGCGTGGCGCTCAATGCTTCCCTCCACCGTTTCCACCCCTTCGTAGGAACGCATGTAAGGGAAATAATAGTCCCTGTGAAAAATCCCCTCTGCATCTCTGTGACCAACCACAGTAATGCCCATAGAGGGAGCTACCGGAAGCTGATACTGCTCCACCACCTGTCCATTTCCATAGGAGACAAAGCTGCTGCGATATTTTTCATGTACTGCCCTTTGTAAATAAAACTCTGCATCCTTGTCTTCCTGCAATGCAGAAAACCCAATGGATCGTAGAAACTTATGCATTAGCCTTCCTCTTTCCTGACCTCTCTGAAACCATCTCCATATCTTACAACAAAGGCTACTGTCTTGCAAGAGCTACCGGGGAAGGTCTAAAACCTACATACCGGGAAAGGTCTAAAACCATCCCCCATGTCCGAATCAAAGCCGAATACCCGCATTCTCCCTAAATGCTCTTGAAAACAGACGAGAATAAAAAAAGCCATGCGGTACAGGTCGGAAAGCGGGGATGATACCTTCCCCTTTTCCATCCTATGCCACATGAAAGCTCATTTTACTGCTATTTTAATGTTTTTTGAAAAACGATATTTTCAAAGCTTCCTTATCTTCTCTATGCGGAAGCGCTGGAACCGCCCGGGTTGCCCTTCTGGGTAGACTCAAAAAGACTATGGGTTGCCTTATAAATCTTTCTGGCAATATAAGGGTTGTTCATGGTATAAAGATGCACACCATCCACGCCGTGAGTCACCAGATCCACGATCTGATCCACCGCATAGGCAATGCCCGCGTCTCTCATGGCAATGGGGTTATCCGCATACTTGTCTAAGATTCTCTGAAACTTCTTAGGAACGTTTACGCCACAAAGACTGGCCATCTTTAAAACCTGACGGCTGTTGATAACCGGCATAATCCCCGCTTCAATGGGAACATCAATTCCGGCTAAAGCGCAACGCTCCTGAAAAATGTAGAACTGCTTATTTTCAAAGAAAAGCTGGGAAATCAGATTCTCCGCTCCCGCATCCACCTTGTTCTTTAAGTAACGAATGTCCTCTACTCTATCCGCGCTCTCGATATGTCCCTCCGGATAGCAGGCTGCGGAAATATGGAAGTTTCCGTGCTCCTTCAAAAAGGCAATCAGGTCGGAAGCATAGCGGAAGTCTCCTCTATTCTCCTCTCCCTCGGGAATATCCCCTCTGAGAGCCAGGATATTTTTGATTCCGGCAGTCTTCAGCTCATCAATCTTTTCTAATACATCCTGCTTTGTTAAATTTATACAAGGAAAATGAACCACGCTGGGCACTTCGCAGACCTTCTTAATGTGCTCTGCAATAGGGATGGTGCTTTGGTTATTCTTTCCGCCCCCTGCCCCGTATGTCACCGAAATGAAATCCGGTCTTAAATCCCGAAGCTCATCCAAGGTGTCATATATGGTTTCAACCGGTGAGTTCCTCCGAGGTGGAAACACCTCGAAGGAAAACACTGTTTTTTCTTGAAATAAATCAACAATACTCATTTCTCAATTCCTTTGCCGCCTGGACAAGATTTGCTAAACTTGCCAAGGTCTCTTCGCTTGCTCTAGTCTTCAATCCGCAGTCCGGATTTACCCACAGTTTCTCTTTTTCAATCTTCTTCAGCATCTTTGCCAATGCTTCTCTAATTTCCTGAACGGATGGCACTCTCGGAGAGTGAATGTCATAAACTCCGGGTCCTACCTCTGTACGGAAATGGTTCTCTCTTAAGGAGTCCAAAATCTGTAAATCGGAACGGGAAGCCTCGAAGGAAATAACGTCCGCATCCATGTTGTCAATCGCTTTAATAATATCGGTAAACTCACTGTAGCACATATGGGTATGAATCTGAGTGCCTGCCTGGCATCCGCTGTGTACCAAACGGAAGGCGGGGATCGCCCAATCCAGATACTCACTGTACCAGTCAGACTTACGAAGAGGTAACTTCTCTCTTAAAGCTGCTTCGTCTACCTGAATGATCTTGATGCCATTCTTCTCTAAATCCAATACCTCATCACGGATGGCCAAGGCAATCTGCTTTGTGCTCTCCGCAATGCTGATATCCTCTCTTGGGAAGGACCAGTTTAAGATGGTTACAGGTCCTGTCAGCATTCCCTTCATGGGACGCTTGGTTAAGCTCTGTGCATAGGTGGACCATTCCACAGTCATAGCGGAAAGTCTACGTACATCACCCCAGATGATTGGCGGCTTTACGCAACGAGTTCCATAGGACTGTACCCAGGCCTTCTCGGTGAATAAGAATCCGCTTAAGAGCTCTCCGAAGTACTCCACCATGTCGTTTCTTTCAAACTCACCGTGCACCAGTACATCCAGATCCAAATCTTCCTGAATCTTTACCCACTCTGCAATCTTCTTCTGGTTAAATGCAATGTACTCTTCCTTGGTCTTCTCCCCCTTCTTAAAGGCAGTTCTGTTGGCACGAACATCCGCACTCTGTGGGAAGGAACCAATGGTTGTGGTGGGGAAGAGGGGAAGCTTAAACTCTTCCTTCTGAAGCTTTTCTCTCTCTTCAAATACAGGAAGTCTGGTGTAGTCCGCATCGGTAATAGCTGCACAACGATCCTTTACCGACTTGTCTTCACTGTTCGGTCTTGCTGTTGCAAAGAGCGCCTTATTGGCCTCTAAAACCTCCGGCTTAGCCTTACCGCTAAGAAGCTCCTTTAAATCCAAAAGCTCTTCCAGCTTCTCGATAGCAAAGCTGAAATGACTCTTTACTTCCTCGGAAAGCTTATTCTCTCCTACTAAGGTGTAAGGAACATGCAGTAAGGAGCAAGAAGTACTCAGTACTACGGAAATGCCCTTAGCCTCTAAATCCTTTACCTCCTGAATGGTCTTCTCGTAATGGTTTCTCCAGATATTCTTTCCGTTTACCAGACCGGCGAAAAGAAGCTTATCCTTGGGGAAGCCCTTGGCTACAAGTGCCTTGGTCTCCTTACCCTCTAAGAAATCAAGACCTACACCGTCAAAGGGAAGTGCCAAAATGCTTTCATAAGCATCTCTTACATCGCCAAAATATGTCTGTAATATAACCTTGGTGCTGCCCTTTACGGAAAGAATTCCCTGATATAAGGCGGTAAAGAGCTCCAAGTCTTCCTTCTCCAGGTCTCTTACCAGATAAGCCTCATCAAAGGCAATCCACTTGGCACCAAGAGAAACGAATCTCTCCACATAAGCCTTATAAGCGGAAACTGCCTGCTCCAGGAAATCCTTCTCGGTCTTCTTCTCTGTATAACGAAGCAGCTTTAATAAGGTAAATGGTCCGATAACTACAGGCTTAGTCTCGACCCCTAAAGCCTTTGCCTCCTCATACTCCTGGAAGGGCTTGTCACCCACAAGGGAAATCACATCCTTATCGGAGATTTCCGCCACCATGTAATGGTAGTTGGTATTGAACCACTTCTTCATTGCCAAAGCCTTCACGTCTCCGGCCTCTCCCTTATAGCCTCTTGCCATAGCAAAGTACTGCTCCAAGGGACTTAAGGACAATTCTCTGTAACGATCCGGAATGATGTTAAAAAGCACTGCTGTATCTAAAAAGTTATCGTAAAAAGAGAAATCATTGGAAGGGATGAAATCCACTTCCTCCTGCTGCATCTTTAACCACTGCTTCTTTCGAATATCCTTTGCAAGCTCCTGTAGCTCCTGCTCGGAAACCAATCCCTTAAAAAACTTCTCTGTTGTAAACTTTAGTTCTCTTAATGCTCCCACTCTTGGGAAACCGATTACTGATGTTTGCATGCTTTTTTCTCCTTACTTTTTATTTTCCTTTACAAAAATGCTTTTCTTGTCATTCCTTAGACTCCCCCTAATGAGAGTCTTTGAAGTGGATATAGTATAGCGTAAAAACGTTTCCTTAGGCAAATATAAAAAAACAGGACTTGGCTATAGTTTTTTTCTATAGCCAAGCCCTTCACCCTAAATCGGTTCTCTCGCCCTTACTTCTCTCTTATACCAAGCCCTGTGCCAGCATAGCCTCAGCTACCTTCTCAAAGCCGGCTACATTGGCTCCAACCTCAAAGTTACCTTCATGGCCGTAGCGCTTTGCCGCCTCGGATACGCTCTTGAAAATGTTTTGCATAATTCCCTTAAGCTTCTCATCCACCTCTTCAAAACTCCAGGAAAGTCTCTGAGAGTTCTGGCTCATCTCCAATGCGGAAACGGCAACACCGCCGGCATTGGCTGCCTTACCGGGCATGTAAAGGAAGTGATTCTCCAGGAATACATCCACAGCCTGCTCATCGGAAGGCATATTTGCTCCCTCTGCTACGCAGAAGCAACCGTTCTTGATTAAGGTCTTAGCCTCTTCTCCATTTAGCTCGTTCTGGGTTGCGCAGGGTAATGCCACATCGCACTTTACACCCCAGGGACGCTCTCCTGCATGGTAGGTCGCTCCCGCAACACGGTCGGCATACTCGGAAATTCTGCCTCTCTTTACCTGCTTAATATCGAAAAGCACATCCAGCTTGATGCCTTCCGGATCATACACATATCCGCCGGAATCGGAGCAGGTTACTACCTTACCCCCAAGGCTCTGTGCCTTCTGGATGGCATACTGAGCTACATTACCGGAACCGGAAACCACAATGGTCTTTCCTTTGATTTCCTTTCCTACGGACTTTAACATCTCATCCACAATGTAGACCAGACCGTATCCTGTAGCCTCCGGACGGGCCAGAGAGCCTCCGAAGGTTCTTCCCTTTCCGGTAAGTACACCCTCGTACAAGTTGGTGATTCTCTTGTACTGTCCGTACATATAAGCCACTTCTCTTCCGCCTACGCCGATATCACCGGCAGGAACGTCTTCATTGGCTCCGATGTACTTATACAGCTCTGTGATAAAGCTTTGGCAGAAGCGCATAACTTCCGCATCGGACTTGCCCTTAGGATCAAAGTCCGCACCACCCTTACCGCCACCGATGGGTAGACCGGTCAGGGAGTTCTTTAAAATCTGCTCAAAGCCCAGGAACTTCAGGATAGACTGATTTACGCTTGGGTGAAAACGAAGTCCTCCCTTGTAAGGTCCGATAGCAGAGTTAAACTGCACACGATAACCGATATTGATATGGTGCTTTCCCTGGTCATCTGTCCAAGGCACTCTAAAACTAATAATTCTTTCCGGCTCTACAAAACGCTCCAGTAACGCATTTTTCCGGTAAAGCTCCTCATTGGCTGCCACAATAGGCTCCAGAGACTCTAAAATTCTCTTCGCTGCCTCTAAAAATTCTGCCTCATTGGAATGCTTCTTCTCCAGTGCCTGATAAACCTCACTTACATAGGACATAAACTTGCCTCCATTCTTTCCTCATTTACCGCTAAACTATAGCACTAAATCATTTTCAACTACAATAGGAAATATCTTGTATTCCGAAAAAGAATACTAATTGCTCCTTCCATAAAATCACGATAAAATATCACATAAAATGGAAGAGCAAGCGGGATGCAAAAGAAAGATTCGTGGCAGCATTTTTCCTAAATATACTGATTCAGGATTTATGCTAAGGGCAGGAGGAAAAACAATGTTAACTGAAGCTGAGCGAGAAAAAGTTTTCTATACCAGAGGCTTTCGAAACTTTTGTTTTCGAGCAGAAAAAGCTAACCCTCATGTTCTACTACTCCGATTACGCAAAATTCTTTTGTTATGTTTCATGTGTCTTATCGGATTTGCAATGGTTGGATTTAAAATAAATTGGCTTGTTAAATGCATTTTATTTGGGGGGCTCTTGGGTATTATAGCTAATTATTTCTGGGGTATCTGGTTAACAATGATTATATACAAGCATTCTGTATTGTTTCAGTTGTTGGAGACAAAGAAGCAACAAGAAAAGATGCAGAAATATCTTTCTGAATCTATTGAGGAATTATTACAAGCAATCATTGATGGAAATATATTGATCAAGGATTTAGGAGACGGAATTGTTTTGTACCGAAACAAAAATATATATACATTATTTTACAAGGGGTTCTTTTATGACATGGAGCTTTATGAGAAGTTAAGGAAAGTATTTTTAGAGCCAGACATTGCAATTCAGCAGCTTAAGAATAACAGTATCCCTAAAGAATACTTTGAAAAAGATTCTTCCTCTTTATCAGGGAAGAACTAAAGGTAGCTTGCAAGTACTGATTTGATGGAATAATCCATAACTTCTAAAGGAGGAAAAGCAATGTTAACTGAAGCTGAGCGAGAAAAAGTTTTCTATACCAGAGGCTTTCGAAACTTTTGTTTTCGTGCAGGAAAAGCTAACCCTCATTATTTATTCTACCGATTCCTAAGTATAATTTACTTTTGCTTTTTATTTCTTATCTTGTTTGCTATGTGCGAATTTAAGATAACTTGGTATACTAAATTATTATTTTTTATTTGCTTCTCTCATATTATAATATATTATTTCTGGGATATTTGGTTAGCAATGATTATATTTAAACATTCTGTATTGTTTCAGTTGATGGAGACAAAGAAACAACAAGAATATGAGCAGAAATGTCTTTCTGAATCCCGTGAGGAATTACTACAGGCAATTATTGATGGAAATATATTGGTCAAGGATTTAGGAGACGGAATTGTTTTGTACCGAAATAAAAAAATATATACATTCTTTTACAAGGGGTACTATTATGACATGGAGCTTTATGAGAAGTTGAGGAAAGTATTTTTAGAGCCAGACATTGCAATTCAGCAGCTTAACAATAATAACAATATCCCTAAAGAGTAATTGGGATAAACAAAAAAACAGCCCCACTTTCGTGGAGCTGTTCTCATTAATCTACCTGGTATGGTAACAGAGCAATGTGTCGTGCACGCTTGATAGCGGTAGTGATTGCTCTCTGATGTAATGCACAAGAACCTGTAATTCTTCTGGGAAGGATCTTTCCTCTCTCAGAGATATACTTTCTTAATGTTCCTACATCCTTATAATCTACCGGCTTTACCTTATCTCCGCAGAATCCACAAACTTTCTTTCTGCTGCGGAAGCCTGCGCCGGCTCTTCTTGGTCTTGCTGAACCACTCTTATCTGACTTCTGAAATGCCATGGCTTTCCTCCTTCTATATTGCAGCTATGCTGCTCTTCATCCTGAGGAAACCTTCCCTACCTAAGTGAAGGGGAGTCCCTCGTCCTCTACCCCATCAGGTATATTCATAAATCCTTCTCCAAGATCCTCTTCTCCACCGCCTACATAGGGGCCGGAAGAACGGGAATAGGAAGTATTGCCTCCCTGTCCTTTGCTGTCTGCAAACTCCTGGTCATCCACAATAATGTCTGTGGTATATACGGTTTGTCCGTCTTTGTTCTGATAACTGCCTGTCTGAATACTGCCGGATACCAACATACGCATACCTTGATGCATATACTTCTCTGCAAATTCTGCTCTCTGTCCGAAGGACACACAACGGATAAAATCTGCTGTAGGCTGTCCATCGTTTTGGTTTCTGCGGCCTCTTCTGTCCACGGCAAGAGTATATCTTGCAATGGCCATGCTGTTCTCACCCTGGGAATACCGAATTTCCGGATCTCTTACCAATCTACCCATCAGGATAACTCTGTTCATGTTTTACTCGCTTTCCGCTTGCTTATTCAGCTACTGCTTCTGCTGCAGGCTCATGCTTCTTTGTCTTAGCTGTTTCTTCTTCTGGCTTAACCACAAGATAGCGGATTACCGGTTCCATAATACGAACCTGGTCCTCGAGCTCGTTAGGAGTGTTTGCATCTCCTGTGAACGGGATGAAATAGTAGTAGGCTTCTTTCATGTGCTGAATTTCATAAGCCAGTCTCTTCTTACCCCACTCTTCGATAGGCTCTACAACAGTACCATTGTAACGGGTGATAAATCCCTTAATCTTTTCAATGGCTGCTGCTCTCTCCTCATCATCGAGCTTCGCACTGAGAACAACGCATAACTCATACTTGTTCATTCGCTTTTACCTCCTTTTGGTCTCTGGCCTTTCCTTTTGGAAAAGCAAGGAATAGTGATACAGCTAACAATGATAGCAAAGTTCTCTACTGATTGCAAGCATTAAAATTAGTCCACGTCAATAATATAAATCCTCTCCTTTGCCAGTCTCTGCAAAAGAGCATCTTCCGTATCGTCTGTATAGCCGCTGAACTTTCGAAAGGCCTCCGGGTTCAATATTTTCAGCATCACCACCGGATCCTCCGGCAGTTCATCCTCCTCATCGGAGAGGGCCGCTTCCTCTGCCCGTCTTTCTAAAAGTTCCTTGGTGGGAAGGGCATAAAGTGCAGACTTCTCGATTTCTTCCAAAGGCTTTTCTTCCAGGCTAAGCTTTCCTATAGTCCGAAAGCCGTAGGGGCTGTAAATGCTTTCCGCCACGGGAATCAGGAAGCAAAAGGGCTCTCCCTCCTCCTCTAAAAGAGAAAAGGCACGGCGAAGCAGCTCTCCCATAATCCCCTGCTTTCTCTTTTCTTTCTTGGTACCGATGGCATAGAGGTAGCTTGCCGTAAGCTCCTTTTTAAAGAAGGACATCCTGAAAGGGTTGATATGAAGCATGCCCACAATCTCTCCCTCTTCCTCCATGGCAAGGATTCTCTTCGGTCTTTTACGATAATAGTAGTCCACAAAGGCTTCCGAATCCTCCGGGAAAATCTCCCGATACAAGGCCTTCGTTCTTTCCTGTTCCGCCTCCGTTCGGAGAAGAAGAATTCTTCTACTCATACTCTTCTACGTCCTTCTCGTATTTATCCGTAAGATACTTCTCATAGCCCTGGAAATCCTTCTGCAATACCATGTATTTTCTGGCAAAGCCGATGGGATTATAGCTTTCCTTTGCCTTCCGAAGACCTTGCAGCCCCATATCATCCTCCCGGTTTACCAGCTTTGCCTGGGGGAATTCATGAAGCAGAAATTCCTGATTAATCACCTGATAAATTCCGGGGACATTGGGATTACCCTTTTCAATAGAGATGCTGGCCATTTCCTCTCTGGGATTATAGGCTCCGATGGAGAAAGCCTCCAGCTTTCCGTCTATAAAAATACCTCCGATGTAATGGTCTATAGCAAAGCAATTCTGTAAAACCTCGTGAATTCCCTTGATTTCGTATTCCAGGGTTTCCTCTCCGTTTCCCTCTTCCTTGACCCGATGGGTGTACCAACGATCTAAGAAATCCCAAACTGCCTGCTTTTCCAAACAGCGAATACTTCTATATTCCCAACGGCCCTCATATTCTCTCTTGAACTTGTTGACCAGATTCTTCTTCTTATGAAAACGCTTTCCCGGCAGGGTTCGTAGCTCCTCCGCATCATAGAGGTAGTCCTTGTAATCCTCCTCTTCCCGTACGATAAAGCGGGGATCCTCTTCCAAATGCAGGTACTTTACTGCCTCTTCATCCGCCAAATAAATCTTTAAAGGCTTCTTTAAAACCTGGTTAAAGTAGTCCTTAATCAAATCAAAATACTGAGGCAAATCCTCTTCGTCACAGTAGGGCGTGGCGGTATACTGCTCTCCGTCCTTCTCCATCAGAATAAAAAGAGCCTTGTCCTCCCACTCTGCAATACGGGTGTCACAATATTCCGCCCAGAGGTAGCTGTCCAAAGCGCAACTATCACAGGTTTTGTTCGGTCTTCGATAAAAATAAGGAGCAATACGGACGGAGTCCTCCACCCGTATTGGCTCAAATACCAATTTTTTCGCATCCAATGCCATATTTGTCCTTCCTTTCAGGAACTGCTTACTACTTGGGACATTTTACCACAGAATGCAAAAAAGCTTGTGAAAAAACGATAAAATTCCTCCTTTCTTTTGAAATTTTTCATTCTTGAGAAAGACTTCTCTGTAGACTCTCTCCAAAGCAACAACGTTGACCGGTCTTAGCCTTACCATAACAAAAGAAAGGGCCTCTGCCTAGACTCCATATTCGGATAATATCCGTATACGGATAAGGTTTTAGCCCTTTCTCTATTTATTTTTCTCCTACTGCCCTGATTAATTAATGGGAGAAATACGGCGGAAAGATGGAGCTTTCTGAGCCGGCTTTTTCCGAAGCATTCCCTCCATGATCTTATGATGCCCCCACTCCGTAAATCTCCAGTAGCTCCTTCGTATAGACTCCCTTTTCCCGATACAGTATCAATGGCGGTAAAATCCGAAGCTCTACAGAGGCTCCCCGTACCGCTTCCAAGAGGAAAAGCTTTGCCTCTCCCTCCACAAAGGAATGAACCATCTGCAATCTTTTCGGCTCCAGGCCTTTTTCCCGTAAAATGCTGATAATCTCCGCCATTCGTTTCGGCCGATGCACAAGATAAAACTTCCCCTTAGGGGCCAGTAAATATCTTGCCGCCTCCGCAACATCAGAAAAACTGCAGCTCACCTCATGTCTTGCGATATTTTTCTTTTCCAGCGGATTTTGCAGGTCTCCCTGCATATAGGGCGGATTTGCGGTCACCACCGTAAAGGAGGAGGCCAGGCTTTTCCCCTCTACCGTCCTTTGCTCTTGAATTTTGCAAAGATCTCCCTCCAGGATATGGATTCGCTCCTCTTCATTTAAGGCTACGGATCTTCTGGCAAGCTCCACTGCCTCCCTTTGAATTTCGATTCCGTAAATGCTTTCCGCCTCTGTTTTTGCCGCCAAAAGCAAGGGCACAATTCCGTTTCCGGTACAGAGATCGAAGACTCTTCCTCTCTTTACTCCCTGCTTTGCAAAATTCGCCAAAAGCACCGCATCCGTTCCATAACAAAAGGCTTCCGAAACCTGAATAATCCGGTAGCCCTTGCATTGTAAATCATCTATTCTTTCCATGAACAAATCTCTGCTCTTTTCCTTATAAGTCCTGTATTCGTTTCAAAGCCGGGCTTTCTGTCCTCTTTATCCTATTTCCCTATGAAAACCATACTTAGGCTTCGTCTTTTCTCCGTCTTGGCTTAAACTTCAGTTCCGAAACCTCATACTCCCGAAGCTCCTTCTCATCTTCCTTTTCCAAGTTTACAATCAGCTTTACCTTCTGGTTTAAGACGGAAACGGAAACCACCTCTCCCTTTAAGCCCTCCTTGGTGGTGGCATAGTCTCCCACCGCCGGCAGCTTGGAATTTAAGAACTCATAAACCTCTTCTTCATTTTTCAAACAACACATCAAACGACCGCAGACCCCGGAGATACTGCTGGGGTTTAAGGATAGGCCCTGCTCCTTTGCCATCTTGATGGACACCGGAACAAACTCCGGAAGATAGCTGTGACAGCACAGAGGCCGACCGCAGGAGCCGTAGCCTCCCAGAAGCTTGGTCTCGTCTCTTACCCCCACCTGTCGAAGTTCGATTCTGGTACGAAAAATCGCTGCCAAATCCTTCACCAACGCACGGAAATCCACCCTGCCGTCCGCGGTAAAATAGAACAATGCCTTTCCCCGGTCAAAGGTATATTCCACGTCAATCAGCTTCATTTCCAGCCCATGCTCTTGAATCTTCTTCCGGCAAATCTGAAAAGCTTCCCTTTCCTTCTCATGATTTACTTCGTACTGCTTCCGGTCCTCCTCTGTGGCCTTTCTGAGAATTTCCTTAAGAGGCATCACAATCTTTTCCTCCGGAAGCTCCTTATTGGCCATCAAAACTTCTCCGTATTCCACGCCTCTGGAGGTTTCCACCACGGCAAACTCTCCCCTCGTAAAGCTTATGCCCTTGGGAGCGAAATAATATACCTTTCCCGCGGTTCGAAACTTTATTCCAATTACCTCTGTCATCTATAACCCTTTCTTTATGGCTTTTTTGGCTTTCTTTATGGCTTTTCTATAATTATGTATTGGATAAAAACAAAAAGAAATCTAAAATCTGATAGTTTTGGGCAACATTTACCGCCCGTCCTTCTTTATAGCGTTCTATATATTCTCCCCACTGCCCCAGTGTCCAATAGGAATATTTTTCCGCCATGGCCGTAATGCTCTCTCTGGCACTCTGCCCATAAAGCAAATGATGGTCTTTCGTGCTTTTATAGCATAACACATCCCGTAAAATAATATCAAGAAAACAGTAGAGCTCTTGCCCGTCCAGCTGTCCCAGCTCCTCCGCGTATTTCTGCATTTCCTCCTGCTTCTTATGGGCAATCTCCTTTAAAAAGGCGGGTAAGGCACGAAGAGCCGGAATTTCCTGTAGCAATTTCCACTGCTTATCAATGGGCATATCCCCCACATAGACTCGAACCACACGGCTCAAAACGGTGTCTAAAAGCTTGTTTTCATTTTCGCAAAGGAGAATCATGATAACATGCTCCGGAGCTTCCTCCAGGGTTTTTAAAAGGGCATTTTGAGCCTCCACCGTCATCTTATCGCTGTGGCAAAGCACGTAGACCTTGTACTGCCCTTCCTTCGGGGAAATGTCCACCGTCCCCTTCACTTCCTGACGAATCTGATCAATGGAAATGCTGGATTTCTTCTCTCCGTTTTCCTTCTCCTGATAATCCACAAAAATCAGATCCGGATGCTCTTCCTTTTCAATGCGAAGACTCAAACTGTCCTCCGGCTCTTCCTTTTCACTATAAAAATCCGGCCGGTTCTCTGTGCTTTCTTCTTCCAGGGGAAGGCTGAACTGCTTTTCCGGTTCTTCCTTTTTACTTTTATGAAAAAGCCGTACCACAAAGTCCTTCGCCATCTGACGAAGCAAGTCCTCTTCCTGCCCAATCACAAGATAAGCATGATGGATTCGATGATCCGGTATGGAAATCCCCTTCATTCCTTGCCTTTTCCTCTTCCTGTTCTCTTCTTATCACAATCGGATGACCCGCTACAGCCCTCTTTCCGTCCCCGATTTTATATCCGCCAGAATCTCTTCCACACATTTGTCAAAATCAAGATTGTGATAGCGTTTCTTAATGCCGGCTTCCCGAAGCTTTTCCTCCGAAAAATCCTTATTATCCGCCTGAAAACGTCTTTCCAGCTCCTCCAGAGCTTTGGGATCATTCCCCTGCTCCCGAGCCTTGGCTCGACTTAGGCGAAGCTCATCCTCCAGCTCAATATAAACAGGCTGAATAAATTCCTGCCCCAGATAGTCTTTAATACTGTTGTAGCTTTCCAAGGTTCCGATGCAGAGAAAGCCCTTGCCTTTCTCCCGAAAACCTTCCTCATAAGCCGTACCGTAATACCAAAGTCCAAAGGCAGTATCGTAGCTGCGGCTTTCCATCATTTTCCCCTCTGAAAGAAGCTTTAAAAACTCCTCTTCCAAAAGAAAATGATATTCCTCCCCCTCCTTTTCCATGGGGCGCATAGGCCTGGTGGTATAAGGAATAATCCTTTTTAAGTCGCTTCTTTTCACCAGCTCTTGGAAAATGCTATCCTTTCCTACAGCGGATTTTCCGCAGATATAGTATATCATTGCTCCTCATTCTCCTAAGGCTGGCCCGGGCCCTGATTGTCTCCACTATCATCCGCAGACTTGGGGCCTTCACCCACTACCGCATCATCAGAGCTATGGCTCTTACTGCTTTTCTGACCAACCGTAGATTCCTTCGTTGCTGCCGTACTGCTCTTTTTACCGCTTTGACTCTCCAAGGTGGGAGATTCCCCGATACTTTCCTTGTTGCCCTTACCGGAGGAACTGCTTTCCTCTTTGGAGGCGGAATCTTTTCCGGATTCCTTCGTAGATTCCTTGGTACTCTCCTTATTGCTTTCCTCGGATTTGGTCGATGTTTCTTCCTCCGAGCTTTCTTCCGTAGTCTTTTCCGTTCTGGCTTCCGTTTCTTTCTTCTTGCTCTCTTTGGTGGCTTCCGTAATCACAACCGCTTCCTTACTGCTCTCTGAGGCAGCTTCCGTCGCCTTTAAATTCGGTAAAGAAAAGCCTGCAATATTCTTGAAAAACAAAAAGCAAACCACGATAGCCACAATGGCCAGGGATAAGGCGAAGAGCAGCTTCAGAATATCCCCGATAAAATTGGCTTCCTCCTCCACATGCTGCTCACTTCTTCTTTTCTTTCTATGATCCTTCATACCTAATCTATAACCCCTTTGCAAAAAACATTTTTCCTTAGAATCTTGCATATTTTAACATGAAAATGCAGAACAATCTATGAGGAACTAAGCCCAAGATTTAACTTATCTGTATTGCTTCTATATTTTATGTAAAAAAGGAATTTCCTCTTCAAAATACTTTAAAAGAATTTCCTCTTCAAAATACTTTAAAGGAATTTCTCCTTTACTTCTCCGGAAGAAACAATCTTCATGCTGCCCTCTTGGCAACGCACGGAAAGAGAACCGTCCTCTAAAATCGCTTCTACCCTTCCTCGATATTCCTGATGGTTTTCCGTGAAGAGGATATCCTTAGTTAATAAGATATTTTCCTTCCTATACTCTTCTTCCACCTTGTCCCGATCTAATAGAGAAAAATAATGAAACAGGATAGAAGCAAGAAACTGATTTCGGTTTATAGTTTCTTTCTTTTCCTCATGATAATCAAACAATGATCCGGCAATGCCGGAAAGCTCCTCAGGAAATCCGGCTTCCGGCAGAAAAAGATTAATCCCGATACCCATAATACAATAGGCCAAAGAAGAAGAATCGCTAAGCTGTCCTTCAGCTAAGATTCCCACTAGCTTTTTTCCTTTATAAAACAGGTCATTCACCCACTTAATGGAAAGCTCTATATCAAAAAGCTCCTTCACGGCACGTTTTACCGCAACAGCTGCATGGCAGGTTAGAATCAATGGGTTCTTGTTTTCTCCCCTGGGCTTAGTCAAGATACTGAAGTACAGGCCGGAGCCCTTGGGAGAAAGAAAGGATTTGCCCATCCTACCCCGTCCGGCAGTTTGATAATCGCTAAGAAAAACGGTACCTTCCGAAATATGGGAAAAAATATCTTCTCCATAGGGAAGCTCTTGAATTCTTCTTTTACATTCCGTATTGGTGGAGTCAATTTCATCAAATAAAAGTACATGAGGTTCCAAAGATAAGCATCCCTGATTTCTTAGCTGATAAAAACGCAATATTTCTGTAGAAGATAAGGGCTCCATAATTCCTCCAAATTTCTATATAACATCAGATTATTATGAATACAGATATATGAATACAAATATCTGAACACAAACTATTTAAAATCCAAAATAAATTTATATACAAAAAAATCCCAAGAACATCTTGGGATACCGTGACGCCAACGAGAATCGAACTCGTGATACCACCGTGAAAGGGTGGTGTCTTAACCGCTTGACCATGGCGCCATAACTCTATAGTAGAGCGAAAGGCGAAGACCGGATTTGAACCGGTGATCAGGGTGTTGCAGACCCACGCCTTACCACTTGGCTACTTCGCCACACATTCTCTTGGCTTAGCGAAGAGAAATGGGAAACGCCTCCAGATGGACTCGAACCAACGACACCGCGGTTAACAGCCGCGTGCTCTACCGACTGAGCTATAGAGGCATAAATAAATATCCGATTGAAAGAGTCTATCATAGTGAAATAAAGATGTCAAGACAAAAACCAGACGCATTGGATAAGCCCTCGACCTATTAGTAACTGTCAGCTG
>NZ_CAUVME010000031.1:0-27995 GCF_963553175.1 Oribacterium sinus | reverse complement strand
TAAAGAAAAGCTTGTAAAGAAAAGCTTGTAAAGAAAAGCTTGTAAAGAAAAGCTTGTAAAGAAAAGCTTATAAAGAAAAGCTTGTAAAGAACAGAAAACTTCTAAAGAATAGAATAACTGGTAAAATAAGTATGGCGCAAAGAAGAACCGGCTTACAAAGTGTAGGTAAGGTATGAAATGTAAACAAGAGCAGGAGGAAGCAGGAGATGAAGATTCGTGTAGCAGACTACATTGCCCAAAAATGTTATTCCATGGGACTGAGCAGAAATTTCTCTGTGGTTGGCGGAGGGGCAATGCACCTGAATGATGCCTTAGGACACCATAAGGGAATCAAGACCTTATACCAGCACCATGAGCAGGCTTGTGCCATGGCGGCGGAAAGCTATGCCAGAATCCATAATGTGCCGGGCATTGTGTGTGTGACTTCCGGCCCCGGCGGCACCAATGCCATCACCGGCGTGGTAGGAGCGTATTTGGACTCCATTCCTATGCTGGTGCTATCCGGTCAGGTGCGTCACGACAATACCGCCCGTTGGTCCGGAAGAGCTCTTAGAGCCATGGGAGACCAGGAATTTGATATTCTGCAATCCGTATCCTGCATGTGTAAATACAGCGAGATGCTGATTGACCCTTATCGGGTGCGTTATGCCATTGAAAAGGCGATTTATCTTTGCCAGACCGGACGTCCGGGACCATGTTGGCTGGACGTTCCTGTGGACGTGCAGGGATTTATGGTGGAGGAAGAGGATTTGCTGGGCTTCTCCCCGGAAAGCTATACAGCAGGAGGAGACGGCTGGGCAGACGGAAGGGTGAAGGATTCCCATCCGGAGACTGCCACCACCCTTAGAAAGTATTTTGCGTCGGATGCGGAGAAAGAAGCTCTTTTAAAGGCTTTATCTTCTGAGAAGAATCCGCATATCCTGGAAGAGGACAAAACAGAGAAGAAGGAAAAGACCGGGATTCAGAACTGGCAGGATTTCCTTCCTCTGGCAAAGGAAGTTTTAGAGAAGATTCGAGGTAGTGAGCATCCCATCTTCTATACCGGAAATGGTGTTCGTATTGCGGGAGCGGAGGGCTTGTTCTTAGAATGTGCGGAAAAGCTGGGAATTCCTGTAGTTTTAGGCTGGAATGCTCCGGACATTTTCCCCACTACCCATCCCTTAAATGCAGGCCGTCCCGGAGGAAGAGGAGACCGCCCGGGAAATCTGGCGGTGCAGAATGCGGATGTGATTTTAAGCATTGGCTCCCGTTTAAATATTCGTCAGGTAGGATACAGCTTTTGGGAGTGGGCACCTAAAGCCTACGTGATGCAAAATGACATTGATTTGGAAGAGATTGCAAAGCCCTCCGTACACTGTGACCTTCCCCTTCATGGAGATGCCAAGGCTCTCCTAGAGGCTTTACTGCATTTATTGAAGCAGGAAGAAAAGCTTCCTCTTTTTGCCGGCGGAAAGGGCATTTCCAGAGAAAAGGCGAAAGGCTTTGTGCGGGAAGATGCGGCAGGAAAGATTTTGGCAGAAAAGCAGGATGAGAAGCTAAGTTGGCTTGATACCATCCGTTTTTATCAGGCAAACTATCCCACCGTGCTTCCGGAGTATCTGGAGGAGCGGAAAGGGGAGCTGACCAATGTCTACGCCCTTGTGGAAAAGCTTTCCGAGAGAGCTTTAGAAGACCAGATTACCGTAGTGGGGAACGGTTCTCCCTGTGTTGCCGGCGGACAGAGTTATATCATCAAAAAGGGAACCCGCTTTATCAGTCAGGACGGTGTGGCTTCCATGGGTTACGGATTGCCGGCGGCTATCGGTGCCTACTACGGCGTAGTGGATTTTACCCAGGAAGAGAAAAAGCGTCTTTCTGAGGATCCTTATTGGAAGGGCAAGGGAGAAATTTACCCTCCGTACCAAGGGAAGGATATTCTCTTAATGACCGGAGATGGCTCTATTCAGATGAATTTGCAGGAATTGCAAACCATTATCCATCATCAGATGCCCATTAAGATTTTCGTGGTAAACAATGGAGGCTACCACTCCATTCGCCAGACCCAGAACAGCTTCTTCGGAAAGCCCCTGGTGGGAATCGGTGTGGACTCCGGTGTGGAGGGCTGTGACCTCTCCTTCCCGAATTTGGAAAAGCTGGCCCATGCCTACGGCTATCCCTACGTTTCCATCAAGGAAAATGCGGAGCTTGAGCAAGGGATTGAAAAGACTTTAGGACAGAACGGTCCTGTGATTTGTGAAGTGTTTGTCAGTATGGAGCAGCAGTTCCTGCCAAAATCCAGTGCCAAGAGAGATGCGGAGGGCAATCTCTTTAGCCCGCCTCTTGAGGATATGGCGCCCTTCCTTCCGGAGGAGGAAATGGAAATGCTGATGCTCTATCCCAGAAAGAAATAAGGGAAGCATTTTCAAAGGAAGATGCAAAGTATTTTTAAAGGAAGATGCAAAGCATTTTCAAGCGGAAACAATCAAGCAATAAGGGAGTTTTGTGAAGATATTAATCAGTGGGGTAAGCAGTTTTCTGGGGATTTATACCGCAAAGGAACTGCTTTCCCAAGGCCATCAGGTCTATGGCATTGTTCGAAAAGAGAGTAAAAATAGAGAGAAGCTGGAGTCCCTTAGGGGGCTTCAGCTCATTTCCGTTGATATGAAGGCATTTTCCTCCTATGCAGAGGAAGGGGAACTTGCTTTGGCAGAAGGCATCAGGAAACAAGAAGACCGTTTCTCCCGGGAAGCTGCCTTCTCCCAGAATGGCTTTGCTTTAGCGTCTCTAGTACCAAACGACTTGAATGCCATTATCCACTTTGCCTGGGACGGTGTAGGCTCCAAGGGAAGAGAAAATCCGGAGATTCAGGAACAAAACCTTTTGATGAGTAAGGGCTTTTACCAATGGGGGCTTCAAAACGGTGTGAAGTACTTTCTCTTTGCAGGCTCTCAGGCGGAATACGGCAGAGGCACAAGGGAAAATCCGGAGCCGGTGAGTGCCTATGGGAAGGCAAAGCTTAGCTTTTCCCGCTACGGACTTTCCGGTGGCAGAGCGATAGAAGACTCCGCTTTTCCGAAACAATGCTTTAGGTCTTTCGATGATACGGAAGAGGCGGAACAAGAGAATCCGATGAAGTTCTTAGACCTTCGGATCTTTTCCGTCTATGGCGTAGGCGACCATGAGACGACTTTGGTACATACTCTGGTGCAGGCGGTACTGGCAGGTCAGTCCATGGATTTAAGCCCATGCAGTCAAATGTGGAACTTTATGGAGGCAAGGGACTTGGCTAGAGCCATAGCCTTCCTGCTGGAGGGAGGCTTCGGAAGCGGTACATATGACCTTTGCAGTCAGGATAGTCGCCCTTTAAAGGACTATGTTTTGGAAATAGAGAGTCTTGGCAAGGCATTTTTAGAAAAGAAAGAAGGGAAGACTTTGAGCACGTCCTCCTCTCTTCTTCGATTCGGAGAGCGGGCTTCCAATGCGGAGGGGCCTGTGGATTTAAAGCCTTCTATAAAAGACTTATACGATAGAGGATTTTTGGAGAAAATCTCCTTTCAGCAGGGAATAGAAGAGCTGTATCAACACTTTTATCAGAAGAGAGTATAGAAAACTATATAAAAAACTATATAGAAAAATATGTAGAAAAGAATATAGAAAAGAATATAGAAAAGAATATAGAAAAGTATTATAGAAGCGTATATAGAAGAGTATATAGAAAAGAGGGAAAGCATGGCAGAGAAAAAATGTTTAGCCTGTGGAGAAAATTTGGAGGAGCTGGCTGTTTTTCATAATATGCCTAAGTCTGTCCAGGAATTTCCCACAAGGGAAGAGCTGGCTACGGAGAAGGGGATGGATCTTTCCCTTTGCCAATGCAGGTCCTGCGGTCTTGTGCAATTTGATACGGAAGCGGTTCCCTATTACAAGGATGTGATTCGGGCCGGGGGTGGCAGCAGCACTATGAAAGACCTGAGGGAGGAAGAGTATCAAAAGCTTCTCTCTTTTTTGGCAAAAAAGAAAGAAAAGAAACCTTTGATTTTAGAACTGGGAGCAGGAGCAGGAGAGTTTCTGGCCATGTGGTCCGGTGTGGAAAGTGGAGCCGACACAAGTTCTGATGTAAACTCCGTTACAAGTCCTGATACAGCTTTTGGCACAAGTTTAAGTATAGGTGCAAAAAGAAGCCAAAAGCTTGAACCCTATGTGCTGGGGATTGAGCATAAAAAGGAGCTGGTGGAAAAGGGGCAGGCAGCAGGGCTTTCCCTGTATCAGGGCTTTCCGGAAGCAGGATTTGAACTGAAAAATATGGAAGGAAAGCATTTGCAAAGTGGAAAAACCCGTCCGGTAGAGGGGCTGTTAGATGCTATGGTGCAGTTTAACTTTTTAGAGCATCAGCCGAATCCCGGGGAAATGCTCTCCTTTGCCTATGCGCATTTGAAGATGGGGGGGTATTTTCTCCTCACCGTTCCCAGCTTTCAGTATATTTTGGACCATCGTTCCTACTATGAGTTACTTAGAGACCATATTGCCAACTACAGCGAGGAAAGTCTTTTGAGTCTGGTACAGGATCAGGGCTTTTCCCTGGTGGAAAGCAGGGTTATCAACCGGGATACCATAGAGTTTCTCTTGGAAAAGAGGGAAAAGGAAAGCTGTACCACCTTCCGCTCATTGGGACAGAAGGTGGATATTAAGCCGATTTTGGAAAATGAGAAGGCTATCCAAGAAGACATAAAGAAGCATTTGGAAGGTCTTAGGAAGAAGGGGGAGAAAATGGCGGTGTGGGGTGCCAGCCACCAGGGCTTAACCCTCCTATCCACCACAGCATTACAGGAGGAAGTGGCTTATATCATTGATTCCGCTCCCTTTAAGCAGGGAAAATACAGCCCTGCCTCCCACCTTCCCATTGTGGATAAGAGCCATTTTCAAAAGGAGCCTGTGGAGGAGATTTTGATTGTGGCGCCAGGCTATACGGAGGAAATTGCCGGAATTATTCGAAGAGATTTACGCCCCTGCCCCAGGGTTTTGGCCTTAAGGGGAGAGAAGATAGAGGAATTATAGACTGTCTTTTCAGGATGATTTGCCCCCCTGATAGACGGAAGCTATAGGATAAACGCCGACAAGAAAGAGCAAGAAACAACGAGCTGTATGCAGTAGGAAAAGTAATAGTAAGTAATAGTAAGCAGTAATAAGTTATAGAAAGGAAATGCGAATGAAAGCCTTTGTACTGGAGGGGAGAGGGAAAGTCTCCTTTATCGAAAAGGAAGAGCCTAAGCTTTTAGAAGAGCATGGGGTATTGATTACCCCTGTCTTAGTGAGCCCCTGTACCAGTGATGTGCATACCATTTGGCAGGGCTCTCCAAAAAGAAAAGACCTTACCCTGGGCCATGAGTGCATTGGCAGAATCCTGAAAAAAGGGAGGGAGGTGAAGGACTTTTCCGAGGGGGAGATTGTGGCGATTTCCGCCATTACTCCGGATTGGGGGAGTCCTGAGGTTTTGGAAAATGAAGCCCATGCGGGGTATCCCTTTTCCGCCCATAGCTTGGGAAAATCCATTGACGGAGCCTTTCAGGAGTGCTTTTACCTTCCCCATGCAGATCAAAACCTTGGGAAAATCCCAAAGGGCATGGATTTGGAGGATGCCCTCCTTTCTGTGGATGTTTTGCAAACCGGCTTTACCGCTGCGGAGGAAGCGGAAGTTAAGGAAGGGGATACGGTTTGTGTACTGGGAATAGGAGCTATCGGCCTTGGGGCTGTCTTTGCCGCAAAGCTTATGGGTGCCAAGAAGATTTTTGCAGTGGGAAGCCGGGAGGACAGCAAAAGGTTGGCGGAAAGCCTTTCTTCGGAAAGCTGCCCGGTAGTGGTGCTGGACTATAAGACTTGTAAGGCTACTCTCCCTAAGGATAAGCACCCTCTAGCAAACTCCACCCATTCCCCTATTGTCAATGCCATCTGGGAGGAAACGGAAGGAAAGGGCGTGGATAAGGTTCTCATCTGCGGTGGAGATGAGTATGCCCTGGCGCAGGCCCTGGACATGGTAAAATATGGCACCGGCATTGTCAGCAATGTAGCCTACTTCGGCTCCGAGGAGGATGTGGAAGCCTTGGAAATGGCGGGGCAGGATATGGAGCTTTCTCTGGGAGAAAAGAAAAAGCGGAAGAAGGCCATAGACGGACTGTTGCTTCCGAAATTTTCCTTAGGAAAGGGCATGGCCGGAAAGACTCTACGCTTTTCCCTTTCCAAGGGGGGCAGAAAGCATTTGGAATGGGTATTGGAGAAGGTGCAGGAATCCGGCTTCCATCCAAGCATTTTCCTTACAAAGCGCTATCACGGCATGGACAAAATTCCGGATGCCCTCTATGATATGAAGGAAAGAAGAGCCATTAAGGTGGCTGTATATATGGAAATTTAGAAGATGCCCCTAAGCAGAACGGGCATTTTAGAAAGAGGTTTCTTTTGAAAAAAACCATTAGTATCGTTGTTCCCTGTTATAACGAAGAGGAAAATGTAGTTCCCTTGGCCAATGCTCTCAGGCTCTGCTTTAAGGAGCAGCTTCCGGAGTATCAATACGAAATTCTTTTTATCGACAATGATTCCTCCGATAAAACCAGAGAGAAAATTCGGGGGCTTTGCAAGCTGGATAAGGGGATTAAGGCGATTTTTAATGCTAAGAATTTCGGCCAATTTAATTCCCCCTACTATGCCATGCTGCAAAGTACGGGAGATGCCACTATTTTGATGGCGGCGGATTTCCAGGATCCGGTGGAAATGATTCCCCACTTCGTTCATGCCTGGGAGGAGGGCTACCGCATTGTAATCGGGGTTAAGACCGAAAGCAACGAGTCAAAAATCATGTACGCCCTTCGGAGCCTGTACTATAAGCTGATTCGAAAAATGTCTTCCGTGGATCAAATCAGTCAGTTTACCGGCTTCGGTCTTTACGATCAGGGCTTTATTTCCGTGATGAAATCCTTGGACGATCCCACCCCCTTCTTACGGGGGATTGTGGCGGAGCTTGGATACAGAAGAAAGGATATTCCCTATACTCAACCCAAGCGTCGGGCCGGGGTTACCCATAACAACTTCTATACCCTGTATGATGCAGCCATGCTGAGCTTTACCAGCTATACCAAGGTGGGACTTCGAATTGCGGTATTTTTCGGGGGAATCTGCGCCGGCCTTTCCATGCTCTTTGGCTTACTGTATTTGATTATGAAGTTGATCTGGTGGGATCGTTTCCCCGCCGGTATGGCCCCTATGCTGATAGGAATGCTTTTCCTGGGCTCTGTGCAGATATTTTTTATCGGCCTTTTGGGAGAGTATATTTTATCCATTAACCAAAGGGTCATGAAGAGACCGTTGGTGGTGGAGGAAGAACGGCTGAATTTTTCGGAACAGCCGGGGCAGGATGAAAGTTCTTCGGAAGAGGTGTAAGAGAAAATGAGAGCAAAGATTGATATTGCCTTAGTTAGAGAAGGAAAACTGCATATTCAGGGCTGGGCCTTCGGAAGAGACCCGGAGACCCCGGTGAAACTGTCCATCCAGGGAAAGGGCGGGGAAAAGAGAGAATTTACCTATGAGGAAGTGGAGCGGGAAACCGTAAATGAAGCCTATTTTCCCAAGTACGAGGAGGAAAACGGGAAGAAAATTAAGAGGAAGCTGGGCTTTTCTTTAGACACTCCCTATGCGCTTTCTAAAGGCGAGAGGGTGGAGCTTTTGATTCAGGTGGATCAGCAGCTTCGTCGTTTTAGCTTTGATGATAAAAAAATCGAGTCCTTTAACTCCCATGCCCACAAGAAGATGGAGAAGTTCCTGGCTCTTTTCCAATGGGAAACCGTGGAGGCAGTGAAGGATACCCTGAAAAAGGGCGGTCTTTCCGCCCTTTGGCATAAGAGTGTGCGGAAGCTAAAGAGCATCGAGCAGGATTACGACTATAACGAATGGTACAAAAAAGAGAAGACCGGAGCGGAAGAACTTTCACGGCAAAGGGCGGAAGTTTGGGAGAATCCCCTGCTTTTTTCCATTGTAATTCCGGTCTATCGTCCGAAGGAAGCATTCTTACGAAGACTGCTGGACAGCATTTTATCCCAGACCTATCCCCATTTTGAAATTTGTCTTGCGGATGCTTCCGAGCTTTCCGGGGATACTTTGGAAAATGGAGAAAAGTCCCCGGTTTCGGTTTTACAGGAGTATCAGGAGAAGGACAGCAGAGTGCGTTTTTCCGTACTTCCCAAGAATCTGGGTATTTCCGGGAATACCAATGCCGCCATTGCCATGGCCAAGGGAGATTTCATCATTTTCTCCGACCATGATGATGAGCTTACGGAAGATGCCTTATATACCATTGCAAAAACCATCAAGGAGCATCCCAAGGCGGAGCTTCTCTACAGTGATGAGGACAAGATTGACTTTGCTTCCGCCTACTATTTTGAACCTCACTTTAAGCCGGACTACAGTCCGGAGCTTCTCCGTAGTGTAAATTATTTCTGCCATTTATTGATTACGAAGCGTTCTTTGCTGGAGGCGGTAGCGAAGGAGGGAGAAGAGGGAGAGAAGATTTACGAGCAAAAGGAATATGACGGTGCCCAGGACTATGACCTGATTTTACGTTTATGTGAGGAAGCGGAAAGAAGAGAAAAGACGGCAGGCCTTAGCGACGAGGAGAAAAAGGCGCAGGAAGAGGCGCTCTTCACCTCTTCCACCATTATCCATATCAGGAAGGTGCTCTATCATTGGCGTTCTCACCAGCTTTCCACAGCCCAGAATCCGGAGGCAAAGCTCTATGCCTTTACTGCCGGAGAACGGGCGGTTTTTGACCATGCGAAGCGCCTGGGGCTTCCCATTGAAAAGGTGGAGCGGGGCATTACCTACGGCTACTATCATTGCTACTATGCCTTGGAGAAAAAGGATGGGGAGCTTCCTCTTATTTCCGTGATTATCCCCAGTAAGGACCATAGCGAGGATTTGGATCTGGCCATTCGCTCCCTCTTTGCCGGAAGCTATCCTTACCTGGAAGTGATTGTGGTGGAGAACAATTCCGTAGAGGAAAAGACATTTGCCTACTATGAAAAGATTCAGGAGGAATTCCCGGCACGATACGGAGATTTCCAAAAGAAGGCGGTACGGGTGGTGCGCTGGGAAAGAGAGTTTAACTACTCCGCCATCAATAACTTCGGGGTAAGCTTTGCCCACGGGGAGTACCTGCTCTTTATGAATAATGACATTGAGTGCTTAAAGGCGGATTCCGTGGAGGAAATGCTCCAGTTTGTGCAGCAGGAGGAAATCGGAATCTGCGGTGCAAGGCTTCTCTACCCGGATAAAATGATTCAGCACGCCGGTGTGGTGATGGGCTTTGGCGGTATTGCAGGAGCCACCTTTATCGGTACCCACGAAACGGAAAACAGCTATATGCATAGGGCGGCTTGCATTCAAAACTATACAGCGGTAACTGCCGCCGTTTTAATGACCAAGAAATCCCTCTTTGATAAGGTAGGGGGCTTCCGAGAAGAGCTTGCGGTAGCCTTTAATGATGTGGATTTTTGCTTGAAGATTCGTGCCCTTGGAAAGCGGGTGGTTTATACCCCCTATGCTTTATTTACCCACTATGAGTCCAAGTCCAGAGGTCTGGAGGACAATCCGGAGAAGGTAAAGCGTTTCAACGGAGAGATTGTTTGCCTGGCAAAGCATTGGCCGGAGATTTTGAGACAGGGAGATCCCTACTATAACCCGGCACTGACTCTTAGGAAGTCAAACTTTACGCTAAGAGACCTTTCTGTAGAGAAGGTGGGAGAGCCATTTCCTTTGGAGATACTGAAGGATGTTGTGTAAGAGGATACGATTCTTCAGGCTATCCTCTTTCAAAAAGACGCTGAATGATTATTTGGCAACGTCTTATCGTATGGAAATTGTAGAAGATAAGGATGAAGCTCGTTTTCTCACTCCAGAGAAAATGTCTATTTTTATATGAATTTGAATTTGCGAAACTTATTATACGTCATCTGCATCGAGTTATAAACGGAGGCAAGAACCAATGCTATTGTACTCTACGACACTTCGCATCAATGATACACTGATACGGGACGGATTCATCCAGCTGGTAATTCAATGGAATCAGTCCAGCCCCCATGAAGATAATGTTATCCCCGATATAAATTGGAACGGTGAACACAATATTCGTTATGGAAATGAATCTTTGTGGCTTGACATCGAAGAATACCGGAACAAAAACATTATTGCGGTTCGTTTTGAAAAAAGAGTAGAAGATGGTGCTATCTGGGATACCGACTATATTATGAACTTCGATACCATGGAAATGACAATTCAGTTGGATCGAGGCTATACAGAAGATGCTCAGATGGAAGACCTTCAGTTTTCCACTCCGCATTTTATCAGTATGCTGATTGACGGTGGTTATCTCCTTGATGACAATGGAATCCCTGTCCTCCGTCAGGCAATCTCAATAACAGAGGACAACTTGTCCCTTATCACGGATGTGATAAACGGAAATACGCATTATCGCCTGCCAATTGTATATGTGACAAAGACTGCTTACAATCATGACCCTGTGAGTATTAGCTGGCTTTGCAGCAAGTTAAAGGGTGTTGCTCATATCTTGCTCCAAGCGGACAAGCAAACAAACTGGAGTATTCGTTCAGCTTGCAATGACAACAATGAATATTTTGGCGGTGTGGGCATCTATTTTCCCAACGGTAAACATAGACGATTCCTTTACCGTAGCTACATAGGCAGTGATAATATCCTTCTTGAAAAAGTCACTCGCTCTGTCTTTCAATATATGAATGCACAGAAAAAGCCACTTCTTTCGACATGGCCAGGTGTAAACAATGCACTTTTGACCGATAAATATGATAGCCAAAAAACAGAAAGAGCCGAAGCCGAACGTGCGAGAGAAGCTGCCGAAAGTGAAGTGGAATATTATATCGGTGCGTTTGACGAAGATAATGAAAAGCTGCGCCAGCAGATAGAGGAGTTGACAAGAGCGAATACATCTCTTCAGTTAGAGAATCAGGGCTTGCGTGAAAAGCTGAGTGGCGTTGATGAGATACCGATTTTGTTCCTTGGTGATGAGGAAGAATTCTATCAAGGTGAAATCAAGGAAATGATTCTTGATGCAGTGGCTGAAAAGTTGAAGAATCTTGGGCAAAAAACAAGACGCTGGGTTGTTCTTAATGATGTGCTTCAGAACAATGATTATCAGGAAGTCTCAGACGAAAGAGAGCGTATTGTAAAAGCACTGTTTAAGGACTACAAAACACTGTCCGGTTCTATGCGTCAGCAACTGTTGGAACTGGGATTTGAAGTCACAGAGGAAGGCAAGCACTACCGGCTCACCTACTATGGTGACGGTCGTTACAAAACTACGATTGCCAAGACCGGAAGTGACTGGCGTGAAGGAAAGAATATCGCATCAGTAATTCTGAAGAACATGATGTAATCAAAGGAGAAAGTGTTATGTCATCATATCAAACTGCTTTGACGATAAGCACCGTAATAAAAAACATAGATTCCAAAACCTATCTACTGCCATCCATCCAGCGTGAGTTTGTGTGGAGTACCAAGCAGATTGAGAAACTCTTTGACAGCATTATG
Source organism: Oribacterium sinus (assembly GCF_963553175.1). Lineage (GTDB taxonomy): Bacteria > Bacillota > Clostridia > Lachnospirales > Lachnospiraceae > Oribacterium > Oribacterium sinus_B. The sequence continues at coordinate 16,415 of NZ_CAUVME010000031.1, read as the reverse complement.
ATGGATTATCCGATTAACTCGTTTCTATTTTGGAAAGTTCCGAAAGACAAGGCTAATGAATTCAAATTCTATGAATTTCTTAGAAACTACCACCAGAAGGACGGAAGACATAACCCCAAAGCAGATACGAATGGCTCCGACGATATCATTGCTATCCTGGATGGTCAGCAGCGAATGACATCTTTGTACATAGGCTTAAAGGGCACCTACGCATATAAGCTGTCTTATAAGAGATGGGACAATCCGCAGGCATATCCTAAGCGTAAACTGTATCTGAATTTGCTTACAGCAAATGAAGAGACGGATTCCACTTATAAATTCCTGTTTTTGACGGATGCGGAAGTTAAAGAGGCAAATAGTGCTGTCGATGCAAATGAACAGGCGGTTGACTTTTGGTTTCCAGTTGGCGAAATCCTCAATTTCAAGCAGGAATATGAGGTTAACACCTATTTGATTAAGAATAAGCTGACCAGCCATTCAGACCCCAATAAAGCAATGTTTGCAAATGAGGCTCTATTTAAGCTGTTTACAGCTATTCATCGCAAAGAAACTATCAGCTACTATCTGGAAGAAAGCACCGAACTGGATAAGGTGCTGAGTATCTTCATTCGTGTAAACAGTGGAGGTACACCGCTGAGTTACTCAGATCTTTTGCTTTCTTTTGCAACTGCCCAGTGGCAGGACAAAGATGCGAGAGAATCCATCAATGAAATTGTTGATGAACTGAATGAGATTGGCAGAGGATTTAATCTCACTAAGGACATGGTTTTGAAGACCTGTCTTGTTTTAGGAGACTTCCCGGACATTGCCTATAAGGTTGATAATTTCAATAATACAAATATGCTCGTGATTGAGCAGAAATGGGACGATATTACGACCTCCCTGCGTTTGGCTGTGGAGTTGATTGCCTCTTTTGGATTCAGCCGAGAGAACATCCAGTCGAATAGCGCTTTGATTCCAATTGCCTACTATATTCAGACCATCGGCAATGCTTCAAACTTTGTTGATTCGTCTGCATATGAAGAAGACCGGAAAAAGATTAAAAAATGGTTTATTGCTTCTCAGCTACTCCATGCTTTTAGTTCCGCACCGGATGGATTTCTGAAGCCACTCCGTGAGATTATTCTGAAGAATCCCGGTGGATTCCCTTATCAGCAGATTGACGAAAAATTCAAGGGTACCAATCGTGATATTTCTTTCTCGGATGATAGCATAAATAATCTGCTTTACACCAAATGCGGCAGCGGTGACATACTTCTTGTTATGTCTATTCTGTATCCGTGGGCAGATTTGAAAAATCACTTCCACATTGACCATATGTTCCCCAAGAGCTTGTTTACCCGAAAGCGTATTCAGAAATTGGGAGTGCCGGATAACCAGGCTGATTTCTATATCGACAATGTGAACTATATCGGCAACCTTCAGTTACTTGAAGAACTGCCGAATAAAGAGAAGAATAACACGGAGTTCAAGACTTGGCTTGAGCAAAACTATGCTGATGCAGATAAACTGAAGGCCTACAGAGAAAAGCACTATATCCCTGATGTCGGTGTAGAGTTCACCAATTTTGAGGAGTTTTTCCTGGAACGAGAAAAACTGCTGGTCAAAGCATTGAAGGCTGCTTTAATTTAAGAATTCTTCAAATAGAATAAAGAACTAATAAAACGGTAATATGGAGGTGGATATATGACAGCTGTGTTTTTTCGTGCATCAGAAGATGCTCTTGATAATATAACAACAGCATTTGATAACATTTATCCATTAACCGTCAGTTTGAAATATACGAGACGGGTTATCAATGAGGCGGTGAATAGTAATGAATCCGATGGAGAAATTGATTATCAGCAAATAATAGATCCTGAAAACTCTGTTCAGGGGGTAAACTATAAACGGGCATTCATCGAGACATCATGGGATACACAAGAAGAAAACCTCGCTTGGGTATTATTAAACAACTTGTTTGCTATACACGAAGGCTGGGCACAGCGATTATATGACGATGTCTTTTGCGGATTTCATTATCAGGAAAAATCGTTTATTAAGAACTTGGAATTTCCCGGTTTGACAGGCAAATTCTCAAGTTACTATGTAACTACAAATAAACGCTCAATTGCATTAGACGGTGCTTTCTTCAATACTTATATGGTTAAGTCGAAAATGGATTTTAATAAACTTGAGAATTATATGCTCTGCTATAGGTTTTTCAAGGAAGCCCGCAACTGCTATATGCACCATAACTTTGTTGCCTCACAGAAACTAATCGATGCGTATAATGCATTCTTATCTATTGCTACATGTAATGATTTAGATGTTTCTGAAGTTCCAATAATTCTTCCGCCTACATTAGGCCAACGAGTTCAGTTAAATCTTAGAGGCGTAATTGGTTTTTCACAGTTGATAATTCGAATCATTATTATAACTGACATAAATTTGTTACGAAGCAAGGCTGCCGAAAAAGAGTTCATAGATAGAAAACCAGCTGACTGGCATTGCCGAACTTTGAGCGGCAATGTTGCACATTGCAAAGGACAAATTGAGCCTTATTCAGGAAAATCAGGATTTCTGAGTGCAACATGGACAGCGGACTATCAGCAGTTCTTGATTGATAATGGGATTTTTATAAAGTGACCGATTGTAAAATCAGGTTGAACAGGTAAACTGAAAAGTCCATAAAGCTTCTCTTTGGTAGAATGTATGTGCTCAATCATCATTCACAAGGAGAAGATCCTATGGACCAATTACATTTTACAACTGAACACAGGAAGGGTAAACATCTTTCATTTGAAGAACGTGTTGTCATTCAAACTCGTCTCAAAGATGGATGGACCCCCAACAGGATTGCCGGAGAGTTAGGTTGCGCGCACAACACCGTTCGTAACGAGATCAAACGCGGTACCGTCACTCTTTATAGGGGCAACATCTTCCGTTACAAGGCAAAAGTCAGGCAGGCCGCCTACGAGAAGAATCGTGAAGCTTGTTGCCGTCACTATAATCTTCTTGAAAAGAACGCTTTCATCTCTTATGTAGAAGAGCACTTCTTTGAAGACAGATGGTCGCTGGATGTCTGTGCCCACCGCGCTCTGAAGGATGGAACGTTTACCAGAGAGCAGATCGTCTGCACGAAAACGCTTTACGGCTACGCAGATCTTGGGCTACTGAACATCAGAAACATTGATCTTCCGGAAAAGCTGCATCGCTCACCCAAAACAGCACGAGTTCGCGAAAACAAGCGAGTTCTGGGCAGAAGCATCGAGGAACGGCTAGCCAGCATCGAAGATCGTACGGAGTTCGGACACTGGGAGGCGAACCTGGTCATCGGGTCAAAAAGCGGTAACGATGACGCACTACTTACTATGATCGAACGGAAGACCCGCGAATACTGGATGATTCGCATACCGGGCCGCGATCCGAACGGAGTCATGAAAGCACTTCGGGAGGTCAGATCCCAGTACGACGAACACTGGGATGATGTCTTCAAGACGATCACCACGGACAACGGCTCCGAGTTCTCACTGTTGTCTGGCCTGGAGGACCTGAGCAATACACTGGTCTATTTTGCCCATCCGTATACCTCTTGTGAAAAGGGATCCGTAGAGCGTCACAATGTCCTGATCCGCAGATTCATTCCCAAGGGTTGCAGGATCGACAGCTTAACGAACGAGTAGATTTGCCAGATTGAAGTCTGGTGCAATAGCCTTCCGAGGAAGATACTCGGCTACAGTACCCCGGATGAGCTCTTTGAGGACGAACTGGACAGGATACACACCGTGCTCGAGTAGCGTTCGGTAGCACAGGCTGACTGCTCGTCAAGGCATCCTCTGAAGAGGCGCCTGCGGCGGCCATGACTGTCTGCTCGCTCTGTGCTTATGAATACATAAGAGGAATGTAACCATTCCTCCAGGATAACCATCCTGTGTGTTTAGGACTTATTCAACTGTCAATGTTCAACTTGTTATTGCAATTTGCGAATTGTCTTTTCTTTCTAATAATTATTTAAGTCATTCTCAAGAAATTGGGAATGACTTTTATTTTGTTTCCTATATAATGAGAGGAACGAATGCATTCGAAAGCTTGAACAAACAGATAACTAATCTTCTTTACTCTCTTTTGAGAAAGGACGGCATTTATGGACGAAGACAGAATGTTACACAAAAATTTGACTTTGATTTTTTGCTATGTTCTAGCAGTTCCGGTGGCATTTTCTTGGACTATTGTGACGCTGACGGGGAAAAATCTTCTTCCTCTTTTTCTCCTAGCCTTGTTTATTCCCTATCTTTTCTATCTTCACAGGGTACAGGGGGCTTTATATCCGCCAGAAGAACAGGAAGAAGCCGGAGGAACAACGAATCGTAAGCAGGGAAAAGAGGGGCTTGTTTTTATCGGCTTGGTTTCCCTCTCTATGCTGCTTGTGTTTCTAAGCTTAATCAATATGGATTTTGCGTTTTTGGGCTTGATTTTAGTGAAAGTACTAAGCTTTATAGGTGGAGGTATCAGTCTTTATCGCTGTTCTCAACGCTATTTAGAGCGAGCTCCTATGACTAAGCCCCTTTTGGCCTTATTCTTCTTTGTGTTTTTGGCTCATAGTTACGAGATATTGCTTTGGATGTCTTTTAAGGCAAGCGTTCTGCTTTTGGAGTTGGGATTTTAGGATAGTCTGTTCAGAAAGGTCGGTAAAATTAGTTGAACTATTTTTACCGGCCTTTTTTTTGGTGAATGGACGTTACATTAGAGGTTTATATCCATGAGTAAAGTACAGCTTCGAAGGGAAGAGTCTACTTTTCTTGACTGCTACACAATTACTATGCAATCTTGGAAAAGTGTCAAAATCAGACCAAAATCACCTTGGAAAAGTGTCAAAAATGACTTGAAAATACCTTGGAAAAATGTCAAACGAGTAGACAAGCCAACTATTTTCTAATCTGTATGGTGTTGTTTTTAGAAGAAAAATCCATTGTCTTTGTAGATATATCGTTGGATAAGTATAAGCTGTAATTAGTGGAGCGATTAGAAGGGAACAGATTAATCATTGACAAATCATTTAGCCCAATATAGTATAGATTAAAAAGTGGGAAATCCCACGCGGATAGGAGGAAGATAATGGAAACAGCAAAGGAATATAATGTTCACCTGGATAGTAAGAAGAGAGTTACTTTGCGCGGTGCTTTATATCAGTATTATAACGTTAAGGAATATGAAAATGGTTGTATTATGCTAGAGCCTCGTGAATTGACGGTTCCGGATACTATTTCTGCACGTACTTTGAAAGATATGGATAAGGCTATCAGTAATTATAAACAAGGATATGTATCAGATCCTATAGATCTTTCGGATTTTGGATAGTGTGAATATATGAGTTTTATAATACGTATGGGACTTCCGGAGATGGAAGAGCTGTGGAACAAACTTCAAATAGAATATAGAATTGGGACAATCAGTAAAAATGATGCAATTATTTTCAAAAAGTGGGGAAAAGCTTTAAAGTTGTTATCAGAAAATCCCAGACATCCTAGCTTGAAAACACATGATATAGAAGTATTATCGGAGCGATATGGAGAACGTGTGTGGCAATCTTATCTTGAAAATAAAACCAGTGGAGCAATGAGAATGTATTGGGTATATGGCCCGGATAAAAAGTCTATCACGATTATCGGACTGGAGCCACATCCGGAGGATAAGAAGAATGGTGCATATGAAAGAATTACTCTATCAGACCTCCCTCTCATGAAAAAAGATGAATCATAAAACAAGTAAACATAAGTGTGAGTTTTTTCTTTGGCCTTATAGTGTTGCGACTTTAACGGATGAGGACTGTAAAAATCAAAATAATTGAGGGATTTTCGGCAATATAGGTCTGAATGTGGGGTAGTCTGAGCCCGTCGGTACTTGCGAAAAACAAGAGAAACGCAGTTTTTCGCTTAGTATCCGTTACGTGGCGAAGCTAGCGAGAGCGTGCCCCCACATTCAGACCTATATTGCTTAGAAAATTATTTTTATTTTTACCTCCCCTATTTTTCTGTGCAAAAGGCTAAAGGAAAAACACAAAACTTATGGAATATTCCCATAGAAATGTTATGCTTATACCGATTGTAATAGAGTGTAATATATGATTGGAGGAAAATATGAAATTTACCGAATTTCCCTATGAGAGAATTAATTTTGATAAACTGAAGGCTGATTTTTTGGAGCTTTGCGAGGGGATAGATAAGGCTCAGTCCGGGGAGGAGCTTTTTGCCCTGCATCAAAAATACTATAAGCTGGTGGATGATGTGATGACGGAAAGTGTGATTGCCAGCATCCGAAACGACATTGACATGACCGATCCCTTCTATGAGCGGGAGAGGGCCTTTTATGATGCCAATATGCCCATTTTCCGAAATCTCTTAGTAGATTACCAGATGCGGGTGTACCATTCTCCCCACAGAGCCTATATGGAAGAAAAGCTGGGACATGTGGCCTTTAAAAATATGGAGCTGGCACAGAAGGCGGTGGACATTTCCCTCATTCCCCTGATGCAAAAGGAAAATGAACTGACCACCGAATACGGTAAGCTTCTGGCTTCTGCAAAGATTCCCTGGGAGGGAGAGAACTTAAACCTTTCTCTGATGACCCCCTACCTTACCGCGGAGGATCAAGAGGTTCGTAAGAAGGCTTGGAAGGCTTATACCAAGTTTTTTGAGGACAATGGGGAGAAGCTGGACTCCATTTACGATGCCTTGGTAAAGAATCGAACCGAGCAGGGGCAAATGATGGGGTATCCGGATTTTACGGAAATCGGCTATGCCAGAATGAATCGAAATTGTTACGGAGAGCGGGAGATTGCATCCTTCCGTCAGCAGGTAAAACGGGACTTGGTTCCCTTTGTTCAGAAACTTCATGAGAGAAGAAGGAAGCGTCTTGGACTGGACAAGCTCTACTATTATGACGAAGGAGTATTTTTTAAGGAGGGTAATCCTGCCCCCATCGGAACTCCTGAGGAAATCATGGCAGCAGGGCAGAAGATGTATGATGCTCTTTCTCCGGAAACCTCCAAGTTTATGCAGGATATGATGAAAATGGAGCTTTTCGATGTGCTGGGCAGAAAGAACAAGAGAACCGGCGGCTATATGGAGATGCTTCCCAACTACCACATGCCCTTTATCTTTGCCAACTTCAACGGAACAGCCGGAGACTGTGATGTGATTACCCACGAATGCGGACACGCCTTCCAGGGCTATATTACAGCGGATCTGCCCATTCATGAGCACAATGAGTTGACCATGGAAACGGCAGAAACTCACTCCATGTCCATGGAATTTTTTACCGAGCCTTGGATGGATTTATTCTTCGGGGATCGGGCAAAGGACTACCTTTCCATGCATTTTGAAGAGTTCCTGATGTTTATCCCCTACGGCACCATGGTGGATGAGTTCCAAAACATTGTTTATAAGAATCCGAAAATGACTCCGAAGGAGAGAAAACTGCTTTGGAGAACCTTGGAGCAGGAGTATAAGCCTCATTTGGATTATGCGGACAATGCCTTTATGGAAGAGGGGGGCTTCTGGCAGAAGCAGCACCATATCTATGACCTGCCTTACTACTACATTGATTACTGTATTGCCGGCATCAATGCCTTACAGTACAAGGCTTGGATGGATAAGGATTTTCAGGGGGCATGGAAGAGCTATATGGAGTTCTCCAAGTACTCCGCATCCCTTTTCTTTACGGAACTGGAGGAAAAGGTTGGCCTGATGAATCCCTTTAAAGAGGGAACCATTAAGAAGATTGTAGAGGATTTGGAGAAGAATCTGTAAAGGAAAGAAAATGAAGGATAAATCGAAAGAGGGGCGGAAGCCTTCCGCTTCTCCTTTAGAAAAATATTTTCAGCACTACAATGAAAAAAATCTCCTGCCCCTGCATATGCCGGGGCACCAAAGAAAGATGGAAATGGGTGCAGCCCTTCCCTATGCCTACGATTATACAGAGGTAGAGGACTTGGACAATCTCCATGATCCGGAAGGCATTTTGCAGGAAGCCATGAATCGCACTGCCGCCTACTATGGCTGTCCGGATTGCTTCTATCTTGTAAATGGCAGCTCCTCCGGTTTGCAGGCAGGCATTTTCACTCTGCTGGAAGAGGGAGATGAGGTAGTGGTGGCAAGAAATTGCCACCGCTCTGTTTTTTATGCCCTATCTCTCCGAAAGGCAAAGATTCATTTTCTTCTACCGGAGTTTTGGGAGAATTTTTCCTGCTTCGGCTCGGTTTCTCTGAAGGAAGTGGAAAGACTGCTACGGGAGTTTCCAAAGAGCAAGGCCTTGATTTTTACCAGCCCAAGCTATGAGGGAGTGGTCTCTGATGTGGAAGCGATTGCAAGGCTCTGCCATGAAAATGGCCTTTCCCTTCTGGTGGATGAAGCTCACGGAGCCCATTTTTCTCCGAAAAAGGGAGCAGCCTTTCCGGAGTCTGCCATTGCCCTAGGGGCGGACTTGGTGGTGCAAAGCCCCCACAAAACCCTTTGCTCCTTAACCCAGAGTGCCTGGATATTGGGAAATGGAGAAAGATACAGTAGGGAAAAGCTGTCTTTTTACCTTTCCGTATTTCAAACGACCTCTCCCTCCTATCCTCTGATGCTTTCTTTGGAAAAGGCAACGACACTTTTGGAAAGAGAGGGAGAAGCACTATTTTCCCGCTGGAAGAAAGTGATGAAGGGCTTTCGAGAGAAGGCAAGGACGCTTTCTTATTTTTCCTTTCTTTGGGAGAAGGAAGAAGCTTGCTTTGCTATGGATTTTTCTAAGATTTTCCTACGAGCCCTAGGAATCCCTAAGCTTAGACTGGGGCGGGACTTGGCCAAGCTGCTTCGGGAGGATTACGGTATTGAATCGGAAATGCATAGCGGAGAAAATCTGCTTTTGATGACAGGACCCTTTATTTCAGAAGAGGAACTGGATAGGTTGTTTTTTGCCTTAGAGGATATAGAAAGAAGATTTGGGGAGGATAGGGAGAAACAGTCAGGAGAGGGAAGACCTGAGACAATAGAACAGTCACTACAGTCAAAACTCCTATCCTCTGCCCTTTATCAAATTTCTGTAGCGGATAACAGTTTGCAAATTTCAGAAGGCCTAAAAGAGGGGGAGGAGCTTAGCCTTCATGAGGGAGAAGGTCGCATTTGCCTGGAATATCTTAGCCTTTATCCGCCCGGAATCCCCCTGTTATTCCCCGGGGAAAAGCTTACAGCGGAAAAGATTCAAGGGATAGAAGCTTTGGAAAAGAAAGGCATAGAGCTTCAGTATTCCAGACACCGACAGGGGGAGAGAGGAAAGCTTATTTTTAAAAAGGTATAGGGGAAAAGTATAGAAGAAAAGTATAGAAGCGTGACAAGAGAGTATGCGTAAGGGTATAAATTAAGACAACAGAGTATGACAGCAGGAAGGAAAAGTTATGAAACAGCGTAATCCCTTAAGTCAAAGCTTTTTTCAAGGCAATCGGAAAAATCTATTTATGGCGGTTTTGGGTACCACGGTTTTGTCCGTGGGTATTCTTTCTGTACCTCAGCTGATGCAGATTTTGATTGATTTCCTATCCGGAAATCGCCGTTATAGTATGCATCAAATCGTCCTAATGGCCATAGCGGTTTTGCTGATGGTGAGCTTTTCCGGTCTTTGTACCTACTATTTTCGAACAAAGTTCAGCACCAAGGCAGTTTTGCAGTACCGAAAAACGGCTTATCATTATCTGTCTAAAAAGAAGGTGACTGAGTTTTATGGACAGAATACGGCGGTGTATCTTTCAGCCCTAAATACGGATTTACAGAAAATCAAAGAGGATTTTTTGGACCAGATTCCCATACTTTCGCAAATCGTCATTTGCGGAATCGGGGCTGTATTGGTGATGATTCGCTACAATTTCTTTTTAGCCATGATGGCCTGTCTCATTTCCCTGATTCCCTTTTTTGCCGCCCTCTTTTCCGGAAGGAATATGGAGAAGATTGAGGAGAACTTATCCAAGGAAAATGCGGAATATCTGGCTTTTTTGAAGGATTTTGCCATTGGCTTTACCATCATTAAGTCCTATAAGGTGGAAGGAATCTTTTCTGCCCTTCACGATAAAATCTGCCAAAAGGTGGAGCGCCGCATGGAAGAGCGGGAAAAATGCGTGGAGAAAACCAATTACTTTGCCGCCATTTCTGGATATATCACCCAGTTTGCCATTTTGCTCCTATGCGCTGTTGTGGCCTATAGAAGCAAAAGCATTTCCGTGGGAACAGTACTGGCCTTTTCCCGACTGATTAACTATATCATTGACCCGGTGACAGAGCTTCCGGGAATGCTTAGTAAGGCAAGAACTGCCTACGCCCTTTCCGAACAATTTTGGGAGAAGATAGGAGAAGGGGAGCAGGAGCAGAAGGAACAGCAGGAACAGAAAGAGAGGCAGGAGCAGGAGAAGAGCGGTGAAATTGTTAAGGACGATTATCATAAGCATATCGATATAGACTCCCATGAGAAAGCCCTTCCTATCCCGGATTTACAGGGAGATATTTACTTCTCCCATATTTCCTTTTCCTATACACCGGAAAAGCAGGTTTTGAAGGACTTTACGCTGCGGGTAAAGGAGGGAGAAAAGCTGATTCTTCTGGGAGCCTCAGGTTCAGGAAAGTCCTCTATTCTAAAGCTTCTTATGGGAATCGAGGGAAGCCGAGGGGGAGAGATTTCCATTGGAAATAGGGCTCTTTCCACCCTTCCTGAGGAAAGCCTCTTCCGTTCGATCTCCTATATTCAACAAGAGGTCTTTATTTTTGATGGCAGTATCTATGAGAACATCACGCTCTTTCAAAAATACAGTGAAGAGGAGCTTAAACAGGCCATTGAAAAGGCCGGTTTAAAGAATCTGATTTCGGAGAAAGGCTTGGACTATCCTTGCGGGGAAAATGGATCGGCTCTTTCCGGTGGAGAACGGCAAAGAATCAATATTGCCAGAAGTCTTCTTCGAAAAACCCCTATTCTTCTTGCCGATGAGATTACTGCAGCTTTGGATAAGGAAAATAGCTATCTGGTATTGGATTCTCTCTTATCCTTGGAGAATATTACGGAGATTCTGGTACTCCATGACTTGGATGCCAGAATTTTAAGTCGTGTAGATCGGATATGCGTGTTAAAAGAAGGAGAAATTTTGGAGGAAGGAATATTTACTGAACTTATGGAAAAGAAGGGATACTTTTACTCTCTCTTTACTATGGAGCAGTAAAATAACTCTATGTAAAAAACAGTACATTCTTAGAGGTAGAGAAAACAATGAATAAGGATAAGATGATAATACAGAATACAGGCAGTGGGAAAGAATATCATCAGTTTGATGATATTGTTAATATTGTCGAAAGTGCAAAGGATCGTGCTTATAAAAAAGTTAATGAAGAACTGATTTTGATGTATCAAGAAGTTGGAAAATACATTAGTGAAAAAACTAAGGAGGCATCTTATGGTTCCGGTTTCGTTGATAATGTAGCTGAATTTTTCTCAACCAACTATCCTGAATTAAAAGGTTTTAACCGCAGAGGTTTATATAGAATGAAGCAATTCTATGAGCTATATAAGGACGATGAAAAAGTGTCAACACTGTTGACACAATTGAGCTGGTCTAATCATTTGAAGATAATGTCCGGAGCAAAAAATAAAGAGGAAAGAGAATTTTATATTAACTTGGCAATTAAGGAGAATCTGACTCACCGGGAGTTGGTAAGACAGATGGATAGCGGGTACTATGAACGCTATGCGCTTTCAAAGAGTAATACTTTGCCTGCTATACAAAGGGCAAAACAGGAAACACATAATTTATTTATGGATAGTTATGTATTGGAATTTCTTGATGCTCCCAAGATTGGAAATGAAAGAGAATTTCAGAAATCAATTCTTGACAATTTGAAGAACTTTATCTTAGAAATTGGAAAAGATTTTTCTTTTATAAGTAATGAGTATAGAGTGCAGGTTGGAAATCATGATTACTATATTGATTTGTTATTTTATCATAGAGGTCTTTCCTGCTTAGTGGCTTTTGAACTTAAGATTGGAGAATTCAAGCCAGAATATATTGGGAAAATGAATCTATATTTGGAAGCATTGGATAGAGAAGTGAAGAAAAAAACCGAAAATCCAAGTGTTGGAGTCATACTTTGTGCATCAAAAGATGATGAGGTGGTAGAGTTTGCATTAAGCAGAAGTCTTTCACCAACAATGGTATCAGAGTATACATTGAAACTTATTGATAGGGGGTTGTTACAAAGAAAGCTTAGAGAGTATACAGAAATTGCTGAAGAAGCAAATGAATAAAATCATATTATGGTTATGATAAGCAACATGGATTTTTTTCATGAAATGTGAGAAAAGTGTAAAAAGTGGCTCATAAAATGTGAGAGAAAGGCGAAAAGTGGCTCATGAAATGTGATGAAAGGCATTGAAGTGGCTATTTTTTTGTGATACCATCCCTCTATGGAGGGGTGAAAAATGTATTATAAAAGAAAGATAGATGATTTTTTGCAGGAATGGAAGGCGGATGCCAAGCATAAGCCTTTGATTATTAAGGGCGCCAGACAAATAGGAAAGACGGAATCCATTTTACATTTTGCAAAACAGAACTATAAAAATATCGTTTATATCAATTTTGCTCTGGAAAAAAAGTTCATGCAGATTTTAGCAGATGGGTATGATGTGGAAAGTGTGACCAGAAATATCACATTGGCAGACCCGTCTATTCAGTTTATTCCGAAGGAAAGCATTATTCTTTTTGATGAAATACAGGAAAATCCTGATGTGGCGACTACCTTGAAATCCTTCCATAGAGATGGAAATTACGATGTGATTTGTAGCGGTTCCATGCTGGGCATAAATTATAAAAGAATCCACAGTAATAGCGTTGGCTCTAAAACGGACTATGAAATGTTTTCCATGGACTTTGAAGAATTCCTATGGGCAAAGGGTTATAGCGAGGAGCAGATTGCCAGTATCCTTAGCCACATGCTGGAGAACAAACCGTTTAACGAGAATGAGCTCTCCATTTTTAAAGAGCTTTTTCTGACCTACTCAGTTCTGGGGGGGATGCCGGATGTGGTAAAGCAGTATTTGGAGACAGGAACATTTTCCGGCACTCTGGATTTGCAGAATCAGATTCGATTGGACTATGAAGAGGATGTCAGAAAGTATGCAGAGGGCTTGGATCAGACAAAGATTATCAGTGTCTATCGAAGTATTCCGGCTCAGCTGGCTAAGGAAAATAAGAAATTTCAGTTTAATAAGGTGGCGAAGAATGCCAGATCCCGGGAATATAGCGGCTGTATCGATTGGTTGAAGGATGCAGGCATCATCATGGAATGTAACTGCCTCCAATTTCCTGAGCTTCCTTTAAAGGGAAATGTCGAAGAAAGCAAATACAAACTATATTATATGGATACCGGTCTGTTGATTTCTTCCTTGGATGAGGAGGCGCAGGAGGATCTTAGAGTCAATAAGAACCTAGGGGTGTACAAGGGGGCTTTGTACGAAAACTTTGTTGCAGAGGCTTTTGTGAAGCAAGGCTTAGGACTCTATTACTATAAGAAGGAAAATGCCAGTCTGGAGGAAGATTTCTTTGTGCGTACGCAAAATACTTTGGTTCCGGTAGAGGTGAAGGCTAATAGCAATCAGTCGAAAGCTCTTTCCGCCTTGATTAGCAATAAGCGATATCAGGATATTTCTTTTGGAATAAAACTTGGAGATGTAAATGTTGGATATGCCAATCGGATTTATACCTTCCCCTATTTTTGTGCCTTTAAATTGAAGGAGTATTTGAAGAAAAAGGATTTTCATATGGACATGTGAGTTATAGAAATTCGAAGAAAAGTATCGATGTTAGCTCATTAGAATTTGGTTAGTTCCTTAGAGTAATGTATGAGCATTGTGTATTGTCCGATGCTCTAAAATTGTTCTTAGACCTTATATAGAAAGTAAGAGAATATGGGTAAAAAAGTAGTAATTATTGGAGCAGGTGTTTCTGGCTTGAGTGCTGGAATATATGCATTGCAGGCTGGATATTCAGTAGAAATATACGAAAAAAACAAAATGCCCGGTGGTGAGTGTGCAGGGTGGAATAGGCAAGGATATCATATAGATAATTGCATTCATTTTCTCGTTGGATGCAATAAGGATGAACAATTATATAAAATGTGGGAAAATCTAGGAGTTCTTTCTGATAGTTTGGAGATTTATCGTGAGCCATATTTTTATTGTATGGAAATGGACGGGGTAACACTACATTTGTGGAGAAATTTAGAGAAAGCAAGAAAAGAGTTTTTAGAACTTGCTCCAGAAGATACCAAAGAATTAAATTTGTTTTTTGACTGTGCTAAAAGCTTAGAGTGTATAAAGCCGCCATGTGATATTTCAATTGCTCATATGAACCTAATACAATTTATTAAACTAGGAATGAGTATGAAAGATGCTAATAAGGCTATAAAGGAATATGGAAAACAGTCTATGGAAGACTTTACAAATCGTTTTACAAATCATTACATTAGAGCGATTTTTAAAAATTACTTTAATAGCAACTTCATTGCCCTCTCCTTTGTTGCATCGTATGCTTTTTATACAAGTAATACAGCAGCTATTCCAGAGGGAGGTTCTGTTGGCTTGGTTAGTAGAATGCTTGCAAAATTTGAATCCTTGGGTGGAAAACTACATTTAGGCGTTAATATTGAAAAAATAAATATTGCAGATAAACAGGTTGTTAATATTATTGGTAATAATGGAAAGGTTATCAACTCAGATAACTATATTTGGTGTGCAGATCCACATTCTCTTTTCTATGACTTAATTGATGAAGGATATTTGGATAAAAATCTTAGGTACATGTATGAGAATCCGGAGGGTTATGTTTCTAATACAGGTTATCAGGTTGCATTTGGAATAGTTACTGAAGCGGATTTGAAATTACCTGAAGGAAGCACTATTTTTCCTTGTGACGGATATGATGTTGCAGGAGAAACATACAATTTTTGTGGAATGCGTGTTTATGATTATGATGAAACACTATTTCCTATGGGAAAGAGAGTTATTCAGTGTAATGTTTTACAAAATGCTGAAAATTATGCTTACTGGTTTGGGCTAAAAGATAATAAAGAGAAATATAATCAGGAAAAACAGCGAATTGCAGAAGAATTGAGATTAAGAGTTGAAAAAAAGTTCCCTCAGCTTGAGGGTAAACTCATCGTGCTTGGAACGTATTCTCCAGTTACATTCACAACTTGGTGTAATGCTTACAAAGGGGGATATATGAGCTTTAATCCACAGAAAGGTTATAAAAGTAAGTATGTTAAGAGCATTATCAAAGGCATAAACAATTTATACCTTGCAAGTCAATGGATTCAAACTGGTGGAGGGCTTCCTATAGCTGCAGCAAGTGGAAAGTTTGCCATAGATAATATGAAAACTCATAGATAAATTAGAATATACCGAGGTAACATAGAATGAAAAAGACGAGAGCAATAGTGGAAGAAAGGCGCACGGGTGTTCCAAGACCGTTGTTTTTGATTTTGATGACCATTTTTCTTCTGACTGGTTGTTCGGTAAATACTGCCGGTTCAGTGCAAGAGGTCGCGAGTTATCATCAGATCGATCAAGAGATGGCAAAGCAGATGATGACCCGGGATGACGGGCATGTGATTGTAGATGTCCGCAGGCAAGATGAATACGATGCAGGCCATATTCCTGGCGCAATTCTAATTCCGAATGAGAGCATTGAAGCGGAGCGGCCGAAAGAACTCCCGGATCTGGATCAGATCATCCTGATTTACTGCCGGAGCGGGAACAGATCCAAGCAAGCAGCGCAAAAGCTTGCGGACATGGGATATACCAACATCTACGAATTCGGCAGGATCAACACCTGGTCCGGAGAGATCGTGACTGGAGAAACTACTATGGAGATACCGGAGAATATGAAAACAATCTATCTTGCAGGCGGCTGCTTCTGGGGAACGCAGAAGTTCTTTGATCAGTTTGTCGGCGTAATCCGAACAGAAGCAGGTTATGCAAACGGCCCTGACGAAGCTCCGACCTATCAGGACGTCTGTAATAGCAGCGGGCATGCTGAGACAGTGCGGGTCGACTATGACCCTGCTGAAATTTCCCTGACTGATTTGCTGAATTACTATTTCATGGTGATCAATCCGCTCTCTGTAAACAAACAGGGCAATGACCGAGGCATCCAGTACCGGACGGGAATCTATTATACGGAAGAAGACCAGCTTCCGGAGATCGAAGCGGTTTATCGGGCGGAGGAAGAGAAAGCCGGAGCCAGGCTTGCTGTTGAACTGCTTCCGTTGGAAAACTTCTTCCCCGCAGAAGAGTATCACCAGAAGTATCTGGACAAGAATCCCGGCGGCTACTGCCATATCCCGCGCAGTTACTTTGATCTTCAG
>NZ_CAUVME010000030.1:0-32459 GCF_963553175.1 Oribacterium sinus | reverse complement strand
GTAGAAGAAGCAACAGTAGAAGAAGCAACAGTAGAAGAAGCAACAGTAGAAGAAGCAATCGTAGAAGAGGCCACTGTCGAAAGAACAGTACTTTGGAATTTTGTAAGGAATAGAAACAATACAAAACCGGATATGGGAAAGGAATCAAAGGAAAATGATGCAAGGACTTATTAGCGGCGCTGTTTTCAGTATATGCAGCATTGCCGTGTATTTTCTCGTAATAAAGATATTTTTAAAGGGGCAGTCAAGGTCGTCCTTCTTAAACCCCTATGCCGTGATTGGCGCTCTGGCCTTTTTTTCCTTTCTGACAGGCTACTACGTACGACAAACGGCGGTGCATACCCTGGCCTTAGCCATGATTCTCTTTTGCTTCATGGTTTTGGAGTGGGCAGGGCTGGTGGATGCCTATACCATGAAGATACCAAACCTCTGCACCATAGTGCTTCTTGTGGGCAGACTCCTCTTCATGATTCCGGAGCTTCTGTTCTATAAGGGGGACTTCCCCATGATTTTAGTCAACAGCTTTGTACCGGCCTTTATCGCTTTGATTTTATTGTGCCTCTTATATAAGATTTCCCGTTCCGGCTTGGGTATGGGAGACATCAAGATTTTTACCGGTCTTGCGTTCTTCACAGGGATGTACGGATTTTGCGTGAGCTTACTTTTTTCCTTCCTGCTCTGTGCCCTGTGTTCCCTTCCGGTTTTACTGTTAAAGAAAAAGAACTTAAAGGACGCCCTTCCCTTGGGACCTTTTATCTACTTCGGTTTTGGCTTTGCAGCCATGCTATCTCTGATTTAGAAAGGAGCAGCTTGTGACACAGACACAGATGGGGGTTGCCTTTGCCCTGGTATTGATTACCGGTATGGGTTGGTACAGTAAGATTTCCGACCAGCAGAGACAGGTCAAACGATATCAGCAGGAAGTGGCGGAAGCCGCGGACTTTGAGAAGAGAGGCCTGTACCAAAAGGCGGGAGAAAATTATAAAGAGGCATTAGGTATTAAGAAAGAAGAAGCCATCTACGAAAAGATGATGGATGCCTATGAAAAGGCCTATGAGGAAAAGGAAGACCGCTACAAGGAATATATGGAGGCGGCAGAGATGGCTCAGGCGGCCTATCCGGAAAATCCGCATTTTGCTCTGGCGATTTCCCGACTGTATATTCAGAAAAACGACTATGCCAACGCCTTTTACTTTTTGGATAAGGCGAAAAAGGCAGGCTCCAAGGATAAGACTTTCCAAAAGGAATACCGGAAAATGCTCTATTCCTTCAAAACCTTGTATGGAGACTACAACAGCTACTATCCCCTTTCCAACGGCTTCTACGGGGTGAAAAACAAGGAGGGAGCAGGCTATATCCCGGCAGACGGGGAATCCTCCAACTCCTTAAAGCAGGAATTTGTAGGGCCTATCGGAGAGAAGGGCTATCGCCTGCTGCGTAAGGACGGAAAAACCATTCTGATGGATAAAAATGAAGTGACGCAGGGTGTATTTTCCAATAAAAATCCCGAAGATATCGGCTACTACGCGGAGGACAGAATTCCCATCAAGGAAGAGGGAGAATACAGCTACTACAATGCCTTGGGAGACCGGCTCTTCGGCGGATTCTCCGAAGCCAGCCGTTTCCAAAAAGGAAAGGCAGTGGTGAAAAAGGCAAAAAGAGTCTTCTTTATCGATTCGGAAGGCAAGGAGCTGGAGCTTAAGTATACGGTAAAGGACGAAAAGGGCAAGGCGAAAAAAGACGAAAACGGAAAGAAGATAGAAAAGGAACGAAAGTTCGAAGCGGTGCAGATTAATCCGGACTACAGCTTTATTGCCCAGGGCTGCATCCTGGCCAAGGAGGACGGCGCTTATCATATCTACAATGAAAACTGGGAACAGATTTCGGACTTTTCCGCTGAGGAAGTGGACGGAATCGGAAAGGACGGCATCTTCGCATTTTCCAAGAAGGGAAAATGGGGCTTTGCCAACCTGAAGGGAGAAGTGGTACTGGAGCCTAAGTACAAGGCGGCGAAAAGCTTCTCGGAAGGTCTTGCCGGTGTGATGGAGGACGACTACTGGGGCTTTATCAATTTAAAAGGAGAAATGGTCATTACCCCCCAGTTCTTCGGCGTGGATTACTTCAACAAAAAAGGCGTATGCATAGTGGAAACCACCCCTGAGGTATATCAGTTTATCAAACGAAATATCGTGAAGAAGGAAATCTTTACGGAGGACAGCAAGGACGCCTCCAAGGAGGAGAAGGGCAAGGAAAAGGAAACAAAGCCTGAAGAAACAACGGAAGCGGCAACAGAAGCAATGACGGAAACAGCCACCGAAGCGCCAACAGAAGGAACAGAAGCAGCATCGGAGGCTCCGGCAGAAGGCGGGGAGGCAGCACCGGAAGCAGCCGCGGAAGCTCCTGTAGAAGGGGGAGAAACGGCAGCGGCAGCTCCCCCGGAAGGGGGAGAAGCACCCCCTGCAGAAGGAGGGGCTCCGGCAGCAGGATAGGGCGCAGAAGTAGCGGAGTTTACCCGACAGCTCCCGAATCATCGGACAACTGAGGAAACACGTATTAAAAAAGCTGTAGATATATAAAAAAGCTGGAAAAGAGCAAAGGAGAAGGAAATGAAAATCAAATTAGCGATTTTGGAACAGGACAAGGAATACTTACAAAGAATCGTAACGGTGTTTAGCACCCGCTTTGGAGAGAAGTTTGAGCTGTATTCCTTTACCGACGAAGAACTGGCACTGAAGACCGTTCGGGAGGTAAAGATGGATGTGCTGGTGGCGGATGCCTCCTTTGACATCAACACCGCCCTTCTTCCCAAGCAGTGCAGCTTTGCGTACTTCGTGGAGTCTGCGGAAATCGAAAGCTATAAGGACGAGGCGGCCATTTCCAAGTACCAGAAGGCGGAGCTGATTTATAAGCAGATTTTAAGCCTCTATGCGGAGCGGATTCAGGGCATTACCGGTTTGAAGATCGGAGAGGATCCCTGTAAGGTCTTTGCCTTCGGCTCGGTAGCCGGAGGAACCGGGGCTTCCACCATGGCGGCAGCCTGTGCCTATCATTTCGCCCAGGCGGGACACCGGGTTTTGTACTTGAATATGGAGCGCTACGGCTCGGCGGATATCTTCTTCCATGCCGGAGGACAGCTGGACATGAGCGATGTGGTATTTGCCTTAAAGGAGCAGAAGGCCAACTTCCGCTTAAAGCTGGAAAGTGCGGTTCGCCAGGATCCAAGAGGGGTGTACTTCTTCTCCAAAGCCAAGATTGCCCTGGATATGATGGAGCTTTCCTTAGAGGAGAGACAGAAGCTGCTTCGGGAGCTAAAGCTTGGGGGCTCCTATGACATTATCATCCTGGACGGGGACTTCTCCATTGATGACGACAGCTTAGCGGTTTACCGGGGAGTGCACGGCATTGTCCTCACCGTAGACGGATCGGAAATCGGAAACGACAAGTTCCTAAGAATGCTCCAGGCCTTGCAGATTAAGGAGGAAAATTCCCCCGTTCCCATCATGAAGAGAATGTACACCGTATATAACAAGTTCAGTAACAAAACCGGCCAGAGCCTTCCCAAAATCGGCATTCGAGAGCTGGGAGGGGTACCCAGATATGAACACGCCGGAACAGAGGCGCTGGTGGAGACCCTGGCGGAGAAGACCTTCTTCGAGGAATTATTAAAGGAAAATATTTAAGAGCGGAATATGTAGAAGCTCGGAAATACACAGAAGTTCGTTGACTAATTAAAGTAATAGAAGATAAAAAGCAAAAGAAAACAATCAGAAAGGGGAATAAAAATGAAGAGAAGAACACTGTTAGGTTTAGGAATCTTGGCTTTGGCTTTGGGACTTACCGCCTGCAACGGAGGAAAAGAGAAGAGTGCTCAGGGAGACAGCAAGCAGGAGGCAGACAGCGGTAAGGGAAATGAGAAAGCCAATGCCAAACCAAATGAAGACTATTTTGAATGGATGGGAGAGGACTCCATTGCCAATCTGAATGAAGAGGGTGCCAAGCAGAAGGTGATTGTGATTCCCAAGCGGGCAAAGTCCTTTGACTCCGGTTTAGGACCGGATGATGATGTGCAGCTGGAAGAACTGTATTTTGAAAGCGATGATGATTTTCAGCTGGGCTACGGCCTTACTCTTTTGAAGAAGGTAAAGAAGATTGTGCTGCCGAAGAATCAGACCTCCGAGGTCGACGTACAGTCTGACCATAACCTGGAAAGTCTGGATATTCCGGCAGGGGTAACTAGCATTGCCGAGTTCGGTTTTAGGGACTGCACCAGCTTAAAGGAAGTGAATTTTCTGGGAGAACAGTTAAAGGTGATTCCGGACTCCGCCTTCCTAAACTGTTCCGCACTGGAGAAGATTAGCATCCCCAATTCCGTAGAAAGTATTGAAGAAGCGGCATTTCAGGATTGTAAGTCCCTGAAGGAAGTTCACATGCCCAAGAATTTAAAGGAAATCGGCAGCGGTGCCTTTGCCGCAGCTCCTGTGGATTCTTATTACTTCCCCAAGGAAATTGAAAATTTAAAGGTGCTTCCGGATTCCTTTGCTTCCACCGGAAAGGGCAATTTCTATGTTGTGAAGGATTCCTGGCTGGACAAAAACTTTGAGGATGTATTCGGAATCTTAGGAGAAAAGCAGTACTACGACGGAGAGTAAAGCTTCCGTAGAAAGCAGTATTACGACGAAAAATAATGCTTTCGCAAAAAAGTGTTAGTGCGAAGAAAAAGCTTCAGTTGGAAAAGTGCTGAAGAGGGTGCCGGAGGGAAAAGCTGCGGTAATCATTATAAGTTTGAAAAAGGAGAAAGAAAAATGAAGAGAAGAACATTGTTGGGATTAGGCATGCTTGTTTTGGCTTTGGGACTTTCCGCCTGTGGAGGCAAGGAAAAAAGCAGTGCAGGAGAAGCTAAGCAGGAAGCGGACAACGGCAAAGAAGGACTTGAGGCTCACGAGGAATATTTTGATTGGGATGGAGATGAAATTACAGGTTTAAGCGAGGAAGGAAAAACGCAAGCTGTTATAGTGATACCTAAGAAAGCAAAAAGCATAAAAAATTTTTTCAATGATCCGGAACTAAAGATGGAAGAGCTATATTTTGAAAGTGATGAGGACTTTCCGGATGCTTATATGTTGTCTTCTGCAAGAACTTTGAAAAAAATTGTTTTGCCAAAGAACCAGACCTCGGAAATTAATTTTAGTTTATGTTATCAGTTGGAAAGTATAGATATTCCGGCAGGAGTAAGCAAAATTGCTGATTATGGGTTTATGGATTGCACCAAGCTTCAAAAAGTGAATTTTTTGGGAAATCAAATGAAAACCATTAGCCTATCAGCGTTTATGGGTTGCCAAAGATTGGAGGGAATAAGCTTGCCTGAGTCTATAGAGACGATTGAAGCCTCAGCTTTCCAAGATTGTAAGGGATTGAAGGAGGTTCACTTTTCTAAAAATCTTAAAAACATCTCTGATATGGCCTTTGCCAATGCTGGAACGGAAAGCTTTTATTTTCCAAAGGAAATCAAAGACTTAAAGATTAGTAGCGATAGTTTTTCTTCTGTGCAAAATGCAAAATGTTATGTAGTCAAGGGCTCTTGGTTGGATAAAAACTATGAGAAAGTTTTTGGCAGCTTTGGAGAGAAAACTTATTACGACGGAGAATAATTCTTTAGTAAAAAAAGTACTGAAAAGGTGCTGAATGGGAAAAGCTTCAGTACTGAAGGAGAAAGAGGATATACAAGGAAAAGGAGTCAAAATGAGAAAGGGATTTCGAGAGAAAGGAGAAGATGGAACCGTCATGATTGAATGGTCCATCGGTATGCTGCTCTGTATTCTGATACTGGTGTTCTTTATAGGCTTTAGTATGTATTTATATCAAAATGTCATGTTTACTGTAGCTGCGAATGAGGCTGCCCAGAGAGTAGCTGAGAATTATAAGTATGATCTATCTAAGGAGAATTTGGACTTAGTCACGGAAAAAAATATTACAGATATAGGTGTTTATCGGTATTGGTTGATAAAAAATCAGAACAGAATAGATGCTGCAAATGAAAGAGCTCTAAATTTTCTTCATAACCGCTTAACCAAGGTGAGTTTAGCTAAGAGTAAAAGCGAAGATAAGCCCATAGTAACTCGTTATTGGGATGATATTGGCAGGTATCATATTGAAGTAACTATGACAAAAGAATATGGATTTCTTTTTGGCGGCGTACTTAAGGCAATTGGAATTAAGGAAACAAAAAGATTAAAAACCACGGTGGTTGCTACAGACTATGATGCTTTACAGTATGTGCATGCAGTGAAGTTTACTAAATATGCTGTAGATAAAGTACAGGATACATTTGGAATTACTAAAGCATTAAATAGTGTGGCTGGAATTATTTCTCGATTTATGGATGGAGGAAACAAATGAGCAAAATTATAAAAATGCAATATAAAAGTTTCCGATATTTTGTTCGGCGGTACGTAAATGGTGCAAAGGGGTTCCTTTCCATTTTTTTGGCTTTAACAGTCTCACCATTATTACTTTGTACCTTTATGTTCATAGAGTATGCACGATATCAGAGTATTAATGAATTGATGCAGGAAGTTATGGGAAGTTCTTTGTTTTCCACCTTGGGGTCTTATGATGGATATCTTGACGAACGTTTTGATTTGATGGCGGTTTCACAAGAAGCGGATATCAATTCTTTATATCAAAAATATGCTACAGCAAATACTGCATCATTTGGAAAAAGTGTCACACTTTCCGAGATGTCTGCTCAGGGGCAGCATGATTTGGGAAAGGGTGATATTCTTAAGCAACAGTTATATGAAGCCAGTGAGAAGCCTGTCTTAGCCCAAACCCTTTGGGATGGCTTTGATGTAGATTCGATTATTGGGCAACTAAATGAATCCCTAAAGTTAGAGCAATTTTCCAGAATGGCACAAGTTGCTGACAATGCTGCCACACTGGGAGATGATGCTACGAAAATGATTAAAGCAGCTATTGATGCCTCTGCTAAAGCTAAGACATATTCTACGAATTATGATCAATATGATGCAGCAGCAGAAAAATTCAGAGCGGCATTAGCGGCAGTAGAAGCTGCTAGAGATACAGGAGGGTCTACTTTGGCGGCAGCGGAGGCGGCAGCACAAGATGCGGCTAAAGAATATGCAGCAGCAGCTGAAAAATTAAACGAAAGCCTTGGAGATCTTTCAGACACTCTTGGAGATTTAATCGAAAGTGCCGGAAAGTTAGATGAAGATATGCAAAAGCTTTCAGGTAGTTATAAAAAAGCTAAAAAAGAGAAGGATTATGTTGAGACAGATTCCACAGACTGGTTGCATATGCTTCAGGCCAAGGTTGCGGATTTTGCTGCTAATTATATAAGTCAGAATCGCCAAAGCAAAGTGAATGAAGAGCAGGCAAAGTTCAGAACCCAAATGGCCAGTTTAAATACTTTCGTGGCTTCCGGGCAAGGGGTTTCTGCAATGTCTACAGAACCGTATAAGCCGATAACGGTAGAAAGTGTGGGTAGAAATATTCAAAACCCACTATCCAATTTAGTTTATAATTTAAACCACTCTGCTTCGGATAATGATGGTGCTATTGAGGGGTTAATGAAAATAGGCGAGTTAGCTCTTGACCTTTTAGATATCCAATTTTTATATGATGGAAATTTAAATTCAAAAATAGATACGTCAAAGTTGGTTCATATGGATTCCTATGACACTTCCAGTCTTTTGGCGGCCTCTGGTCTTGCAGGAGTCTTGAATGATTCTTTAGAGTTTTTGAATGGTATTCTTAATAAAGACGTTTTAAAGATGATTACCAGCTTTGTCTCTTTTATGGTTAACGTAGCTAAGTTCCTTTTAGGTATTATTGCATGGATTATAGAACATTTTGTGAATTTAGTGCGTTTTGTAGGACAACCCAAGGAGTATTATCACGCATTTTTATTATATGGCTATGCGGCTTATAACTTGCCAAATAGAACAACGTACATGGAAGGATCAACATTATCTGACTACGAATTTAAGAAAATATTTAATCTGGCGGGAGGAAACTACAATACTGATAGTGGAGGTTCGCTAAAGGATATTATGAGTATTCAAGATGGCAGCGGTACAGATCCTATGTTTAAGGGTGCGGAATTAGAATACATGTTGACCGGTGCTACATCAGAATATGCAGCTCAGACGGGTGCCTTTGTAGATGGTTATATGCTCAGGATGGCAACAGATGCGGTTGCAGTTCTTAATTCGGACATTTTAGAAGCGTTAACAGTTACCGGTCCGGGGAGAATTGCAGCAACTATTATCTTTTTGGTGTTAGAGCCACTTATCGATATGATTGTATTGGTCAATGATGGAAAAGAGCCTTTATTTAAAAAAGTGGCATATCTTTCTTTGGAGGGTATTCCTTACCTTGTCAAAGACTTAGCAAAGGTTCCCAATCTATCCGAAAGTATGAAGGATGATATTGATGGTAGATTTAAAAATATGGTAGATACGATTAATAAACCGATTAAGGAGGCAGAAAAAGAAGCAAAAGAAAATAAAAAGAGGAATAAAAATCAACATGGTAGTCAAGATAATCCATTAGGAGAAGAAATGAGTGAAGATAATGGACTTTTTATGATGGACTATACCGGACATGGGGCAATTTTATTGATTTTATGCACACCTCTTGAAGATTATACTAAGCGAATGCAAAATCTCATCCAAACAGAAGCAAAAGAATATTACAAAGGAAAGTTAGACTTTAGCATCGATAAAACATATACAAGTATTCATTCCAATACAGAGTATCACTTAAATCCATTTATGGGATTAAGTCCTTCATTAACAGGTGGATTTCCCATGAAAAAGGAAAGAGATTTAGCATATTAAGCGGAGAGGACACACAATGGAAAAAAAGAACGGTGAACAAGGTTCCGTTACCTTGGAAGCAGCAATGATTCTTCCAATTTTCTGCGCCTTATTTATGGCATTAAATGGTTTCTTCTTTGTCTTTAGTGCGCAAAACCAAATATCTCATGCGTTAATTCAGTCTGCCAGCAGTTTGGGCTTAGATCCATATCTTAACGAAAAAATAGATTCCGGATTAGATGGGGCTCATTCGTTTTGGGCTGGACTAGGAGATGGGCTTATTGATGGTGTTAGGCGCCTGGCTACAGACGGATATTTCACCAGTCCCAATGATTGGTACTCTTCCGGAGGAGGGGCGGCGAATGCGGTTATTGGTAGTGATGACGCAAAAAAGAGGTTTATTGCTTACCTAACCGGAGATGGCTCAGAAGCCAAGGCAAATGATAAGCTCAAGCATTTCGGTATTGAGGGTGGACTTTCCGGTATGCACTTTACCGCTACAAATGAAGGCGGAGATGTAGTGCTGAAAGTAAATTACCGTATGGGTGTCTGGTTTGACATGTTCGGAAAGAAAAAGATGGAAGTTACACAGAGCGCAAGAGCAAAGCTTTGGGGCGTAGACGGAAAATAGCAGGAAAAGGAAGGAATAGTATGAAAGAATTCAAATACGAAAACCAAGGAGCCAGCAGTTTTCTGGTTTATCAGCTCAAGGAAGAGGATGTGCTGGACAATATCAGTCTGAATATGCTTACCAGCAACAAGGCCAAGGGACTGGCCTCTACCAACTATATGCAGATGGATACACAGCGTTTTATCCGCTACACCATTACCGGAAAGATTACGGCAAACCAGTTCTTTGCCCGGCCGGTAACGAAGCAAAGCTTTATGGGGATTTTCAAGGGGATTACGGAGGCCATGGTATCCGCAGAGGAATATATGCTGGATCCGGCCTGCATCCTCTTGGATTTGAACCAGATTTATACCGACGTATCCACCGGGGAGACGGAGTGCATCTGTCTTCCGGTGGAAAATGAGAAAGAGCAGAAGGATCAGAGAGAATTCCTGAAGTCTGTAATGTTCCAGGCACAGTTTGAGAATCCGGAGGAGGGAAGCTATGTCACCAGAATCCTGAATTACTTAAACAGCATTCCGGTATTTTCTTCACTGGATTTCTTGAACCTGTTGACAGAGATGGAAAGGGAAGGAAAGAAGGATAGAACACCCCTTGCTTCGGCAGCGAAGGAAAGCCTGCAGCAGGGCGTAGCAGAGTTCGGAAATGCCGTTGCCAATTCTTCCGTAGGAGGCATGGCGGCAAGCTTTTTCGAGCAATCCTCCCTATCCTCTGTAGGAGCTCTTCAGCAGGAAAATGCAGTGGAGGAAGCCATTCCGGATATTCCTGTACCGGATGATATTCCCAAGGAAGAAAGAATCTCTCTTTTCTACCTCTTGCAGCATTACAACAACAACAGAGCCAAGGAATATATGGCACAGCAGAAACAGCTGAAGGCAAGAAAAGAGGCCTTAAAAAAGATTGAATTGGCGAAGAAGGGCGGAAAGAAAAAATCCGCTGCCTCCTACAATCTTCCCGGAGGAAAGGCAAAGACCGCCTCTGCTGCTCCGAAGGCGAAAAAACCGTCTTCCGGAGGATTTTCCTTCCAGATTCCCGGAAAGGAGTCCGGAAAAGACAAGCCGGGGGAGGATTTGTCCGGGATAAAAAGCTTGCCCAATGCCCCGGTAAATAGCCAAGGAAATTTCGCAGGAAATCCCAAAGTCAGCGCTCCGGTCGGTGCCGGGATGAATATCCCAAAGAGCAATCCTTCGGTCGGTTCCGGAATGAATATCCCGAAGAGCAATCCTTCGGCGGCGAAGGGAACTTTACAGCCGGCTAAGCCAAGCCCCCTGTTTTCCCATCAGCAAGAAGCTACGGGAAATGGAGGAAGAAACTTCGGAGACACTACAGTTTTGCATAGTGGATTTCGTGGGGAGGAAACCTCGGTATTAAACTATACCAAGGCACCGGACACACCGAAACAGCCCTACCTACTCCGGATTAAGAACGGAGAGAGGATTCCTATTACAGGCAGCATTTTCCGTTTGGGAAAAGAAGAAAAATTTGTGGATTATGTGATTCATGACAATGAGGCAATCAGCCGAAGCCATGCCAACATCATCAGTAGAAACGGACAGTATTTTCTGCAGGACAACAATTCCACAAACCATAGCTTCCTAAACGGACAGCAATGCGTAAGCAATGTGGAGCTTCCCTTACAGGACAAGGCAAGCATTCGTCTGGGGAACGAAGAGTTCCAGTTCCTCTTGCTTTAAGCACTAAGTCGTTCATGGTAGTAGCCTTAGGTTACTTTTAAATAAATATCAAACACTATCACACAAGAGCACCGAATCGGTGTCTCGCTGAGAGAAAGGAGTCTTTATGACCAGACTTGATGACATGATTTTAGCAACCAAAATTCGCGGAGAGAAGGCTTTAGATCGTTTCTTCCATGAGGAGAACGGAGACACAAACTTCATCTCTATGCTGATTCTTATTGCAGTAGCTGTATTCTTAGCAAGTGCATTTAAGACAGTAGGTAAGGAACTTTTGGAGCTGGTAGGCCAGAAGGTATCTACCTTCATCAACAGCACTGCTAACTAAGCCGAAGGAAAAATTGAATATGAGGTGCAATAAGAAAGAATACGAGGCCTGGAATCGAAAGGGCAAAGCTCTGCGTTCAGGCGTAGTAAAGCTTAAGGCACCAATCAGGGAGAAGACACAGCAGGATGAGTAAGCATTTGCTTTAAAAACGTCTTGTTGGAAAATGTGTCTATCTCCCATCAGGGAAAGGCTACTACCATGAAATTTTAACCTTTCCCTGAAACTATATAAAGAAATAAGCGTAGAAATAAGTGGAACAATATGTATAGAAATAAATATAAAAATAAGTATAAAAGTACGTATAAAAATACGTGGAAAATAAGTATGAAAATGAGTATGGAAATAAGTATGGAAATAAGTATGAAAATAAGTATGAAAATAAGTATGGAAACAGAATCATTATAGATTGTGACTGAGCGCTATAGAATGTTATAGCAAGAAGTAAAAGATTCTCCTAAAGAGAAAATATAGTGTAAGAATACATTGGAAAATAACAGGGAAAAAGGATAATCAAGATGAGAAGAAAAAACATGCTGGTTTTAGGACTGAGTGCGGTACTTTGCACAGGGCTTTTTGCCCCTGCAAGCTATGCGGATAGTATAGATACGAAGGATTCTTACGTACCGGAGGTAGAAACAAGCTCTGAAAAAAATAGCTTTGAAACAGCAAGTGCTGTAGAAGGATTAGACGATTTTCCGGAAGCGACTGCTGTGGAAGGGAAAACTGCGTCCATAGAGGAAGAAGTACCGACTGCTAAAGCGGAAGATTCCGAGGAACTAGATGAGCGAAAGGATGAGTCTATAGAGGACTCTAAAGAAGATATAGGAGGAACAGAATCTACGGTAGTGACCTCCGGATATTCAGGATTTAGAAGTGCTGCAGTAACGAGATCCCTAGACAATAAGATTATAATGGTGACTGTATCATTTGAAGATTGGGACTTTCCGGCAAGAGATCATATGAAAGTGCTTCGAGATAAAAAAGTAAACGTAACAGGTGTCGTTTTAAGAGAAAATGAGCCTGGAGTCATCCATAATCCAAGCCCGGATCTTTATCAAATTCTCCCGGAGAGGGAAGTGGAAAAGAAAGTAAATGGTCAGTGGGTACCGTACAATCTCAACTACTTTACCCCGGGGGAGTATCACTATGTATATACACTTGCGGAAGGAAAGAAGAGCCAATTTTATATTTTACCAATAGCAGAACAGGATGGAGATGGTATATTTGCTTATACAAGTGTTTCTGTGGAGGAAAGGTATTTTTATCAGAAAGGGGTACATAGTTATGATCAAGATAATTTGAAAGCTACTCAACGGGAAGATGCAAAGTATAAATATTATACCTTTGAAAGCGAAACTTTTACCGTGAAGGAAGCAAAGGTTATGGCGAAAGTATATCTCCGTTCCAGCTTTGACATCCATAATGTTAAGGCAGGTGATACTACGAAGAGGGCAACACTTCAAGTGGAGAAGATTGTCTTAAAAGATGGTACGGAGCTTCTGCCTAAGGATTTGCCACAGCCTTTTCTTATGAATTTTCGTAACGATTTTCCCAAAAACCTGGATCAGTATAAACTCTATTTAGAAAGTTATCCGAATGAAGCGGGAAAAAACGGAAATCTCAGGTTTACGCAGGAAGAAGACAGAATTTTTCCGGAAGGCCGTTATAAGGTACTATATGTAATACAGCCTTATTATACAGTGGATAACTATCGTTTCTTAGTGTCGGAGACTGATGATACTTATGGCCAAGGTACAGAGATTTATGTCAATAATGAGCCCTATGAAGTCCGTAGGGTTATCCCCGATTATAATATATCAACCATTACAAGAATAACTTCCCCTTTCTTCGATGCGGTAAAAGTAGAGAAGAAAGAAAATCATTCCGGTAGTACCGGAAACTCCGGCTCTTCCTCTAAAGGCGGTTCCTCCGGCTCTGGTAGTTCCGGAGGAAGTTCTTCCGGTTCCGGCGGATCAGGGGGAAGTTCCGGTGGCGGTTCCGGAAGCTTTAAGGTCAGCAGTAGCTTGAGCGGACAGGTACTTGGCGTGGATCGTTCCTTATCCGGAGGTCAGTGGATACAGGATGAAAAGGGCTGGTGGTATCAAAGACCCGACGGCAGCTATCCCAAGGGAACGTGGGGCTATGAATCCTATAACGGAAAGTCCTACTGGTACTATTTCCTGGATTCCGGCTATATGGCTACAGGCTGGGTAGAGGTAAACGGTAGTAAATACTATCTTTTCCCAAACTCTGACGGATGGAAGGGTAGAATGCTCACCGGTTGGCAGTGGATTGACGGAAACTGCTACTACTTGGATTCTCAAGGACAGAATGAGGGTGCTCTCTATAGAAACACCACTACTCCCGATGGTTTTACAGTGGATGCGGAAGGAAGATGGGTAGTGAATGGAGTGGTGCAAAAACAATAAAATTTCCACAAATGGATAGAAATATAGTATAATTTTATATCGTGAAATGGCAAGAAATAAGAAAGGATGATGGAGATGAGAAGAAAAAACATGCTGGCTTTAGGACTGAGTGCAGTACTTTGCACAGGGCTTTTTGCCCCTGCAAGCTATGCGGATATTTTAGACAATAAGGATACTTACGTTCCGGAGGTAGAAAAAACTGCTGAAACAGCAGGAACTGTAGAAGGCTTAGACGATTTTCCGGAAGAGACTGCTGTGGAAGGGAAAACTGCGTCCATAGAGGAAGAAGTGTCGACTACTGATGCGGAAGACCTCGAGGAGCTTGCTGAGCGAAAGGGTGAGTTCACAGAGGACTCTACAGAAAGTATAAGGGGAACAGACTCTACGGTAGTGACCTCCGGATATTCAGGGTTTAGAAGTGCTGTAGTAACAAAACCACTTGATAACAAGATTGTAACTTTGCATGTTTCATTTGAAGATTGGGATTTTCCCGCAAGAGATCACATGAGAGTGCTTCGAGATAAAAAGGTAAATGTAACAGGTATTGCCTTAAGAGGAGGAAAAGTTGGAGTCATCAACAATCCTAGCCCGGATCTTTATCAAATTCTCCCGGAGAGGGAAGTGGAAAAGAAAGTAAATGGTCAGTGGGTACCGTACAATCTCAACTACTTTACCCCGGGGGAGTATCACTATGTATATACACTTGCGGAAGGAAAGAAGAGCCAATTTTATATTTTACCAATAGCAGAACAGGATGGAGATGGTATATTTGCTTATACAAGTGTTTCTGTGGAGGAAAGGTATTTTTATCAGAAAGGGGTACATAGTTATGATCAAGATAATTTGAAAGCTATGCAACGGGAAGATGCAAAATATAGATATTATACCTTTGAAAGCGAAGCTTTTACCGTGAAGGAAGCAAAGATTATGACGAAAGTATATCTCCGTTCCAGCTTTGACATCCATAATGTTAAGGTGGGAGATTCTATGAAGAGGGCAACGCTCCAAGTGGAGAAGATTGTCTTAAAAGATGGTACGGAAATCCAAGGTTCCAATATAGCTAAGCCTTTTATAACTAATTTTATGAATCATTTCCCTGAAAGCCCGGAGCAGTTTAAGCTCTTTTTGGAGAGCTATCCAAATGCATTAGGAGAAAATGGGAATATTAGGGCATCTCAGGAGGAGAGTATGACTTTTCCTGCAGGACGTTATCAGGTAAAATACGTGATCCGTCCTTATTATACAGTTGATAACTATCGTTTCTTAGTGTCGGAGACTGATGATGTTTATGGCAATGGTACAGAGTTTTATGTCAATAATGAGCCCTATGAAGTCCGCAGGGTTATTCCTGATTATGGTATGACAACTATTACAAAATTAACCTCGCCTTTCTTCGATGCGGTAAAAGTAGAGAAGAAAGAAAATCACTCCGGCAATACAGGCAATTCCGGTTCAACCTCTAAAGCTGTCTCCAGTAGTTCCGGTGGATCAAGTGGTGGCTCCGGTGGCTCAGGGGGAAGTTCCGGTGGTGGTTCCGGAAGCTTTAAGGTCAGCAGTAGTTTTTCAGGACAGGTACTTGGTGTAGACCGTTCTCTATCCGGAGGACAGTGGATGCAGGATGAAAAGGGCTGGTGGTACAAAAGAGCGGACGGAAGCTATCCGAAGAACAGCTGGGGCTATGAAGCCTATAACGGAAAGTCCTACTGGTACTATTTCCTGGATTCCGGCTATATGGCTACAGGCTGGGTAGAGGTAAACGGTAGTAAATACTACCTCTTCCCAAACTCTGACGGATGGAAGGGAAGAATGCTCACCGGTTGGCAGTGGATTGACGGAAACTGCTACTACTTAGACCTGCAAGGACAGAATGAGGGTGCTCTTTATAGAAACACCACTACTCCCGATGGCTATGCAGTGGATGCGGAAGGAAGATGGGTAGTGAATGGAGTGGTGCAAAAAAAGTAAAACAGCCATTATGTTTTATAGAAATGCTTATAGAATCTATTTTAGGGAAAAGCTAAAATAGAAAAAATAGTAATTCTAAGCAGAAATTCAACAATGCAAAAGGCAAAGAAACCGAGATAGAAGAAATGCTTCTGTCTCGGTTTGTGGAAGAAGGAGTAATTTATGAAAAGCTTTATCTTGGGGAAGAGAGGAAAGAGGCTGATAGCCCTGTGCCTTGTTATATTACAAGTGCTTTTTCAATTTCCTGTAGAATGGAAAGCGGAGGGAAGTCAAGTAGAGGGAAGTCAAGCAGAAGGAAGTCAAGAAGAGAAAGTTACAAAACTAGATTTTTCCTTTGTAGATCATAACTCAGAACGAGCCGGCTCAATCAAGGTGGAGGTAGAGCTTGTTGTATATAAAAAAATCGATGCAAAAAAGACAGAAGAGACAGATGAAAACGTGCTGTCTTCTTCCGTGATGGATGAAGATGAGGAGGAAAAGGTATCAGCTTCTTTTATTGGAGATGAAGGTAACGAAAAGACTAGCTCCAGTACTTTCGGAATAGAACCGGACGGTAACTATACTAAAGAACAAGTCAACTGGGATAAGAGTGACGGATTCCCACATTTTTATAGCAGTTCGAACTATAGTGAAGATAAACCTTCTAATAAGATACATCCGACTTATGGAATTGTTCAGAAAGTTTCATTTTATACCGGACAAACCAATCAAGATGGAAAAATTTCCCAGGAAATTCCGTCGAACTATATGACCACAAACTATACGATAGAGATTCGTGTACGAGGCAGTAATGAGTCTTATGAAACGTCTGGTTTATATGAAGAACGTATTACAGACGGAAATTTACCGGATGACCTGCATAGAACTATAGAGCTTGAGTTGAATCAAAAAAAGAAAAAGCAGTGGCAAGGAAACTTAGTATTTCCTCCGGTAAATGATGTAATTTTGAAGGAGGGGGAAAGCGATCCTATTCCTTTGGAAGCATACTATCAAAAGGCCGGGGAGGAAGGGGATGTAACTGTACCCCAAATAGAATATTACCTTGTAAATTCTACAGGGCATAGAGAGCGGATTTATGAGCTGGATGCTTTTACACTTAGTACTTCCGGAAGATATACCATCATCGCCAGAGTACCCGAGGACGCCAATCACACTGCTTTAGAAGCTCGTCAGAGTTTAGTTGTAAAAAAACGCTTTAATGGAGAAATCATTACAAATAAAATTATTACTAAACCGCTGGAAAAGGGTGAAGAGATTCAGCCGGAAATTAATGAAATATTTAAAGCTAAGGTTTACTACTCTATTGTTTCTCCTAAATTAAATGCTTCTATTGAACTTGATGAAAATAGACGCATAATAAGAATGAGGCATATTGGAAAGGCTAGAATAGAGGCCAGAGTAGATGATTGGGTAGACCCTAAGGATGGAACAATATATACGACTGAACCGGAGATAATTTATATAACGATTACCCCCGGGAACCAGAACCAATTTTCCTTTAGTTTAAAAGATTTTGGACAGCCAAGTGAAGAAGAAAGGGGAGGGAATAAGGTATTCCGGTATACCGTGCATTACGGAAAGGAGAATCAGGAAAGAGGATGGACTTTAGGGAAACATTCTTTTCGCGTAAGTACCAGAGGCGCTACAGGCACGAGTGTAAGTTATAAGCTTGAAGCAGGAGAGGATATTGCTGATTTTAATGCACAGACAGGAGTCCTTACTTTTAAAAACAGTAAAGTTGGTCCTGTCCTAATAGCTGCTACATCTGTTGACCCAACAGGAAATTATGATCCAAAGACCATTTATGCGGAGATTAATGTGGTTTATCCGGATTATTCCGATTATCTTCACATTCAAGAAGAAGCTAATGTCAAGGGCTGGAACAATAAGAATGTGAGGATTACTGCTCAAAATAATGGTAGTAAATATGCAGTATCTTATAGTGACTCCTGGGAACATGGAGATTGGGAGCCGGAGATTAATCTGAGAGAAGACAGTGAGTCTCCTGAGGGAAAGATTGTCTACATTAAAACAAAAGAGGGAATCGGACTGGGACTAAAAGAGGGAAAGGTTCTTGGAAAGTATAAGATAGACACTACCGAACCGGAGCTTTCTTCCATTTCCTATACGAAAGATAAAGAGTCCAGACTGAAAAGCCTAGGAGGCTATGGCTTCTATAGGGACACGCTTGAAGTAGAATTAAAAGCCAAGGATAAAACCTCCAAGGTAGATACTTTCCGTTACCGTTATCTGCATCAGGATAGTGATGGTATTATTCGAACAGGGTCATGGCTAAAGGTTAGCGATGGTGATGAGAACTTTAGCAGACCGGATGAGAATACGGCGATTGCAAAAATCAAGATTGATCCTCAATTCCGAGGCAAGATTGAATATTATGCGGTTGATAATGCAGACAATAACAAGCTTGGAACGCACACTCTAATTAACGATGAGTTTTTGGTTGTAGATAGCAAAAAGCCGGAGGCTAGACTTCAGTTTACAGATTCGTATAAAAGAGTAGGAGACCATTTTTATTTTCAGAATCAGGGAATTTTAAGTCTTGGAGTGGAAGAAAAGAACTTTTTTCCTGAGGATCAGGATTTTTCTTTGAAGGTTTATAGCAGAAGAAATGGAGAAGACAAAGAAAGTTCCTATAGAGTGCAGGGCAATAGGGAAGCTCTCACCTTAAAGAAGAATTCCGCTTTCATTAGTGATGGAAGAGAGAGCTTGTTAGAGGACAATTCTACTTCCTTCGTGCAAATCATGCCTAATGGGGAACAGAATGATTTGACAATGAATTTCACCGAGGAAGGACATTATCGTTTGTCCTTTGCCTATAAGGATCCTTCCGGAAATCCTTTAGAATGGAAGAATACTTTAGGATTGGAGAAGAATGGAGAACTGGCTATCACTGTGGATCATACGGATCCCAAGATTTTCTTTGACCCTTCTTCCGAAAGCGGACAGGTACGGTACTTTGCCAAGGATGTTAAACTGAAGGCCAATGTGCTGGAAGAAAACTTTAATCCGGCAGCCACCGATCTTTCTTATATATTTACCCCGGATAGGGTGGAGGGGCGAACTGCTGTGGCAAGTTCCAGCA
The DNA here is from genome assembly GCF_963553175.1 of Oribacterium sinus. Lineage (GTDB taxonomy): Bacteria > Bacillota > Clostridia > Lachnospirales > Lachnospiraceae > Oribacterium > Oribacterium sinus_B. The sequence goes on along the minus strand of NZ_CAUVME010000030.1, from coordinate 13,472 downwards.
GCCTTTCTTCCGGAACAGGGGAAAGAAGTATACGGCCGAACAATATAAGCTGGAAGAAGGAAAAGGCTTCCGATTCCACCTTGAATAAGGCAGAGCTTTCCTTAAGTGAAGATGGTAAATATGTGGTGAACTTACATACCACAGATTTTTCCGGAAGAACCGCCAGCGCCTCCAACATTTTGGTAGTGGATAAAACACCCCCTAAGATTCGGCTTACCCTATCCAATGACGGCCTGGCCAATGAGAAATACTTTAGAGAAGCAAGAAGGGGAAAAATCGAAATCGAAGATGCCCACTTGGATTTATCTTCTCTTCAGGTGGATTTTTCCGTAAAGGACAAGGCGGGCAATCCGGTATCTACCGCAAGGAACCATGCGGAATATTTGAAGAGCTTAAATAACTGGACGAAAGAGGGAAATAAATATACCTGCTTGGTAGAGTTTACCGAAGACGGCATTTATCATCTTGGCCTAAAGGTAAAGGATTTGGCGGGCAATGAAAATGCTCCCATCGAAGTAGGAGAGACCAAGGCGGCCTTTGATTTTGTGGTGGACAGAAAAGCCCCCACAGGTGCCTTGAAGATTGGTGATTGGGATCGTTCTAAGGATGGAACCCTTTGGACCAAGCTCCTGGATCGTATCAGCTTTGGTCGATTCAGCAATAAAAAGCAGGTTATTCGTTTACAGGCGGAGGATAACTTAAGCGGTGTCGGGCTGGTGGAAGTTCTTCGGACAAGGGAGAAGATGAGTCTTGCAGACCTGCAGGCAAGTTCTGCCTTTAAGAATGTTACAAGCGAAGTAAAGGACGGTTACTGGTCCAAGGAAGTCTCTCCTAATGAGACCTTTATTACCTATGTCCACTTAAAGGACATGGCCGGAAATCAGTATTACCTAAGCTCTGACGGGGTAATTTTAGACCAGCAGAATCCGGAAATTCATATCACCTTACCGAAGGAAGAGGAGAAAAATGGCCTCTATAAAAAGGATGTAATGGTAGGTATTTCCGTAACGGAGCCCAGCCCAGGAAACAGCTATGCCGGCTTAAAGGATGTGACCTATACCGTATACAGAGACGGTATAGAAACCCAGGCAGGCTCTCTCTATCATTTTTCCAAGGAGGAGCCCCAGTTAAACGACTTAAAGAAGTCCTATGATGATGCTCATGCTCTTACGATTTTGGCTAAGGACAACAACAGTAATGACGTTTTACTGAAAATCAAGGCAGTGGACAATGCCGGAAACCAAACGGTAAAGGAAGAGCGTCTTAGCATTGATATTACAAAACCAAGAGTCACCTTATCTTTCGACAACAATCGTGTGGAAAATGAGTTTTATTTTAAGGAAAACCGTACCGCGCTGATTACTGTGGAGGAGAGAAATTTCTCCCAGGATTCCTTTAAGATTTTGATTACGGATCCGGCGGAAGGAAAGGGTACCAAGCTTTTGGAAGTGGAAAGGGATTCCTTCCAAAAGGTTTCCGGAAGCGGAGACAGTACCAGATGGGAAAGCCGTATTTACTTTAATAAGGACGGAGACTATCAGCTTTCCATCACCGGAGAGGACTTGGCCGGAAATGCCATGGAAGAGCTAGTCTATGCAGAGGGTACTCAGGCAGCTTTGGACTTTACCGTGGATAAAACAGCCCCTGTACTCAGTGTAAGCTATGACAACAATACCCCAAACCATGAGTTTTATTACAAGGAAGGAAGAAGGGCGGAGATTTCCATTGAGGAGAAAAATTTCCGTTCGGATCTTGTGGACTATTCCGTGTTGAAGGATGGCGGCAGAGAGGCACATGGCAGTGCCCTGTCTTCCTTTAGCGGTGGAGAAGGTCGGGGCGTTTCCGAGCTTCATCATCAGGCAAGCATTTCCTATGAAGAGGATGGAGACTATCAGTTCAACATCCGGGTGAAGGATTTGGCGGGAAATGAGGCCCTGGCTTATCCGGAGGATCATTTTGTTATTGATAGAACGGCTCCCGGTCTGACGATCAGTGATATTTTGAATGAGTCTGCCAATAAGGGAGAGGTAAGTCCCAAGATTTCTTACGGGGATCGCTATCTGGATCAGGATGCTTTGTCCTTAAAGCTGATAGGAGAGGTACATGGAGAGCATGAGCTGTCTTCTCAGCAGGGTGGCAGCATTTCCATAGCCAGAACGGATGCCTTAAACCTTCCTATGCAGAAGTCTATGGAGGAAACCGAGTCTCAAAAGCAGAAGCAGGAGGAGAAAGAGGGCATTGTTTACCAAAGCTCCGCCGGGGGAGAAGAGGGAAATCTTTCCTTCCAAAACTTCCCGGAGGAGCCGGAGACGGACGATGTGTATCGGCTTTCCGCAAAGATTGTGGATATGGCGGGAAATGAAACTACGGAGGAGCTTTGGTTCTCCGTAAATCGTTTCGGTTCCACCTATCTTCTGTCCGACAGGGCGAAGGCACTGCAGGGTACCTATCAGAAAGAGGGAGAAGAGATTCTGATTTCGGAAATCAATGCGGATGAGGTTTTGTCTTCTGCATTGACCTTATACAGAAATGAGGAGAAGCATGCCCTTTCCGAGGGGGCGGAGTATCAGACTACGCGCTCCGGCGGTAACGGAAAATGGTATCGGGGAGATTATCTGATTAAGAAGGATAACTTCGACAAGGAAGGTCTGTATCATTTGCAGATTTCCTCTCAGGATAAGGCAGGAAACCTTGCCAGTACGGAACAGACCGAAAGAGGGGCGGAGCTTCGCTTCGGTATCGACAGAACACCCCCCAGAATCCTGCTTTCCAATGTGGACAATCAGGGGGTATACCGTGGTGATGCCCTGGATCTGGATTTATCCGTACAGGATAACCTGTGGCTGGAGCAGGTGGATGCCACCGTGGATGGAACGGAAGAACTAAGCTGGAGGGACAAGAGTTTACAGGAAGCGGTTGCTAAGGACAGCTTCCCCTTACAGATTTCCGGAGAAAAGGGAAAACGACATAAGCTTTTGGTGGTAGCAAGAGATGCAGCCGGCAATGAAAGCCGAAAGGAAGTTTCCGACTTCGTGATTACCAACAATCCTTTGCTTCGTCTTATTTCTCAGAAAAACTTTGCCAGAAATGCCGCCATCGCTACTGTTGCAGGCTTAATGGGACTGTCCTGCGTAGTCAACGGCCCGAGCCTCTTACAGGAGCTGAAGCGGAGAAGATTAAAGGGAAGAAGATAGACGGAAAGGAGTGGAGATGGACTTTGTCACCATGGCAGTTTCTTCAGTGGGAAATGTCAAGGAAGTCAACCAGGACTATTATTTCTTCGAACAGGGAAGAACGGAGCGGGGAAATATAGTTTTTGCCATTCTTTGCGATGGCATGGGCGGTTTGCAACAGGGAGAGTTCGCCAGCAAAACCGTGGTGGAGGCCTTTAAGGCCTGGGGAAAGGAGCATTTAGCGGACTATGCCCTGGGAGAATTTGTCGATGCGGGAATACGGAGAGAATGGACAGAGCTGGTAAACCGCTGCAACCAATATCTTCATGCCTACGGCAGGGAACGGGGCATCTCTCTGGGCACTACCCTTACGGTCCTCTTGATGACGGAGGAGCGATATTATATTATGAATATTGGGGATTCCCGCGCCTATGCTTTGGAAGCGGGCATCCGACAGCTTACAAGGGATCATACCGTGGTGCAGCGGGAGGTGGATCTGGGAAAGCTTTCCGCCTACGATGCGGAAAAGGATTCCCGGCGCAATATTCTCCTGCAATGCATCGGGGCATCGGATCAGATTTATCCGGATTTCTTCTTCGGCGCACCGGAGCCAAAGGCTACCTATCTGCTTTGTTCGGACGGCTTTCGCCATGAGGTTTCCGGGGAGGAGCTCTATCAGGTTCTTCAGCGGAACAGAAGAGAGTCTTTGGAGGATTTGGAGGGCGCTTTAAAGATTTTACTGCGCTGGAATCTGGAACGACAGGAACGGGACAACCTTACGGCAATAGCCATCAGTACCATCTAGTCTTTGAGGAAGTTTAGTTAAACTATGCTGAAAATCGGTTCCGTTTTAGACGGAAAATATAAAATACTGAGTGAAATCGGTCATGGCGGAATGAGTACGGTTTATATGGCCATCAATGAGAAGGCCAACAAAACCTGGGCGGTAAAAGAGGTGCGAAAGTCCGGTGTAATGGACTTTGAAGCGGTGAAGCAAAGCTTGATTGTGGAAACGGATCTTTTGAAGCGCCTCCGCCATCCGAACCTTCCCACCATTGTAGACGTGATTGAGGAAGAGGATGTGTTCCTCATTGTTATGGACTATGTGGAGGGGAACTCTCTTAGGGTACTTCTGGAGGAGCAGGGAAGTCTTCCGGAGGACTATGTGATTGAATGGGCAAAACAGCTTTTGGATGTTTTGTCCTATTTGCATGCCCAGACTCCCCCGATTATTTACCGGGACATGAAGCCGGCCAACATTATCCTGAAGCCGGATGGCAATCTTTCCCTCATCGACTTCGGAACCGCCAGAGAATTTAAGGCGGATAAAACCGAGGATACCGCCTGTCTTGGTACCGTGGGCTATGCGGCGCCGGAGCAGTTCGGGGGCTTGGGACAAACCGATGAAAGGACCGACATTTACGGCTTGGGAGCCACCCTGTATCACCTTTTAACCGGCCATAATCCCTCTCTTCCTCCTTATGAAATCAAGCCTATTCGAAGCATTAACCCCAATCTTTCTCAGGGTCTGGAAAACATTTTGCTCTGCGCCACGGAGAAGGATCCGGAGCAACGTTATCAAAATGCGGAGGAGTTTCTTTACGCCATTTCCCACGTGGAAGAAAGTGATGAACGCTATTATAAGAAGCAGAGAGGAAAGTTTCATCTCTTTCTTTTCACCCTGTTCCTGTCCGGCATCTGTTTTGCTCTGGGCTTCAGCTTCCTCCTCTCTTCCCAGAGCCAGAAGGAGGAGCGCTATACCATGCTCCTGCAAAATGCGGAGGAGCAGCAGGACGGGGCGGAGAAGGAGAAGAACTATCTGGAAGCCGCCAATATGCCGGATATGGAGGGCAGAGAGGAGGCTTATCTGGGCTTGATTCAATCTGACAAGTCGGATCAGGTCTTTAGCCGGGAAGAGGCGGGAACCTTGGAGGAGCTGATACGGAAAAACAGGGCGGCTCTTTTAAAGCATCCCGAGGAGTATGGTGACATTTGCTTCCAGCTGGGAAAAGCCTTCTGGTATTACTATGAAGGGGAGGACAATGCAGGACGGATGGAGCGGGCGAAAAGTGCAGCGCCCTGGTTTGCCAATGCCTTGGAATATCTGGAGGATGGGGATTCCAAGAAGAGCATTGCCTTAGTGTACGAAAGAATCGGAAGCTTTTATCGGGATATTGCCACCAATATCGTGGAGGCCAGCGATCAGGGCATGTACAAAACCCTTTTTGAAGATTTCCAAACTCTCTTCCAGGAGGTTGCGGTAAAGGAAGAAGAGGGAGAAATGGTTCGTCTGGAGCTTCTGGAGTTTATGGCGGAAAGCATCGAGCAGTATGCCGGAAAGATGCGGGCGGATCAGGTGACTCGTTCCGCCATGGAGGATGCATTACTTCGTATAGAGATGCTGCTTCCGAAAATCAGTGTGAACAGTGAGCTTACGGAGGAGAAGAAGAAAACGTTGGAGGAGACCTTGATGGATGCGAAGATTGCCGTTCAGAATGTCTTTTCACAGGAGGAAGATAAGGGATGAAATGGTTAGCGGTGGATCAATATTCCGGCCTGTTTTTTATACTGGGCTTTGTCTTTCTTTTTTGCAGCATTCTTCTTTTCATACTCTTTCGGATTCCCGGAGTCTTCCTGTACTTAAGCGGAAGTCGCCAGAAGAAGAACATTCAAATCCTGAGAAGGAAGCGAGAGGAACAAAAGAAAAAAGGCTTCTCCCTACAGGGAAAAATCGATATGGAATTTCTTCGGAAGCGTTCTGAAGAAAAGCAGGAAGAAAAGAGAAGAATGGCGGAGCAGGCTCCCTGGAAGCAGGAGGGAGAGGCTACCGCTAAGCTTTTGATGCCGGAGGACAACTATAGAGGACAGGAAACCGCCCCGCTGTTTTCTTCGGAGGCACTATCGGGTTCTTCTTTGAGAACCCCTTCGGACGCTTCTTTGGGAACCCCTTCGGGCGCTTCGTCGGGGATTTCCGCCGAGGCGGGAGAAACCGTAAAGATTCCGCTCCCTGCAGAGGGCGCTTCCGGGGCTGAGAAAAATAAAGCAAAGCCAAAGAGCGGTTATGTAACCTTGTATGAAATGGAGTCCGAGTCCTAAAAGGACTTAAACTCCTAAGACTTCTCAAGTTTATAAAGCTCATAAAGCTTCTAAAATTCCATTTTAAAGTCTAACGAAATTTCCTTCGTAAATTTCTTGTATTTGCGTTCATTTTTGATACAATGGACACGTTGCTTTTTTTTTGGAAAAAAGAAAAGGGCAAAATACTAAGAAGGGGGTTTTTATGAGTTGGAAAAAACGCTGATTGATTTAAAAGGAATTACCAAGACATTTGACGGAGAGCTGATCTTAGATGATCTGAATTTATCGATTCGGGAGAACAGCTTTGTTACCCTACTGGGACCCTCCGGATGTGGAAAGACCACCACATTACGGATTATCGGAGGCTTTACCCAGCCGGACAAGGGACAGGTTTTATTTGACGGACAGGATATCACAGGATTGCCGGCCAACAAGCGGCAGCTGAATACGGTATTCCAGAAGTACGCCCTGTTTCCCCACATGAATATTGCAGAGAATATTGCCTTCGGTCTTCGGATTAAGAAGATGTCGGAAAGCTATATTCGAGAGAAGATTCAATACGCCTTAAAGCTGGTGAATCTGCAAGGGTATGAAAAACGTTCTGTGGATTCCCTATCGGGAGGACAGCAACAGAGAATCGCCATTGCCAGAGCCATAGTGAATGAACCCAGAGTACTTTTATTGGACGAACCCCTGGGGGCTTTAGACTTAAAGCTTAGGCAGGAGATGCAATATGAGCTTATCCGTTTGAAAAATGAATTGGGCATTACCTTTTTATATGTCACCCATGATCAGGAAGAGGCCTTGACCATGTCGGATTATGTGGTGGTAATGAATCAGGGTTATATTCAACAAGCAGGAAGCCCGGAACAAATCTATAACGAACCGGAAAATGCATTTGTAGCTGACTTTATCGGAGACTCCAACATCGTCCCCGGCATCATGCTGGAGGACCGTTTGGTGCGTATTTTTGGTGCCAACTTCCCTTGTATAGATGAGGGATTTGGAAAAAACACCCCTGTGGATGTGGTGATTCGTCCGGAGGACGTGGAAATCCTGGAAGAGGGAGACGATCGTGCGATTCTGAAGGGAACCATGACCCACATCATTTTCAAGGGAGAAATATACGAGATGGAATGTACCACGGAGGATGGCTTCGAGTGGCTGGTACACTCTACGGAAATGCATGAGCCGGGGAAAAAGGTGGGGATTTATGTACGTCCCTCCAATATTCAAATTATGAATAAGCCCGAGTCTGAAGACGAGGAGGCATTGGGCATTGAAGAATAAAGGAACAAGGCTTCTGGCCGCCCCCTATCTGATCTGGATGGGTGGATTTATTGTGATACCCTTACTTTTGGTTTGGTACTATGCCTTTACAGACAAGACCGGTGCATTTACTTTAGATAACTTAACAAAGATTTTTTTATGGGAGAACTACAAGCCCCTGTATCTGGCGGTGCTTCTTTCCCTTTGCAGTACCCTTTTATGCTTTCTTTTGGCCTTTCCTCTAGCGATGGTGCTTCGGAACAAAAAGGTGGGAAAGGGTTCCTTTGTGGCCTTTATTTTTATCCTGCCTATGTGGATGAACTCCTTACTCCGCATCCTGGCATGGCAGACTCTTTTGGAGCGAAAGGGCGTGTTGAACGAAGTTTTGATGGCTCTGCATTTACCTACCCAGAGCCTAATCAACACCCCCTATGCCATTATTTTGGGTATGGTTTACGACTTCCTGCCCTTTATGATTTTGCCCATTTACAATACTTTAAGCAAAATTGATGACAATACTATCAATGCCGCCTACGACCTTGGGGCCAGCTTTTTCACCACCCTCTTCCGGGTGATTATGCCCCTATCCATTCCCGGCATTGTGTCCGGTGTGACCATGGTTTTCGTGCCGGCGCTGACCACCTTTGCCATTTCCAACATTCTCGGAGGGGGCAAGATTTTCCTCATCGGAAATGTCATCGAGCAGGAATTTACGGTGAATTCCAACTGGAACGTGGGTTCGGGACTGTCCATGATCTTAATGGTCTTCATCATCGCATCCATGGCCATACTGTCCCGCTATGACAACGGAGAGGGGGCGATTTTCTAATGGAAAAGAAATCTGTTCGTATTTTGGAAAATGCCTATCTGGGTTTGGTGGTGCTTTTTCTCTACGCACCCATCTTCATGCTTACCGCCCTGTCCTTTAATGCGGGAAAGAGCAGAGCCCATTTTACCGGCTTCAGTCTTCGCTGGTATGTGGAGATGTTTCAAAACGAGGATATTATGCAGGCTTTGCAAAATACCCTTGTGATTGCCTTTTTGTCTGCCTTTATTGCTACGATTCTCGGCACCATGGCGGCGGTGGCTCTTCGGAAAATGAAGGTGCTTCCCAGAAGTCTGATTATCGGTGTCAGCAATGTGCCTATGCTGAATGCGGATATCGTAACCGGTATTTCTTTAATGCTTTGCTTTATCGCCTTCAAAATCAGCCTGGGCTTTAAGACCATTTTGATTTCCCATATTACCTTTAATCTGCCCTATGTGCTTTTGTCCGTTTTGCCCAAGCTTCGGCAGAGCTCGGAGGTGAGCTATGAGGCGGCATTGGATCTTGGGGCAAAGCCTCTCTATGCCTTTTTCAAGGTGGTGCTTCCGGATATTATGCCGGGAGTTTTGTCCGGCTTTTTGCTGGCATTTACCATGAGTCTGGACGACTTTATCATTACCCACTTTACCAGAGGTGCCGGCATCAACACCATATCCACCCTGGTCTATGCGGAGGTCAGAAAGGGAATCAATCCCAGTATGTATGCCCTTTCCACCTTGATTTTCGTTACAGTCTTTATCATCCTTTTAATCGCTAATTTTGCCCCGAGCTTTATGGGAAGAAAGGAGGAAAAGGCATGAGAAACAATACGGAAAAGAATCTTTGGTGCAATTTGAGAGAGACTGAAGAAAAGCTTGCAGGAAAGGCTGCCAAAAAGAAGGGGGGAAAGCTTTTTCTGCCTCTGGCAGCAGGCTTAATGCTTCTTTTCAGCGCCCTGCTTTTGTCCTCCTGCGGACCGAAGGAGGCGGAGTCCACAGAGAGTCCGGAGGGAGAGGGTCAAAGCAAGACGGACAATGTAGTCAATGTCTATAACTGGGGAGAGTATATCGACCCGGAGGTGATTACGGAATTTCAGCAGGAAACCGGCATCAAAGTGGTTTACGATATGTTTGAAACCAACGAGGAAATGTATCCTGTCATCGAGGCGGGGGGAGTGCTGTATGATGCGGTTTGCCCCTCGGATTACATGATTGAGAAGATGATGCAGAACCATCTTTTGGCGGAAATCGACTTTAAGAACATTCCCAATATCAAGGAAATCGGAAAAGAATATATGGAAATGTGTGCGGAGTTCGATCCGGGAAATCGCTACATGGTACCCTATACCACGGGAACCGTAGGCATTCTGTATAACAAAAGAATGCTGGATGAGCTGGGCGTGCCCTACCCCACCAAATGGGCGGATCTTTGGAATCCGAAGCTGAAGGGAGAAATCCTGATGCAGGATTCCGTCCGGGATGCCTTTATGGTGGCGTTGAAGAAGGAAGGCCACTCCATGAACACCGTGGATGATAAGGAGTTGGATGAGGCCATGAAGGATTTGATTGCCCAGAAGCCCTTGGTACAGGCTTATGTGGTGGATCAGGTCCGAGACAAGATGATCGGAGAAGAGGCGGCGGTAGGCGTCATTTACTCCGGAGAAATCCTCTATGTGCAGGGAGAGCTGGAAGGCACGGACGTGGAAGTGGACTATGTGATTCCGGAGGAAGGCACCAACCTGTGGGTAGACGGTTGGGTAATTCCCAAGAACGCTAAGCATAAGGAAAATGCGGAAAAATGGATTAATTTCCTCTGCCGCCCGGATATTGCGGCGAAGAATTTCGAGTACATTACCTATACCACCCCAAACGTAGGTGCCTTGAAGCTTCTGCCGCCGGAATATACGGAAAATAAAGCGGTATTTCCGGATATGGCGGAGGTTTTGAAAAAGGGAGAGGTCTTCAGCTATTTGGGAGAACAGGACGAAGCCAAGTACAATGACCGTTGGAAGAAAATCAAGGTTTCCTAAACCTTATTTGAAAAAAGATCAAAGTTTCCAAAACCCTATTTGAAAAAAATCTGACAGAACCCCTCTTTATGGAGAAAGTCCATAGGGAGGGGATTTTTGTACTCTTAGAAATTTTAGAAAAGCTTTTTATTCCGAAATTTTTTTGCTAAAATAGGGGCGTTTAGAAACAGCGGAATTCTTTGCAGGAAGAAAGCGGCCGGGTGTAGCAAAAAGTCGGCTGCGTGAAGCCAAAAGGCAAAAGGGGGAAGAAAAATGCGCTCAAAATATGTAGCATATATCGGTTCTTATTCATACACCGGCACTGCCAAGGGCATAACCATCTGTGATGTGGATATGGAAAAGGGAAGATTTGAAAAAAGAACAGAGGTGGAAGTAAACAACTCCTCCTATGTGGCGGTTTCTCCCGATAAAAGAACCCTTTATTCCATTGCGGATGAGGGAATTGTTTCCTTCCGCATTTTGGATAACGGAAACCTGAGTAAGTTAAATACCAGAAATATCCGCGGAATGCGCGGCTGCCACCTTGCCGTAGACAAGAAGGGGGAGTACCTGATGGTGTCCGGTTACCATGACGGAAAGTCCACCCTGCTGTCCTTAGAAGCGGACGGTTCTGTAGGCCCGATTGTGGACGGCGTTTATGACCAGGGTATCGGTTCCGTGGCGGAGCGTACCTTCCGCCCCCATGTTTCCTGCTCCCGTATGACGGATGACCAGAAGTTTATTTTGGTGGCGGATTTAGGAATTGATCAGGTAAAGATTTTCCGTTTCGACAAGGCGGATCGGAAGATGCGACAGGTGGATACTTTGCGCTGCGAACTGCAATCCGGCCCAAGACATTTCCGTTTCTGCCCGGACAGGAATTACCTCTATCTTTTGTATGAATTAAAAAATGTGGTGGATGTGTATCATTTTTCCGAGGGAGAGAAGGACTCGGAGGTGAAGCTGGAGAAGCTGCAGACCATTTCCACCCATAACGATAAGGAAAACAACCCCTTAATTGCCGCTTGCCAGATGCGTTTTTCTCCGGATCCGGATGCTTCTCATCTTTTCGTGTCCAATGCGGGAATTAATACCATCACTATCTATGACAGAGATAAAGCGACAGGGCTTTTAACCATGAAGGGAAGCCTTCCCATTGCCGGCGAATATCCTAAGGATTTCTGCATTTTCCCGGATGAAAAGCACCTTGCGGTAGCCAACAATGAAAGCGGTACCATTACCTTTTTCAACATTGATTATGAGCAGGGACTTTTAACCATGTGTGCAAGAGAGCTGGAAGTGGATGAACCAAACAGCATCTGTATGGTAGAGTGTCGGGGGTAAGGAATGGCGGGAAGTCAGTTTGGAAAAATATTTCATATCAGTACCTTTGGTGAATCCCACGGTAAGGCCCTGGGGGTGGTTGTAGATGGCTGCCCCGCAGGGCTTTCCCTGTCGGAAGAGGATATTCAGGAAATGCTGGAACGGCGCCGTCCGGGGAAGAATCTGAAGATGACTCAGAGGAAGGAAGGGGACAAGGTGGAGATTCTTTCCGGAATTTTCGAGGGAAAAACCACCGGTACTCCCATTGCCATGGTCGTGTGGAACGAGGATCAGCGCTCCAAGGATTACGGAGAAATTGCCCATGCCTTTCGCCCGGGCCATGCGGATTACGGCTTTTTTGCCAAATACGGTTTTCGGGATTATCGGGGGGGAGGTCGTTCCTCCGGAAGGGAAACCATTGCCAGAGTGGCGGCGGGAGCCATTGCCAAGAAAATGCTTTTGGAACTGGGGGTTTCCGTCCGGGCCAAGGTCATCGAGCTTGCCGGCATTTCCCTGACAGAAGACCGGCAGAAGGCGGAGCTTTTGGCGGAACAGAAGATTCTCTCCTTAAGGGAGCAGGGGGATTCTGCCGGAGGAGTGGTGGAATGTCTGGTGGAAGGACTTCCTGCCGGCATCGGGGAACCGGTTTTTGATAAGCTGGATGCCTCCCTGGCAAAGGCCGTGATGTCCATCGGTGCGGTAAAGTCGGTGGAAATCGGAGACGGCATCGAAGTGTCCAAGAGCCTTGGCTCCGAGAACAATGATGCATTTTTCCTTATGGAAGAGAAAGATTACGAATCAGAAGAGAAAGAGCGGGATGCGGCAGGGAAGGATAGTTGTCCTCATTCCTTGCCGGAAGGAACAAGCTCCTTTGAGGGAAGCTTGCGAAAGGGCAGCAACCATAGCGGCGGTATTCTGGGGGGAATGAGTGACGGAAGCACCATTCGTATCAGAGCCGGCTTTAAGCCCACACCTTCCATTTCCAAGCCCCAGCAAACGGTAAATGAAGCGGGAGAAGAAATTACCATCGCCATCAAGGGACGTCACGATCCTACGGTGGTAGAGCGGGCCAATGTGGTGGTGGAAGCCATGACGGCTTTAACTGTGCTGGATGCCATGCTGGAGAATCTCAGCGCCAGATTGGACTATGTGAAACGGGCTTATCGAAGATAAGAACAAACGAGATATCGCACACTACGCGTGCGATACTCGTTAAGAATAAAAACTTTTATAAAAATTATAAAAGTTTTTAAAAAATTTTTGCTTATACCGCTTCTCAATAGGAATTGACGAAGTAGCATTTTCGTCTTAAAATCCCGTCTTTGACAGTTGCGAAAGAGTCAAGAGCCCATAAACGGCGTAATTACGCCATTTATGAGCTCTTGTTTTCTTTTTGAATTCTAGCAATATTTCTACTTTCTCGTTGCAGTTATAATCTTTTTTATTTCTCTTTGAGATACAATCTCGTAATCCGTTCTAAAACCAAATGTGTCGTGGAGTTTGTCTGTAAGGTCGGTTCGTGTATACTCAGGGATATATCCTTCACCGGGAGCTATCAGCATGTTCATTTCTTTCAGTGTTCTTATAATGCTTTCAGTGGTATAACTCTCACCTAACTTCTTCTCTAGAATGCGATAAAGAATCAGGGCGGTGAAGCAGGTAATGAAATGTGCCGTGATTCGATCTTTCCTACTGAGATATACCGGTCTGGCCTGAAATTCACTCTTCATAATCCGGAAACATTCTTCAATCTGCCATCGTTTTTGATTAATACTTATAATCGTTGCCACGTCATCTTCCAGGTTTGTGCATACGG
>NZ_CAUVME010000029.1:0-34348 GCF_963553175.1 Oribacterium sinus | reverse complement strand
CAGGCTTTTCAAGGCCTGAGGAGATTTTGGAACTATTTAACTGTCAAACTACCGGATACTCGTTAAGAATAAAAACTTTTATAAAAATTATAAAAGTTTTTAAAAAATTTTTGCTTATACCGCTTCTCAATAGGAATTGACGAAGTAGCATTTTCGTCTTAAAATGAGGAACAGAACAATTGGGAATTATTTCACAATGAATGAGAACGGCAGGAGTCTCTTTTGTGAAAGATTTTGCAAGGGGGAGAGAAAGATATGAATGCTCAACAAATGGTTACTGTAGGCTTGCTCGTAATACTGGGCATTTTAGCGCTTATTTTTTTAGTCGCATTTGTAAAGGATTTACTGGCGCATAAGGATAGCATGGAGAAGGAAAGCAATACCGCGGTTAGCAGTGCTATCGGTTTTGGAATTAACTTCTTCGACGTATTCGGTATCGGATCCTTCGCTCCGGGCGCTTCCCTTTACAAGGGCTTAAAGCAGGTGGATGACAAGCTGATTCCCGGCACCTTGAATGTAGCTTGTACTATTCCTGTCGTTATGGAGGCCTTCCTCTTTATTCAGGGAGTGGAAGTAGAGCCTATCACATTGGTTACCATGATACTTGCGGCTATGGTCGGTGCATGGATTGGTGCAGGAATTATTTCCAAGCTTTCCAAGCAGATGATTCAGCTGGTTATGGGTGTTGCCATGGTAGTAATCGGTTTCGTCATCATTTTACAGGTGGCGAATGTTATCCCCGTAGAAGGAACAGCCATCGGACTCAGCGGAATAAAACTTATTGTTGCTATCGTAATTAACTTCTTCTTAGGCGCAGTTATGACTGCCGGAGTTGGCTTATATGCACCTTGTCTTGCCCTGGTTTGCGTATTGGGCATGAACCCGAAGGTTGCCTTCCCCATCATGATGGGATCCTGCGCATACCTTATGCCGGTTGCTTCCGTTCGTTTCGTAAAGGAAGGCAGCTACAATAGAAAGGTAGCTTTGTGGGGAACCATTTTCGGCTCTTTGGGTGTATTTGTAGCAACCAGAGTAGCATTAGGATTACCCTCTCACATTTTAAAGATTATCGTTATCTGCGTTATGTTCTACACCGCAGCAACCATGTTCTATTCCTTAAGCAAGGAAAAGAAGCAGGCGGCATAAAGAACACAGAAGATGACGCAGGATTGAACCATTACTTGTTAAGAATCGGAAAAGTCGTCTTATGGGGCGACTTTTCCTTTATAAAAATAAACTATGGAGGTAAGCATCATGAAATTCAGCAAGAGTATTCACGCAGTTGATTCCCACACAGCCGGTGAGGCTACCAGAATCGTAGTAGGTGGAGTCCCTAAAATCCCCGGAAAGACTATGCCTGAGAAGAAGCAGTGGCTTGAGGACAATATGGATTATCTTCGTACCGCTATTATGTTGGAACCGAGAGGACATAACGATATGTTCGGTTCCATTTTGACACAGCCTACAGTGGATGAGGCCGATTACGGTATTATCTTTATGGATGGCGGCGGATACCTGAACATGTGCGGACATGGAACCATCGGTGCTATGACCGTTGCAGTAGAGACCGGTATTGTTCCTGTAACAGAGCCTATTACCAAGATTGTACAGGAGGCTCCTGCAGGAATTATCCACGGTGAAGTTACTGTTGTGGACGGCAAGGCTAAGAAGGTAAGCTTCCAGAATGTTCCCGCTTTCTTATATAAGAGAGATCAGGAGGTAGAGCTTCCGGGTTACGGCAAGATTAAGTTCGATATTTCCTTCGGCGGCTCCTTCTTCGCTATCGTGAAGGTAGACCAGATCGGTGTAGAGATTAAGCCGGAAAATGCAGATAAGCTGAACGCTTTGGGAATCCAGCTAAGAGACATCATCAACAAGGAGATTCCTGTACAGCATCCATTGCTTCCCCATATCCATACCGTAGACTTGGTAGAATGGTGGTCTACAACAGAGACCAAGGGCGCGACCTTAAAGAACTGCGTAGTATTCGGACAGGGACAGGTAGACCGTTCTCCTTGCGGAACAGGAACCAGTGCAAAGCTGGCTACTCTTTTCGCAAAGGGTGAGTTAAAGCAGGGAGATAAGTTCTTCTATGAGTCCATCCTGGGCACCATTTTCGAGGGAGAAATCGTAGGAACCACCAAGGTGGGAGATTACGATGCGGTTATTCCTCAGATTACCGGTTCCGCATGGATTACCGGCTTCAACCACTTTGTGATTGATGAAGAAGATCCTGTAAAGTATGGATTTATCTTAAAGTAATAAATAAAGCTATTGCAGAATGGGTCTGTAAGAGGGGCAATCTGAGCCCGTCGAAACTTACCGAAAGTCGGCGAAGTGAAGGACTGTAAAAATCAATAGATGAAGCGATTGCAGAATGGGTCTGTAAGAGGGGCAATCTGAGCCCGTCAGTACTTACTGAAAGCGAGCTAAAGCGAAGCTTGAAGTTAGTACTGCTACGAAGGCGAGGTTAGCGGGAGCGTGCCCCGAATACAGACCTATTCTGCATAAGAGCGTATCGTTACAAAAATACAGTCCTTCACTACGAAGGCGAGGCTGCTGATAGCCTGCCCCAATTACCGACTCATTCTGCATCATAGCGTACCTCTATAGATAAAATATTTTATAGGGAATAAAGATTGCAAATCCAAAATTCATCATGTAAAATCAAAGGATAGTTTTTTAACAATATCCAAAAAGGGGGAAACAGTTATGGCAGACAAGAAATTAGTAGAGCAAATTACTTCCCGTGAGGAAGACTTTGCGCAGTGGTATACGGACGTAGTAAAAAAAGCGGAACTTACAGATTATTCTTCTGTAAAGGGCTTCATGGTTATTCGACCGGCAGGCTATGCTATCTGGGAGAATATTATGGCGGCTCTGGATTCCCGTTTTAAAGCTACAGGTGTACAAAACTGTTCTATGCCGCTGTTAATCCCCCAGTCCTTATTAGAAAAAGAGAGTGAGCATGTGGAAGGCTTTGCCCCGGAAGTAGCATGGGTTACCTCCGGCGGTTCCAAGAGACTGGAGGAAAGACTTTGTGTTCGTCCTACCTCCGAGGTACTTTTCTGTGACTATTATTCCAAGGTGGTAAAGTCCTATCGTGATCTTCCTCAGCTTCTGAATCAGTGGTGCTCCGTAGTTCGTTGGGAGAAGACCACCAGACCTTTCTTAAGAACCAGAGAGTTCTTATGGCAGGAGGGACATACCGTTCACGCTACAGCAGAGGAAGCGGAAGAGAGAACCCTTTTAATGCTGGACATCTATGCGGATGTTTTGGAAAATGAATTGGCGATTCCTGTAGTAAAGGGTCGTAAGACCGATAAGGAGAAGTTTGCCGGTGCGATTGCTACCTATACGGTAGAGGCTTTGATGCATGACGGACAGGCCTTACAGTGTGCTACCTCTCACAACTTCGGAGACGGTTTTGCCAAGGCATTCCAGGTGCAGTATTTAAGCAAGAACAATACCGTTGAGCCGGTACACCAGACCTCCTGGGGTATCACCACAAGAACCATCGGTGCCTTAATCATGGTTCATGGGGATGATTCCGGATTGGTTCTTCCTCCTCGTATTGCTCCTGTACAGGTAAATATCATTCCTATCCAGCAGAATAAGGAAGGGGTACTGGACAAGGCCTTTGATTTGATGAACACCTTGAAGGATGCAGGACTTCGGGTGAAGGTGGATGATTCCGACAAGACTCCCGGATTTAAGTTTGCGGACAGTGAAGTAAGAGGAATTCCTCTTCGTCTGGAAATCGGACCAAAGGATATCGAAGCGGGACAGGTGGTATTGGTAAGAAGAGACACCAGAGAGAAGATTGTGGTATCCTTTGAGAATCTTGTGGAAGAAAGCAAGAAGCTTTTGGAGCAGATTCAGAAGGATATGTATAATAGAGCTTTAACTTTCCAGAAGGAAAGAACCACAGATGCCAAGAGCTTGGATGAATTGGTAGCCTCCCTGGATAAGAAGCCCGGATTTGTCCGCGCCATGTGGTGCGGTTGCAGAGAGTGCGAGGAGAAGCTTAAGGAGTATTCCGGTATTACCTCCCGTTGCATTCCTGCAAAGCAGGAAAAGATTGCCGATACCTGCGTAGTATGCGGAAAGCCTGCTACAAAGATGGTTTACTGGGGAAGAGCTTATTAAAAACAGTACAAGGAATTAGCCTTGTGCTTAAGCCTTACGAAAAGACTGACGTTAAAAAAGGAAAATGGATGAAAGATCCGAAAGCAATACAAATCACCGTTCCCAAAGGAGTAGAACACATTATTCGGCAGATTGAGCAGGCAGGGTACGAAGCCTATGCTGTCGGAGGATGTGTTCGGGACGCCCTTTTGGGACGAGAACCTGAAGATTGGGATATTACGACTTCTGCTAGGCCGGAGGTCGTAAAATCCCTTTTTTTGCGTATCATTGATACGGGAATCGAGCATGGCACCGTGACGGTTCTACTTAGCCCCCGGGAAGCCGGAGAGGGAGACAGAGCCTTTGAGGTAACCACCTACCGGGTAGACGGCATTTACGAGGATGGGCGTCATCCCAAGGCGGTATCCTTTACCGGAAGCCTGGAAGAGGATCTGGCCAGAAGGGATTTCACCATCAATGCCATGGCCTACCACATGGATCGGGGCATCATAGACTGCTATCATGGACAGGAAGACCTGGAAAATAAAAGGATTTGCACCGTGGGAAGGGCAGAGGAACGTTTTACGGAGGACGCCCTTCGTATGATGCGGGGAATTCGTTTTTCCGCCCAGCTGGATTTTCAGATAGAAGCGGACTGCCTTCAGGCCATGCTGGTTCTTCGGGAAAACCTCGGAAAGGTTTCCAAGGAGCGGATTGCGGTGGAGCTGGTGAAGCTTTTATGTAGCCGTCATCCGGAGCGGGTGAAGCTACTCTTTTCTACCGGCCTTTCCGACTTTGTGACACGGCATTTTTCGGAAATCGAGAAGCGGGGAATTCCTTCTCTTTTAGGAAATGCCAAAGATAAGAAGTATCTGCGCTTGGGGCTTCTGCTAAGGCACCTGCCGGAGTACACCAAGGAGATTTTGGAAGAGCTGAAGCTGGATCGGGAATGTATTGATAAGGCTTCCTCCTTTGTGGAGCTCTTTTCTTTGGAAGAGGCGGATTCTCCCTATGCCCTTCGGAAACGGCTTTCTCGGTACGGACTTGAGCTGATTCAGGACTTTTATGATACCAAGGCGCTCCTTTTGGAAAATGTTTCCAATACCCCGGGAAAGGCTATAGCGGAGCAGGTGCAGCTTCGACTTTCATGGCTTCAAAAGATTCAGGAGGAAGGGGATTGCTATACCCTTTCCAATCTGGCAATTAAGGGAAAAGATTTACTGTCTATAGGAGTGCAAGCCGGGCCGGCTATGGGAGAACTTTTGCATCAGGCTTTGGATTATGTGATGCTGAATCCTTCGGAAAATGATAGAGAAGCTTTGCTTTCTTTTGTAAAAAGCCGAATTTGTTAATAATTAAACAAAAATAAAAGTATAAAACAGTATTTAAGAGGAAAACCTAGTCAAAATAGACAAGTTTTCCTCTTAAATACTGTTATTATTTATAAATTCTAGCGCTATTATATCGACATTTTATAAATAATGTTTATAATGAATATTGTAGAGGAAAAATCTCACTGTTTTTCCGAAAAAATAGAAAGAATTTTCGGGATAGAAAGAGCTGAGCCTATGATTGGAATTATAAATCCCTCCTTGGACCCCTTTTATAATCAGGCCTTGGAAGAATATCTTTTTCAGAATAGAACGGAGCAGGATATTTTTCTTCTTTGGCGGAATACTCCGGCAGTTATCGTAGGCTGTTATCAAAACATCAGCCAGGAAGTAAGCTTATGCCGGTTAAAGGAAAGAGGGATTCCGGTTGTTCGCAGAAGCAGCGGCGGAGGTACGGTGTATCATGATTTAGGCAATGTGAATTACAGCCTAATGAAGAAAAGAAACAAGATTTTAGAGTATGACGATTTTCTCCTTCCGGTAATCGATGCTTTACGAAGGCTTGGGATTAAGGCGGAGAAGAACAGATGCTCCGATATTGCCATAGGGGGAAAGAAGATTTCCGGCAGTGCCCAAAAGGCCACCGGAGAACGGGTTTTACACCATGGGACTCTACTTTATACATCGGACTTAAGTCTTTTGGATGAGATTACCACCAAGAATAAAAGTGTTCACATTCAGTCGAAGGCTTCTCCCTCGGCAATCTGCAAGGTTTGTAATATCAGTGAATCCTGGGAAGGCTTAGGAAAGGAAGGATGTCCCTTTGCGGAGGTTCCTCCCATAGAAAGCTTTATGGAAGCCTTAATGGCATCCATGGGAGCTAAACCGGAAGCCTTAGCTCTTACAGAGGCGGAAAAGGCGGAGGTAGAGAGGATTTGCCGGGAAAAATACCATTCTTGGGAATGGACCTATGGAAAAACGCCTCATTTCTCTTTTGAAAAGGAAGGTATTTTCCAAGGAGAAAAGATACGGATCAGTTATCAGGTCCGGAAGGGAAGAATCGAAGATTTTACGATACAGTCCCCTTATTTTTCAGAAGAGGAAGTCAGAGCACTTTTCCAAGGACAGCCATTTTCTTTAGAGCTTTTTGAAGAAAAGTTTTCCGATTTGGTGGAAAGGCTACAGAATCAAGACAGCATGGAACGCAGAGAAGCTTTATTGTCTCTGGCTTTATAGAAGGAGTAGAAGATGAAGAAAGAAATTGTGATTCCGAAGTTAAGACCGGAGATGCAGGAGGCAGTAGTTTGCGCCTGGTTGAAGGAAGTGGGAGACCCGGTAAAGAAGGGGGAACCGATTTTTGAGATTGAAACCGACAAGGTGGTTACCCAAGTGGAATCCGGCTTTGAGGGGACTTTAGTAGAACAGTGCTGTGAAGAAGGAGATACGGTAGGGGTATTGGAGAAGGTCGCTTTGATTGAAGAGACAGCTTAAGGACAGGATAGGGAGTGAGATAGGGAGCGAGATATGGAGAAGACATTGGAGAAAGCGGAGGATTTACAGGCTGCCCCTCCTTCTTTAGGGAAGAAGCCGGACTGGCTGAAGGTTCGATACAATCAGGAGGCTACCGAAGAGGTGGCGGCGCTGATGAAGGATCTTCGTTTGAATACCGTTTGTAAGGAAGCCAACTGTCCCAATATGGGAGAGTGCTACAGGAAGCACACCGCAACCTTTATGATTCTGGGAAGTGTTTGTACCAGAAATTGCCGTTTTTGCAATGTGACCTGCGGAAGACCGGAGGCGGTGGATGAAGAAGAGCCTATGAATGTGGCCAAGGCGGCAAAACGACTTCGTTTAAAGCATGTGGTTTTAACTTGCTCCACCAGAGACGATTTGGAGGATGGGGGAGCCTTGCAATTTGCCAAGACCATTCGGGCGATTCGAGAGCTTTGCCCCGGCACTACCATTGAAACTCTGATTTCGGATATGAAGGGAAGGACAGAGTCTTTAGACATTGTTCTGGAGGCTAAGCCGGAGGTACTGAATCACAATGTGGAGACGGTAAAGGAATTGCAGAAGGCAGTTCGACCCCAGGCGGCTTATGAAAGGTCCTTAGGAGTGCTCCGTTACTGCAAGCAACATTCCCCGGACATCAGGGTAAAGACCGGCTTTATGGTAGGCCTTGGAGAGA
Organism: Oribacterium sinus; assembly: GCF_963553175.1. Taxonomy (GTDB): domain Bacteria; phylum Bacillota; class Clostridia; order Lachnospirales; family Lachnospiraceae; genus Oribacterium; species Oribacterium sinus_B. The sequence continues at coordinate 26,701 of NZ_CAUVME010000029.1, read as the reverse complement.
CGGAAGAGCAGATTGACAGATTGATGGATGATGTGCTGGAAACCGGCTGTGATATCTTAACCATTGGACAGTATCTGCAACCCACCAAGGAACATTACCCCTTAGCCAGATATGCCACTCCGGAGGACTTTGCCCGTTATAAAAAGAACGCTCTTTTAAAGGGTTTCCATCATGTAGCCTCCGCTCCCTTAGCCAGAAGCTCCTACAGAGCTTGGGAAGCTTTGGAGGATGTGCATGGTTTATATTGATTTAGAGTCCACGGATGTTTATGAGAACTTTGGTCTGGAATATTATTTAGCCGAAGAAAAGAAATTGGAAGACACGGTTTTCCTTTTTTGGAGAACCACGCCCACCCTGATGCTGGGAAAGTATCAGAATCTGGCGGAGGAAGTGAATCTTCCCTACGCCAGAGAGCAGAAGATGAATCTGGTTAGGAGGATGAGCGGCGGCGGCACCATTTACACGGACCCGGGAGGATGGCAGTTTACCTTCATTGACCGCTATAAAGAAGAGGGGATAGAGTTTAAGAAATACCTAAGCCCGGTTTTGGACGCCCTGGCAAAGCTTTCCGTTAAGGCAGAATTTAACGGAAGAAACGACCTTTGTATCGAAGGACGCAAGTTTTCCGGCAATGCCCAGTATCATCTTGGGGAAAGCATTGTCCATCACGGATCCCTGCTTTTTTCCACGGATATCGAGAAGATGGTGAATTCCACCAGGGTGGATGAGTACAAGATTATTTCCAAAAGTATCCAGTCGGTGCGGGAGAGAGTTTGTAACATCTCCGACCATTTGAAGGAGAAGATTTCCCCGGAGGACTTTAAGGAACTGATGGTTTCCGCCATTTTGGGAGAAGAGAATAAAGCCAATCGCCTGGAGCTTTCCAAGGAAGAAATTCTGAGAGTTAAGGAACTGGCCAAGACTCATTTTCAAAACTGGGACAGTCTGTACGGAAAGAATCCGAAGTTCAATATGGAAAAGATTGGACGCTTCCCGGGGGGGAAGATGCATTTTTCCTTAGAGATTCAAAAGGGCAAAATACAGGAAGCTTCTATTAGCGGAGATTTTTTCAGTACCCTGGATCCTGAGGAAATCAGTAAAGCTTTTGTAGGATTGGCTTTTGACCGGGATTCCCTTTTAAAGGGGCTTACGGAAAGAGGCTTGGAGGGAAAGCTTTATCGGATTTCCGTGTCTGAGATTGCGGATATGCTGGCCTAAAGGGCTTTGACGGACAAGCAGGCCGGTTGAACCGGAGAAAACACATATATTTTTATTTTTTTACACATTGAAAAAGAAAAAAATTTTTTTATAATGAGTTATAGAGTAATTACTTTTTGCCCGAATATTCTGATGTTAGGGGTCAGGGGATGGGGAAAAAGCATGATGATAAAATCACCATAAAACAAAGGAGGCAGTTTATGGAATTAAAGACACCGTTGTATGAAGCGCATGTGAAGGCAGGCGGAAAGATTGTTCCTTTCGCCGGATTTCTTCTCCCTGTTCAGTATGAGCAGAGTGGAGTCATCAAGGAACATATGGCTGTTCGAACCGAAGCCGGACTTTTCGACGTGTCCCACATGGGTGAGGTACTTTGCAAAGGAAAGGATGCATTGGCAAATCTTCAGAAGATTTTAACCAACAATTTTGAGAACATGGTGGACGGACAGGCAAGATACAGCCTGATGTGTAATGAAAACGGCGGTGTGGTAGACGATTTAATCGTTTACAAGAAAGGGGATAACGACTACTTTATCGTTGTAAATGCTGCCAACCGTGAGAAGGACTTTAACTGGATGGTACAGCATAAGTTCGGGGATGTGGAATTCACCAATGTTTCCGATGATTATGCCCAGATTGCCCTTCAAGGCCCTAAGGCTATGGATATTATCAGAAAGCTGACCTCCGAAGAAAATATTCCTCAGAAATATTACCATGCCGTATTTAATGCTACGGTTGACGGTATTCCCTGTATTGTTTCCAAGACCGGTTATACCGGAGAAGACGGTGTAGAGCTGTATCTGGACAGCAGCAAGGCGGAGGAAATGTGGGATAAGCTTTTGGCAGCAGGAAAAGAAGAGGGACTGATTCCCTGCGGACTTGGTGCCAGAGATACCCTTCGCATGGAAGCGGCTATGCCTCTCTATGGTCATGAGATGGACGATGAAATCACTCCCCTTGAGACCGGATTAAAGTTTGCGGTAAAGATGGACAAACCTGATTTTATCGGAAAGGCTGCTATTGAAGCCAAGGGAGAGCCGAAGATTAAGAGAGTCGGCCTGAAGGTTACCGGCAGAGGCGTTATCCGTGAACATCAGGACGTTTTGGCAGGAGACCAGGTTATCGGTCATACCACCTCCGGAACTCACTGCCCATTCTTAAACTATCCTGTAGGAATGGCATTAATCGATCCCAAGTATGCAGAGGTGGGCACTCAGCTTCAGGTAGACGTTCGCGGACGTAAGGTAGATGTAGAAGTGGTAGCACTTCCCTTCTACAAGAGAGAGAAATAAAAGCAAAACATTTTTCAAGGGAGAGATTGCAGACTTTAGGTGCAATACTCGAACAAAGACAAATTTTTAAAATCAGATTTTCTTCCGGGAAGATCTATTTTATAAAGAAAACGGTTTAATCAACACTACTTATTTTAAGGAGGAAAAAAAGATGGCAGTTCAAAAGGGATTATTGTATACCAAGGATCACGAGTGGGTTAAGGAAGAAGGCGGAGAGTACGTAGTAGGAATTAGCGACTATGCGCAGAGCGAATTAGGAGATTTGGTTTTCGTAAATCTTCCGGAAGAGGGCGACAGTGTAACAAAGGGAGAGTCTTTCTCTGATGTTGAGTCCGTAAAGGCTGTTTCCGACGTAATATCTCCATTAACCGGTGTGGTTAGTGCAATCAATGAGGCTGTTTTGGATGCTCCTGAAAGTATCAACAGCTCTCCTTATGAGGCTTGGTTCGTAAAGGTAAAGGATGTTACCGATAAGGAAGAGCTTCTTTCCGCAGAAGAATATGAGGAGTTCTTAAAGACTCTGTAATAGAGACAGAATGCGAATCCTTCCTTAAGGGGATAGAATGGGAAGGTCTCCCCTATCTTCTTAAGGAAGACCCTAACCGAAAGAAAGGTGGTGGATTATGGGAAAATACATTCCCAATACAGAGGCGGAGCAGAAGGCGATGCTGCAGGAAAGCGGTTTTTCTTCCTTTGATGATCTGTTTAGAGATATTCCACAGGAAGTAAAATTAAAAGGTGAGCTTTCTATTCCTGCCGGTTTATCCGAGTTGGAAGTACGTAGAGATATGTCTGCATTGGCGGACAAAAACGTAGTGTTCCCGGTTATCTTCAGAGGTGCCGGAGCATACCGTCATTTTATTCCCTCTATCGTAAAGAGCGTGATTGGTAAAGAGAATTTCTTGACGGCATATACCCCGTATCAGGCAGAGACCAGCCAAGGTATTTTACAATCTATTTTTGAATATCAGACCATGATTTGCGACTTGACCGGCATGGACGTATCCAATGCTTCCGTTTATGACGGGGCTGAGGCTGCGGCTGAGGCAGTAGCAATGTGCAGAGAGAGAAAGAGAAGCAAGGCTTTGATTTCCGCTCTGATGCATCCGGACACGATTTCAACCATCAAGACCTATTGCCATGGTAATGGTATGCAGGTAGAGATTATTCCGGAGAAGGACGGTGTGACAGACTTGGAGGCTTTGAAGGCTAAGGCAGATGCGGAATCTGCTGTAGTTTTCATCCAGCATCCGAATTTCTACGGCAATCTGGAGGATGCAGAGAAGATTGGAGAGATTGCTCATGAGGCAGGGGCAAAGTTTGCTATGAGCGTAAATCCCATTTCTCTTGGTGTTCTTAAGACTCCCAGAGAGTATGGAGCGGATGTTGCGGTTGGTGACGGACAGCCTTTAGGACTTCCCATTGCTTTCGGAGGACCTTACCTTGGATTCATGGCATCCACTGATGCGATGAAGAGAAATCTTCCCGGAAGAATCGTAGGAGCTACAGAGGATCATCAGGGAAGAACCGGTTATGTATTGACTCTGCAGGCCAGAGAGCAGCATATCCGTAGAGAAAAGGCTTCCAGTAACGTATGTTCCAACCAGGCACTTTGTGCTTTAGCTGTTGGCGTTTACCTTGCAGCAGTAGGTAAGGAAGGCTTAAAGGAAGCGGCAAGTCTTTCTACCTCCAAGGCTCATTATTTGGCCAAGGAATTAGAAAAGATCGGCTTTAAGCCACAGTATAAGGCGGATTTCTTCAATGAATTCGTAACAGAGTCCGACTTATCCTCTAAGAAGGCATTGGATGCTTTAGAGAAGGAAGGTATCCTTGGCGGATATCCTCTGGATGATAAGAGAATTCTATGGTGCTGTACGGAAGTTAATGATAAGGCTTCCATGGACCGTGTAGTAGAAATCTTAAAGGAGGTGAAGTAATGCTTATTTTCGAGAAAAGCAAATCCGGCAGACATTGCAGTTTGTTCCCTCCCTGTGATGTGGAAGTGGTAGATGTTCCTGCAAAGGATCAAAGAAAGGCTGAATTACATTTGCCGGAGCTGTCAGAGACAGAAATCAGCAGACATTACACAGAGCTTGCTAAAAAGTGTAGAGGTGTAAATGACGGCTTCTATCCTTTAGGTTCCTGCACCATGAAGTACAATCCGAAGATTAATGATGATATGGCATCTTTACCCGGTTTTGCAGAGGTTCATCCCTTGCAGCCGGAGCATACCGTACAGGGTTGCCTTTCCGTAATCCAGGAAATTGAAACGCTTCTTTGTGAAGTAACCGGTATGGATCGTTTAACGGTTCAGCCTGCAGCAGGTGCTCACGGTGAGTTTACCGGAATCATGCTGATTAAGGCTTACCATGAGAGCAGAGGGGATTTTAAGAGAAATAAGATTATTATTCCTGATGCGGCTCACGGAACCAATCCCGCAACCGCTACCATGGCAGGCTACAAGGTGGTAACCATTCCTTCCAATGAGCACGGCTGTGTAGATATGGAGAAATTCAAGGCAGTTTTAGGGGATGATGTTGCCGGCTTGATGCTGACCAACCCCAATACCGTAGGTATTTTCGATGAAAATATCTTAGAGATTACCAAGTTAATCCATGATTGCGGCGGATTAAACTATTATGACGGTGCTAACTTAAACGCTATCATGGGCGTTGTTCGTCCCGGAGACATGGGATTTGACGTTATTCACTTGAATCTTCATAAAACATTCTCTACTCCTCACGGCGGCGGAGGCCCCGGAAGTGGAGTTGTTGGATGTAAGAAGCTTCTTGCTGATTTCATGCCCGGATATCTGGTTGACGGAGATGCAGTAAAGAAGTTTGTGAAGGCTCCAAAGTCTATCGGAGACATGAAGGCCTTCTACGGAAACTTCCTGGTTGTGGTAAGAGCTTTAACTTACATCAAGACCTTAGGAAAAGAAGGAATTCCACAGGCTAGTAAGAATGCGGTGCTGAATGCCAACTACATGATGAATAAGCTGAAGGATCTCTATACCATGGCTTATGATCAGATTTGTATGCATGAGTTCGTTATGAGCTTAGAGGATCTTAAGCAAAAGACAGGGGTTTCTGCAATGGACGTTGCCAAAGCTCTGTTGGATAACGGAATGCATCCGCCCACAATGTACTTCCCGCTTATCGTTCATGAAGCTTTGATGATTGAGCCTACAGAGACAGAGTCTAAGGAAACTTTGGATGATGCTGTAGCTGTTTTCAGAAAGCTTTATGAGGAAGCTCAGACCAATCCACAGGCGCTTCATGATGCTCCTGTAACTACTCCGGTAGGAAGATTGGATGAAGTAAAGGCAGCAAGAGAGCCGGTACTTCGCTATGAGTGGAAGTAAAGGCAAAAAGAACTGATGCTTCACTATGAGTGGAAGTAATAGCAAAAAGAACTGATGCTTCACTATGAGTGGAGATAAAGGCAAAAAAGTCGATACATCATTTCGAAAGAAAGTAAAATAAAGTCGATGATTAGAGAGCTGTTATATAAAGATAAAGGAGAGGGTGAGTAAGAGCCTTGTTTGGAAGAGAAAAAGCTTTCTTGGAACAAGCCAAAGCTCCGGTTCTTCTTGGAAGGATTCTTTATGTAACAGCTCTTCTTGCTAAGAAGATAAATGGGCGCTAAGGGAGAGAGAAATTAAGGTAAATAGCGAAAGAAAGCTAAGCCGGTATTGCTCTGAGAACCTTGTGAGACAGCAAATATTAGGAGAGTAAGAATTATGAGTTATGATGTGATTATCATAGGAGCCGGTCCCGGTGGATATGTAGCGGCATTAAAGTCTGCAAAGCTGGGCTTTAAGACAGCTGTGGTAGAGAAGGACAGAGTGGGAGGAACCTGCTTAAACAGAGGCTGTATTCCTACAAAGGCCATGGTTCATGCCACAGAGCTTTACAGAGAAATGCAAAATGCAAAGGAGTACGGCATCTTTGCAGAGGGCATTTCCTATGACTACGGCAAGATTTTGGAATACAAGCAGGATATTATTGACAAGCTGGTAGGCGGAGTAGAGCAGCTCTTTAAGTCCAACGGCATTGATTACTTGAAGGGCTTGGGAACGCTGGAAAAGGATGGCTCCGTTACCGTAAGCGGTGGAGAAGGAGCCGGAAATTATCAGGCGAAGCATGTGATTTTGGCTGTAGGATCCAAGCCGGCCTTAGTACCGATTCCGGGCCTGGATAGTGAAGGGGTATTAACCAGTGATGAGCTCTTCCAGTTGCAGGAAGTGCCCAAGAGCTTAAGCATCATTGGCGGAGGAGTAATCGGTGTGGAGTTTGCCTCCATTTTCGCCGCCTTAGGAACCAAGGTTACCATTCTGGAGGCTCTTCCCAGTATCCTGGCTAACATGGATAAGGATATCTCTCAGAACTTAAAGCTGATTTTAAAGAAGAGAGGTATCGACATCCATACTTCCGTAAAGGTGGAGAAGGTTGAAAAAGATGCTGAGGGCGTTTCTTGCTTCTATACAGAGAAGGATGAGCCGGTAAAAGTAACATCCCAGTATGTGCTTTGCGCAGTAGGCCGTGTGCCCAATACCCAGGGACTCTTCGGAGAAGGGGTTGAACTGGAAATGGAGAGAGGTCGAGTAGTGGTAGACGAGCACTTCAAGACCTCCATGGACAATGTTTATGCCATCGGAGACCTGATTAAGGGCTTACAGCTTGCCCACCTTGCTTCCGCACAGGGCATTTGCCTCCTGGAGGAGCTGGCGGGACACAAGAGAAGCATTGATTTAAATGTGGTGCCCGGTTGCGTTTATACCTCACCGGAAATCGCCTCCGTTGGAATTACGGAAGCTATCGCCAAGGAGCAGGGCTTAGAAATCAATGTTGGTAAGTTCATGATGAGCGGAAACGGAAAATCCATGATTTCCAAGGAAGAGCGCGGATTTATCAAGATTCTGTCCGACAGCAAGAGCCATGCAGTTGTGGGCGTACAGATGATGTGCGCAAGAGCAACCGATATGATTGGAGAATTCGGCAATGCCGTAGCAAACGGATTTACCGTAGAGCAGCTGCTGAAGGCTATGAGAGCTCACCCAACCTACAATGAAGGAGTGGGAGAGGCTTTGGAGGATGTATTCGGAGAAGCGGTACATTCCATGCCGAAGAAGAAATAGTTTAAATAGAGAAATGCGAAGAGTCAGCTAGCTTTAAGCGCTTTTCGCAGGATCGCTTTGGAATCGGGGCACGCTCCCGCTAACCTCGCCTCACAGGGGTTCTAAGCTTTTATAAGACAAAAGCTAAGAACCCGTGGGCTCAGATTGCCCCGTATTCCAAAGCAATCCTGCTGAAAAGCTAGCCTAAGTATTGCACTGTTCGCAGTTCTCTTTTTTAAACCGGAAAGAGATCCCCAAAAGATGATTCAGAACAGGATGTCATCGTCTTCGTCTAGGCATCGCTTAGGCATAAAAAAAGAGGCTGAAAGAATCAAAATTATTGTGATTCTTACAGCGTCTTTTTTCTATTACTTTTTATGCTGTAGGCGGTAGAGCCGCATCACCTGTTCCACAGTATCTGCCAAGTTCTTCTTGGCAGTTTCTTTTTCCATGGCGTCTTCTAAAGTGGTGATTTCTCGCAGGATGGGGAAGTAGGCATCTATTCCGGCTTGGTTGCAGGCTTTTGCTCCTTCTGTAACGGCTCCTGCAAAGGCTATCACCGGAATTCCCTGTTCTTTAGCCAGCTTTGCTACACCGATTGGTGCCTTTCCCATGGCGGATTGTTCGTCCAGCCTTCCTTCTCCCGTAATCACTAAATCAGCTCCCTGCATTTTCTCGGAAAACCCGGTTTCTTCCAAAATCAAGGAAACTCCGGACTTTAATTCGCCCTGAAGAAAACTGCGAAAGGCAAAGCCCAGGCCTCCCGCAGCTCCGGATCCGGGAGCTTCCGAATTGGCAGCAGGGTTATGGTCTTTTACAAGCTCACTATAATGCTTCATCCAAAGATCCATTTGGGAAAGCATTTCCTTGTTTCCACCCTTTTGGAAACCATAGATCAGGCTGGCTCCATTTTCACCGTAAAGAGGATTTTCCACATCGCAGGCAATCTGAAAGGAGCACTGTAATAAACCCTCCGGTACAGAAGTATTTTCTATCCCGGCCAAGTCTTTCAGTCCTTCTCCGATAGGGAGAATTTCTTCTCCGTCTTCCTTCGTAAAACGAAAGCCTAAGGCGCTTAACATTCCGATTCCACCGTCATTTGTGGCGGAGCCGCCGATGCCGATTAAAAAGCGTCTGCATCCCTTGTGGTAGGCATCTAAAATCATTTCGCCCACACCGTAGCTACTGGTTTTCAGCGGATTTCTTTCCTCCGGAGAAACTAAGGTAATGCCGGAAGCTTGGGACATTTCCATGACAGCAAGCTTCCCATCCTTTGGGGAAAATTTTGTTTTCGGATATGTGTCCGAGTGTGTCTTAGAGTAGATTTTAGTCAGTGTTTCCCAGTGGGTATTCGATTCTGTTTCCGCCTGGGATTTCTCTAACTCTGTTAGAATACCGTAATGAGCTTCCACCTCTTGAAACAATGGCCCTTTTACCCGGACTGTTTCCAAGCTTCCCCCTAAAGCTTCCACCAGCGTTTCCACGGTGCCTTCTCCTCCGTCTGCCAGAGGAGAAATTACAACATCAGCATCAGGAACTACCCGTAAAATACCGCTTTTTATGGCCTCGCCCGCTTCTTTAGAGGAGAGGCTTCCTTTAAAGGAATCTATAGCAATAAGGATTTTCATAATCTGCCTACGCTGTCTGCCAAGCACCATCCGGGCCAAGGGGATAACCCTCAACCTTGGTATTGAAAAGCATCTTTCCGTTATCCGCTCCGGCCTGAGGGTTCAGATAGTACCACTTACTTTTAAGCTCCTGCCAACCGGTACGCATCTTGCCATTTTCCGCACCGACCTCTTCACTGAAGTAATACCAGAAGCCGCGAATCTCCTTCCAGCCAAGGCTCATCTTTCCCTGTTCACTGCCTTCCTTTTCTTCAAAATAATACCAGGCATTGTTATAGAAAAGCCAGCCGGTAAACATATAGCCTTCTTGATTAAAATAGTACCAACGATTATTCATCCATAACCACTGTGCCTTCGGATACGTTCCATCCGGGTTCAGAATCCACCAGCCTTTTGCGTCTCTTTGCCAGTTTACATTGAATGGCAGATTGCGGTCTGCCCCTAAAACCATCGGTGTCCCGCTGTTACCGCTTGAACTGCTTCCTCCTCCGGAACCGCCACTACCTCCGGAACTACCGCCTCTGCCAGAGCCGCCATTGCCACTTCCGGAATAAGACGGAATCGGTGCTTCTCCGGAATCATCCGGCTTGTAGTCCGTAAAAAGCGGGTTCACATATCGTGTACCAATTTTCACGGAAGAGTGATTTTCTATACGATTCTTTCCCTTATAGCTCATCTGATCTTTATAGAAAGCGCCTGTCCCGATAGCTGTAACGGAGGAGGGAATCGTGAGGGTATTCGCCTCTTTCAAGTCACGGAAAGCACTTTCCCCGATACTTTCCAGTCCATCCGGCAAGGATAAATCTCCCTTGTAAGAAAGATTACGAAAAGCGGAATTCCCTATTTTCTTTAAATTCTTCGGGAAGACAAGATTGCCTCCTATCGATTTTTTATAAAAAACAGAATCCCCTATTTCTACGATAGAATCCGGCAACACTAAACCCTTCTTAATGTAAGTGATACCTTCCAAGGCATGGGGATCCAGTGCTGTAATATTCCCCTTTAATTCCAGATGTGCTTGTCTTCCGAGAGCATGCAAGAGCTTATTCCATGAGCGAAGTTCTCCGTTTGCAGTAAGACCCTGCATCCGCCCGTTACCTTCTATTGTAAGCGTATAGGGGTTCTTTTCTCCTGTTAATTGCCAGCTAAAATTCCCGTCGGTGCGGGGTAAGCGCGCCTCATCCGACACGGTAACCACTTTTTGCAACAATTGCGTCTCACTATATGGTTTGGTGCTGCCTCCCGGATTCATTAAAAATGTACAATAGTAGGTGTGCCCCGGTAAAAAGGAAAATAGGTCTGTATTCCTAAAATCAAATAGATAAGAAGTAAATTTCTTATTTGTTCCGGGAAGCCGCCATCCGTTTCCGCTTGAAAAAAAGATCAGTCTCAGGTCTCTATTGAAACTTCCGCTGTTATCGGTAAAATTCTTTATGGTAACTACTTCACTTGGATCTTCTGTCGTATACAGATAAAAGTTTGCATATTCATTCCCTTCCGTCTCCAGCTCAAAGAAACATTTGTTGATTTCCGGAAGTGTATAAAAATTCACCTTTTTCATGGAAATATTCCACTTTTTTACTTCCTGTTCTTCTTCCCCGGCAGTTTGCTGTACGGAAGTAAACGCGGGATTATACTGCATGCTTCCTTTTTCACTCATAAATACCGGAGAATGATTGATAATCGCATTTTTCTTTCCATTTCCTTTAGACTTGTAGAATGCCTTCTCTCCAATCCTCCGTACGGAAGCAGGAATGGTGACATCTCCTAAGTTTTCTGAATGATAAAAGGCATGGTCCGGTATTTCCTTCAGGGTAGAAGGAAGGCTCACCGTCTCCAGATGTTCCATGCTGCCAAAGGCTTCCATCTCCACATGCAACTTTTCTATCCCTTCTTCTATAATGACTCTCCGAATCTTATTCCTATAGGGCTCCCAGGGAGCCAGTTCAAATGCATCCGTTTCCCCTCTTCCCCGTAGTGTCAGAGTCATATCATTTTCGGGGCCTGTTAAACTATATTCAATCTCCTTCCCTGCTCTTCCACTAAGAGATGCTTTCTGTACGATAATCCGGTATTCTTTTTTTTTCTCCCCCAGGTCATCTTTTATGGTTATAAGTAATCTGGCTGTTCCTTCGTGCAAGGCCTCAATGGCGACCTGCCCATCTCCGTCATGCTTTAGACGAACAGCAGCGGGATCCGTCTCTTTCATCGCTTCACAACGCAAAACATCCTGCCTAAGCAGTTTATAAAGACTGATTGTGTCTCCTAACTCCACCGCTACCGTATCCGAAAAAGTATTTTCTTTTTTAACCAAAGAAACAGCAAATAAAGAGAAATGCTCCGCCGATACTTCTACTGCATTTTCTTTCTCCTCTATTTTTTCTGTCTCTAACTTCTCTGCAGTTGCATCAACACTATCCAGATGAAACACGGAAATCTGTTTTTCCGCATCTTCCTGTAAAAAGGGAATATTGGAAAATTGAACCTTCACTTCCCCTTTTGCAGTATCCGGCTGCACTTCTTCTCCTTCCTGATTGAGCACCGAGATATCAAAAATCATGCTCTGAAGAAGATTTTCCTGATTCTCCTGAAGCTTCTCTTTTACAGCGGAATCCACCTTCTGTTCCTCAACTTTAGAGAGCTTTCTTACTCGTAAAGTCGCGTCCTTTGGAAATACCCCGGAATCAGCCTGCACCGTAATAAGCACACCGGAAAGTGCTTTTTCGGCATAAAATGCGTTCTCTTCGGTAGCCTCAGACTCTCTTTCTGTAATTTCTTTTTCGACTTCATGTTTTTCTTCGACTACATTTTTTTCCATTACGTTTTCTTCAAGTGCATTTTCTTCCATCACATTTTCAGAAGAACTTGTACTCTTTTCTTCCGGAAAACTTTGCTTTATTCCTTCAGACAGTACCGTCTCATTTGCGATAGTTGCTGCAGAAACATAGGTAGAAAAGCTGCAAGATAATGCCAGAAGTAATGCCAATGCTTTTTTTGCTCTTTTTCTCATTTTTCTCCTCATATATTGTTTTACAAGTTCACATTTGGCTTCTGTAGAAAAGAATACCACATGCATTAAATTATAGCAATATTGCTATTTTTTAAGAGATAATTATAAAGTAATCTATCATCTAAAACGTAAGATTCATACGGATAAAAAATAATAATCCCCAATTATCGAGAGTGTACGTTCAGGAAAGAGCACATTAGAGGAACATAATTTGATAGAGGTGGATTAATGGCTATCCATGCATAGGAAAACCGGAGCCACTGAAGGGAGACTTCAGTGGCTCTTGGAGTATTCGCTTATTTCATTACTTCCACACCATCCGGCAGCAGCTCCGCATTTACGATGGGGTTTCCGCTCATTTTCACCTTCTTTAGGTTGGGAAGATTCCGAAGAACGGAAATGTCGGAGATATAGTTATTTGAGAAATCCAGCTCCTCCAGGGTAGTCAGACCTTCCAGGCAATCCAAGCTTTGCAGTTTATTGTCACTGATATTCAGACTCTTTAAGGCCTTGTAATGAGAGAGGAAAGACTTTGCATTAGTGGAAAAATCATCCGATTCATCGTCCAAATTCTTGAGTGTTGCGTTTGTGAGGGTCAGGCTCTCCACCGTGTTGTCGTCCTCCATGTGGCTTAGAGAAACGGGAAGAACAGGATAGTCACTGGATGAGCGACTTTTGTTCGGAGAGAAAATAAGCTCTTTGGCCCCGTTATTTGTAAAAGTTTGGGTATAATCCGTATATTTATCAAAGGGCAAATCCTGGAATTCCAGATGTGTAAGAGCGGGAAGGGTCCGAAGGACAGGTCCCAAGTCCGGCTGCACTGCACCGATAATGCCGTTTCCCACAATGGTTAAATCCGTTAATGCATTCATTCCCTGCAGAAAATCTGCACTGTATTCAATACTATAGTTATGGATTGTCAGCGTCTTTATGGAAGGCATGTGGGCAATGGAATCCCGATCCAGGGAATAGCAGTTCACATTTTCCAAGGCGCTTAAGCCGTGTAAATCAGGAAGCTGATACGTGTGATACCCGAAGGAAAGCGTCTGTAAAGAACTGAGGGTACTAAGAGCATTAACATTTTCCAGGGAAGAGCAGTCAATGGAGAGGCTGTTTAAGGAAAGATGTCCCGATAAGCCGTCCAGATTCAAAATTGAAAGGTCTACTAAACTTAGGGATTTTAATTTCGGCATGTTTTGCACGAAGTTCAAGTCCTTTACATCCTTTAAATTCCGTAAGGAGAGCCGCTCCAGCTGGGGCATACCGGAAAGTACGGCAACATTTTCCACGGAACTATCTCCTGTTCCCAAGAGGTCCAGACTGTTTAGGCTGCTTAAAGAGGAAAGGGGAGAAAGATCCATGGGGCTTTTGTCCGCATTAAGCTCCAGAGCAAGCGTCTTGAGCTTTGGAAAGTTTCGAAGGAACAGAAGCCCCTTCGTATAGTCATCATCGATATGAAGGGTGAGCTCTTCCAGAGAAGAAAATGCTTTAAAGGGCGCGTCCTGATCTTCCCCTTCTGCATCCTCGCCGGAGTAGGAATCACCGGTAGCATCATCGTCCAGAGTAATGTTGTAGAGTCCAAGAATCTGTTCGGGATTCGCGAAAAGCTTTGCGAGAGTTCGGAAATCCTCATATTCTCCGGAAAAATAGCGGAGATTGGTCAGACTCTTCAGGGTATTCGCATCGGAGTTGGCACTATAGTCGAAGTGCACCTGATATCCAAGGGAGAGCTTAACTAGGCCTGTAAAAACCTGCATATCCGCTTCATCAATGGTATCAGTGATAGGAAAATAAAGCGTTTCCGGGTCCTTGGCTGTGCCATCCTCATTCATAGACTTTGCATAGTCAAACTGCCACTTCTCCGTTTGGTCGGAACCGGCCTTGCTGGCTTTATGAATGGACAGGAAAGCAAGAGAGTTGTAATCCTCCCTTGTAATATCCTTCAAGCTCTTTCCGAAGGCCGTTTCTACGAAGCTTTTTACGGTTTCATCCTCCGGCACAGTTCGAAACTTCGCCGTAGTCAGACTTACGCTTTTATGAGGCGCACGAAATGTATTGCTGACGAAAAGTATTAAGATGGCAGATAGTATTGTACCCATGAGAACAAGCGTCTGTACGGCATTGAGTTCCTGCCTTGCCGGAGGAGCGCTTTTCTGCTGTCCCAAATTAACATTATCAATATGAATGTTCTGGGTGATATTCGGCTTGCTAGGCTCGATGTAGACCTTGGTTTTACAATATTCACAGGTAACGAAGCCTTCCTTCATTCCCTCCGGAATATGCAAGGTGCCGTGACAGTTGGGACATTCCATTTTTGTAAGAGTCATTGCTTTACGCTCCTTCTTGTATTCTGACTTCTCCAGTATAGCACGGCAGTGGGGCTTTGGGCAGGGATTTTCTTCTTTACTTTCGCTAAACTGAAATTAAGAAATTCAATGGTTGAAACATAGTCATACAAGATTTATAATTACATATATATAAATTATTACATTTTATAAATAATAGATTATTCAGGCGTAATTATGATGATTGAGAAAGAATTAGAAAGGGTATTTGCTTTATCCTTTGCAATATCTGAACATAAAGAAAAGAATGGACTGCCCAGATACCTAACTACGGGAAGAAAGATATATAAAGCACAATATGAGCAGTTTGGCTTTTATATTATAAAGCTTCCTTCTGCGATTGACAGTAGGGTACTTTATAAAGAAAAGCTGCTATATGAAGAGAAATTTGGCGTACCGGTTGCTTTCTGCTTTGAAACGCTTACAAAGAATAACAGGAATGCATACGTGAAGCATCACATCCCCTTTATGATGATTCCTGCGCAGATTTATTTGCCGTTTTTAGGAATCCTTTTCAGTAAGAAGTTTACCGGGGCGGAAGGAAGTGCCTTACTGCAATTAACAGCCAATGCGCAGCTTATTTTGCTTTATCTGGTATATAATAAAAAAGCTGATTATACGAAGAAAGAATTGGCGGTAATACTTGGGCTGGATCCCGTCTATGTAACAAGAGGTACAAAAGAGCTTGTTTCCAGAGGATTTATTGCAGAGAAAAGAAAAGGAAGAAGTGTCGAGGTGGGGCTTGCATTTGATTCAAAAGAATTGCTTAATATTGCTGGTTCAGCCCTTTCCAGCCCTGTTCGTGATGTAATCTATGTGAGAAAAACAGAAGATGTGATAAGACTTCCAAAGGCTTCGGATTTTGCTTTATCTGAAATTAGTATGATAAATCCACCCGAAATAGCTGCGTATGCCTGTTTTAAGAAAAGCAGAATTATAGATAAATTTGAAATTGTTGATGAGCCGGGATGGGAAAAGTCTTCAGAGATATGCAAAGTGGAATTGTGGAACTATGATCCGGTGAAGCTTTGTGAAAACGGAATAGTAGATAAGCTTTCCCTGTACGCCTCATTGAAGGATACAAAAGATTCCAGAGTTCAGGGGGAATTAGAAAATGTTTCGGAGGAATTAAGTGGCAGTAAGTGGTTTCAATGATTTTGGAAGGTTTTGTGTCCGATTGGATAGGAGAATTTTATGCCAAATTTAAAAGAAAAAGAATATAGGAAGTTTGAAGATATTAAGTACATGCGAAAAGATGGGAGTGAGTATTGGAGTGCAAGGGAACTTGCTGATGTACTTGATTATTCTCAGTGGAGAAATTTTCAAAAAGTCATTGATAGAGCAATGATTGCGTGTGAGAGCAGTGGTCATGAAGTAGCATACGATTTTGCTGAGGTCAGCAAAATCGTAGAAGCAGGTGCTACAAGTAAGTCTATAAAAGATTATGAGCTTACGAGATATGCTTGCTATTTGATTATGCAAAATGGAGATCCTAGAAAAGAGGTTATTGCATTTGGACAGACCTATTTTGCTATACAAACATATCGTCAAGAAATAGCAGACCATTTTAATCAGCTTGATGAAGATAGAAGAAGACTTGTCGTTCGTGGTGATATTAAACAATGGAATCAACTTCTGGTAGAAACAGCACATGATGCAGGAGTTATCACAAACGAAGAATTTGCTATATTCCAGAATGCAGGGTATATGGGATTGTATGGTGGGTTAGATGTAGAAGATATACATGATAGAAAAGGATTGACAGCAAGACAAAAAATCTTGGATTATATGGGAAGTACCGAATTGATTGCTAATTTATTTAGAATTTCACAGACAGAAGAAAAACTGAGGAAAGACAAAGTTGAAGGTGCAGAAGCAGCAACAAAGGTTCACTATACAGTGGGAAAAGAAGTCAGAAGTGCTATTGAAAAAATTGGTGGCACGATGCCGGAAGATTTGCCTGTTCCGGAGAAAAGCATTCAACAGATAGAAAAAGAACAGATGAAGCGTTTAAAAGATAAAGCCCAAAAGGGCAAGTTGATGCTGGATGAATGATATTCATAAAATAGCCAATGAGGCGGATATGATTGTAAATGGCTATGCTTTCACTCGCTGTAAAGAAGGATTTAGCAAACTGATTTCCACCACCTCATCCGCCACCTCCTGTAAAAAGGCATAGTCGTGAGACACAATGAAGAAGATTCGATCCTCTCGAATGGCAGACTTTAAGAGGCTGGCGATACGAAGCATATTTTTCTGATCCATGCCGCTGGTAGGTTCATCAAAAAAGAAAAGCTTTGCCTCCTGATAGAGGGTTGCGGCAAGGGCAAGACGTTGTTTCTGACCGCCGGAAAGACTCATGGGATGGCGGTCTTTTAGCGCGGAAAGTCCCAGTGCGTTGAGGAGTTCTTCTTTTGGCGCCTTACCACATTTCCCCAGTTCCATCTCTTCTTCCACGGAGTCTCCGAACAATTGCTGATTCACGTCCTGCATAACCATAGCGGAAAGGGCAAGACGTTGTCTTTTTGAGAGTTCTTTTTCGTAAAGGGAGAAATGACTTCCTCTTTCATTCTCCAAGCCGCTGAGTTTACGAAGGAAGGTGGATTTGCCAATTCCATTTTCTCCCACAATGCCGTAAATTTTTCCAAAGGAAAAAGAGGCATAGCCTTCTTCCTTATAATATCTTAGCGCTCCTTCATTTTTCCATTCCGGAAGAGAAAGGCTTGGTTTCGTTCTTGCGCGAAGCCCCATGGATTTAATATTTTCCTCCGGAAGCGCCAGAAAATCCTCCCGGGAAAATAACTTGCTGAGTCTTCCCTTTTCTAAAAAGGCCACCCGGTCAACTAAGTCCATCAGATAGTAAAGGCGATGCTCAGCCACAAGAATCGACATCCCTTTTTCTTTCAGGGTATGGAGCATGGTTTTTAGAACGGCAATGGAGCCTTCATCCAGGTTGGAAGAGGGCTCGTCCAGAACAAGGAAGGGACAGCCGGAGAGGTAGGCGGAAGCAAGGGCAAGAATCTGCTTTTCACCTCCGGATAAGGCGAAGATATTTCGCCCAAGCAGTTTTTCAATGGGGAAAATGGAGAGAAGATCTTCCATTCGCCTGTCCATTTCCGCTCGGTTCAGTCCCATATTTTCCATGGTGAAGAGCAATTCTCTTGTGGTGTTGATATTGAAAAAATGGGTTTTCGGATTTTGAAAAACGGTGGCAATCCGTAGGGCGATTTTGTAAATGGGAAGGGAAGACAAGTCTTCTCCCTGAAAAAGGACTTTTCCCCTGCTTTTTCCGTTGTAGTACTGATAAGCCAGACCGTTTACGGCATGAATCAGGGAGGATTTCCCACTGCCGCTTTCTCCCGTAAGAAGCAGACATTCCCCCTCTTTTATCGTGAGGGTTATGTCCTGTAGCACCGGGGTATTCTCCCCGTAGGATAAAGAAAAATTTTTGAAAGCAAGCATAAAAACTCCTTTTTACCGTCAATAGTGTAGTAAGTGAACTCCAAAATAGCTTAGCCCCAGTATCAGCAGGATTGAAAATAGAAAAACAGCGTCCACGATTTGCAGACGAACCGTATTGTAGCGCGTCTTTTTGACAGGATTCTCAATGCATTTGCACTCCGCCGCCTTCGCAATATCCTCCGCAATGTTCGCGGAAATGATGAGGAGCGGAATGGAAACATAGAGCAGATTCTGCATCGGATTCCAGGTCTGAATTCCCCGAATTTTCATAGCTCGTTTAATGGCTTTCTTCTCTTCCGTGAAGGCGGGAAAAAAACGGAACATCACGGCTATAGGGATGGAAATGCATTGGGGGATATGAAGAAAATCCATGGAGCTTAAGATGGCGCCCACATCCGAAGTCCTCATGAAAAAGCTCCCTGCAAGATAGGGCAAAAAAAGCAGGTGAAAAAGATAAAGGAAGGAAAAGAGGATGCGTAAGGGAGGCGGCATAAAATACTGTGCAGAGTATCCCGGAATAAAGCAGAGTGCGGCAAAAACAAGAGGGGTGAACAGCGCAGTTCTTCGAAAACCGTTCAGAAGGAAGAAGACGGAAAAGAGAAGCACCACTGCCCATTCTCCGTAAAAGGGCAGATAGTGCATGATCGTGAAGCCCAAAAACAGTAAAACGAGAAGCTTGCTAATCGGGTTTGGATTAAAGGGATTCCGCTTTTCCTCCCAGGTTTTTTCTTTGATTGTCGCTTTGAAGCTGTTTTTTTCTTGCATTGTTCTACTCCGTCTTGCTATACAATTCCCGCTTTTTCAAAATGCTTCTTCAATAGCTTTCTTCCGAGAAAGGCGCCGAGAAGGCCGAAAAGGAAGGTGCAGACATAAACGATAGCCATATTTTGCGCGCTAAGCAGCTTTTCAATGGCATTTCCGTAATTCTCTCCCATTTCTTTGATAACCATCTCCATATAGCGCTCTTTCAGAAGAATCATTTGTAGAAGGGAATTGCAGGGCCAGAGACTAAAGACCGCATAACTTAGCATCGTGGCAGAGCCGGACTGATAGTTTCCCATCCGCCGGATGCCTTCTGCAAGGAGGCAGAAAAGAAGGGAGAAGAGGGGCACCACAAAGGTATGTCCGAATAGGAACATGATACAGGGGGTAATCATGCCGAAAATGAGAAGTCCGAAGGGTTTATTCACCTTTGCCATAAAGAGCATAACGATAGGCCCGCCGATAAGCGCGTAGGCAGCAGGGTAGACAAGATACAAAATCGGAACGACGCCCATCATGCCGACGGCAAACATACAGATAAAGTAAATCACGGCAAAAACGCCGATAGACACCAGGTCTTTAATGGTCAGTTTATTTCTATTCATAAGGTAAATCTCCTTTTATAACGAAAAGCTTCTTTATCCTTTGTTCCGAATATTTCGGAATTCGGCTTATAAGGTCTTGGACTTTTCTCGATACGGTTTTAATAGCTGAATTCCTCTGCAAGCCGGCTCTTTTCTACCAGATTCCGATAGACTTTGGAGCACTCCAGCAGTTCTTCGTGGGTACCCACCGCATCCACCTCTCCGGAGGACAGCACCAAGATACGGTCTGCTTTCTCGATGGACTTTAAGCGGTGGGAAATAAGGATGACAGTTCGGTTTTTTCCGCGGATTAAGCTGCTGAGGCTTTCCTGAATTTTTCTTTCGTTATCAATATCCAGATTTGCGGCAATTTCATCTAAGAGGAGTATAGGAGCATCCTTTAGAAAGGCTCTGGCGATTGAAAGCCGCTGTCTTTCTCCGCCGGAGAGCTCTGCGCCATTTTCTCCGATTCTTGTTTGGAAGCCATCGGGAAGCTTCTCGATAAAGTCCAGGCAGTTGGCAAGACGTGCCGCTTCCCGCACTTCCTCCTCCGTGGCATCCTCTCTTCCCAGACGGATATTTTCCAGAATGGTGGTATTAAAGAGGTTCACTTCCTGAAAGACCATGGCGATTTTTTGGAAAATGGAGTCGGTGGCTGTGTTTTGTAAATCCTTTCCACCGATGAAAATCTTTCCGGACTTTGCATCATAAAGTCTGGAGAGTAAGCGTAAAATGGTGGTTTTTCCGCAGCCGGAGGGGCCTACTAAAGCGAAAAGTTCTCCTTCCTTTACCGACATGGAGACGTCTTTTAGAATCGTCCTGTCTTCATTGTAGGAGAAGGACACATCCTGAAAGTCAATGGAGAAGTCGGAAAGCGCTGTGCTCACTCCTTCCTGCTTCTTTGCCGCCTTGATTTCGGAGATGCGCTGCACCGCCGGTGCGATATAGAAGATCTCCATCAGGCTTTCCTTGGAAATGTCGAAGATTTCCTTTAATTTCATGGAGGCGATGATAAATCCTAAGAAGTAGAGGATGGAAATACTGCCGTTTTGATAGAGCGGGAAACCGACAAAAATCACCGTAGCCACACTTAAGAAAGCAAAAATGGAAGAGCATCCCATGACGACAAAGGAGCCCATTTCCGTCTTTAGGTGGAGCTTTTCTTGCAGGTCCATTTTTTGAAATAAGGCTTCTTTAACCTCCCTGTCAGGGAGAAAGCTGCTGATTTCCTGATGCAGGTCGATGTGTTCCTGGAAAGCTTCCGCATTTTCCCGCAAAAGATGATAGTACTTCTGATTGTTTTGTAGCACGAGCTTTCTGGATAAGGGCACTAAAAGAAAACTGAAAATCGTAGGGAGAAGGGTGGCGAGGGACAGCTTCCAGTTTGAGAAGCACATCAGGATTCCCATAATCGGGAAGAAGAAAAACATGGCTACGATTTTGGGAACAGAATGGCTTAAGGCGTGTTCAATCCTCTCTACGTCAGACATAATGCTTTCCGACAAATCGCTTAAGTCATGCCGGGAAAAATAGGCAATGGACAGGTCTGCCAGGGTTTCTGCAATGTTCTTTCTCAGATTCGCCGATTCTTTGTAGGTCGCGTTATAGAGACAGACATATTCCTTGGAAAGCAGGAGGTAGAGGAAGAACAGGATTATGAGAGCCGGAACAATCAGCTCCCATGGTGTGAAGGCTTTCCTACCTGCATTTTCCAGAAGGAGCTTCGCGATATACAGTAAAAGCATAACGGGGCCCATATTGATGCAGTAAGTAAGAAAGCAGTAGAGGCTGGCTTTTTGCAGGTTTTTTGCGCCCTGCTCCGTAAGGGAGAACTGTTTTTTGAACCAATTCATCATTTGTTTATCCTCCAATCTTCCGTAGTTTGATAAAGCGCCCAGAGCTTTTTATAACGACTGTCTTTTTGCAGAAGCTCTTTACTATTTCCCCGTTCCACAATCTTTCCCTCTTCCAAAACCAGTATTTCATGTAAGCCCTGAATACTGGAAAGGCGGTGGGCAATCATAATCACGGTTTTCCCCTGAATCAGATTCTTAAAAGCATTTTGCAGGGCATACTCCTGATCTGCATCGATGGAGGCACTGGCTTCGTCCAGAATCACGATGGGAGCATCCTTTAAGATGGCTCTAGCAATGGCGATTCTCTGCTTTTCGCCACCGGAAAGGTAAACGCCTTTTGCACCGATCAAGGTATTTTCTTTCTCGGGAAAACGCTCCAGAATTTCCCTGCAACCTGCCAGATCCAAAGCGTGATGAACTTCTTCCGGAGTAGCATCCGGCTTTCCTAACAGCACATTTTCATAAATCGTCTTATGGAAAAGCTTGCTGTCCTGGAAAACGAAGGAGATGGCCTTACAAAGGGCATTCTTGCTGTAGTTTTCAATGGGGAGATCCCCGATTCGAATCTGTCCTTTATCCACTTTGTAGAAACCGGAAAAAAGCTTTGCAATGGTGGATTTTCCCGAACCGGAGTGCCCCACAAGGGCATAGCTTTTTCCCTCTTCCAAGCGGAAGGAAAGACCTTCTAAAACCTTCTTGTCTCCGTAGGAAAAATCTACATTTTGGAACTCCATACTGTAATTTTGAAACTTTTCTTCCCTGCCGTATTGGAGGCTGTCCTCCTGCATTGCCTTGTAGAGCTTTTCCATTTCATCGATGGCAAAGTTTGCATTAAAAATGTACATGCCGGACCACATGATTTTCATGAAAGCCACCATGATGACGCCGTCCAGAAAGAAAATCATAATCAAATCGATGATTAGTTTTTCAGGATGGGGTTCTTTTACGAGGAGAAAGGACAGGGGAATCGACAGAATAGGAATTAAGCCTAAAAAGATCCATTGGTAGAGAACATAGGGAGTTTTACAGCTTAAACTGTATTCATAGGCGTACTTTGCATAGCTTTCAATGGCCTCTTTCATGGCTTTGAAGCTTTGCAGGCGGTTTCCGAAGAGCTTTACGACCTGAATGCCCCGAACGTATTCCACTGTTTCTGCACTGAGATGGTTTAAGGATTCCTGATACAAGCTCATAAATTGGCTTCCACCCATCATTTTCTGTAGGAAGAAGCCGCTAATAAGAACAAGAAGCAGAAGAATTATGCCCACCCGAAGACTCACAAAGAAGCCAAGAGCCAAGCTGAGGAGAGGCACAAGAAAGGCCTGAGCACTGTCCGGAATCATATGGGCCACTGCCTGATGGGTTTTCTCTGCATTGCTGTCAATGGTTTTTCGAATATAGCCGGAAGAGTGCAGGTCATAAAAACGAAATGAAGCGGATGCCAAGCCCTCAATCCCTTTTTTTCGGAGATTCGTCTCCAGACGGAAGGCAAAGATGTGGGATAAGACACCGGAGAAGAGATAGCAAAGTCCTGCCAGGGTAAGCGCAAGTACGATTTTTAGACTCAAGATATAGCTCTGCCCTTCGTCTCGGAAAAGGATTAGGTTTTCCAGAAAGAAGTAGAGGAGCATATAGGCGTAGACCAGAATCACTCCGGAAAGGAGGGAAGTCAGGATAGAAAGGATTCCCGGTACAGTTTTTTCCGGAACGTAGCGAAATACTTTTTTGTAAACGTTCATGGAGGCCTCCTAAGTATTGTTAGCGTTTGCTATATGAAATGGTAGAATCATAGATAATGAGCTATTTAATATTATATAATGGTTAGCATTAGCTAACAATAGAGAGATGATTTTTGTATACTGTTCTTGTATAAACAGTTTTTATAGAAGAACAAGAGATTTTTATGGAGAGGTGTTTTATGGAGAGGTGTTTTATGGAGAGGTGTTTTATGGAGAGGTGTTTTATAGAGAGGTGTTTTATGGAGAGATGTTCTATAGAGAGACGTCCTATAGGGGGACATTCTATAGAGATGTCCTGTGGAGAAAGATTCAGGACGATATCATTTCTATACCTTTGGGCGATATCATTTGGCTCCATCATTTCTATACGATATTCTTGCCTCTTCTCTGTCTTCCATGGTAAAGTAGAGCAATAAAAAAAGCAGAATGCAGAAAGGACGAAGAAGATGCAGGATTATCAAAAAGAGTATCAGCGCTGGATGGCAGCGGAGTTAGAGGACTTTGATTTAAAGAGAGAGCTGCAATGCATGGCAGGGCAGGAGGAAGAAATCAAAGAGCATTTTGCAAGAGCTTTGGAGTTCGGTACCGCGGGAATTCGAGGAACCCTGGGAGCGGGCACCAACAGAATGAATCTTTTCGTGGTGCGTCAGGCTACAGAGGGCTTGGCCAGATACATCTTAGAGGAGAAGCTGGAGAAGCTGGTAGCCATCAGCTACGACTCCCGTTTGAAGGGCTGGACCTTTGCCAAGGAAGCGGCAAAGGTTTTGGCGGCAAACGGCATTACCGTTCGGATGTATGATGCTTTGATGCCGGTGCCGGCTTTGTCCTTTGCCACCAGATACTATCATTGCAGTGCGGGTATTATGCTGACCGCTTCCCACAACCCTGCAGAGTACAACGGCTATAAGGCTTACGGCAGTGACGGATGCCAGATGACAGATGAGGCCGCAGGAAAGGTTTATGCAAAGATACAGGAAACCGATGTACTTACCGGTTATAAGACCATGGAGTTTGCCAAGGCGGTGGATGAAGGGCTTATTCGTTTTGTAGGGGAAGATTGTAAGGAAGCCTTCTATAAATATGTACTTTCCCAGCAGGTGCATCCGGGACTTTGCAAGGATGCAGGACTGACTCTGGTATACTCTCCCCTGAATGGTACCGGTTTAGAGCCGGTAACCCGCATTTTCAAGGAAATGGGTATCGAGGATGTTAGCATCGTTCCGGAGCAGGAGTATCCTAACGGCTACTTTACCACCTGCCCCTACCCAAATCCTGAGATTTTTGCAGCCCTGGAGAAGGGACTTGCCTTGGCTAAGGAGAAAAATGCAGACCTGATGTTGGCTACAGACCCGGATGCAGACCGTGTGGGCATCGCCATGCGTTGTCAGGACGGAAGCTATGAATTAGTATCCGGAAATGAAATGGGCGTTTTGCTTTTAGATTACATTGCGAAAGGCCGTAAGGAGGAGGGAACCCTTCCGGAAAGACCGGTGGCGGTAAAGTCCATTGTGAGTACCCCCCTTGCGGATAAGGTGGCAGAGTATTACGGCATCGAGCTTCGCCACACCCTTACCGGATTTAAGTGGATTGGAGAGCAGATTAAGCTTTTGGAGGAAAAGGGAGAGGAAAATCGCTTCATTTTCGGCTTCGAGGAAAGCTATGGCTATCTGTCCGGCACCGCAGTGCGGGATAAGGACGCGGTGGTGGCTTCCATGCTGATTTGCGAGATGGCGGCTTATTACCGGAAAAACGGCTCTTCCATAAAGGAGCGTTTGGAGCAGATTTATGCACAGCACGGTTATTATCTGAATTCCGTGGACAGCTTCTCCTTCCCGGGACTTTCCGGCATGGATAAGATGCAGGGCATTATGGATTCCTTACGAAAGGAAAGTCCAAAGGATTTTGCCGGCACCAAGGTAAAGGAATGTGTGGACTATCTGGATACAGAGAAGACAGGGCTTCCTAAGGCAAATGTTTTGATTTACCACTTGGAGGACGGCTCCAGCATTATTGTGCGCCCCTCCGGAACAGAGCCGAAGATTAAGGCTTACTACACCACCTTAGGAAAGAATAAGGAAGAGGCCAAGGCAGTCAAAGAGAAGTATGCAAAGGCGGTAGCACCGATTTTTGCTTAAAGAATAGAGCGGTATTCGGAATAGCAGAGAGAGCGGAGTAGTAGCACTGTAAATAGCAGTAACAAAAGCACTTATGTTCGCAGTACAAGAAAGGACAGTATGGCAGGGGAGAGAGTTGAGGAATTGGACCGATACAAGGGCTTTTTAATCTTCCTTGTGGTGCTTGGACATTTTCTCCTGCCGATAAAAGATAGCGACATGGCGCTGTTTTCCCGGAGTTTTTACGGGATATACAGCTTTCATATGCCTGCCTTTATCTTCCTGTCCGGATACTTTTTTCAACAAAGCTTTGTAAAGAGGGGAAGAAAGGCTTCCTCTCTTTTTTCTAACTTACTGTATTATTTTCTCTGCTATTTTTTCTTAAAAACCCTGCTCTATCCCTTTGATGTATTTTGCTACGGAGGGCAGGGAGACTTCCCGGATTATCTCCATGAATCCTCTACCCCCTGGTATCTTTTGGGGCTTTTCTTTTGGCAGTTCGCCTGCCTTCCCCTTTGCTTTTTTAAACGAAATAAGGTCTATATCGGAAAGGGAGGGAATCCGGAGGATAGGGGAGAAAAATACTATCTTTTCCTTCTGATTCTTCTTTCCTTGTTTGCAGGATATCTTGACCAAAACCGAAGACTGGTGGATTTCCTGGCACTGGATCGGGTCTTCGGCTTTGCACCCTTTTTCTATTTGGGGATGCTCCTTTCCCAATCCTCTTTTTCTTGGAAGAAAAGAAGAGATGGCCTTGCCTTTTTTGGGGGAACTTCCCTGCTTCTTTTCCTCCTGTATTTCCCTAGTCTAAAAAACTATACCCGAATTTTCTATGGGGTATGGTACAGAAGGGTGAGCAAGGAGGAGATTCTTCCCTTTTTTCAAAGTTTTCCTATCCTGCTTCGTGTTTTATATATTCCTTTTGCTTTGGGAATTTCCTATTCTTTCTATTGGATCCTCTCTTTTTGGGGAAAGTATCCTTTACACAAGAAAATCTTAGGAAGGAAGTCGAGCATTGTCGGCGTTTGGAGCCGGAAGCTTGGCATTACCGGAGCTTTGGGAGGCAAATATGGACTTACTGAAGTTTTAGAAAATTTGAAGAGCGATCTTTCTCTTTGGGGAAAATATTCTTTAGTGATTTATCTCTTCCATCGCCCCTTCCGAGATTTGTTTCTAAAGATGGGGGGCTACAGCTATTTCCTACATCATGAGAGAGCTTTGTCGGTTCAGATTCTTTTCTTCTTGTTTTTACTGGGATTTTCCGTGGCAGTTTGCGTTCTTTTGGGAAGGAAATCCCTTTACCGCTTTTGCATGAAGAGATGGTAAATCTAAGATTTGGGATTAAATTCCGGCTTTCTCAGAGATTTCCATGCTCAAAGCTTATGCCATAAATCCCGAAACCTACACTTTTGCCTATAGCGCTTAAGAGTTGTATTTTAGAACATATATTTTGAAAAGCTAAATTGAAAAAGTAAATTCCAGTGCAGAAGTAAATTCTACTGAGCTTAAAAAAATCCCAAAAATCAGGCAGTTTGAAATTTCATTTCTGCCTGATTTTGCTATAATAGTGCA